>NC_017586.1:4398076-5026373 GCF_000240165.1 Streptantibioticus cattleyicolor NRRL 8057 = DSM 46488
CGGCCGGCTGCCGCACCACGAGTACGACGCCGTGCTCACCGCCACCGCGCTGCACTGGCTCGACACCGGCGAACTCGCCCGGCTCTACGGCGAGCTGCCCGGCGTCCTCAAGGTCGGCGGGGTCTTCCTCAACGCCGACCACATGCCCGACCCCGCCACCGAGCGGATCAACGAGGCCGAGCGCGCGCTGCGCCACGCCCGCCAGGAAGGCGCCCGTGCGGACGGCGTGCTCGACTGGGAGACCTGGTGGCGGGTGGCGGCGGCGGACGAGGCGCTCGGCGCGGCCGTCGCCCGCCGCTTCGAGATCTTCGGCGGCCACACCGACGGCGAGCCCCACCCGCCCGAGTGGCACGCCGGCGTCCTGCGCGAGGCGGGGTTCGCCGAGGCCCGCACGGTGTGGCGTTCGGTGCCGGACGCGGTGGTCGCCGCCCTGAAGTGACGGCGGGCGGCCGTCGTCCGCGCGACGGCCGCCCGGGGCGCCGGGGGTGTGCCGGTCAGCGGCGGGCGACACCCTCGGCGCGGGCCGCGGCGGCCACCGCCTTGGTGACCGCGGGGGCCACCCGCTCGTCGAACGGCGAGGGGATCACGCACTCCGCGCTCAGCTCCTCGGCCACCACCGCGGCCAGCGCCTCGGCGGCGGCGATCTTCATGCCCTCGGTGATCTGCGAGGCGCGCACCTGGAGGGCGCCGGCGAAGATGCCGGGGAAGGCGAGCACGTTGTTGATCTGGTTCGGGTAGTCGCTGCGGCCGGTGGCCACCACCGCGGCGTACTTGTGGGCCACGTCCGGGTGGATCTCGGGGGTGGGGTTGGCCATCGCGAAGATGAAGGCGCCCTCGGCCATGGTGGCCACCGCCGACTCGGCGACGGTGCCGCCGGAGACCCCGATGAAGACGTCGGCGCCGTCCAGCGCGTCCTCCAACGAGCCGGTCAGCCCGGCCTTGTTGGTGTACGAGGCCAGCTCGCGCTTGACGTCGGTCAGGTCGTCCCGGCCGCCGTGCACCACGCCCTTGCGGTCGGTGACGGCGACGTCCCCGATGCCCGCCTCGACCAGGATCTTGGCGATGGCGACCCCGGCGGCCCCGGCGCCGGAGATCACCGCGCGCAGCTCGCCGAGGGAGCGGCCGGTCAGCCGGGCGGCGTTGCGCAGCGCGGCGAGCGTGACGACGGCGGTGCCGTGCTGGTCGTCGTGGAAGACCGGGATGTCCAGCCGTTCCTTGAGCCGGCGCTCGATCTCGAAGCAGCGCGGCGCGGAGATGTCCTCCAGGTTGACCCCGCCGAAGGAGGGCGCGAGGCGGACGACGGTCTCCACGATCTCGTCGGTGTCCTTGGTGTCCAGCGCGATCGGCACCGCGTCCACACCGCCGAACTGCTTGAACAGGATGGCCTTGCCCTCCATCACCGGCAGCGACGCCTGCGGGCCGATGTCGCCCAGCCCGAGCACCGCGGTGCCGTCGGTGACCACGGCGACCACCTGTGAGGTCCAGGTGTAGTCGTGGACGAGCGAGGGCTCCTCGGCGATGGCGGTGCAGACCTTGGCCACGCCGGGGGTGTAGGCGAGCGACAGGTCGTCGCGGTCACGCACCGGCACCGTCGCGCTGATCTCCATCTTTCCGCCGCGGTGCAGGGCGAAGGCCGGATCGATCAGCTCCTGATCCGTATCGCTGTCGCTCCGGGGGTTGACGATCTCCGCTGACAAAATTGACCCCTTTGTCGTTATTGCTGGTTGAGGGTGGCTCGCCCCGGGTGCGGGGCGAGGCGGGCCTGCCCGGGCGGCCTCCGCGTCGGAGGTGCACGAGCGCCGCGCGTGTCGCACGCCACGCGCGTGGGCCCTGGTCGAGGGGTGAAGGATCCGTTCTACCGGAAGGCTGTTCGAGCTGGCGAGCACATAAGTTTCCGCACATCCGCCGATATTCCCGTTACCGGAAAGTGCCCGGTGGAGCGTGACCTCATGTCCGGCCGGCGCCCGCGTGACGGATCACCGGTGGGGTCCAGGGGGCACACGGGGGTGCCGACGCGCCTCGTGCTCCAAGTGGCTCCCGCCATGGTCCGGCCCTGGGTAGTGCCGGCCCGACGGGACGCCGGGGATCGCCCGTTTCCCGATTCTGGCACACCCGGTCCGGCGCCCCGCCGCGGCCCGGACCGCCCGGGTGACGTACATCGCTTCACGGGGCGGACACTGGTGGGCCCCGTGAAGCGCGGCTAGTTTCGGCACATGTTCGCTGCCTATGCCGCTCGCATCGACCCTGAACAGCCGCTCGACGGACTGGAGCTGGGGGAACGTCCCGAACCGGAGGTCGCGCCCGGCTGGACCGCGGTCAACGTCAAGGCGGCCTCCCTCAACCACCACGACCTGTGGTCGCTGCGCGGCGTCGGCCTGTCGCAGGAGAGCCTGCCGATGATCCTCGGCTGCGACGCCGCCGGGGTCGACGCGGACGGCAACGAGGTGGTCGTCCACTCGGTGATCGGGCAGACCGGCCACGGCGTCGGCCCGCGCGAGCCCCGTTCCATCCTCACCGAGCGCTACCAGGGCACCTTCGCCGAACGGGTCGCCGTGCCGGTGTGGAACGTGCTGCGCAAGCCGAAGGAGCTGACCTTCGAGGAGGCGGCCTGCCTGCCCACCGCGTGGCTGACCGCGTACCGGATGCTCTTCACCAACGCCGGGGTGCGCCCGGGCGACAGCGTGCTGGTGCAGGGCGCCGGCGGCGGGGTGGCCACCGCCGCGATCGTGCTGGGCCGGGCGGCCGGCCTGCGGGTCTACGCCACCAGCCGGGACGCGGCCAAGCGCGCCCGGGCCGAGGAACTCGGGGCGCTGGCCGCCTTCGAGCCGGGCGCGCGGCTGCCGCACCGGGTGGACGCGGTGATCGAGACCGTGGGCGCCGCCACCTGGTCGCACTCGGTCAAGTCGCTGCGCCCCGGCGGCACCCTGGTCATCTCCGGCGCCACCAGCGGCCCCAGCCCCAAGGCGGCCGAACTCAACCGGATCTTCTTCCTGGAGCTGAAGGTGGTCGGCTCCACCATGGGCACCAAGGAGGAGCTGGAGGGGCTGCTCGACTTCTGCGCCACCACCGGGGTACGCCCGGTGATCGACTCCGTCCTGCCGCTGGACCGGGCCCGCGAGGGGTTCGAGAAGATCGCCCGGGGCGACCTGTTCGGCAAGGTCGTCCTGACCGTCTGAGGCAGGTCAGTCCCGCGTGCCGGGGCGCAGCAGGACGCCGATGTGGGCCGCCGCGGTCGACAGATGGCGGCGGACCTCGCGCAGCTGGGCGGCGTCCACCCCGTTGTCCCGGGCGGCGTCGCGGATGTCGTCGCGGAAGCGGTCGAGCAGCCGCTCCAGGTCGCGGACCGGGTCGGTGGAGGCCGAGTCGTCCACCGACCCCCAGTCGGGTACGTCGGCCGGCTCCGGCTTGACGTACCCGGGCCACGGCGTGGAGCGGCCGAACCGCCCCATCTCGCGGGTGAACTCGGCGAGCCCCTGGGTGACCGCCGACTGCCAGTCGCCCTGCCGTACGTGGTCCTGCACCTCGTCCTGGACCCGGCGGACGATGCGCTGCATCTCCTCGCGGGCGTACGCCTGGGCCTCCTTGGCCTGCTGGCGGGCGGCGCGCGCCTCCTCCCTGGCCCGGCGGCTCTCCTCCTTGGCCCGCCGCGCCTGCTCCTTCCACCCCTGCTTGACCGCCCCGAAGGCGGCTGCCGCGTCCTGCGGGTCGGTACGGGACCGGGCCGCGGCCTCGCGGACCTCGCGGCGCAGGTCGCCGGCGGCGCCGCGGACGTCCTCGCGCATCTCGGCGGCGAGTTCGGAGACCGAGTCACGGATCTCCTGCTCCAGCTCGGCCAGTTCGTCCTGGCGGTCGGCGACCTCGGCGCGGCCGGCCGCGGTCAGCGCGTAGACCTTGCGACCGCCCTCGGTGGTGTGGGTGACCAGGCCCTCCTGCTCCAGCTTGGCCAGCCGCGGGTAGACGGTGCCGGCCGAGGGCGCGTACAGCCCCTGGAAGCGCTCCTCCAGCAGCCGGATCACCTCGTAGCCGTGGCGCGGCGACTCGTCGAGCAGCTTGAGCAGGTACAGCCGCAGGCGGCCGTGGGCGAAGACGGGGGCCATGTCACAGATCCTTCGTCAGGCGGGGGGCGTCGGCCGGTTCCGCGGGTGGTCTGCGCAGCAGCGCGATGGCGCCGGAGACGGTGGTGGCCTTCAGCCGCGCGTCGCCGCGGCCGACCCGGCCGGCGATGGTCTTCGCCCCCCAGCTGCCGGTGACCCGCAGCTCGTCGAAGGCGCAGGAGACCGGGCCGCTGGCGGTGGACGCCTCCACCTCGGCGTCGCCGGGCTCCGGGATGCGCACCGCGATCTGCCCGGAGACGGTGTTGAGCCGGACGTCGGCGCCGGCCGAGGGGTCCAGGTCGAGCACGATGTCGCCGCTGACCGAGTCCGCCCGCAGCCGGGAGCCGGTGCCGCCGACCACCGTCAGGTCGCCGGAGACGCTGTTGAACGCCAGGTCCCCGGCGAGCGCCTGGGCCTCCAGGCTGCCGGAGACGGTGCTGGCGTCCACCGGTCCGCCCACGCCGACCAGCGTGGTGTCACCGCTGACCCCGTGCACCTTGGTGCGGCCGGTCACCCCGGAGACGGTGGCGGTGGCGCCGACCACCCCGACCTCGACGTGGGTGCGGTGCGGCACCGTGAGCGAGACCACCGCGCGGCGCTGCCACCCCTTGCGGTCCAGCCAGCCCAGCAGGCCCTTGAAGGACAGGTCCTCGTAGGCCACCGTCAGGGTCCCCCCGTCCCGGGTGACCACCAGCGGCGGTCCCTCCAGCTCGGTCACCTCCAGCCGGGCCGGGCCCTCCTCGGTGCCGACCACGTTGACGGTGCCGCCGACGACGCGGACGTGCAGGCCGGTGACGGTGTCGTCGAAGGTGATCCGGCGTGGCTCCGCGACGGTCCACGTGTGCGCTGACATCCAGCCCTCCCAGGGTGCGGCAGACGCAACATATCGCGTCCTCCCAAGAACACGATATATCGCGTAACGCGGAAGTCAAGGCCGGCCGGCCCCAGGCCCGCCGTCACTCCTCCTCGTCGTCGTCCAGCCGCGCCAGCCAGGTGGCCAGCCGCTCCACCGGGATCTCGAACTCCGGGTTGAGATCGACGAATTCCTGCAACCGCGCGGCGAGCCACTCGAAAGTGATCTCCTCCTCGCCGCGCCGGCTCTCCAGCTCCTCGATGCCGCGGTCCGTGAAGTACACGTGTGCTCCGAAATCGTTCCAGGTCACAAGGGACGTAAGGGGTACGCGGCCAGGATAGGCACCCGTTCGGGGCTCTCGCGCCGCGGCCTCGCGGGGGCTAGCCTGATCGTCCGGCCCGCCGCGTGGACCCGTGGCGGGGCGATCTCGCAGGCTCGGGGGAGCGGAGGGGCGGCGTGGGGGATCAGGCGCAGCGCATCGAACTGCCGGACGGCACCGAGGTCTGGGCCCGGCTGTCACCGGTGGCCATGTCGGGCGAGGAGTACGGCGACTACGAGGACGTGGGCGCCATGGACGGGGTGGTCGCCCGCGTCCAGCAACTGCGCGGACTGATCGGCGGGGTCGCCGCCTCGGTCCGGGAGGCCGCCGCCGCGGCCGGGCCCGACGAGGTCAGCGTGGAGTTCGGCGTCGAACTCGCGGTCAAGTCCGGCGTCATCGTCAGCGTGCTGGCCGGCGGCGGCTCCAAGGCCGCCCTCAACGTCCGGCTCACCTGGCGCGACCGGTTCGGCAAGGAACACCCGCCGGCCGCCGCGCCGCCGCTGCCGGCCCAGGCCCCGCCGCCGGCCCCCCCGACCCCGGCCGGGGACGACGCGGATGCGTAAGCCCCCGGCCCGCCCCGCCCGGGAGCGGCCGTGACACCGCCGGGCCCGGGCGGCGTCCCGGACGAGGCGGCGTCCCGGCTGCGGGAGCTGGCCCGGGACGTGGCGGTGGCCGTCGTCTCCGACCCCCGGTCCGACCAGCCCGAGTTCTGGGGCAGCGGACTGATGGTCGCCCCCGGCTGGGTGCTCACCTGCGCCCACGTCCTGGTGCGCCGCGACTCCCTGGGCCGGCGGCGCTGGATGGGCGACGGCGAGATCGGCATCCGGATCGGCGACCGCACGGTGCCCGCCCGCGCCGTCTACACCCTGCCCGGCCGCGACGAGCTGACCCACTGGGAACTCGGCGACGAGCGGGAGTTCGAGATCAGCCCGGACCTGGCGCTGATCCGGCTCACCGGACCGGTGCCCCCGCACGGCTGCGCCTGGCTCAGCGACCGCGCGGTGCCCCCGGTCAGCCGCCAGGTGGCCGCGCTCGGCTGGCGGCGCCCCGGCCGCGACCTCGAACCGTGGGACGGCACCTGCACCGTCCCCGGCAACGACAGCATCCACGTCTTCCGCCTCGGCCCCGACTCCGAGATCCCGGCCGGGGTCTCCGGCAGCCTCGTGGTCGACCTGGCCCACGGCCGCGTGGTCGGCGTGGTCAAGGCCCGCCGCCGCAGCCGGGACGGCGGCCGGGCGGTGCTGCTGACCGCGCTGCGCGGGCTCACCGGCGACGACGCCCTCGACCCCGAACTGGGCCTGGGCCCCGACCCGTACCAGGAGCTGGTGCGCGCCCACGACCGCTGGCACTACGAGCAGCAGCAGATCGGCCGCCACACCCGCGGCACCTGGATCGACGTGCAGAACCAGCTCTCCGACGTGATAGGCGAATGGACCCCGGTCGACCGCGCCGAGGCGCTGGGGCTGCTGGCCCGGCTGCCGCCGCCGCGCAGCCCCGGCGTGGTGCAGCGGCTGGTCGAACGCGTGCTGGGCCCCGGCACCGTGCACGACCCGCTGCCGGTGGCCTGGCGGGACGGCCACGGGCTGCTCTACGAGCCGGACAGCGGCAAGCAGTTGCTCGCCTTCGTCACCTACCTGCTGCTGGTCGCCGAGGAGGTCCGGGAGCAGGACCCGGCCGGCGCCGCCAAGTTGCACGACTTCGCCAAGCGCCGGGCGATCGCGCTGCCCGCGGTGGACCGCAACAGCCTCGCCGAGACGGCCGCCGCCGGACCGGTCGCCCAGTCCTCGGTGCTGGTCGCGCTCGCCCCGGTGGTCTGGCAGGACGACCGGCCGGTGCGCTTCCGCTGGGAGATCCAGCTCGTCCGCTCGCCCGACGACCGCCAGGTCACCACGGTGTGCGACGCGCGCGACGGGGTCACCTTCGACGAGGCGGTCGCCCAGATCGAGGAGCCGCTGGCGCTCGCCCTGGACCGGGCCGACGAGACCGGCCGCCCGGCCACCGTCGAACTCGCCCTGCCCGTCCACCACTTCGACGTCGCCGCCCACCTGTGGACCCCCGGCGGCGACCGCACCGGCCGCGGCCACCGCCCGCCGCGCCCGATGGGCACCCGCCGCCCGGTCGTCGTACGCGACGTGGAGCGCGCCGCCTCCCGCCCGCCCGAATGGCTCGGCCGCTGGCAGGAGACGGCCCGGCACCCCGGGCTCACCGCGCTGCCGCTCACCGTCACCGAACGCAGCCCCGGGTACGAACGGCTGCGCACCGCCGCCACCTCCGCGGTGCCGGTGCTGTGCGGCCCGGTCGGCCACGGGGAGGCGCTGGACACCATGATCGACGCGCTCGACGCCGGCCACGGCATCGCGCTGTGGCGCACCACCCCGCACCCGGCCGACGCCTGCGGACCCGATTGCGCCGTCTTCCAGCGGGAGGCCGACGCGCTGCTGGCCAGGGTCGGCGGCGCCGCCAAACTCCCCGAGGCGGTACGGGCGTTGCGGGCCCAGAGCCACGACGGCCACAGCGCCGACGGCCGCCCCGACCCGCACGGCCCCGCCGCCCCCTGGCCGGAGGCGCTGGTCCTGCTGTACGACGACGCCACCGCGCCGCTGCCCGGGCTGGGGCAGGGATGACCGGGCGGCGCGGGGAGCGGTTGCCGGGCGTCCGGAAATCGATGTTCGCCATGGTCCGCGCGGGTACTGTCATAAAGGGATCCCTGTGCGTGGCAGCGCGAGATCGCGCGTGCGGCACGTGCGTGACGGCGGTGCCCTCGCGAGCCCTTGCTTCGTCAGCGACGAGGAGCACGACGTGAACGAGTGGCTGATCTACCGGGGCACCGGTCAACCCCACGAGGGGATCGACCGGTTGCCGCCGCCCCCGCCGTGGCGCAATTTCGACGGTGGCCCGGAGGTGAGCCCGCCCGCTCCGATAGACACCGCCTCCACCCGGCGCCTCGGCCTCCAGCAGGACCTCGCCGAGCAGTACCGGCCCGGCCCCACCGAGCTGGAGCTGATCAACGCCGCCCTCTACCTGCGCCGCCCGTTGCTGGTCACCGGCGAACCCGGCAGCGGCAAGAGCACCCTGGCCCACGCCGTCGCCCACGAACTGGGCCTGGGCCGCGTGCTGCGCTGGCCCATCGTCAGCCGCACCGTGCTGCGCGACGGGCTCTACCAGTACGACGCCCTCGCCCGCCTCCAGGACCTCCAGCTCGCCCGGGCCGGCGGCGACGTCGGCCCGGACGGCGAACAGCCCGGCGACGGCATCGGCCGCTACGTCCGGCTCGGCCCGCTGGGCACCGCCCTGCTGCCCGCCCGCCGCCCCCGCGTCCTGCTCGTCGACGAACTCGACAAGAGCGACATCGACCTCCCCAACGACCTGCTCAACGCCCTGGAGGAAGGCGAGTTCGCCATCCCCGAGCTGGAACGGATGGCCGACCGCCACCCCGACATCGAGGTCCTCGACGACGACGGCGGCAAGGCCACCGTGCACGGCGGCCGGATCCGCTGCCGCGCCTTCCCGTTCGTCGTCCTGACCAGCAACGGCGAACGCGACTTCCCCGCCCCGCTGCTGCGCCGCTGCATCCACCTGCGGCTCGGCGTCCCCGACGAGGACCGGCTGGCCGCCATGGTCCGCGCCCACTTCGGGCCGGCCGCCGCCGAGCAGAACGAGCAGATCATCCGGCAGTTCCTCGACCGCCGCCCCGGCGAGCAGCGCTCCGCCGACCAGCTGCTCAACGCCATCTACCTCACCCAGCAGGCCCGGGAAGAGGACGCCGGCACCCGGGAACGCCTGGCCGAGGAGCTCATGCAGCCGCTCAACCGGGTCAGGTGACCTCAGGTGGCCCCCGGAGCGGACCCGCACGCGCGGCTCGTCGCGCGGCTGCGCGCGGCCGGCCTCGACGCGGACGCCGAAGGGCTGGCCGACGCGCTCTGGCTGGCCCGCCGGATCGCCCCGCCCCCGGAGCCCGAGGCCGCCCCCGACCGCACGGATCCGGCCACACTTGCCCCGCCCGAGGACGCCGGAACGCCCCCTTCCGCACCGGCCGGAGCGCCCCCGCCGGACGGCCGGCCCGCCGCCGGGGCGGGCCGGATCGCGCTCCGTCCGCTGCGGCCGGACGAGGCGGCCCCGGCCGAGGAGACCCTGGTCCGCATCCCGGTGGCCACCGCCTTCCCCGGGCTGCTGCCGCTGGAGCGGGCGCTGCGCCCGTTGCAGCGCTACCGCCCCCGGGTGCCGCCCCGCCGCGGCCCGCTGGACGAGGCGGCCACCGCCGAGACCAGCGCCCGCAGCGGCCACATCGTCCCGGTGTTCACCGAGGCCCGGCGGCGCGAGGCGATGCTGCTGCTGGTGATGGACGACTCGCCGTCCATGGTGGTCTGGCACCAGATGCTCGAAGAACTCCGGGTCGTCTTCGCCCAGGTCGGCGCCTTCCGTGACGTGGCCGTCCACTACCTGCGGGCCCGCTCGGACGGCGGGGCCGGGGTGGCGGCCGGCCCCGGCGGCGCCGACCCGCTCGCCCCCGCCGACCGGCTGCGCGACCCCACCGGGCGCACCGTCACCCTGCTGCTCAGCGACTGCTCCGGGGCGCTGTGGCGGCGCGGCGCGGGCCAGCGGCTGCTGCACCGGTTCGCCCGCACCGGCCCGGTCGCCGTACTCCAGCCGCTGCCGCAGCGGATGTGGTCGCGCACCCTGCTGCCCACCGAGTCCGGGGTGCTGCGCGGCGCCGACGGACCCGGCGGCCGGCTGGACTTCCTGCCCCGCCGCCGCAGCACCCGGCCCAGACCACCCGGCGCCCTCGCCGTTCCGGTGCTCGCCCCCACCGCGGTCGCCCTGGGCGCCTGGGCCCGCGCCGTCTCCGGCACCGCCCGCGCCTCGCTGGACGCCGCGGCGGCCTGGGTGCACGCCGACCACACCGGCGCCGAGGAGCCGCCCCGCGCCCCCCGCACCGCCGAACAGCTCGTCGGCGACTTCCAGGCGGTCGCCTCCCCGGCCGCCCAGCACCTGGCGGTCTACCTGTCGGCGGCCCCGCTGGCCTACCCGGTGATGCAGCTCGTCCAGCGCGCCATGGTGCCGCAGACCGGGCCCACCGAGATGGCCGAGGTCCTCCTGAGCGGCCTGCTGGTACGCCACGAGGGCCGCCGCGCCGACGACGGCACCGACCCCGCCTACGCCGACGGCGGCCCCTGGTACGAGTTCGCCGACGGCGTCCAGGACGTGCTGCTGCGCCGGCTCGGACTCGGCGAGGCGTCGCTGGTCCTCAAGCACTGCTCGCTCTACGTGGAACGGGTCTTCGGCCGCCGCGCCCGCAACTTCCCCGCCCAGGTGGTCGGTTACCTCTCCGGCGAGCCCGGCCCTGCCGAGCCGGGCCGGGCCACCACGACCCCGGTGCCGCGGCAGTTCGCGGAGGTCTCGCAGAAGGTGCTGCGGCGCTTCCAGCCCGGCGGGGTGGCCACCGACGCCCGCCCGCGGGCCGCGTCCGCCACCGCGACGTCCACCGGCGGCCCCGGCGTGGTCATCGCCCACCAGGGCCGGGTGGTCGAGGAGGCCGCGGAACGGCTGCGCCGGTTCCAGGCCCACGGCACCATCCGGGACCTGTGGGAGGCCATCCGCCTGCTGCGCAGCGCCCCGTACGACGACCGCCGCCCCGCCCACGGCGTACCGCTGCGCACCCTGCTCGCCACCTGTCTGCTCGACCTGTGGCGGGCCAGGGGCGGTGACGAGGTGCTCGCCGAGGCGGAGGAGACCGCCCGGTCGGCCACCGCGCTCGCCGACCGCTCCCGGGTCCCGGCCGACACGGCCGCCCAGGCCCAGCTCGTCCTCGGCCAGGTGCTGCGGGAGGTGGCGAGCCGCCCGGAGACCGCCGCGCTCACCGACCGCACCCCCGGCCAGGCCCTCGGCGAGGCCGCCGAAGCGCTGGAACACGCCTACCGGCTGCTGCGCCACGAACCCCGCGCCCTCCTCGACATCCAGCTGCGCATCGTCGAGGTCGCCAGGGAACGGTACGAGATCACCGGCGACCGCGACCTGCTGCACGACGCCCAACTGCGCCTCGACGCGGTCCTGGAGTCCTGGCCCACCGGCGAACCGGTGCCCGCCGACGCCCTGGTGGCCCGCGGCGGACTCCTGCGCGAGCTGGCCGACGACGCGGTACGCCGCCTCGCGCCGCAGGAGGCCCGTTCCCTCGCGCTGCGCGCGGTGGCCGACTTCGAGGTGATCGACCGGGCCGCGGGGGCCGCCACCGGCCCGTCCGCGCAGCGCTGCCGGGTGCTGATGGAGCTGGCCGCCGCCCGCGCGGTGGCCGCCGGAGACCCCGGCGACGCCCACGCGCTGGCCGACCTCGACCGCGCGCTGGCCGCCGCCGAAGGGCTCCCCGAACTCAAGCTGGAGGTGCTCCGCCGGCTCGGCGCCGCCCACTTCGCCCGCTACGGCCACACCGCCGAGACCGCCGAACTGGCCCTGGCCGACGCCGCGTTCGCCCGCGCGCTGCCGCTGGTCCCGGTGGACGACCCGGCGCGCGCCGGGCTGCTGGTGGAACGGGGCCGGGTGCTGGTGGAGTGGGGGGCCAGGGGCGGTGGCCTGGAGGTGGCCACCGACGCGGTACGGGTGCTGCGCGAGGCGCTGGCCCAGACCCCGGAGAGCCACCGGCTGCTGCCGGAACGCCGGCTGCTCTTCGGCCGCGCCCTGCGGGAGCGCCGCGCCGCCGGGGGCGCCCCCACCGATCTGCACGAGGCCGAGTGGATACTGCACCGCGCGGCCCGCGGCGCCGCCGACGCCGAGGACCCGGCCACCGCCGCCCGCGCCTGGCTCGACCACGGCGACGTGCTGCTGCGGCTGGCCGCGGGGCGCGGGGCACAGGAGAAACTGGACCAGGCGGCCGAGTCGTTCCTGCGCTCCGCCGAGCACGCGGTACGGGCCGGTGAGCCGCTGCTGGCCGCCCAGGCGCACCACCGGCGCGGTACGGTGCTGGAACGCACCGCGGGCGCGGCCCGGGCGCTGGAGTCGTACCGGGCGGCCTGGGAGCAGTGGCAGCGCTCCGGGGCGGCCGGAGATCCGCAGGCCCGCTCCACCCTGGAGCGGATGCGCGCGTTGGAGGGGACGGCGTGAGCACTTCGGTCCGCATCGGCGGCGGGGAACCACCGGCCACGGCGCCGTCCGGCGGCGAGCCGGCCCCGGCCGGTCCGCGCCTGCCCGACTTCGGCGGCCCGGCGGCCCTCGGCCACCTGGCCGCCGCCACCGACCACCCGGTGCTCACCGCCGTCCTCGCCGGACTGCGCGGTCGCCCCGAACACACCGGTGGCGTCTCCGGCGCCGTCTCCTACCACGAGGACTCCCCACCCCGTCCGCCCCGCTGACGGAAATCCGGGCAACACCTGGGCGAATCCGGTCAGTTGTTCGCCAGGACGTTTGTCGACGCCGCCATCTGGTCATGCACCGTTCAGCATCCCCGGGAGGAGCCGCACGGTGCGCGAACAATCACGGCCCGCCGTGCAGGCCGCCCCGCCCAAGGCCGCCGAACCGGCCCCGGCCGCCGGAGGGAACGCCCCCGAGCACGCGGACGGGGGCGGCCCGGGCGCCGGGAAGACCGTCCGCGTCCGCGCGCGGCGGGCGGCCGGGGACGTCCGGCGCCCCGGCGTTCGGGGCGGCGCCGAGGGGGGCGCGGGGCACGCGGGGCACTCGGACGCCGACGGGGGGCCCGGTTACGCCCCGTGGCCGGACCTCCGGCTCGACGTCCAGGCACTGCGGCGCGCGGGTCATCTCCCCGTACCCGTCCGGCAGTTCGTGCTCAAGGTGCACAGCCGCTGCAACCTGGCGTGCACGTACTGCTACGTGTACCGCGGCGCCGACCACAGTTGGCGGCAGCGCCCGCCGCGGGTCGCCCCCGGGACGATGGCGCACACCGCGCGGCGGATCGCCGACCACGTCCTCACCCACGGGCTGACCGAGATCCGGGTCGACCTGCACGGCGGCGAGCCGCTGCTGGCCGGCCCCGGCCCGCTGCTGGAGTACGCCGGACGGGTCCGCGCCGCGCTGCCGGCCGGCTGCACCGCCCGCTTCACCGTCCAGACCAACGGCACCCTGCTCGACCAGGCCACCCTGCGCCGGCTCGCCGCCGCCGGCATCCGCGTCGGGCTCAGCCTCGACGGCGGCACCGGGGCGCTGGACGCCCGCCGCGTCGACCACGCCGGCCGCCCCTCCTGGCGCGCCGCCACCCGCGCCGCCCGGCTCCTCGCCCGCCACCCGGACGCCTATGCCGGACTGCTGTGCACCATCGACCCGGCCGCCGACCCGGCCGAGGTCTACCGCTCGCTGACCGCGCTGCGCCCGCCCAGCCTCGACCTGCTGCTGCCGCACGCCAACTGGACCACCCCGCCGCCCGGCCTCACCGGCGGCCGGCCCCGCCGCACCGCCCCCGGCAACCGCCCGGTCCCGTACGGAAGGTGGCTCGCCACCGTCTTCGACCTGTGGTGGGCCGGCGACCCGCGGGACCCCGGCCACCCCGCGATCCGGCTGTTCACCGAGGTGATCGCGTTGCTGCTGGGGCTGCCGTCCACCACCGAGTCGGTCGGGCTCTCCCCGGCCGCCGCCCTGGTGGTGGAGACCGACGGCGCCATCGAGCAGGTCGACTCGCTCAAGACCGCCTACCCCGGAGCCCCCGCCACCGGCCTGGACGTCTTCCGCCACAGCTTCGACCAGGCGCTGGACCACCCCGGGGTGGCCGCCCGCCAGCTCGGCGCGGCCGGGCTGAGCCGTACCTGCCGCACCTGCCCGGTGATGCGGGTGTGCGGCGGCGGCAACTACACCCACCGCTACCTGGCCGGCAGCGGCTTCCGCCACCCCTCCGTCTACTGCGCCGACCTCGAACACCTGATCAGGCACATCGCCGGACGGCTCGCCGCCGCCCTTCCGGCCGACCCCCGGACGGCCCCGCGCCGGGCCGCCCCGCTGGAGGTGACCTGACGACGCGGACCCGTGGTGTCGGCGCGGTGGGATACTCTGCCTGACAGGCAGTCATCTCCGCAGGTCCCGTCCCATTCCGCACGGTACGAGGGAGACGGTCGCATGACCCCGCAAGCCCAGGCCCCCGGCACCCGCGAACACTTCACCATCAGCTATGCGGGATACAACCGGCCCTGGGCCGCCTGGATCGCGCACCAACTGGAGCAGCAGGGCCACGGCACCGCCCTGCTGCGCTGGGACCCGCCGCTGGGCATGGCGCTCACCGAGGCGCTGGCCAACCTGCTCACCGCCCCCGGCCGGGTGCTGCTGGTGCTGGACGACTGGTACTTCCAGCTCGGCCCGCGCACCGACACCGAATGGACGCAGGCCCTCGCCGACGTGGTGCCGGCCAACCTCGACCGGTTCGCCGCGGTCAGCGTGGCCACCCGCGCGCTGCCGCCGACCGCCGCCCCGCTCGGCCCGGTCGACCTGCGCGACCTGGACGCCCGCGAGGCCCGCCGCCGCATCCTGCGCCGCCTCGGCCTCGACCCGGCGGCCGGCGAGGCCGGCCCCGACGGCTTCTCCCCGCGGTTCCCCAACGACCCGCCCGCGGTGTGGAACCTGCCCCGCCGCAACGTGCGCTTCACCGGCCGCGACTCCGCTCTGGAGGCGCTGCACGAACGGTTCGCGGCCGGCGGACGCGGCGGCGCCCGGGTCGCCCTGCGCGGCATCTCCGGCGTCGGCAAGTCGCAGATCGCCGCCGAGTATGCGCACCGGTTCGGCAACGACTACGACATCGTCTGGTGGGTCAACGCCGGCTACCGGGCCACCGCCCGCGAGCAGTTCGCCGCCCTCGCCCCCCGCCTCGGCCTGGAGACCGGCCAGGAACTCGGCGACCGCATCCGCGCCGTCCACGAAGCCCTGCGCACCGGCCACCCCTACCGCCGCTGGCTGGTCGTCTTCGACAGCGCCGACGACACCGAGCAGATCGAGGACCTGCTCCCCGAGGGCAACGGCCACGTACTGCTGACCACTCTCACCCAGGACTGGGCGGCCACCGGCGCGGTCGGCGAGATCGAGGTCCGCCCCTTCCTGCGCGAGGAATCCGTCGCCTACGCCCGCCGCCGCGCCGAACGCCTCACCGCCGAGGAGGCCGACGACCTCGCCGACGCCGTCGAGGACCTGCCGCTGCTCCTCGCCCAGACCGCCGCCTGGCTGGCCGGCAACCCCATGCCCGCCAAGGACTACATCGAGCTGATCCGCCGCGGCAACCCCGCCCAGATCGCCATCCGGATGTCCCAGGACTACTCCATGGGCTTCCAGACCAGCTGGTCGATAACGCTGAACACGCTCAGCGAACGCAGCCCCGAGGCCACCGAACTCCTCCACCTGTTCGCGTTCTTCTCACCCGAGGCCATCCCGGTCCGGATGATCCAGAACGCCCGCCCCGCCGACCTGCCCGACCACCTCGCCGCCCTCGCCGCCGACCCCATCCGCTGGCACACCGCGCTGCGCCGGCTCTCGGAGTCCACCGCGGTACGCATGGACTACGTCACCGAGGCCGACCGCGAACCGATGGTCGACACCGTGCAGATGCACCGGCTCTACCACGGCTTCCTGCTCGGCAACCTCTCCGAGGACCGCCGCGACCGGCTGTCGGCCGCCGCCTGCCGGGTGCTGGTCAGCGCCGACCCCAGGGCCCCCGGCGACACCCGGGAATGGTCCCGGTACGCGGCGATCATCCCGCACCTGGAGCCGGCCGACGCCCTCTCCAGCGGCGACCCGGACGTGCAGCGGCTGCTCATCAACTGCATCGAGTACCTCAAGACCCGCGGCGAGTACAGCTCCGCGCTGCGCCTGTGCGAACTGACCGTCGACCGCTGGCAGGACCGCCTGCCGCCGGACGACTCCACCATGCTGCTGATGCGCGTCATGCACGCCAACATGCTGCGCCGCTCCGGCCGTTACCGGGAGTCCGAGGCGGTCAGCCGGGCGGTGGTCGACGAACTCACCGAGACCCGCCCGGCCGACGACCCCGATCTGCTGTGGGCCCGCAACAGCCTGGGCGGCAGCATGCTGGCGCTGGGCGCCTACGAGGAGGCCCGGGCCCTGTTCACCGAGTCGGTGGCCACCTACACCCGGGTGCTCGGCGAGGAGGCGCCGCTGACCGTCCAGGACCGCAACAACCTCGCCGTCGCCCTGCACCTGCTCGGCCGCTACGAGGAGGCGCTCCAGCAGCACCAGGTCAACCTGCGCATCGCCGAACGCCAGACCCACCCCGGCCACTACCGCACCCTGTACGCGGGCACCCAGTGCGCCTGGCTGCTGCGGCTCCTCGGCCGCTACCGGGAGGCCACCTCCAAGCAGGAGCAGATCGTCGGCGCCTACCGCCGCGCGGTCGACCGCTACAGCCCCGGCATGCTGCGCGCCGAGCACAACCTGGCGCTGTGCCTGCGCCGCTCCGGGGACTCCACGGCCGGCGAGGCCCTGATGCGCAGCGTCGTCGAACGCTTCGTCCAGGCCCAGGGCCCCAGCCACCCCGAGACCCTGCTCGTCCAGGCCGACCACGCCAACTTCGTCCGCAAGCACGGCGACCTCGACCACGCCCACCGGCTCAGCCGCACCGTCGCCGACCGCTACCGCAACCTGGTCGGCGCCGACCACCCCTACGCCATCGGCACCGAGGGCAACGTCAGCCTGGTGCTGCGTTCCCTCGGCGACCGCGAGGCGTCGCTGGCCGTCGCCGAACGCGCCTGCCACGCCATGAGCCGCGCCGTCGGCCCCGACCACCCCTGGACGCTGGGGTGCGCGCTCAACACCGCCGGCGCCCGCAACCTCGTCGGCGACGAGGAGCACGCCGCCGAACTCAGCCGCGACACCCTCGGCCGGGCCAAGGCGACGCTGGGCGACACCCATCCGCTCACCCTGTCCTGCAAGGCCGGCCTCGCCGCCGACCTGCGCGCGCTGCGCCGCTCCGAGGAGGCCGCCAAGCTGGAGCAGGAGGTGCTCCAGCAGCTCACCGACACCCTCGGCGCCCAGCACTCGCACACCGTCTCGGTACGCCGCCGGGAGCGCCCGTACTGGGACTTCGAACCGCAGCCGAGCTGACCGCCGCCCGCGCCACCGGACGCGGAAGGGGCCCCCGCCGATGGCGGGGGCCCCTTCGTTCAGCCATGGCTGGACGTCCCGGATCAGATCTCGAAGACTTCCTTCACCAGCTGCGCCTGCTCGGCCTGGTGGCGCTTGGCCGAGCCCACGGCCGGCGACGACGAGGCCGGACGCGAGACGCGCCGCAGCCGGTCGGCGTTGTCCGGGGCGGCACCGAGCACCAGGTCCAGGTGGTCGATCAGGTTGAGCGCGATGAACGGCCAGGCACCCTGGTTGGCCGGCTCCTCCTGGGCCCACACGTACTTCTGGGCCTTGGTGTACTTGGCCAGCTCCGCCTGGATCTCCGCGCCGGGCAGCGGGTAGAGCCGCTCGATGCGGATCAGCGCCACCTCGTCGGCCTTGCGCGCGGTGCGCTCGGCCAGCAGGTCGTAGTAGACCTTGCCGGAGCAGAAGACGACCTTGCGCACGCCGTCCGGGTCCACGGTGTCGCCGATCACCGGGCGGAAGCCGCCGGTGGTGAACTCCTCCGCCTTCGACGCCGCCGCCTTCAGCCGCAGCATGGACTTCGGGGTGAAGACCACCAGCGGCTTGTGGTGCGGGTTGTGGACCTGCCAGCGCAGCAGGTGGAAGTAGTTCGACGGCAGGGTCGGCATGGCCACCGTCATGTTGTTCTGCGCGCACAGCTGGAGGTAGCGCTCGATCCGGGCCGAGGAGTGGTCCGGGCCCTGGCCCTCGTAACCGTGCGGCAGCAGCAGGACGACGCCGGAGGTCTGGCCCCACTTCTGCTCGGAGGCCGAGATGTACTCGTCCACCACGTTCTGCGCGCCGTTGGCGAAGTCGCCGAACTGCGCCTCCCACATCACCAGCGCGTCCGGACGGGCCAGCGAGTAGCCGTACTCGAAGCCCATGGCCGCGTACTCGCTCAGCAGCGAGTCGTAGACCATGAAGCGCGCCTGGTCCTCGGAGAGGTAGAGCAGCGGGGTGTAGTCCTCGCCGGTCTCCCGGTCCACCAGCACCGCGTGGCGCTGGCCGAAGGTGCCACGCCGGGAGTCCTGGCCGGCCAGCCGGACCGGGGTGCCCTCCATCAGCAGCGAACCGAAGGCCAGCGTCTCACCCGTCGCCCAGTCGATGGTGCCGTCCTCCACGCTGGCCGCGCGCCGCTGGAGCTGCGGCAGCAGCCGCGGGTGGACGGTGACCCGCTCGGGCAGGTTGACCTGCGACTCGGCGATCCGCTTGAGGACCTCCTGGGAGATCGCGGTGTCCACGTGCACCGGGAACTGCGACTGCGGCGCGGGCTCGGGGGCCTCGGCCGGGGCGGAGACCGCCTCGCGCACCTCGGTGAAGACCTTCTCCAGCTGGCCCTGGTAGTCCTGGAGCGCCTGCTCGGCCTCTTCCAGGGTGATGTCGCCGCGGCCGATCAGCGACTCGGTGTACAGCTTGCGCACCGAGCGCTTCTTGTCGATCAGGTCGTACATCAGCGGCTGGGTGAACGAGGGGTTGTCGGCCTCGTTGTGGCCCCGGCGCCGGTAGCAGACCAGGTCGATCACGACGTCCTTGTTGAACGCCTGGCGGAACTCGAAGGCCAGCCGCGCCACGCGCACCACGGCCTCCGGGTCGTCCCCGTTGACGTGGAAGATCGGCGCCTCGATCATGCGGGCCACGTCGGTGCAGTACATCGACGAGCGGGAGGCGGTCGGCGCGGCGGTGAAGCCCACCTGGTTGTTGATGACGATGTGCACGGTGCCGCCGGTGCGGTAGCCGCGCAGCTGCGACATGTTGAGCGTCTCGGCCACCACGCCCTGGCCGGCGAAGGCCGCGTCGCCGTGGAGCTGGACCGGCAGGACGGTGAAGTCGGTGCCGGCCTTGCCGATGATGTCCTGCTTGGCCCGGGAGATGCCCTCGACGACCGGGTCGACGGTTTCCAGGTGCGAGGGGTTGGCGGCCAGCGAGACCTTGATCTGCTCGCCGTCCAGGCCGGTGAAGGTGCCCTCGGCGCCCAGGTGGTACTTCACGTCGCCGGAGCCGTGCATCGACTTCGGGTCGAGGTTGCCCTCGAACTCGCGGAAGATCTGCGCGTAGGACTTGCCGACGATGTTGGCGAGCACGTTGAGCCGGCCACGGTGGGCCATGCCGATGACGACCTCGTCCAGCCGCGCCTCGGCGGCGGCGTCCAGCACCGAGTCCAGCAGCGGGATGACGGACTCGCCGCCCTCCAGCGAGAAGCGCTTCTGGCCGACGTACTTGGTCTGCAGGAAGGTCTCGAACGCCTCGGCCGCGTTCAACCGGCGCAGGATGCGCAGTTGTTCCTCACGCTCGGGCTTGGCGTGCGGGCGCTCCACCCGGTCCTGGATCCACTTGCGCTGCTTGGGGTCCTGGATGTGCATGAACTCGATGCCGACGGTGCGGCAGTACGAGTCGCGGAGCACCCCGAGGATGTCCCGCAGCGTCATCATCGACTTGCCGGCGAAGCCGCCGACCGCGAACTCCCGCTCCAGGTCCCACAGGGTGAGGCCGTGCTCGGTGATGTCCAGGTCGGGGTGCTTGCGCTGCTTGTACTCCAGCGGGTCGGTGTCGGCCATGACGTGGCCGCGCACCCGGTAGGAGTGGATCAGCTCGAAGACCCGGGCGGCCTTGGTGACGTCGTCGTCGTGGCCGGCGTCGATGTCCTGCCGCCAGCGCACCGGCTCGTAGGGGATGCGCAGCGACTCGAAGATCTCGTCGTAGAAGCCGTTCTCGCCCAGCAGCAGCTGGTGCATCACGCGCAGGAACTCGCCGGAGGCGGCGCCCTGGATCACCCGGTGGTCGTAGGTGCTGGTCAGCGTCATCACCTTGGAGACGCCGAGCCGGTTGAGGGCGTCCTGGGAGGTGCCCTGGAACTCCGCCGGGTAGTCCATGGAGCCGACGCCCATGATCATGGACTGGCCGGGCATCAGCCGCGGCACCGAGTGGACGGTGCCGATGCCGCCGGGGTTGGTCAGCGAGCAGGTGACGCCGGTGAAGTCGTCCATGGTCAGCTTGCCCGCGCGGGCCCGCCGGACGATGTCCTCGTACGCCTGCCAGAACTCGAAGAAGCCCAGCGTCTCGGCCTTCTTGATGGCGGCGACCACGAGCTGGCGCTCACCGCTGGACTTCACCAGGTCGATGGCGAGGCCCAGGTTGACGTGGTCCGGCTTGACCAGCGTCGGCTTGCCGTCCTTGACGGTGAACGCGTGGTTCATCGCCGGCATGACCTTCATCGCCTGCACCATCGCGTAGCCGATGATGTGGGTGAAGGAGACCTTGCCGCCGCGCGCCCGCTTCAGGTGGTTGTTGATGACGATGCGGTTGTCGAACAGCAGCTTGACCGGGATGGCCCGCACGCTGGTCGCGGTCGGCAGCTCAAGGCTGGCGTTCATGTTCTTGGCGACCGCCGCGGAGGGGCCGCGCAGCGTGACGTACTCGGTCACCGGCTCCTGCGCGGCCGGCTGCTCGGCCGGGGTGGCCGGCCCCGCGGCGGCGGGCGCGGCGGCCGGGCCGGTCTTGGCCGGGGCCGCGGGCCGGGCGGCCGGGGCGGCGGGCGCGGGCTGCGCCGGGGCCGGCTTGGCCGCGGGCGCGCTCGTGCTTCCGGCCGCCTGCGGGGCCGTCTGCTGTGCGGGGGCAGACGGAGCCGCGGCGGCCGGAGCGGGGGTGCCGTTGGCGGGCTGGGTGGCGGTGGGAGCAGCGGGCGCGGAGCCCTGGTTCTTCGGCGCGGCCGGCCCCGCGGAGCCCGCGGCGTCGGCGCCCGGCTTGTAGTCGGCGAAGAAGTCCCACCAGGCTCGGTCTACCGAGTTCGGGTCCTGGAGGTACTGCTGGTAGATCTCATCGACGAGCCACTCGTTGGCGCCGAAACCGGCGGCGGGGTTCTTCCCCTCACCGTCGGAGTCGGTCGGGACGCTCGATGTGTTGGGGGACTGTGACGACACGGCGGCAACCGCCCTCTTCCGCTTCACAAGGTGGTGGACAGCGGGAATAAAGGCTACGCCTACCGGGCGGGTCGGCGCAGGTTACGAGGGGCAGTCGTCGCGCACGTCACACCCGGAGGCGGGTTTGGCAGCTGTCCTGGACGGGAAATCGGCATTCTTTTGGGCGTCCGCGCGTCCGTGCGGGACGGAAGCGGGGGCGCTCGGTCGTTTATGGCAGGGGTTATCCGGTTTTCGGCACCGATCAACCGTTCGGTACCTCTATGCCACCCTACGTCAATGTGACGTCGTACTTTTACCCGGAAGGGTGAGACGGATGCGGCATCCGCGTGCCGACTCGGCCACCCGGATCCGGCCTCCGTGCAGCTCCACCGCCCACCGGGCGATGGCCAGCCCCAGTCCGGTGCCGCCGTCGCTGCCGGAGCCCTCCGCGGCGGGCGCGCTGCCCCGGCTGAACCGTTCGAAGACCGTGGACCACTCCGACTCGGGGATCCCCGGGCCCTCGTCCAGCACCTCCAGCTCCAGCGACTCCGGGGCGTCGCCGGACCGGGCCCGCACCGTCACCCGGCCGCTGGGCGGGCTGTGCTTGACCGCGTTGTCCACCAGGTTGGAGACCACCTGGTGGAGGCGTTCCGGGTCGGCGTACGCGGTCAGCTCCGGCGGCGAGACGTCCAGGTGCAGATGGACGTCGTTGCGGGAGCGCGAGTGGGTCTCCAGCGCCACCCCGGGCTTGATGCTGGCCGCCTTGAGCACGCCGGACAGGTACGGCCACACCTCGAAGCGGCGGGCGTTGAGCGGCACCACCCCGCTGTCCAGCCGGGACAGGTCGAGCAGGTCGCCGACGAGCCGGCCGAGGCGCTCGGTCTGCGCCAGCGCCGCGCGCATGGTCTCCGGGTCCGCCTCGCAGACCCCGTCCACCACGTTCTCCAGCAGCGCCCGCAGCCCCGATATGGGGGTGCGCAGCTCGTGCGAGACGTTGGCCACCAGCTCCTTGCGGTGGCGGTCGGCGGCCTCCAGGTCGGCCGCCATGCTGTTGAACGTCACCGCCAGCTCGCCCAGCTCGTCCCGGCGCCCGGTCCGCACCCGGCGGCTGTAGTCGCCCTGGGCCATCGCCTTGGCCACCGCCGTCATCTCCCGCAGCGGCGAGGTCAGGCCGTGCGAGACGAACTGCATCAGCAGCATCGAGGTGATGATCGAGAAGATGGTGATCACCCGCAGCTCGGTCTCCGAGTGGATCGCCACCAGCACCAGCAGCGTGGTCAGGAAGACCGAGGAGATCACCAGCAGGCCCAGCGCCGCCTTGATCGACCGGTACGGGTCCACCGGGCGCAGCGCCTCCCACAGCTTCCGCAGGGCGCCCGCCGCCTCAGGGGAGCGGCACGCCCGTCCGGGGAGGCGGGGACGCGGCAGCCGTGGCGTCACGGCGCCGGGGTCTCCAGCGCGTACCCGACGCCGTGCACCGTGCGGATGCGTTCGGCGCCGATCTTGCGGCGCAGCGCCTTGATGTGGCTGTCGACGGTGCGGGTGCCGGAGGCGTCCGCCCAGTCCCACACCTCGGCCAGCAGCTGCTCGCGGGAGAGCACCGCGCGCGGGGTCTGGGCCAGGCAGGCCAGCAGGTCGAACTCGGTGGGGGTGAGGTGGACGTCGTCGCCGCGCACCCGGACCCGGCGCTGGGCGTGGTCGATGGCGAGGTCGCCCAGTTGCAGGGTGCCGCCGCGGGGGCTGCGGGCGGCCACCGCGGCCCGTTCCACCCGGCGCAGCAGCACGTGCACCCGGGCGGCCAGCTCACGCATGGAGAACGGCTTGGTCATGTAGTCGTCGGCGCCCACCCCGAGGCCGACCAGCATGTCGGTCTCGTCGTCCCGGGCGGTGAGCATCAGCACCGGCACCGGGCGCTGCGCCTGGACCCGGCGGCAGACCTCCAGGCCGTCGTAGCCGGGCAGCATCACGTCGAGCACCAGCAGATCGGGCTGCCAGTTGTGGGCGGCGTCCACCGCGGCCGGGCCGTCGCCCGCGGTGTGGACCTGGAAGCCCTCGGCCCGCAGCCGGACCGCGATGGCCTCCGCGATCGTCGGGTCGTCCTCGACGACGAGCACGCGGCGCTGGGTGCCCGGCAACGAGGCACCGGCCGTACCGTGCGCCGCACTCGTCTGTGTGTTCTCCATCGGGCCCGCCCCCACTTGGTCGCGCTGCTTGGGAAGCAGCGTAAGGGGCGCGCGCGGCCCTCGGCTACGCGGCCCGTACGGCGAGGTGGACAACATTGGGCACACCACGCGCGACCGGCACCGCAATGGTCCGGACCTGCTGGAATCCGAAGTTCCGCAGCGCCTCCTCGAACTCCGCCGACGGCTGCGCCGACCAGATGGCCAAGACCCCGCCGGGGACAAGGCGATCACGGCACGCGGCGAGCCCGGCGGGCGCGTACAGACCGTCGTTGGACTCGGTGACCGTCCACTGCGGCCCGTTGTCGACGTCCAGGCAGAGTGCGTCGTACGTCACATCGGCGGTGCGCAGGTGGTCGAGGAGGTCGGCCACGACCACGGTGACCCGGGGATCGGCGAGCGCGCCGGCGGTGAGGGAGCCCAGCGGGCCGGTGCGGTGCCAGTCGACCACGGCCGGCTCGCGCTCCACCACGGTCACCGCCGACCAGCGCGGCTCGGCGGCGGCCTCCAGCAGCGAGAAGCCCACGCCCAGGCCGCCGATGAGCACCGAGCGCCCGGGGCCGGGCGGCAGCGCCTCCAACGCGGCCCGCACCAGCAGCCGTTCGGAGCGGCCGTCGGAGGTGTCCATCAGGAAGCACCCGTTCTCGATGATCTCGTAGATCCCGCCGCGTCTTCGCAACACCACTTCGCCGTAGGGGCCTTGGCGCCGTTCCATCACGGTCGCCGCGCCGGTCAGGTCGTCCATGGCGCCAGGTTAACCGCGGCCGGCCCGGCGCCCGCCGGGGGCTGATCGCTCACAGCGAACAGAATCACGCGATGGACGGGGAACATCGGGGCCATCAGAAGCATTGAGTCGATACAGCTCAACTTGCCTGCCTAGGGAGAGATCATGGCTTCAGAGTCCCCGACGTCCGCGCCGCTCACCCTGCCCGTGCTGCCGCTGGACGACGCCGTCGTGCTGCCCGGCATGGTCGTCCCGCTGGACCTGTCCGACAGCGAGGTGCGGGCCGCCGTGGAAGCGGCGCAGGCCGTCGAGCGGGACCGGGAGAACTCCGCCCACGTCCCCGGCATCCGTTCCGCCACCACCGCCCGCAAGCCCCGGGTGCTGCTGGTGCCGCGGGTGGACGGCAAGTACGCGGCGGTGGGTACCCTCGGCGCCGTCGAGCAGGTCGGCCGGCTCGCCGACGGGGACCCCGGTGCCGTCATCCGCGGCCTCGCCCGGATCCGCATCGGCGCCGGCACCACAGGGCCCGGCGCCGCGCTGTGGGTGGAGGGCACCGAGGTCACCGAGCCGGAGCCGACCGAGCCGCCCGGCGTCGTGGCCGAACTGGTCCGGGAGTACAAGGCGCTGGCCACCGCGTGGCTGCGCAAGCGCGGCGCCTGGCAGGTGGTCGACCGCGTCCAGCAGATCGACGACGTCTCACAACTCGCCGACAACTCCGGCTACTCGCCCTTCCTCGGCGCCGAACAGCGCGTCCGGCTGCTGGAGACCGTCGACCCGGTCGAGCGGCTGCGGCTGGCCATCGAGTGGCTGCGCGAACACCTCGCCGAGCAGGACGTCGCCGAGACCATCCGCAAGGACGTCCAGGAGGGCATGGACAAGCAGCAGCGCGAGTTCCTGCTGCGCCGCCAGCTCGAAGCCGTCCGCAAGGAACTGGCCGAGCTCAACGGCGACCCGGCCAGCGAGTCGGAGGACTACCGCTCCCGGGTGGAGGCGGCCGACCTGCCGGAGAAGGTCCGCACGGCCGCGCTGAAGGAGGTCGACAAGCTGGAGCGCTCCTCCGACGCCTCCCCGGAGGGCAGCTGGATCCGCACCTGGCTCGACACCGTGCTCGAACTGCCGTGGAACACCACCACCGAGGACGCCTACGACATCGCCGGCGCCCGGGCCGTGCTCGACGCCGACCACGCCGGCCTTGACGACGTCAAGGACCGCATCACCGAATACCTCGCGGTGCGCAAGCGACGCGCCGACCGCGGTCTGGGCACGGTCGGCGGACGCCGGGCGGGCGCGGTGCTCGCCCTGGTCGGCCCGCCCGGCGTGGGCAAGACGTCGCTGGGCGAGTCGGTGGCCCGGGCGATGGGGCGCAAGTTCGTCCGGGTGGCGCTGGGCGGCGTGCGCGACGAGGCGGAGATCCGCGGCCACCGCCGCACCTACGTCGGCGCCCTGCCCGGCCGCATCGTGCGGGCGGTCAAGGAGGCCGGCTCGATGAACCCGGTGGTGCTGCTGGACGAGATCGACAAGGTCGGCTCCGACTACCGCGGCGACCCCTCCGCCGCGCTGCTGGAGGTCCTCGACCCGGCGCAGAACCACACCTTCCGTGACCACTACCTGGAGGTCGAACTCGACCTGTCCGACGTGGTCTTCCTGGCCACCGCCAACGTCCTGGAGGCCATCCCGCAGCCGCTGCTGGACCGCATGGAGCTGGTGCGGCTGGACGGCTACACCGAGGACGAGAAGCTCACCATCGCCCGCGACCACCTGCTCCCGCGCCAGCTCGAACGCACCGGGCTCACCGCCGAGGAGGTCACCGTCGCCGAGGGGGCGCTGCGCAAGCTGGCCGCCGAGTACACCCGGGAGGCCGGGGTGCGCGAGCTGGAGCGTTCCATCTCCCGCATCCTGCGCAAGGTCGCGGCCCGGCACGCGCTCGGCGGGACCGAGCTGCCGCTGACGGTGGCCGAGGATGACCTGCGCGGGCTGATCGGCCGCCCGCACCACGTCCCGGAGTCGGCCCAGGACCCGCAGGAACGGCGCACCGCGGTGCCCGGGGTGGCCACCGGCCTGGCGGTCACCGGCGCCGGCGGCGACGTGCTCTTCGTGGAGGCGTCGCTGGCCGACCCGGAGACCGGCGGCACCGGGCTCACCCTCACCGGCCAGCTCGGCGACGTGATGAAGGAGTCGGCGCGGATCGCGCTGTCCTTCCTGCGCTCGCACGGCGCCGAACTGGAGCTGCCCGTGGGCGACTTGAAGGACCGCGGGATCCACCTGCACGTCCCGGCCGGGGCGGTGCCCAAGGACGGCCCGAGCGCCGGCATCACCATGACCACCGCGCTGGCCTCGCTGCTCTCCGGCCGCCGGGTCCGCGACGACGTGGCGATGACCGGCGAGGTCTCGCTGACCGGCCGGGTGCTGCCGATCGGCGGGGTCAAGCAGAAGCTGCTCGCCGCCCAGCGCGCCGGGGTCACCACGGTGATCATCCCCAAGCGCAACGAGGCCGACCTGGACGACGTCCCCGCCGAGGTGCTCGACACCCTCCAGGTGCACCCGGTGGCCGACGTCCGCGAGGTGCTGGCGCTGGCGCTGGAGCCGGCCGCCGAGCCGGCGGTGACCACGGTCGCCGCCTGAGCCCGGGGCCGGGGCCGTGGACCGCGCGGTCCACGGCCCCGGCCGGCGGCGTCAGCCGGTGGCGAGCGCCTGGAGGCGGTCGTAGGCGCCGTTGAAGTAGTCCTGGTCACCGGGGAGGGTGCCGGAGTCGGCGTACTGCCAGAAGGTCTGGTAGCCCCAGCCGGCCGGCAGGGTGCCGGGGCCGGTGCTGTACCGGGCGATCCACAGCGGGTTGGCGGAGGCGAAGCCGCCGTAGTTCCCGGTGCAGCTGGTCCACCAGTCGGTGGTGGTGTAGATCACCGGGTAGCGGCCGGTGCGGGCGTGCACCTCGTCGCTGAACGCGGCGATCCAGCCGACCATCGCCGACTGGCTCAGCCCGTAGCAGGTGGCGCCGTAGGGGTTGTACTCGATGTCCAGCGCGGGCGGCAGCGTCCTGCCGTCGGCCGACCAGCCGCCGCCGTGGCCGACGAAGTAGTCGGCCTGGGTGGCCCCGCCGGAGGTGTCCGGGGTGGCGAAGTGGTAGGCCCCGCGGATCATGCCCACGTTGTACGAGCCGTTGTACTGCTGGGCGAAGTACGGGTTGGTGTACGTGGTGCTCTCGGTGGCCTTGACGTAGGCGAAGCGGGCGCCGTTGTTCCAGGCGGTCGACCAGTCGACGTCGCCCTGGTAGGCGCTGACGTCCATGCCGGGGGTCTGGGTGGTCGCCGGGACCACCGGCTCGCCGTGGCCGCCGCCCTCGTGGGCGCGGACGGTGGAGCCGGCCCAGTCGAGCTGCGGGTGGGTGACGTGGCCGTGCCCGGCCGCCGACGCGGTCCCGGGCAGGGCCAGCACCGCGGCGAACAGGGTCACCGCCGCCACCAGCCATCCGGCCGCCCGTGAGCGGCCGGGTCTGCGTCGACGTGCGGTCGGGTCGAGGGACATGAACGCCTCCAAGGTGCGCGTGGATTGCTGCCGGGGGGTTCCTTGGTGTGGTCATGACATATTGCCCACGGCTGACGGTACGCGCGTAGAACGGCGAGGCGGAAGAGGGCCCGTGGACCGCCGTTGGTCTAATCCTCCGGAATACTGGAGGAGCTGCGGTGATGGCAGGCGCTGAAGGAAATCTTCACCGCCGGAAAGGGCTGACGTGCGGAAGGCCGACGACGGGCGCGACGAAGTGACCGAGGGGGGACCCGGCCCCGAGTGGTACGACCGGGGCATGGACGCCCTCGAACGGGAGATCACCGTCTTCTACCGGCGGGCCCGCGCCTCCTCCGGGGAGATGGCCCGCCAGGTCCACCCCGAACTCGAACCCGCCGCCTACGGGCTGCTGGTCCGGCTGGAGGAGACCGGCCCGGAACGCGCCACCGAACTCGCCGCGTACTTCGGCGTCGGCAAGGCCACCATGAGCCGCCAACTGCGCGCCCTCGAACAACTCGGCCTCGTCGCCCGCGAACCCGACCCGGCCGACGGCCGCGCGTTCCTCCTCCGCCTCACCGACGAGGGACACCACCGTCTCGGCCGCGTCCGCGAAGCGCGCCGCGCGCGCTACTGGCGGCAACTCGCCGAATGGGACCCCCGCGACGTCCGCGAACTCGCCCGCCTCCTCCACCGCCTGAACACCGCCCCCTAACGGCCCCGCTACGCGCTTGCGGCCAACCATTACTCCGTGGCCCGGTTCGCCCGGTTCGGGGTGCCGGGGTGGCCTCCGGCGGCCCCTGTCCGGTGGGGGGTTGGGGTGGGTTTGGTTTGGTTCGGCACGGGGTGGGTTCGCCTACTGCCGGTACGGGGTCGGGGGCGCGCCGGGGGTGACTCCTCGCTCCAGGTTTCGTTGTCGGCTTTCCTCCGCCCCGCTGGGTCGCTGCGGGGACACCCCCGGCACACCCCCTTGTGCCGTCGTGCGGGTGCCTCTCTTCGCGGGTGGGGGTGAGTGAGGAGGTTGGGGTCACCCCGGTCTTTTTCTCACCCCCTCCGTGCCGCAGCGCGGAACGATGCAGAACGGGGGCGTGCAGGGGTGTCCCCGCAGCGACCCAGCAGCCGGAGCCAAGCCTTGGCGGATACGGGGAGCGAGGAGTCACCCCGGAGGGCCCCCGGAAACCCAGGAAGACAGTGCGCATCCCGCACTAGACGAATACAGCCACGGGTGGGCGGGGGGAAACATCCGTGACGTCAGCCACGACGAAGGGGGACCGGGGGAACCCCGAGGGCGGCGTGCGTGACCGTCGCGTCGTCGTGGCGCTTACCGCGGGGGAAGCGCGTACCCGACGGGTCGGCGGCCTCCGCCGCGCGGACCCGGCGGATCACTTCCTCCGGACCCGCCGCGCGAACGACCTCCACCAGCTCCCCCCACCCGCACTCGTGGAACACCTCCACCAACCGCGACGCCCCGTCCGTGAGCGCCGTCAGCGAGCGGACATCGGCGCGCGGGGTGGCGCCGGTGACGGCGCGGGCGGCGACCGAGGGGTCGGCGGCGGCGGTGAAGAAGCCGCCCTCCGCGTTGCGCAGCGCCTCCACCGCCCGCCCGTACTCCGCCCCCGCCACCGCCCGTTCCGGCGACCCGGGCGGCAGCGCCCGTACCGCGGCCCGCATCGCGCGCACCGGCTCCGGCAACCGGCCGAGGCGGTCGTCGAGCACCGCCCGTACCGACTCCTCCGCGGTGCGTCCCGTTGTGTCCTCGATCAGCAACACCGAGTCGGATAGCACCAGATGCTCCACCACGTCCCGGTTCCACCGGGCCGCCACCACGGTTGCCTGCGGCGTGTTCCTATGAGAAAGGTCACATGACGACGCGTGGGATCCGGCCGTGCGGGCGATGGCCTCGGTGAGGCAGTCGGCGAGCGCCGTCCCGGGGCGCGCGGCGGCCAGCTCCAGCAGGGCGCCACCGAGGCGCGCGGTGAACCAGGGCACGCCGTGTACGCAGCCGGTGCCCGCCGGCGGCGGCGTCACCCCGTCCAGGACGACCAGTACGCCGCCTTCCCCGGACGCGGGGAGCGCCACCGCGGTGAAGTCCTCGTTGGGGCGTTCGGGGGTACCTGGGCGGGTCGCGGTCTCGATGCGCATGACGGGCAGTCTGCCCGAGTATCGCCACGGGCCGCTGGTACATACCTGACCTGCGACAACGCGGGTGCGGGCGCGAATCTTGCCAGGAGGCCGCCGCAATGCCAAACCGCGGTCGGCCGGTCCCGGGTGAGCGGGATCACTCAGGGTTGAACGCCAACTTCCGGTTGTTGTTGACTCCTTCGAGTGTCACGGCGGGGAAGCGTGTCACCGCCTCTCGGCGGGCCGGATCGACCGGCCGGCCCCGGGACGGAATGGGGAGCGCGGCGCCGAGCGCCGCGCCGGTGGCCGGCTTCGCCGTAACGCACACCAACGCATCGGGGGACGCCGGATGCGGCCGTTGGGCCGTGTCTTCGCGCGGATGCCCAACTGACTTGTCGTCACTTCGGCTGTCAACCGACGGACGAGAACAGGATTGCGAGAACCGGTGCGGACAACGCGGAGAGGGCGCGCGGAAGCGCGTACACGACCGGCGAGGCCCGAACGGCGAGTGCGGAGACGCCTGGTCACCGCCTTGCTGGTATCCGTCACAGCGGTGCTCGCCGCGGGCGCCCCCGGGGTGGCCGGCGGCGTGGCCGACGTCTCCGAGTCGCAGCGGCTGCTGCGGCTGAGCCAGCTCAACACGGCGGCCATCGCGCTTTCCCACTCGCTGGCCGACGAACGCGCCGACATGGCCGCCTACGTGGCCACCGGACGCGGCGCCAGGAAACCCCCCGCCGCCGCGCACGGCAACACCGTCGGCCGGGGCGTCTCGGAGGAGGAACGGGCCCGGGTCGACCGGCAGACCGCCGAGGTCACCGCGGACGCCGCCGTGCTCGACACCGGCGACTCCACCGACCTGATCCGGGTCACCGGCGACCTGTCCAGCGCCCTGGCCTCGCTGCCGAAGGTGCGGCAGGGCGCCCTGGCCGGACCCGGCGACGCCAAGGCGGCCTTCGACGCCTACACCCCGCTGATCGACGCGCTGGACGCGGTCGGCGGCGCGCTGGCCCGGGCGCTGCCGTCCCGGGCCTCCGACGCCGACACCGCCGCCGGACCCGCGCTGGCCACCGCGGTGGAGGACGCCTCCGCCACCCGGGGCCAGCTGGTCGCCGCGCTCACCGCGGGCGGCACCTCCGCCGCCCTGGCCGGCGGCGCCCAGCAGTCCCGTACCGGTGAGCTGGCGGCGCTCGCCGACTTCAACGCCGCCGCCACCCAGCAGGCCCGTACCCGGTACGCGCAGACCGTCACCGGCGCCGACGTGGCCACCGCCGAGAGCTATCTGCACCGGCTGACCGCCAAGGGCTACCTGACCGCCGCCGACAACCGGCTGCGCACCGCCGACGTGGACGCCGCGCTCGCCGCCCGGGTGGACCGGATGCGGGCCGTGCAGTCCTCGCTGGCCGGCGCCGACACCACCCGGCTGACCCGGCTGCGCGACGACGACGTCACGGCGCTGGAGATCCACGCCGCCGTGGTCGCCTGCTGCGCCCTGATCGCCCTCGGCCTCGGCGTCCGCACCGCCCGCTCGCTGACCCGTCCCCTCGGCCGCCTGCTGCGCTTCGCCACCGCCCACGCGGACGGCGACCGGACCGTCACCGTGCCGGTGGACAGCCACGACGAGTTCGCCGCCGTCGCCCGCGCCGTCGACCGGATCTCCGCGGAGGCCGCCGGGCTGCGCACCGAGGCCGCCGAGCGCGAGCAGGAACGCGAACGCCTCAGCGCCGCGCGCGAGAAGGCGGTCGCCGAACGCGCCCAGCTCCGTCGCCGCTTCGCCGCCGAACGCGACCAGCTCGAACAGCGCCTCACCGCCGAACGCGACGAACTGCGCCAACGCCTCACCACCGAGCGCGACGACCTCCTGCTGCAACTCCACGCCACCCGGCAGGAGGCCCGCGACCGCCAAGGCGGACTCGAAGCCGAGAAGCAGGCGCTGACCGCCCGCCTGGTCGCCCTGGAGAACACCGCGCGCACCACCTACGTCAGCCTCTCGCTGCGCACCCTCGCCCTCGTCGAACGCCAACTCGCGCTCATCGAGGGCCTGGAGGAGCGCGAGCAGGACCCCGACCAGCTCCAGACCCTCTTCCGGCTGGACCACCTGGCCACCCGGATGCGGCGCAACAGCGAGTCGCTGCTGGTACTGGCCGGCGCGGAGACCGGCGGCGGCGCCCAGGCCCGCCCGGTGCCCCTGCTCGACGTGGTGCGGGCCGCCGTCTCCGAGATCGAACGGTACGAGCGGGTGCGCATCGCCTCCCTGCCGCGTACCCGCCTGGCCGGCTTCGCGGCCGACGACACCAGCCACGTGCTCGCCGAACTGCTGGAGAACGCCACCGCCTTCTCGCCGCCCGACGCCGACGTGCGGATCTCCGGCTGGCTGCTGGAGAACGGCGAGGTCATGCTCTCGATCGAGGACACCGGCATCGGCATGCCGCAGGCCCGGCTCGCCGAGGCCAACGCCCTGCTCGCCGACGCCCACCCGGACGACTCGGCGGTCACCGGCGGCCTCGGGCTCCACCTGGTGGCCCGCATGGCCGGCCGGCACGGCGTCCGGGTCCAGCTGCGCGAGCACAAGCAGGGCGGGGTCACCGCCGTGATCGTCCTGCCGCACGCCCTGCTGGCCCGCCCCGACGACGACGGCCGCGGTGAACAGCGCCACGACACCGCCGAGTTGACGGACGTCACGCCCCAACTCCCCGAGCCCCGCCGCGCGGTGGCCCCCGAACCCCCCGCCGAACACGCCCGCCCGCAGGAGGCCCCCGTCCCGGCGGACGCCGCCGAGGCGCCCCGGACCACCGGCAAGGGGCTGCCCAAGCGGGTGCCGCGCAGCAGCGGCCTGTCCGGCGAACCGGCCGCCCGCCTGGGCGGCGGGCCGGTGGACGCCGACGCGCTCCGCCGCCGCCTCGGCGGCTTCGCCCAAGGGCTCCAGGCGGGCCGCCGGGACGCGGAGGCCGAGGCGAAGACCAGTGAACCCTCCGAGGAGGCACGCGGGTGAACGCGTCGAGTACCGACCACAGCACGGCCGGCCTGAGCAACCAGGCACGCAACCTCCAGTGGTTGCTGGGCAACCTCGTCGAGGAGGTGCCCGGCGTGCGCTCGGTCGCCGTGATCTCGTCCGACGGGCTGCTGCTGTGCTCGTCCGAGGCGGACGTCGAGGGGCCGGCCCCGGCCGCGCCCGCCGGACCGGACCGCCCGGGGCCGGGTAAGTCCTCCGGCGACCTGGCCACCGTGGTCTCGGGGCTGGCCTCCCTGACCGACGGCGCCGCCCGGCTGATGGAGGCCGGACGCGTCAAGCAGTCGATGGTCGCCATGGACAACGGCTGCCTGTTCGTCATGGCCATCAGCGACGGCTCGCTGCTCGGGGTGCACGCCACCCCCGAGTGCGACATGAGCGTCGTCGCCTACCACATGGCGCTCTTCGTGGGGCGGGCCGGACACGTCCTCACCCCCGAACTGCGCAGTGAGCTGAGCCAGGCCCGCGGTACGGGCCTCCCGGACGAAAGCGAGCACTGATGCCCGCGCCCTCGCTACCGGTCCGCGGCGCGGACCGCAAACCCTCCCGCGTACGCCCCTACGCGCTCACCGGCGGCCGGACCCGCTTCGGCCACGTGCTGCTGGTCGAGACTTTCGTCGCCACCGTCGACGGCCCGCGGCAGCCGCCGGAGCTGACCTCCGGCGGCATCGGCGCCGGCGTCCTGCCCGAGCTGCGGGCCATCGTCGAACTGTGCCGCAGGATGCGCTCGGTCGCCGAGATCTCGGCGCTGCTGCGCATCCCGCTGGGGGTGGTACGGGTGCTCCTCAGCGACTTGGCCGACCAGGGAAGGATCCGCGTCTACGGCACCGGCACCGCGCCCGGCCAGCCCGACCGCGCACTGCTGGAAAGGGTGCTCAGTGGACTTCGCAGGCTCTGAGGCGATCGTCGCCGGACCGGAGGCGGAGGAGGCCGTCCAGGACTGGCAGAAGGACACCAGCCGGGCCCCGGCGACCGCCAAGATCGTGGTGGCCGGCGGCTTCGGCGTCGGCAAGACGACCTTCGTCGGCTCGGTCTCCGAGATCACCCCGCTGACCACCGAGGCGCTGATGACCCGGGCCAGCGAGGAGACCGACGACCTCGACGGGCTGCCGGAGAAGACCACCACCACGGTCGCCATGGACTTCGGGCGCATCACGCTCGACCAGGACCTGGTGCTCTACCTTTTCGGCACCCCCGGCCAGCAGCGCTTCTGGTTCATGTGGGACGACCTGGCGCGCGGCGCCATCGGCGGTGTCGTGCTGGCCGACACCCGGCGGCTGGCCGACTGCTTCCCGGCGCTGGACTACTTCGAGACCTCCGGCCTGCCGTTCGTGGTGGCCGTCAACGAGTTCGCGGACGCCCCCCGGTACGCCGCCGACGACGTCCGCGACGCGTTGTCGGTGCCGCCGCACGTACCCGTGGTCGTCTGCGACGCCCGGGAGCGCGCCACGGTGATCGAGACGCTGCTGGTGCTGTGCGGACAGGCCCTGGCCGCACTGCCGGAGTAACCCCCCCAGGACCCACCGACCACGAGGAACCATGCGCAAGATACTGATCGTCGGAGCCGGCCAGTCCGGCCTCCAGCTCGCCCTGGGTCTGCAGGACCGCGGCTACGAGGTCACCTTGATGTCCAACCGGACGGCGGACGAGATCCGCACCGGCAAGGTGATGTCCACCCAGTGCATGTTCGCCACCGCCCTCGGCCACGAGCGCGACCTGGGGCTCAACTTCTGGGAGTCCCAGGCGCCGCGCATCGAGGGGCTGGGCGTCTCGGTGGCCGGCCCGGACGGCTCCCGGCCGGTGGACTGGGTGGGCCGGCTGGACGGCTACGCCCAGTCGGTGGACCAACGGGTGAAGATGGCCGGCTGGATGGAGACCTTCGCCGAGCGCGGCGGCCAGCTCGTCATCCACGGCGCCGCCGTCTCCGACCTGGACTACTTCGCGCGCCGCTACGACCTGGTGCTGGTCTCGGCGGGCAAGGGCGAACTGGTGTCGATGTTCGGCCGGGACGCCGCCCGTTCCCCGTACCGCGAGCCGCAGCGGGCGCTGGCGGTGGCCTACGTGCACGGGCTCGGCCCGCGCCCGGAGCACCCGGACTTCCACGCGGTGCGCTGCAACCTGGTGCCCGGGGTCGGCGAGATGTTCGTCATGCCGACGCTGACCACCACCGGCCCGGCCGACATCCTGTTCTGGGAGGGCGTACCCGGCGGGCCGCTCGACGTCTTCCAGGACATCAAGAACCCCGCCGACCACCTCCAGGTCACCCTGGAGCTGATGGAACGCTTCCTGCCCTGGGAGTACGACCGGGCGCGCCAGGTGGAGCTGACCGACGCCGGCGGCACGCTGGCCGGCCGCTACGCCCCCACCGTGCGCAACCCGGTCGGCGAACTCCCCTCCGGCGGCCTGGTGCTCGGGGTCGCCGACGTGGTGGTGGCCAACGACCCGATCACCGGCCAGGGCTCCAACAACGCCGCCAAGTGCGCCGCCTCCTACCTGGACAGCATCCTCGCCCACGGCGACAAGCCGTTCGACCGCGACTGGATGCAGGCCACCTTCGACCGCTACTGGGGTTACGCCCAGCACGTGACGAAGTGGACCAACGCCATGCTCGCCCCGCCGCCCGAGCACGTCCTGAACCTGATCGGGGCGGCCGGGCAGCTCCAGCCGGTGGCCAACCGGTTCGCCAACGGCTTCGACGACCCGTCCGACTTCGAGCACTGGTTCTTCGACCCGGAGCTGGCCGCGGCCTACCTCGCCTCGGTGAGCTGACGCCCGTTCAGCGTCCCTTCGCCGCGTCGGCCGGCGCCCCCAGCGGCGTCGGCCGCCGCGCGTCGGCGGGGATGCCCGGCAGCCGGTAGGTGTCCACCGAGGGGCTGGTGGCGTCCGGGCGGACCGCGCCGAGCACCGGGTTGGCGGCGATCGGGGAGACCTTGACCACTCCGCCCGGCCGCGGCGCCTGCACCACCAGGCCGTCGCCGATGTAGAGGGCGACATGGGTGGCGCCGGGGAAGTAGACGATCAGGTCACCGGGGCGCAGCAGGTCCAGCGGCACCTTGGGCAGGTCGGCCCACTGCTCCTGGCTGGTGCGCGGGATGGCCCGCCCGGCGTGCGCCCACGCCTGCGAGGTCAGCCCCGAGCAGTCGAACGAGTCCGGCCCGGTCGCCCCCCACACATAGGGCTTGCCCAACTGGGCGAAGGCGTAGGCGATGGCCTGCTCGCCGGGGGCGGACGGGGTCCGGCTCACCGAGCCCAGCTTGCCGGAGGCCAGCAGCTCCTTCTGGGCCTGGTCGATGCCGTGCTGCTCCAGCGCCGACAACTCGGCGAGCTGGGCGCCGGTGAGGGAGGCCACCGCCTTCTCCACCGCGGACAGCTTGGCCTTGACGTCGTCGCGGTCCTTGCGCTGCTGGTCGGCGAGGTTGCGCACCTGGTCCAGCGAGGTCTGGGCCTGGGCGGACAGCTCGGTCAGCCGCTTCTCCCCGGCGCGCAACTGCTTGACCAGGGACGCCTGGTTGCCGGCCGCCTCCTGGAGCACATGGGCCACGGCCATCGCCTCGGCCGGGTCCTCGCTGAGCAGCAGTCGCATGTAGGGGGAGACACTGCCGCCCTGGTACTGCTGGCGGGCGATGGCCCCGGCCAGGTCCTGTCCGGCCGACAGGGCGGCCCGTTCGTCGGTGAGCTGCTTGTTGACCGCGTCGGTGCGGGCCTGCTGTTTGTCGAGCTTCTCCTTGGTGGCGTCGTACCGCTCGGTGGCCTGCTCGGCCTGGAGGTAGAGCGTCTGCAACCGGGTGAGCAGCGAGGTCAGGTAGTCGGGGGAGACGAGGGTGGCCGGGGTGCCCGGCAGCGCCGGGGCGGTGGTGCCCGGCTGGTCCGGTGGACTCGGGGCCGCGAACGCCGACGTGGCCGGCGCCGCCAGTACGGCCGAGCCGGCCAGCCCCGCGCAGACCAGCGCGGCGCGCCCCCACCCCCGGGGTCTGCGTACCACTGACATCCCCTCACCTCCGGTCGCCGGCCACTGGTCGGTCGTGTGCCGCAGTCGGCCCGATCCTGTCATGACGGGGGGCGATCCGGTCACCCCGCTGCACACCGGAACGGGGGAACCGGCGTAACGGCGTCACCCCGCCAGGGGATCGGCCGGCGCTCACCGGTTCCGGCGCCGCCACGGCCAGTGGCGTCCGCCGCCCGCGTCACCCGACGGGTCGTACTCGTACCGCCATCTGGTCCGCCGGGGGCGGCCCGCCGGGGCCAGCCGGTAGACCAGGACGGTGGCCGGACCGCCGTCCGGGTCCGGCACCGGGACGGTGTAGACCTTGGGCGGGCGGCCGGTGGGGCCCACCATGACGGCCATCACCCGGCCGTCCAGCGGACCGCCGCTGAACTCGGTTTGCTCGCTGCGCACACAGGTCAGCATCGCACCCCGGGCCGCGGCTCACCCCAGCAGATGGGCCGCCGCGTCCGCCAGCGGAAGGACCCGGCGGGCCAGCCCCGCGGCCGGCCCGTCCGGGCGCTCCTGGGCGAGGACGTCCCGTACCACCTCCGCGCACTGCGGATCGCTCGCCGCCGACGCGGCCAGCACCGCCACGAAGTGGTCCACCAGCCAGTCGCGCAGCTCGTCGGCGCAGGGCTGCCGGTCCTCGTCCAGCCACACCAGCGAGACCGCCTCCACCGCCGCTATCCACGAGCGCACCGCCATCCGCAGCCGGGGGCCGGGGCGTTCCACCGCGAGGTGGGTGAAGACCTGTTCCGCCGCCGCCCGGCGGACCTGGTCGATGATGGCGGTGGTGGTGCTGGTCTCGGTGACGCAGCCGCCGCGCACCAGGGCGGAGAAGCCCGCGGCGTGCCCGGCGACGAAGGCCAGGTAGCGGTCGAGGACGTTGCGCAGCCGCTCGGTGGGCGAGCCGGCCGGCGGTTCCACGAAGCAGTCGGTGAGCGAGCCGGCCGCGCTGCCCAGCGCCGCCTCGTAGATCTGCTGCCGGCCGCCGGGGAAGTACCGGTAGACCAGCGGCCGGGAGGCGCCGGCCGCCGCCGCGATGTCGTCTATCGAGACGTCCTCGGGACGACGGTGGCTGAAGAGTTCCAGCGCGGCCTGGAGCAGTTGCCGCCGCCGTTCCGCCACCGGGAGCCTGCGGTACGCCCCCGGGCCGCCGGTCTCCGCTCCGCCACCGCTGATCATGGCGGGCAGACTAGGCCCTGTCGTCAACATCTCGCCTCCCCCGCGGCGCCTGGCACGCGCGCTCGCGGCGTTGTCGGTCGTCGGCGCAGCCCGCTGCGCTCTCCTCCCTCCGCCTTGCGATCACCCGCTCCCCCAGAGCTTCGCCTGGGGGTACCCCCGACGCCGCGGGGCACCGCCCTCCGGGCGGCCGGCGATCTTTTGACGACAGGGCCTAACGCCCCCGGCGGCCACCCCGGTCAGGCCGCCAGCAGCCCGGAGCTGACCCACAGCCGCCGGCCGGGGCCGGTGAGCAGCCCGATGTCGTCCAGGAAGTCGGTCAGCCGCTTGGCGGAGCGGCACATCACGTCCTTGCGGTGCGGGCTGGTGCGGGCGGCCTCGACGGCGGTACGGGGGTCGAGGCCGACCGCCTCGTACACCTTGGGGCTGATCAGCGAGGCGGCCACCACCCGGGCGGTCTCGCCGGACAGCAGGCGGGTCAGGCCGATCTCCCAGCGCGGCGCGGTCACCGTCTGGCGGCGCAGCTCCTCGCGGGCGTAGCGGACGTGGCGGGCCTCCTCCACCACGTGGATCCGGGTCACCCCGCGCACCAGCGGCTGGACCCGTTCGTCCGGGAAGGTCTGCCGCTGCATCCAGTCGAGGATCTCCTCCACCAGCAAGGTGGCGGTGAAGGCACCGGGGGTGGTGGCCACCGTCTTCATGAACCGGGCGAGGTTGAGGTTGAGTCGGCTGGGCCGGTAGACCGGGGTCCCGCACCGGCGGATGAACCGGGCGAACATCATCGAGTGGCGGCACTCGTCGGCCGTCTCGGTGAGCGCGTAGCGCACGTGGCCGCTGGTCGGGTCGATGTCGTAGATGTGACGCATCAGCAGCTGCATCAGGATGACCTCGAACCATATGCCCATCGAGGCTATGGAGGCCGACTCGTGCCGGCTGAGCGCGATGCGCTGCTCCTCGGACATCCGGTCCCACAGCGGGGTGTCGTACAGCGAGCACAGCTCCGGCGGCCAGAACCACTTGCCGTCCTCGAAGGGCGCGTCCCAGTCCAGTTCGGTGTCCGGGTCGAAGGAGTGCTTGGCGGACGCCTCCAGCAGGCGCTGGGCCACCTGCTCGCGCTCCTTCAACAGGCCGAGTCCGTCGGCCCGGTGGTCGATCACGGTCATCTGGCTGCCACCTTCGACGAGTCGAGCTGCGGGTTACCCGCGGTCACCGTCTTATGAGACTCGGTGTCAGCAAGCCCGTCAAGGGGTGTCGCACGACTTGTTGACCGGTGAGTAAGTTCCGTGTGACGCTGCGAACGAAAGCCACGCGCACAGCCACCCCATCAGGCGGAGGAGGCGTCGGTGTCGACGCACGAGCTCTACGTGGACAGCGCCCACGGCCCCGACTGGCAGTTGCCGGCGGCCGGCCACACCCGACTCACCTGGGAGTACGACGACGGCCGGGACCGGCTGCTCGCCCTGTACCAGAAGGGCAAGGACAAGCAGTGGGACGGCGCCCGGCGGATCGACTGGGACCTGGAGGTGGACCCGTACGACCCGCTGGGCGTCCCGGACCGGAACCTGGCCGTGTACGACACCCCGTACTGGTCGAGGATGAGCGAGCGCGACAAGCGTGACCTGCGCCGCCACTACGCCGCCTGGCAGTTCAGCCAGTTCCTCCACGGCGAGCAGGGCGCCATGGTGTGCGCCGCCCGGATCGTGGAGTCCGTCCCCGACCTGGACGCGAAGTTCTACTCGGCCACCCAGACCATGGACGAGGCCCGGCACGCCGAGATCTACGCCCGCTTCCTGCACGAGAAGGTCGGCCTGCTCTACCCGGTCAACGACCAGTTGCAGACGCTGCTCGGCGACACCCTGCGCGATTCCCGCTGGGACATGCCCTTCCTCGGCATGCAGGTGCTCATCGAGGGGCTGGCGCTGGCCGCGTTCGGCATGCTGCGCGACACCACCGACAAGCCGCTGCCCAAGCAGATCCTCGCCTACGTGATGCAGGACGAGGCCCGCCACGTCGCCTTCGGCCGGATGGCGCTGCGCGACCACTACCAGCAGCTCACCGACGCCGAACGGCGCGAACGCGAGGAGTTCGTGATCGAGGGCTGCTACCTGATGCGCGACCGGCTGCGCGGCGCCGAGATACTGGAGAACTTCGGCATCCCGCGCAAGGACGCCGAACAGCTCACCGAGAACTCCGAATACCTGCGGCTCTTCCGCAAACTGCTCTTCAGTCGCATCGTGCCGTGCGTGAAGGACATCGGCCTGTGGGGCGAACGCCTGCAACGGGCCTACCACGACCTCGGGGTCTTCGAACTCGGCGACTCCAACCTCGATCTGCTGATGGCCCAGGACGAGGAGATCGCCGAGAAGCTGGACGCCGAACGGTTCGCCGCCGAGGAGGCCGCCCGGGTGGCCGAGGTGGCCGAGACGATCCAGGAGGGCACGCGGGGCTGACGGCCCCGCTCACCACCGGTGCGCGGCGAAGTCCACCGGCACCGGTTCCAGGCCCGCGGTCCGTTCCGCCAGGCCGCGCATCCGGCGGGCCATCTCGTCGGCGGGCAGCCGGCGCCGGTCGCCGTGCCCGGGCAGCAGCCACTCGAACCGCAGCCGCGGCACGGTACGGGCCAGCGAGGCGGCCAGCGCCTCGATCGAGTACCAGGTCACGTACCGGGCCACCTCGACGTCCCCGGTCGTGCGCGACCAGTAGAAGCTGTCCCCGCTGAAGCAGTAGCGGTCGTCGGCGACGTAGAGCACGCTGCCGAGGGTGTGGCCGGGCAGCGGATGGCACCACACCCCCTCGGCCACCGGCACCGGCTCCGTGCCGCGCACCACCTGGTCGGCGTCGGGTGCCGCGTCCAGGTCGCCCTCGTGGATCCACAGCCGGGCGCCGAACCGGTCGGCGTAGCGCCGGCCGTGCGCCACGTGGTCGCGGTGGGTGAGCAGGACGTCGGTCACCGGGCCCAACGCCTCGTACCGCGCGGCCAGTTCCTCGCTGTAGCGCGGGGTGTCCACCATCAGGCTGCCGGCCTCGCGGCGCAGCAGGTAGGCGTTGGCGGCGGCGGTCCGCCGCGAGTTGTGGCCGCAGAAGTAGACGTTCTCGTCCAGTGCCATCGGGTACGGGTCGAGCGCCGGGTCGAGGGTGCGGTCGGGTGGCCGGACCGACCGGGTGTGGCAGGCGTAGGCGGCGGCGTGCAGCAGCGCGGTCTCCGCCGCGTCGCGCGGCTGCCGCAGCACCACCGACCGCCCGTCCTCCTCCCCGATCAGCTCCGGCGCGATCTGCCGCGCGACGTCGCAGTTGGTGCAGCGCTCGTCCACGTACCACTCGGCGTGGTGGCGTGCGGGTGTGGTGGTCATGGCCCGTCCCCTTCGCAGGTGTCCGTCCTCTCAGGGATATCCGGTGGCGGGCGCAAAGCAGAAGGGGGTGGGGTTCTTGTGGTTTCCGCGCACAGGCGCTCTGCGGGGGCCGCCGGCCCGAGCGCCCCCAGCAGTGCCTGGAGCTCCCGCCCCAACTGGGGGGTGAGCAACCTTCGTTCACTTTCGGCCAGCGGAACGTCCACCGCCCCGCCGCGCCGCACCAACGCGTCGTTGACCCCACCCAGGATCCGCACCAGCAGCCCGAACGACGCTTCGTCCAGCCGCTTCCCGGCCCCCGCCAACCGCCGTGCGAAGTGCTCCGCCCGGCCCAGGAAGTCCTGATCATCCATGGCGCCATGATCCGCCACCGGATGGCCGGAATGATCCGTTGTGCTGTGTTGTGCCGGTGTTGTGCCACGAGCGACGGAAGTTGAACGATTGACGATCAGCGTGCGTCGCCGCCCCGTCACAACTCGTCCGGACGGTCAGCGCCCCGGCACCGGCGTCGCCAGCTCGAACCACACCGTCTTCCCCCGCGCCGGCCCGTACCGGCACACCCCCCACTCCGCCGCCCACGCCGAGATCAGCGGCATCCCCCGCCCGTGCTCGTCGTCGGCCCCCACGGCCCGCACCACCGGCTCCCCGGGCGCCTCGTCGTGCACCAGCACCCGCAGCACCTCACCACACCGCGCGCCGTGCTCCGCGTACACCGTCACCGGCGCCGAACACCGCGCCCGCGCGCAGGCGTCGACCGCGTTGGTCACCGCCTCCGAGGTGAGCAGCACGGCCACGTCCACATGCGCCCCGCGCCGCGCCAGCGTCAGCAACGTCCGCACCGCCTCCCGCGCGGAGCGCACCCACATCGGATCGGGCGGGAAGACGAGGGAGCATTCGGTGCCCATGCGGTGGCCTCCGGCGGTGGGGCGGGATGGGCGTCCGACGGTAGGGAAACATTTTCCTTAGCCGCAACGATTTCCCCAGGGTTCCACCCTCGCGGGTGACGGTCGGCGGTAACCGGTGGCTCCGTCGCGACGGCATCGACAGACTGCTCGGACGTCACAAGGAGGAACCCGATGGCACCCAGGAGCCGACCCAGCGAGCGGCAGCGCCGCCTCGGCGCCGAACTGCGGAAGCTACGCACCCGCGCCGGGCTCTCCGGTGACCAGGCGGGAGCCCTCCTCGACGCCGACCGCGCCCGCATCAGCAACATCGAGGCCGGTCGCATCGACGTCTCCCGCAACCGCCTGTACAAACTGCTGCGCGCGTACGGCTGCCCGCCGGGCCCGTTGTTCGACGGGATCATGGAGATGGCGCAGGAGCGGGGGAGGGGGTGGTGGGACGGGTACACGGACGTCGTCTCGCGCCACGCCTGCGACCTGGCGGAGCTGGAATCCCGCTCCACAACCATTCGCATGCATGAGCCGCTGTTCATACCGGGACTGCTGCAAACCGCCGACTACGCCCGTGCGGTGATCGGCGAGTCGGAGGCCGATGCCCGACGGATCGAGCGCTTCGTCGAGTTCCGCCTGGCGCGGCAGCGCGTGCTCGGTGCTGGTGTTACCTACCGTGCCGTCATCCACGAGGCGGCGCTGCACGTACAGATCGGCGGTGCCGCGACCATGCGCAAGCAGTTGCTGCGGCTGATGGAGGTCGCCCGACTGCCCAACGTCACCGTGCAGATCTTTCCGTTCGAAGCCGGGGCCTACTCGCCCTACACTTGCTCCTTCGGGATCTACGGCAGCGGGGTCCCGGAGCTCGACACCCTGTACCTCGAACACCCCCTGCGCTACTGGTTCCTCGGGGATGGTGATGACGTCGACGCGTACGCCAAGATGTTCGAGAGGCTCTCGCAACTGGCACTCGACCCGGTCGACCCGCATGCCGCACCGGAGTCCCACGAGGCGCGTGACTCTCTGAGCCTCATCCAGCATGTGATGTACAGCCTGTAGAAGGAGCCCGATGGATCAGCTCGCGTGGCGCAAGTCGTCCTACAGCGGGGGCGGCAATGGAAACTGCGTCGAGATGGCGTCCGGTGACGGCCCCCTCGTCCACCTCCGGGAGAGCGACGACCCCGGGACCGTGCTGACGGCGGCAGCCGGGGCGTGGGCGGCGTTTCTGGACGCGGTGCGGGGCGGGACGTACGACGACGGTGGACGGGGCTGAGGAACGGAATGGCGCAGCGGATCACCACGCGTAACGCGCGGTTCCAGCAGTGGCAGGCGCTGCTGGGCAACCGGAACAAGCGGCAGCGGGCCGGGGAGTTCCTGGTGCAGGGGGTGCGTCCGCTGCGGTTGGCGGTGGAGCACGGCTGGCCGCTGCGGGCGGTGCTCTACGCGGCCGGGCGGCCGTTGTCGCGCTGGGCGGAGGGCATCGTCCGGGACACCGGTGCGGAGCGGATCGCCATGGCACCGGAACTCCTGGCCGAGCTGGGGGAGAAGGACGCGGCGGCGCCCGAGGTGATCGCGGTGGCCGAGCTGCCCGCCGACGACCTGGCCCGGATCCCGGTGCCGGAGGACTTCCTGGGCGTCGTCTTCGACCGCCCGGTCAGCCCCGGCAACATCGGCTCGGTGATCCGCTCGGCGGACGCCTTCGGGGCGCACGGGGTGGTCGTCAGCGGCCACGCCGCCGACGTGTACGACCCCAAGTCGGTGCGGGCGAGCACCGGTTCGCTCTTCGCCGTCCCGGCGGTACGGGTGCCCTCGCCGCGCGAGGTGACGGCGTGGCTGGCGGACCGGGCGGTGACCGTGGTCGGACTGGACGAGCACGGCGAGGCCGACGTGTTCGACTTCGACCTCACCGGCCCCACCCTGCTGCTCGTCGGCAACGAGACCAACGGCCTCAGCACCGCCTGGCGGGACGCCTGCCACCACCTCGTCCGCATCCCCATGGGCGGCTCCGCCAGCTCCCTCAACGCGGCCAACGCGGCGACCACCGTCCTCTACGAAGCCCGCCGCCAACGCCACCGCGCCCCCGCCGTGACCCCGCCCGTCCTCGCCTGACCGCCGGGGCCAGGGTGGGGGAGGTCCGGTGAAGAATGATCTGCTGGTCAAGCCGGACGACCTGGTGGACCGATGCCGGGAGTGGGAGCTGCTCGCGGAGTTCCTTGCCGATCCGGATCCCGCGATGCGGCTCGGCATCGTGTCCGGGCGTTGGCGGCATGGGAAGTCGTACCTGCTGCAGGCCCTGTCCGAGCAGGTCGGCGGCCTGTATGTGACGGCGGTGCGGGAGGAAGGGCGGCTGCCCGCGATCCAGCGGTTCAGCGACGCGGTCGCCGCCTACGCCGGTCTGCGGCAGGGGAGCCTGCGCCTGACGGACTGGCGGGACGTGCTGTCGAACGCCCTCGATGTGACGGCCCGTTCGCCGCACCCGCTGTTGGTGATCGACGAGTTGCCGTATCTGCTCCAGCACTCGCCCGAGATTCCGGGGCTGCTCCAGCAGCTCTACGACGAGCGGCAGCGCGGCTCCCGACCTGCTGCTGGGCCGGGGCCGCGGTTGATCCTGTGCGGTTCCGCGATGAGCGTCATGCACGAGCTGCTGTCCGGGACGAAGCCGCTGCGCGGCCGGGCCGTGGTGGATCTGCGTCTGGGCCCCTTCGACTACCGGGCCAGCTGCGACTTCTGGCGGATCACCGACCCGCTGACCGCGCTGAAGGTGCACGCGGTCCTGGGCGGCGCACCCGGTTACCGTCCGGTGGCCGCCCGCCCGCACCCGGACGACGGCTTCGACACCTGGCTCGCCCGGACCCTGCTCGATCCGGGCCGCGCGGTGTACTCGCGGACCGAGACCGAGGACCTGTTGCGCGAGGACCCGAGGATCACGCAGCACACGCTGTACTACGACATCCTCACCGCGATCGCTCAGGGCGCCACCACCCCCAGCAAGATCGGCGCCGCGCTGGAACGCTCTCGCAACGCCGTCGCCCACCCGCTGGGCGTGCTGGAGTCGACGGGCTACATCCGGCGCGAGCAGGACATCCTGCGTGCCCGGCACCCGGTCATCACCCTCGCCGACCCCGTCATCCGCTTCAACCAGCTCATCACCCTGCCGCAGGCCGCCGCCGTGGAACAGGGTTTCGCCGAGCAGGTCTGGCAGCAGGCCGTCCCGACCTTCAACTCCAAGATCCTCGGCCCGCACTTCGAGGAACTGGCCCGCGACTTCACCCGCCGCTACGCTCACACCCTGCTGCCCGGCGGGCTGCCCGGGCCGGTCGGCACCACCGAGGTCGCCGATCCACAAGCCCGGACGAAACACGAGGTCGACGTCATCGCCCTGGCGGCGGGTGAACGTCCGCAAGCTCCCCGGACGAGGATCGCACTCCTCGGGGAAGCCAAGGCGACGGCCGCCCGCCGGGGTACCGGGGACCTGGAGCGTCTGGAACGCATCCGCTCCCTGCTCGCCGAACAGGGATACGGCACCAAGGACACCACCCTGGCCCTGTACTCACTGCACGGCTTCTACCCGGATCTGATCAAGCTCGCCGACCGCCGTGACGACCTCCTCCTGGTCGACCTGCCCAGGCTCTACGGGGAGTGACCTGGCGAGCGTCCACCGCGTATGCCCCCTGCCCGGAGGGCGGCGACCGGCCCCCCGGTCGCGGGGTTCTCCCGGGCGGGGGAGACCGGGGGGCGTAGGTGCGCGCGGCGCTTTCCGTACGGTCGCCGCCCGGGACCGTGTCGGCGGGACGGGGGCGCGAGGATGTGACGGCCCATGCTGCCCGGTTCTCCGGAAAACCCTCTGAACGACCCGTTCGCCGAGTTGCTCGGCCGGTTCCTGGGGCTGACCCCGCGTTCGGCGCCGCCGGCGGTGCAGCGGGTGCCGATCGGGCGGTTGCTGAGCGATTCGGCGCGTGAGTTGTTGTCGCTGGCGGCCCGGCGGGCCGCCGAGGACGGCAGTGCCGACCTGGACACCGACCATCTGCTGTGGGCGGCCACCCAGCTGGAACCGGTCCGCGCGGTGCTCGCCGAGGCGGGAGCCGACCCGGACCGGATCGCCGAGGAGCTGACCCGCGTCCTGCCCTCCGGCGACCTGGAGCCGGCGGCCAACCCCCAGCTCACCCCGGCCGCCAAGCGCACGCTGCTGGCCGCGCACGCCGCCGCGCAGGCCACCGGCAGCTCCTACATCGGGCCCCAGCACATCCTCCAGGCCCTGGTGGAGCAGCCCGGCAGCGCCGCCGCGCAGGCGCTCGGCTCCCAGCTCGACCAGGGGAGTCGGCGCGAGCTGGGCCGGGCGGCCGGGGCCGGGGCCGGAAAGCCGCCGAGCGACACCCCGACCCTGGACGAGTACGGGCGCGACCTGACCGAGGAGGCCAGGGCGGGACGGCTGGACCCGGTGGTCGGACGGGCCGACGAGATCGAGCAGACCGTCGAGGTGCTCTCCCGGCGGACCAAGAACAACCCCGCCCTCATCGGCGAACCCGGCGTCGGCAAGACCGCCATCGTCGAGGGGCTGGCCCAGCGCGTGGTCTCCGGCGACGTCCCCGCGCCGCTGGCCGGCAAGCGGGTGGTCGCCCTCGACCTGGTCGGCATGGTGGCCGGGGCCAAGTACCGCGGGGAGTTCGAGGAACGCGTCAAGAAGGTGCTGGAGGAGGTGGAGGCCGCCGAGGGCGGACTGATCCTGTTCGTCGACGAACTCCACACCGTCGTCGGCGCCGGCGGCACCGGCGAGGGCTCGATGGACGCCGGCAACATCCTCAAGCCCGCCCTCGCCCGCGGCGAACTCCATCTGATCGGCGCCACCACCATCGACGAGTACCGGCGCCACGTGGAGAAGGACCCGGCGCTGGAACGCCGCTTCCAGCCGGTGCTGGTCCGCGAGCCCACCGTCGAGGAGACGGTGCAGATCCTGGAGGGGCTGCGGGACGCCTACGAGGCCCACCACCAGGTACGTTTCCAGGACGAGGCGCTCACCGCGGCGGCCGAGCTCTCCGACCGCTACCTCACCGACCGCTTCCTGCCGGACAAGGCGATCGACCTGGTCGACCAGGCCGGCGCCCGGGTACGGCTGCGTTCCATGGGGCGCAGCACCGAGGCGGTGGAGATCGAGGACCGGCTGACCAAGCTGCGCCGGGAGAAGGACGAGGCGGTGGCCGCCGAGGACTACCCGCGCGCCGACCGGCTCAAGGGCTGGATCACCCGGGCCGAGGAGGAGCTGGCCCGGCTCGGCGAGCGGCGCGAGGGCGTCGCCGCGGTCACCGCCGCCGACATCGCCGCCATCGTCGCCGCCCGCACCGGCATCCCGGTGGACAAGCTCACCGCCACCGAACGCGAACGGCTGCTGAAGCTGGAGGACGCCCTCCACCAGCGGGTGGTCGGCCAGGACGAGGCGGTCACCGCGGTCGCCGAGGCGGTGCGCCGCAACCGGGCCGGGCTCGGCGACCCCGACCGCCCGGTGGGCTCCTTCCTCTTCCTCGGCCCGACCGGGGTGGGCAAGACCGAACTGGCCAAGGCGCTGGCCGAGTTGCTCTTCGGCGACGAGGACCGGCTGATCCGGTTCGACATGAGCGAGTTCCAGGAGCGCCACACCGTCAGCCGGCTGGTGGGCGCGCCGCCCGGGTACGTCGGCCACGAGGAGGCCGGGCAGCTCACCGAGGCGGTGCGCCGCAAGCCCTACAGCGTCCTGCTCTTCGACGAGGTGGAGAAGGCCCACGCGGACGTCTTCAACCTGCTGCTCCAGGTGCTCGACGACGGCCGGCTCACCGACGCCCAGGGCCGCACCGTGGACTTCCGCAACACCGTGGTCATCATGACCAGCAACATCGGCGCCCAGCGCATCCAGGGGCTGGCCGACCGTCCGCTGACCGAGATCCGCGACGCCCTCCAGCCGGAGCTGCGGGCCTACTTCCGGCCGGAGTTCCTCAACCGGATCGACGACATCATCGTCTTCCACCCGCTCAGCCGGGAGAACCTGGCGGTCGTCGTCGACCTGATGCTGGACCGCAGCCGCCGCCGGCTGCGCGCCCAGGACCTGGACCTGGAGCTGACCGACGAGGCCAGGCAGTGGCTGGCCGACATGGGCTACCAGCCGGAGTTCGGCGCCCGGCCGCTGCGCCGGGTGATCCAGTCCGAGCTGGACAACCGGGTGGCGAGCCTGCTGCTGGAGGGGGCCGCCGAACCCGGTGACACCGTCGTGGCCGAGGTGGCCGACGGCGAGCTGTCCTGCACGGTGCGGCGGAAGGAGAGCGCCTGAGCGGTCAGCCGCCGCCCAGCACCGCGGAGATCACCGCCTTGGCCACCGGAGCCGCGTTGCCGCCGCCGGAGATGTCGGCCCGGTCGGCGGCGGCGTCCTCCACCACCACGGCCACCGCCACCGGCGCCGCCGACGCCCCCTTGGGCCGCGCCCAGCAGATGAACCAGGCGTACGGGGTGCCGGTGTTGCCCACCCCGTGCTGGGCGGTGCCGGTCTTGCCGCCCACTTCCACGCCGGGGATCGCGGCGTTGCCGCCGGTGCCGTCGGTGACCACGCCGAGCATCATCCGCTGGAGCAGCCCGGCGGTGCGCGCGCTCATCGCCCGGTGCAGCACGGTGGGGCGGGTGACGGCGACCACCGAGCCGTGCGCGTCGGTCTCCTGGTCGATCAGGTAGGGGGCCATCACCACTCCGCCGTTGGCGACCGCCGCGGCCACCATCGCCATCTGCAACGGGGTGGCCCGGGTGTCGTACTGGCCGACGGAGGACAGGGCGAGCTGCGCGCCGTCCATGGCGGTGTCGAAGACCGAGCCGGTGACCCGGGAGGGGATGGCCGGCCCCGCCGCGTCGAAGCCGAACGACTCGGCGGTGCGCACCATGGCCGGCAGCCCGACGTCCACGCCGAGCTTGGCGAAGACGGTGTTGCAGGACAGCTCCAGGGCGCGGCGCAGCGAGGCGTCCGCGCAGCCGTCGGCCTCGTTGGCCAGCCGGGTGGTGGTGCCGGGGAGCTGGTACGGGTCGGGGGAGTCGGTGGCCGCCTCCGGGTCGGTGACCTTGCCGGACTCCAGCGCGGCGGCGGCGGTGACCACCTTGAACGCGGAGCCGGGCGGATAGGTCTGCCGGATCGCCCGGTTGAGCAGCGGCCGGCCGGGGTCGGCGGTCAGCCGCCGCCAGGCGGCCACGTCGGCCGGGCCGGCGCCGGCGAAGGAACCCGGGTCGTACGAGGGGCTGGAGACCAGCGCCAGGATGCGGCCGGTGGCCGGTTCCAGCGCGGCCACCGCGCCGGTGCGCCCGCCGAGCGCGTCGAAGGCGGCCTTCTGCGCGGCGGGCGAGACGGTGGCCCGCACCCGGCCGCCGGGGGCCTGCGCGCGGGTGACCGCCTGCCACAGCGGCACCGGGGCCAGCCGCGGATCGGTGCCGGAGAGCACCGCGTCCCCGGCGTTCTCCAGCAGCGTGGTGCCGAACGTCTGGGAGGCGTAGCCGGTGACCGGGGCGTAGCGGGGGCCCGCGGTGTAGGTGCGCCGGTACCGCAGCCGGCCACCGGTGTCCCGGGAGCCGGTGAGGCGTTCCGGCCCGGCGTAGATGTCACCGCGCGGCCGGTCCCAACGGACGATCAGGGAACGCCGGTTGGCCGGGTTGCGGGCGAGCGAGGGCGCCTGGACGAACTGCACCCGGTCGGCGTTGACCAGCAGGGCGGCCAGCAACAGGGCGCAGAAGACGGTGACATGGCGGACGCAGCGGATCACGGCGTCTCCGGGCGGGCCGGGTGGTGCGCGCGGGCGGCGTCGCTGAGCCGGATCAGCAGCGCGATGATGATCCAGTTGGTCACCACCGAGGAGCCGCCCTGGGCCAGGAACGGCATGGCCATCCCGGTCAGCGGGATCAGATCGGTGACCCCGCCGGCGATCACGAAGACCTGGAGGGAGAGGATCGCGGCGAGCCCGGTGGCCAGCAGCCGCCCGAACGGGTCCCGCAGCGCCAGCCCCGCCCGGTAACCGCGGGCGGCCAGCAGCGCGTAGAGCAGGAAGAGCACGGTGAGCCCGGTCAGCCCCAGCTCCTCGCCCGCGGTGGCCAGGATGAAGTCGGACCTGGCGGCGAAGCCGATCAGGATGGAGTGGCCCTGGCCGAGCCCCGCGCCGAGCAGCCCGCCGGCCCCGAACGCGAAGAGCGCCTGCGCCAGTTGGCCCGCGCCCTGCCCGGTGGTGGTGCCGGCCAGCGGATGGAGCCAGGCGGTGACCCGGCCGTGCACATGGGGTTCGAGCGAGCCGACCACCGCGGCCCCGGCCACCGCCAGCAGCAGCCCCACCGCGATCCATCCGGTGCGCCCGGTGGCCACGTAGAGCATGATCACGAAGAGGCCGAAGAAGAGCAGCGAGGTGCCCAGGTCGGTCTCGATCACCAGCACCCCGACGCTGACCGCCCAGATCGCCAGCACCGGGCCGAGCACCCGTCCGGTGGGCAGCCGCAGCCGCCACACCCGGCGCCCGGTGAACACCAGCGCGTGCCGGTTGGCGGCCAGGTACGCGGCGAAGAAGACGGCCAGCAGGATCTTGGCGAACTCCCCGGGCTGGATGGAGAAGGCGCCCACCCGGATCCAGATGCGGGCCCCGTTGACCGCCGGGAAGAACACCGGCACCACCATCAGCACCAGCGCCACGGCCATCGACAGATAGCCGTACCGGGCCGGCACCCGGTGGTCGCGCAGCGCCGCCACCACCACCGTGAACAGCGCGATGCCCAGCGCCGACCACATCATCTGGGTGGGCGCCGCGGCCCGCCCGGGGGTCTGCAGGTCCAGCCGGTAGATCAGCACCAGCCCCAGCCCGTTGAGGAGCACCGCGATCGGCAGCAGCAGCGGATCGGCGTTGCGGGCCCGCAGGCGCACCGCCAGGTGGGCCAGCCCCGCCAGCCCCGCCAGCGTGCCGCCGTAGCCGGCCACCCCCGGCGGCACCGCGCCGCGCCGGGCCAGCCCCACCTCCACGTACCCGTACAGCGGGATCAGGACGGCCGGGACGAGCAGGGCCAGTTCCGCGCCGCGCCGCTCGGGCCGCCGTACGGCGGGCGGGGGAGCGTCCGCCGTCGTGGTGCGCATTGCCGGCATGGCTGGCAACTTAGCAAGGGATGGGCGGCATGCCCGGGATGTCACAGAAGTGATCTTCGCCGGGAACGGTGGCGTGAACGGCTCGGCCCGGACGCATCCGGGGGGTGCCGCGTCCGGGCCGAGTGGCCTCAACCTACTACGCGTGTGTAGACGCACCGGCGGCGGGGGTAACGTCCCGCCATGGACTGCGACGCGATCGTGCTCGGCGCCGGGATCGTCGGCCTCACCTCGGCGATACGCCTGACCGAGGCCGGGGCCCGGGTACGGATCTGGAGCCCGGACCCGTCCGCCGCCACCACCTCCGCGGTGGCCGGCGCGCTGTGGGAGCCGTACCGTATCGAGCCCCGCGACCGGGTGGAGGCGTGGGCCCGGGACACCCTCGCCGTCCTCACCTCCCTCGCCGCCGGCCCGGCCACCGGGGTACGGCTGGTCGAGGGCACCCAGGCGCTCGACGGCCCCGCCGCCCCGCTGCCCTACTGGACCGGCCACGTCCCCGGGGTGCGCCGGGCCGCGCCGGAGGAGCTGCCGCCCGGCGTCCCGGCCGCCTTCCGCGCCCGGCTGCCGCTGATCGACATGCCGACCCACCTCGGCCATCTGCTGCGCCGGTTCACCGCCACCGGGGGCACCGTCGAGCGCCGCGCGGCCGGCTCGCTGACCGAGGCCGCCCGGCACGCCCCGCTGGTCGTCAACTGCACCGGCCTCGCCGCCCGCGAGCTCGTCCCCGACCCCCGGGTCCGGCCGGTACGCGGCCGTACCGTGGTCGTCGCCAACCCCGGGGTCACCGAGTGGTTCGTGGACGCCGACGACGGTGCCGAGGCGGTCTACCTCTTCCCGCAGCCGTACGGGCTGCTGCTCGGCGGCACCGCCGAGGAGGACGCCTGGGACACCGCGCCCGACCCGCGGGCCACCGCCGCCGTCGTCGCCCGCTGCGCCCGGATCGTGCCCGCCGTCGCCACCGCCCCGGTGCTCGCCGAACGCACCGGCCTGCGGCCCTGGCGCGACGCGGTACGCCTGGAGGCCGAGACGCTGCCGGACGGCACCCGGTGCGTCCACAACTACGGCCACGGCGGCGCCGGCGTCACGGTGGCCTGGGGGTGCGCGGCCGAGGTGGTACGGCTGGCGGCGGCGTGAGCCCCGGTCACCCCGGGTCGGGGACGAGCCACAGCACCCCCTGGGCCGGCAGGTCGGCCGTCACCGCGTACCCCAGCCCCTGCCAGCGCAACGGGGCGGCCGGCAGCGTCCCGGTGCTGCCCTGCCCGGCGCCCCCGAACGCCGGCGCGTCGGTGTTGAGCACCACCCGCCACCGCCCCGGCCGCGGCACACCGACGCGGTAGCCGGGGGCGGGCACCCCGGACAGGTTGGCCACGCAGACCAGCACCGAGCCGTCGGTGCCGTGCCGCAGGAAGGCGGCGACCGCGTTGGCGGCGTCGTCGGCGGCGAGCCAGGAGAACCCCTCGGGCCGCCCGTCGGCGGAGTACAGCGCCGGAAGCGCCCGGTAGAGCCGGTTCACCTCGGTCACCAGCTCGGCGATCCCGCGGTGCAGCCGTCCCTCGGCCGGGTCGTCCAGCGCCCCCCAGTCCAGCGAACCCCCCTCGCCCCACGCCGCCGGCTGCCCGAACTCCCCGCCCATGAAGAGCAGTTGCTTGCCCGGATGGGCCCACGTCCAGGCGAGCAGGGTCCGTAACCCGGCGGCGCGGCGGGGCGCCGGACCCGGCATCCGCTGCCACAGCGACCCCCTGCCGTGCACCGCCTCCAGATGCGACAGTGGCAGCAGGTACCGCTCGTCCCAGGCGTAGGTGAGCGGGAACGTCAGATCGTGGTGGCGGCCGTGGCGCTGCGCCGGGGGACGGCCGAGGTGCCCCAGGACGTCCTGCGCCCAGCCCAGGTCCCACTTGAGGTCGAACCCCAGGCCGCCCTGGTCCGCCGGGGCCGTCACCCCCGGCCAGGTCGCCGACTCCGCGGCGATGGTGAGCACCCCCGGATGCGCCCGGTGCACCGCGGTGTTGACCTCCCGCAGCAGGCCGACCGCCTCCCAGTTCTCCGGCCCGCCCGCGGCGTTGGGTGTCCACCGCCCCGGGGCGCGCGAGTGGTCCAGGTAGAGCATCGAGGAGACCGCGTCCATCCGCAGCCCGTCGAGGTGAAACTCCTCCAGCCAGTACAGCGCGTTGGCCACCAGGAAGTTGCGCACCTGCGGCCGGCCGTAGTCGAAGACCAGGGTGCCGAAGTCCGGGTGCTCCCCGCGCACCGGATCGGGGTGCTCGTACTGGGCCGTCCCGTCGAAGCGCGCCAACGCCCAGGGGTCGCGCGGGAAATGGGCCGGAACCCAGTCCATGATCACCCCGATGCCGCGCCGGTGCAGCCCGTCCACCAGTGCCCGGAACCCGTCCGGATCGCCGTACCGGGCGGTGGGGGCGTAGTACGAACTGACCTGGTACCCCCACGATCCGCTGTACGGGTGCTCCGCCACCGGCAGCAGTCCGGCATGGGTGAAGCCGTGGTGCTGGAGGTAGCCACCGAGTTCCCGGGCGAGCTGGCGGTAGTCGCGGCCGTGCCGCCAGCAGCCCAGGTGCACCTCGTAGACGCTCACCGGCCGGCCGTGCCAGTCGGTGGCCGCCCGGCGGGCCAGCCACTCCTGGTCGCCCCAGGTGTACCCGGAGGTGTACACCACCGACGCGGTGCCCGGCGGCCGTTCGGCGGCGAACGCCAGCGGGTCGGCCTTCTCCCGCCACCGCCCGTCGGCGCCCAGCACCCGGAACAGGTAGCGGTCACCGGCCCGCGCCCCGGGTACGAAGGTCTGCCACACCCCGGAGACACCCAGCGGACGCAGGGCGTGCGGGACCGGGTCCCAGCCGTTGAAGTCGCCGAAGACCCGCACGTCGGCGGCGTTGGGCGCCCACAGCGCGAACGACACCCCGTCCACCGGGCCGCGCGCGGTGGGGCGCCGGCGCGGATGGGCGCCCAGCACCCGCCACAGCCGCTCGTGCCGGCCGCGGCCGATCAAATGCAGGTCGAGTTCGCCGAGGCTGGGCGGACGCCGGTCGGCCCCGCCCCAGGCCGCCGGATGGCCGCCGGCCGCGCCCGCCAGCCGGTCGGTGAGCTGGTCGAGCACGGCGGCGACCCACGACAACGGTTTGCGAGCGCTCATCGGGTACTTCCGCCTTCGGCGTGGGGGACCCCGCACGGCGGACAGCGGTGGCCGGTCATGTTGGGGACGTACCGCGGTCACGGCCGATCGGGAAGGGCAACCTTCCGGTGTCGTCACGGACGGTTCCGGTCCGGCGTCCACAGCATCGCCGAGCCGGGCCCGCCCCGCCGTCCCGGCCCGGCCGGAACGGTCCGGAACACGCCACCGGCACGCTCCCCCGCACAGGGCGGATACCCGCTCGTCGGGCGGTCGTCACCGGCGCGCGGGGCACGGCGGCTGTGGCACGGGCCACCGGCTGGGGAGGCCGGGACCGCCGAGACTGTCCGGAATGCGCGTTGTGGCCCTCTGTTGCTTACGGCATATTCGCCATGGCACGCCGTGTGTACACCACTTGGCGTACGGCGGATGCCACCTCCGGGCCAGGCCCGGCCCCCGCCCTCGTCCGGAGGGACCCATGGTGACCACCATCGCGCTGTGCGACCCCAACCTCCTCATCCGCGGCGGGCTGCGCGCCATCCTGGCCGGCGAGCCGGACATCGAGGTGGTCGCCGAGGTGGCCGACGGGGAACAGGCGCTGCGGACGGTCCGGCGGCTCCGCCCCGACCTGCTCTTCACCGCCCTCGACCTGCCCGGCGGCCACGGCTTCGAGGTGGCCCGCGCCCTCGCCCGCGCCCCGGAGACCCGCAGCACCGGGGTGGTCTTCCTCGCGCAGAGCTTCGACCCGGCGCTGGCGGTGCAGGGGCTGATGGCCGGCGGCCGGGCCTTCGTCTCCACCGGCGACCCGCCGCGCCGCCTGGTGACGGCGGCCCGCGCGGTGGCCGCCGGGTACGCCGTGCTGCCCCCGGCGGTGCTGGCGGACGGGCCGTGGCTGACCGGATCCGGCGGCGCCGCCCGGCCCGGTGCCGCCCCCGGCGTCCCCGGGCTGACCGGCCGCGAACTGGAGGTGCTGCGGCTGATGGCCGCCGGGATGTCCAACGCCGAGATCGCCGGCCACCTCTCCCTCGGCGAGGCCACCGTCAAGTCCCACGTCTCCCGCCTGCTGGGCAAACTGGGCCTGCGCAACCGCTCCCAGGCCATCGCCTGCGCCTACCGCACCGGACTGGTCACCGTCCCCGTCCCCGGCCGGGGCTGACCGGCCGCCACCCGGCCGGAAAGCCACCGCCGGAGCGGGCCCCCGGGGCACCATGGGAACGGCGAGATCGGTCCCTTCGCCCCGGCACCAGTGAGGAGTGGCCCATGAAGGACGGCATGCGGGTCGGCGAGCGGTTCACCCACGACTTCGTGGTCCCGCCGCACAAGACGGTGCGCCACCTGTACCCCGAGTCCCCCGAATTCGCCGAATTTCCCGAGGTGTTCGCCACCGGGTTCATGGTGGGGCTGATGGAGTGGGCGTGCGTGCGGGCCATGGCGCCCTACCTCGAACCCGGCGAGGGCAGCCTCGGCACCGCCATCTGCGTCACCCACACCGCCGCCACCCCGCCGGGCCTGACCGTCACCGTCACCGCCGAACTGCGCTCGGTCGAGGGACGGCGGCTCAGCTGGCGGGTCAGCGCCCACGACGGGGTGGACGAGATCGGCTCCGGCACCCACGAGCGCGCCGTGATCCACCTGGAGAAGTTCAACGCCAAGGTCAGGCAGAAGACCCCGGCCGGCTGAGCGGATCCGGCCCCGGCCCGCGCCCCGGCGCCGGGAAGCGCACCGCCCGCACCTCGTCCAGCACGATCAGGTTCTCCGGCGCGATCCGCTCCAGCACCGGCAGGAACGACTCGATGGCCTCGGCGGTGTCCACCGCCACCACCATCACCGGCAGGTCGCGGGGCGGGCGCAGCAGCCCGCCCTCGCGCACCACCCCGGAGCGGCCGTAGCCGCCGATGCCGCGCAGCACGCTCATCCCGCGTAACCCGCGCTGACGGCCGAGGCGGACGATCTCGGCGTACCGCGGGCGCCCCGCGCACCGGTCGGCCAGATCCGTGAAGACGGTCAGGCGGCGCAACGCGCCGGCCGGCCGGGGACGGGGCGCTTCCATCCCGGGCGTCCCCCCTCAGTATCGGTAGTGGTCCGGCTTGTACGGGCCCTCCACGGGGACCCCGATGTAGTCGGCCTGACGCTTGGTCAGCTTAGTCAGCCGGGCGCCCAGTGCCGACAGGTGGAGCCGGGCCACCTTCTCGTCGAGCCGCTTGGGCAGCCGGTGGACGCCCACCGGGTACTCCTCGGCCCGGGTGAACAACTCCAGCTGCGCGATCACCTGGTTGGCGAAGCTGTTGGACATCACGAAGCTCGGATGCCCGGTGGCGTTCCCCAGGTTGAGCAGCCGGCCCTCGCTGAGCACCAGCACCGCGTGGCCGTCCGGGAACGTCCACTGGTCCACCTGCGGCTTGATGTTCACGCGGCGGATCCCCGGGAAGCCGGCGAGCCCGGCCATGTCGATCTCGTTGTCGAAGTGGCCGATGTTGCCCACGATCGCCAGGTGCTTCATCGCGGCCATGTGCTCCACCCGCACGATGTCCCGGTTGCCGGTGGCGGTGATCACGATGTCCGCGGTGGGCAGCATGTCCTCCAAGGTGGCCACCGGGTAGCCGTCCATGGCCGCCTGGAGCGCGCAGATCGGGTCGACCTCGGTCACCGTCACCTTGGCGCCCTGGCCGCGCAGCGCCTCCGCGCACCCCTTGCCCACGTCCCCGTAGCCGCAGACCACCGCCACCTTGCCGCCGATGAGCACATCGGTGCCCCGGTTGATCCCGTCCACCAGCGAGTGGCGCACCCCGTAGCGGTTGTCGAACTTCGACTTGGTCACCGAGTCGTTGACGTTGATCGCCGGGAACAGCAGCGTGCCGTCGCGCTCCCGCTCGTAGAGCCGGTGCACCCCGGTGGTGGTCTCCTCCGAGACCCCGATGACGTCCCGGGCCACCGTCGTCCACAGCCGCGGCTGTTCGCGCAGCGTGCCGGCGAGCAGCCGCAGGATCACCGCCTCCTCCTCCGAGCCGGCGGTGGCCGGGTCGGGCACCGCGCCCGCCTTCTCGTACTCCACCCCCAGGTGCACCAGCAAGGTGGCGTCGCCGCCGTCGTCCACGATCAGCTGCGGGCCCCCCTCCGGCCAGGTCAGCGCCTGCCGGGTGCACCACCAGTACTCCTCCAGGCTCTCCCCCTTCCACGCGAACACCGGCACCCCGCGCGGTTCCTCGGGGGTGCCGTGCGGGCCCACCACCACGGCCGCCGCGGCGTGGTCCTGGGTGGAGAAGATGTTGCAGCTCGCCCAGCGCACCGAGGCGCCCAGCGCGGTCAGCGTCTCGATCAGCACCGCCGTCTGCACCGTCATGTGCAGCGAACCGCTGACCCGCGCCCCGCGCAGCGGCCGGCTCCCGGCGTATTCCGCCCGCATCGCCATCAGCCCCGGCATTTCATGCTCGGCCAGCGTGATTTCCTTGCGTCCGAATTCCGCCAGGGAAAGATCGGCCACCTTGAATTCCGGAACCGGCCGCTGCGCCCCGGACCCGGATGGTACGACTGCCATGCTCCAGCCTCCGACTGCCGGTGGTGCCTGTGTGGTTGTCCGGGCCAGCCTGCCGCGACCGGTGCCCTGGCGCATCCGTCGCGATGCGGAAAGTCGCCCTCCGCCGCCAGGTGGTGAACGCCCCGCGAACTCCACCCGGAGACGGAATCCGCACGGCGGAACGGAAAGCCCGCAAGGAATAGCCGACCGGGCGATGGACACCGGCGAACCGCTCCGATAGGAATTCACCTGATGCGGTTTCGGCCCGGCCTTCGGGAGGTGCCCGGTGTCCCTGACAACCGTCGAACTCGCCCATGTCCTCATCGCCCTCGGGCTGTTGACGGTGCTGGCCCACGCCGGCGCCCAGATCTTCCAACTGTTGCGGCAGCCACCGGTGATCGGTGAGATCGTCGGCGGCCTGGTGCTGGGCCCCACCGTGCTCGGCGCGCTGTGGCCCACCGCCGAGACGTGGCTCTTCCCGGCCAAGGGCGCCACCGGCGAGGTGCTCGGCGCCTTCTACAGCATCGGGATGCTGCTGCTGGTCTACCTCACCGGCGCCGAACTGCGCGGCCACGTCGCCCGCTCCGACCGGCGCACCATGGTCTGGGTGGCCGGCGCCGGCCTCTTCGTCCCGTTCGCCGCCGGGCTGCTGGTGGCCAACTCCGTATCCCTGCCCGGCCTTTCCGGGCCGCACGGCAACCCGGCCAGCCTCGCCCTCGTCTTCGGCATGGCGATCGCCGTCACCAGCGTCCCGGTGATCTCCCGGATCATGCTCGACCTGGGCATCCTGCGCACCGTCTTCGCCCGCGTGGTGCTCGCCGTCGCGGTCCTGGAGGACGTGGTGCTCTACGCGCTGCTCGCCGTCGTCCTCGGCATCGCCCAGGCCAGGGCGGGCGACTCCTACGGCGTCGGCGGGGCGCTCAGCCGGGTGTCGCTGCCGTGGGCGGTGGTCTTCTTCTCCCTCGTCCCGGTGGTCTTCTTCGGGCTCTTCCTGTGGCGCGGCCGGGCCGCCTTCGACGCGCTGCGCTCCGGCCGCTGGAACGTCCTGGAACGGCGCAGCCCGACCGCGTTCCGGATCGCCTACCTCTTCGCGCTCTGCCTGGCCTGCTCCGGCCTCGGCATCGACCCGATGTTCGGCGCGCTGGCGGCCGGGCTGAGCGCCGGCGGCCCGGTGCCCGGCGAGGAACGCGCGGCGCCCGCCGTGCCGGAGGCCGCCGCGGACGCCGCCCCGGGGTCGTACCAGACCCTGCGGGCCATCTCGCTCGCCTTCTTCGTCCCCGTCTACTTCGCCGTCGTCGGCCTCAAGCTCGACCTGATCCGCCACTTCGACCCGGTGTTCTTCCTGTGGTTCCTGGCGCTGGCCTGCGTGGTCAAGTCGGCCGGGGTGTGGGCGGGGGCACGGTTGGCCGGGCAGGACGCCGCGTCGGCCGGGAACATCGCGGTGGCCATGAACGCCCGCGGCGGCCCCGGCATCATCCTGGCGTCGGTCACCTACGCGGCCGGCGTCATCAGCGAGGACTTCTTCACCAGCCTGGTGGTGCTCTCCATCGTCACCTCCCAGGCCGCGGGCGTCTGGCTCGGCCGCACCGTGCGCCGCCACCGCCCGCTGATGTCGCAACGCCGACCGACCGGCGGTGAACGGGGGACGCCGGACCCCGAGACCACCAGGCGAAAGGCGGAAACCGCATGACCCTCCACCGCGGCGCCGCGACGGCCGCAGTCCGCCGGCAGCAGGCGGCGATCCGGCTCGCCGTCGTCGACGACAACGTCTTCCTGCGCACCGGACTGGCCCACGTGCTCGCCGCCGAACCCGCCCTCGAAGTAGTCGCCGAGTCGGCCACGGTACGCGAGGGGCTCTCCGCGCTGCGCGCCCGCCAGCCCCACGTCGTGCTGCTCGGCGTCGCCTCCGGCGGCCGGGAACCCTACGGCGACGTCGCCGAGTTGCGCCGGGCCACCCCGGTCAGCCGGATCGTGGCGATGCTCGCCCACGACGACCCCGGCGCGGTCCGCAGACTCCTGGCGGCCGGCGCCCAGGCCGCGATCGCCCAGTACAGCAGCCCCGAGGAACTGATCGGCACCATCCGCGGGGTGGCCGGCCACCGCGACCGGGTGGTGCTCTCGGTCTCCCAGCGCACCCTGGCCGGGCTGCGCGAGACCGGCCCGCACCTGCTGACCGCCCGCGAACTCCAGGTCGTCGCCCTGGTCGCCAGGGGCCTGCGCAACTCACAGATCGCCCGCGAACTGGTCATCACCGAGGGCACCGTCAAACGCCATCTGTCCAACGTCTACGCCAAGTTGGACGCCGCCTGCCGCACCGAGGCCGTCCGCAAGGCGGTGGAACGCGGCATGGTCCGCACCCCGGTACCGATCACCGACTACGACCTGGCCTAGGCCCTGTCGTCAACATGTCGCCTGCCCCGCGACGTCTGCCCCGCGACGTCTGCCCCGCGACGTCTGCCCCGCGCGCTCGCGGCGTTGTCGGCCGTCGGCCCGCACGGTCGGGCTCCGCCTCACCTGGGGGGACCCCCGTGGAAGCCGCGGGGCACCGCCCTCCGGGCGGGCGGCGACCTTTCGACGACAGGGCCTACGACGCCGCCGGATAGGTCATCACGATCACCGCGTCCACGTCCTCGTCGTCCACCGCCTCGTAGAAGTGCGGTTCGTCCGCCGGGAAGACCACGAAGTCACCGGTGGCCAGCACCACCGGGCGGTCCACCGGGCCCAGCCGCAGCCGGCCGCGCAGCGCCACCACCCGCTCCAGGGTGCCGCGGGTGTGCGGCGGGCTGTCGACCCGGCGGCCCGCCCCGCACAGCCGCAGCCGCCATATCTCGCTGTGCCCGCCCGCCCCGATCCGGTCCAGCAGGTCCTGCCGGCTGGTCTGCGGACGCGGCGTGCCCGGCCGCAGCACCGGCTCCGGCGGGGTGGGGTCCACCAGCAGATCGCCCAGCGGCAGCCGCAGCGCCACCGCGATCGCCGAGACCGTCTCGATCGTCGGGTTGCCCCGCCCCGACTCCAGCATCGACAACGTCGCCCGGCTCACCCCCGACAGCCGGGACAACTCCGCCACCGACAGCCCGCGGAACTCCCGCAGCCGGCGCACCTGCGCACCGACGGTCACCCCGACCCCCTCGGCCCGCTCCATCCCGCGCCCCCGTACCCGTCCCGCCACACCGTCCGCCACGCCGTCCCTCACGCCGCACGAGGGTACGTCGTCGCGCGTTCCGGCCGCCCCGCCCGCCGGCGCGGACGGGACGGCCGGAAGGGGGTCAGCGGGCCTCGACCCGGGCGGACATGCCCTCCTTGAGGTGGTACGGGTAGGCGAGGCTGGCCGCGTTGCGCGCGATGGACAGGTAACCGCGGCTGTTGAGGTAGATGGCGATGTTGCCGATCTCACCGGCGTCGGCGAACGTCGGGGTCAGCGGCGCCTCGAACGGCAGCACGCCGTCCAGCGTCAGCCGCAGCCGGGCGCCGTAGCCGATGCCCGCCTTCTCCAGGTCGGTGCGGTGGATGTTGGTCCACACGTTGCCGAACGGGTGGTCGATGGCGGAGACCACGCCCACCAGCGCCTCCCCGTCCTGCTCGACGGCCGGGCGGTTGAAGCGGACGATCTCGTGGTCCTCCAGCGGACGGCCGACCTCGGACAGCGGGAAGCCGGCGGCCAGGTGCGCGGAGGGGATGGCCACCATCTCCCGGCTGTAGAAGGTCGGTTCGGGCTGCTCGGGGATGACCTTCGGCGAGGTGACCTCGTACGCCTCCAGGTAGCCGTGCTCCTCCAGCACGGTGGTCAGCAGCCCGTTGTTGGGCGCGATGTAGATGTACGAGCCCTCGGCGCGCTCGAAGCCGGCCCCCGAGCCCGCCCACTGGCCGCGGGCACCGCCCTTGGCGGCCTGCTTGATGCGCACCGCCACCGAGCGGGTGGTGGTGCCGGTCGCCGGATAGGTGGTGGTGGCGAAGACCGTTCCCTCGGGGAAGAAGCGCGGAAGGTCCACGATGTAGCGGGCGCCCTCCTCGACGTCCCAGGGCGTCATCGAGTGGCAGACGTCCACCACCGTGACGTCCGGGCAGATGCTGTACATGAGCCCCTTGCACTGGGCGACGGAGTCGTCCGTGGTCCCCAGGTCGCTCATGAACGCGATGATGGGGCGACGTGTGCTGTTCGCAGCCACGTGAATTCCTCCTGCGATCGCTCCTGGTGGATCAGACCCGATCGACCATAAATGCCGGGAACGACAAGGGAAATCGGCCCAAGGGCACACCAACCCTGCACCGAAGGGTGTAGTCGGCATGGTTCCCCGGCACAGGTTGCGAATTCCGGCGCTGTCGCCCGCAGCCGCCGCCTGTTAGATTGCGCGGATCCGCGATCAGCTACGACCGGAGGTGCGCGCATGCGGGCACGGAAATCGGGGAACGAGCAGCGGAACGCCGATCTCGGCATCATCGGCGGCAGCGGACTGTACGAATTCCCGGGCCTGACCGACCCCGAGGAATTCCCGGTCGAGACGCCGTACGGCCCGCCCAGCGCACCGCCGGTCGTCGGCACCGTCGGCGGACGCCGGGTGGCCTTCCTGGCCCGCCACGGCACCGGCCACCGCATACCGCCCTCCCGCATCCCGGTGCGGGCGAACCTCTACGCGCTCAAGGCGCTCGGGGTCACCGAGGTCGTCAGCGTCAGCGCGGTCGGCAGCCTGCGCGAGGAGTACGCCCCCGGCCACCTCGTCGTCCCCGACCAGATCGTCGACCGCACCCGGGGCGGCCGGCCCGCGACCTTCTTCTCCTCCGGCGTCGTCGTCCACGTCTCGCTGGCCGACCCCTACTGCCCCCGGCTGCGCGCCGCCCTCACCGACGCCGCCCGGGCCGCCCACCCCACCGTCCACCCGGCCGGCACCTACCTGTGCATGGAGGGCCCGCAGTTCTCCACCCGGGCCGAGTCCCAGCTGTACCGCGCCTGGGGCATGGACGTCATCGGCATGACCGCCCAGCCCGAGGCGAAACTCGCCCGCGAGGCCGAACTGTGCTACGCCGGGCTGTCGTTGGTCACCGACTACGACTGCTGGCACACCGGACACGACTCGGTGGACGCCCGCACCGTCGCCGAGGTGATGGCCGCCAACGTCATCGCCGCCCGCGCCGTGCTCTCCGGCCTCGCCCACGCCACCGCCCCAGCCGACTGCGCCTGCCACCACGCGCTGGACGGCGCCGTGCTGACCGATCCGCTCGCCGCGGCCCAGGTCCCCGAGGAGGAGGTGCCGGCGCTGCTGCGCAAGGGGTTCGCCCGGCGCGGCTGAGGGCGGCCCGGCGGTCAGCGCGGGGCCCGGACGCCTCCGGTACCCAGCAGCAGCGGCAAGGTGGCGGTCACCGCCCCGGCCGCCACGCAGAACAACGCCGCCGGGGAGAGCAGGGCGCCGGCCGCCGCCACCACGTACGGCGCGGCGAACCCCAGGTAGATCAGGCAGTAGAAGACCGCGGTCACCCCGGCCAGGTCCTCCGGCGGCGCCAGCGCCTGCACCCGGCCCAGCCCCGCCACCAGCAGCAACCCGTACGCCGCCCCGAGCACCACGGCCGCCGGGATCAGCAACGTCGGCTCGGCGGTGGCGGCGGTCACCGCGGCCAGCAGCAGCCCGGCCGCCGCCACCAGCACCCCGGCCACCAGCACGGCCCCCGCCCGCCACCGTTCCACCCGCCGGGCCAGCGGTTGCACCAGCACCCCGGTGCCCAGCACCAGCCCCGCCGTCGCCCCGCTGAGCACCAGCCCGTCACCGCCGCGTATCACCAGCCCCGGCAGTACCGCGAAACCCACCGTGGCGGTGGCGAACACCCACGGCGCGGTCGGCACCACGGTCCGCAGGAAGACCGGATGGGCCACGGCCGCCCGTACCCCGCCGCGGCCCGGACCACCGCCCGCCCGCCGCCCCGGGGTCACCGTCTCCGGCGCCCGCCACGCCAACGGCGCCACCACCAGCATCACCGCGATGTGCACCAGATACGGCAGCACCTGCGGATACGGCAGCCACTGCGCCACCGCCCCGGCCACCAGCGGCCCGCCGCCGAACCCCGCGGAGAGCGCCACCGTCGCCCGCCGCGCCCCGCTGCCCCCGGGCGCGTCCGCCGACAGCTCCTTGACCCACGCGCTGCCCGGCGCGAACGCCGTCCCCGAGGCCACCCCGGCCAGCAGCCGCCCCGCGAAGAGCGCCGGCGTCGCCACCGCCCCGGCGACCAGCACCAGCGAGGCCACCGTCGACAAGATCAGCACCGGCCGCATCAACCGCCGCCGTCCCATCCGGTCCGACAGCGCCGCGGCCACCAGCAGCGCGGGGATCAGCCCGAGCGCGTAGCAGCCGAACATCGCCGCCAGCACCACCTGGGACAGCCGCCGCTGCTCGTGGTAGACGAGCAGCATCGGCGAGAACTGGTTGGCCCCCCACCCCACCGCGAACATCGCCAGCGCCACCCGCACCCAGGGCCGCGGCCCCGGCGCCCGCCCCCCGGCGCCCACCGCGAGCGCCCGTTCCCGTTCCCGCTCTCTTTGCCGTTCCGTACCCGTCCGTTCCGTACCCGTCCGGCGGGCTCGCATGGCCGCTCCCTCGGTAACCGGTGGAATGGTTACTGGTGCCCGCACCACTGTAGGGCGGCGGCGCCGGACGCGCCGGGGGAGCGGCGCCGGCCCTGTCGTCAAGAGATCGCCGGCCGCCCGGAGGGCGGTGTCCCGCGGGGTCCGGGGGTACCCCCGGGCGGAGCCCGACCGTGCGGGCCGACGACCGACAACGCCGCGAGCGCGCGTGCCGGACCCCGCGGGGCAGGCGAGATTTTTTGACGACAGGGCCTAGGGTTGCGGCATGCGTGTGCCGCCCCAGCTGGTCATATTCGACTGCGACGGAATCCTGGTCGACAGCGAACCGCTCGCCATCCGCGCCCATGTCGCCGTCGGCGCCGAACTCGGCTGGCCGCTGACCGAGGACGAGGTCGTCGACCTCTTCGTGGGCCGCTCCAACGCCTCGGTGGACGAGCTGATAGCCGCCCGCCTCGGCGCCCCGGCCGCCGCCACCTGGCGCCGGCGCTTCGAGGCGCTGCACCGCGAGGCCGTCGACACCGAGCTGACCGCCGTCCCCGGCATCACCGAGGCCCTGGCCGCCATCCCCGTCCCCACCTGCGTCGCCTCCAGCGGCACCCACGCCAAGATGCGCCACACCCTGGGCCGCACCGGCCTGTACGACCACTTCGCCGGCCGCATCTACAGCGCCACCGATGTCCGCCACGGCAAACCCGCCCCCGACCTCTTCCTCCACGCCGCCGCCTCCATGGGCGTCCCCCCGTCCGCCTGCGTCGTCGTCGAAGACAGCCACCACGGCCTCCAAGCCGCCCGCGCCGCCGCCATCCCCGCCCTCGCCTACGCCTCCGGCGTCACCCCGGAGGCCCGGCTGAGGGGCCCGGGGACGGTGGTGTTCCGCGAGATGAGGGAGTTGCCGGGGTTGTTGGGGGTGGGGTGAGGGGGGGTGCTGAGCGGGCGCGGGGGCATCCTCGCTTGAGCCGAATTTCCCGAAGTGAATGCAGCGTCCGGCTGCCGTCGTCCATCATGTCGGCGTGCCCGCCGCCATCTGGCTCAAGCTGATCGAGACACTTCCGGCCATCCTCTGGGTGGGGTTCGCCGCTGTCGTGTATTTCTCGCTACGGCAGACGATTGTGCAGCGCATGGTGCCCCGGCTGACTGCCGTACGGGCGCTGGGTGTCGAACTCGAACTCGCACGTGAACTGCTCGACCAGGCCCAGGAAGAGAGCCCGACAACCGTCACGCCCACCGCCAGGCGCACGGCGTTGGGCAGGCTCGAACACGCCGCTGACCTGCTGCGGGGTGGCAACGTGCTGTGGGTCGACGACCGCCCGGAGGGCAACTCCCCGCTGGTCGAACTCTTCCGGACCGCCGGCATGAACGTAGAACTCGCCCTGTCCACCGAGGAGGCCGTGCCGCTGCTTCGGCGGAGACCGTACGACATCATCATCAGCGACTTCGATCGGAATGGCGACAGCGAGGCGGGAATCAAAATGCTCCGTCTGCTTGAGCAATACCACATCGACGTACCCGTATTGATCTACACCGGCAGATTCGATCCTGAGCGAGGAGTCGACCACAGGATCTTCGCCGGTACTTCGGCGCCGGTAGAACTGGTCCATTATGTTGTCGACCTTATGGAGCGTGCCCGTCTGGGCTCGTTGTGATGCCGTCCGAGGATCCCGAGGCGGGACCAGGACCTGCGTTGCTTTGAGTCGCGTCTTGACCGGCCAGACGGCGTTCTTTGGCGTCCCGTGTGTATGCCGTAAGCGGCGGCAAGGGCTCTTCCCGCAGAAAGGTGCCAAGACAACTCAGCCCCTCGTAGGTGGCGCTGAACGCGCCCTGCCTACGATCCGCGTGAGAGCCCTCAATGCCTTGAAAAGCCATGCGGCTGGCCATCAGTACGTCACCGAAACGTTCCCCGAGGGCCCGGTCCGGAACTCTCACAAGAGCCCCCCCCCGCGCCTACCAGCGCCCCCACGAGCCCCGCGGCGGCGGCTACCCCAACCCCTGCGTCCACGGGAGCATCTTGGCGCGATGGTTCGTTCTTCCGCTGTGGGATTGCCCGAAGTGGCGCCCGGTGGCCAGAAGCTGGGTGACTGTGCCGGAGGACTTCATCAGCGCCGACCCGGCAAAGGAGCCTCGGTCACTGGACTGCTGGAGAGGCCGTGCATGTTCGGACAACGAAACGGTATCCGCCCATGCAACGCAAAACACCCCGCACTCAGCATCTCTGCTGCTTGCGGGGTGTTCCGGCACTTCTTGCGAAGTGCCCCCGGCAGGATTCGAACCTGCGCACACGGCTCCGGAGGCCGTTGCTCTATCCCCTGAGCTACGGGGGCGTTGTCGCCGCTCTCTCGCGGCGACGGATAGAACACTACCAGCTTCCGGAGGGTGCTTGTGTACAGGGCTTTCGCGGGGGAGCCCGCCGGGGTGGAGGGCGCGGTGCGGGGGCGCCCCCGGGGCGAACGGGGCAGAGCCGGGCGCCCACACCCGGGGGCGCAGCCCCACCCCAGGCGCACCCGCCACGGAAAGCGGGGGAGACGGACCCGGGGCGCCCCCGGAGCGGACGCCCCACCCCAACCGCGCCCCCAGGCGAACCCGGCCAGCCACCGCGCACCCACCAAGGGAAACGGGGCAGACGGACCCGGGGCGCCCCGACCCCCCCAGGCGCACCAGACCACCCACCGCACACCCGCCACACCACACACGGAAGGCGGCCAGCCACGCCCCCCCAACGCTCCCAACACCCCTTAGCCCACCCCCCTCCCTCCCCTCAGCGGGACGCGAAAAGCTCCCTCGCACGGGGAAGAAGTGGGTAAAACGCGGACGCACCTTTGGGGGCGCGCCTACTCTCGAAGATGTGCATCGCGCGTCGGGCCGGGTGCTTGTCGTGGACGACAACAAGGTCATCCGGCAGTTGATCAGGGTCAACCTCGAACTGGAGGGCTTCGAGGTGGTGACCGCGGCCGACGGTGCCGAGTGCCTGGAGATCGTGGAACGGGTGCGGCCGGACGTGGTGACGCTGGACGTGGTCATGCCGCGACTGGACGGACTGCGCGCCGCCGCACGGCTGCGTGGCGACCCGTGCACCCGCCATCTGCGGATCGCCATCGTCAGCGCCTGCACCCACGCCGAGATCGAAAGCGGTCTCCAGGCCGGGGTGGACGCCTTCCTGAGCAAGCCCTTCGAACCGGCGGAGCTGGTACGGCTCGTACGACGCCTCGCGCACACCCCCCGTCCGTCCTCCGGCGCCCCCGGGGCCGACCGCCCCCACCCCCGCCGCCCGGCGCCCCGCCTCTCCTGAACACAACCCCACCCCCAAAACCCGTTCGCCACCCCACCCCACCCCTCGCCTACCCTTTTCCTGTGACCCCCGCCGAGCTCAGCCGAAGCGTTCAAGGAGCGGTGCGGTGTGCCGTGGCGGCGGGGGAGCTGGGGGTGGAGGTGCCGGAGCGGGTGCTGGTGGAGCGTCCGCGGGGGCCTCGGCAGGGGGATTACGCGACGAGTGTGGCGTTGCGGCTGGCCGGGGCGGCCGGGCGGCCCGCGCGGGAGGTGGCCGGGATCCTGGCCGGACGGCTCGTCGGGGAGCCGGGGATCGCCCGGGTCGACGTCGCCGGGCCCGGGTTTCTCAACATCACGCTGGAGTCGCGGGCGCACGCCGGGCTGGTGGACCGGATCCGTGACCGCCGCCACGAATACGGCCGCACCGCCCACCCCCGCGCGTTCCCCGTACCGCCGACCACCACCTGCGACGCCCGACCCGTCGTCCTCGCCGAGGTGTGCGAACGGCTGGTGCGGGGTGCCCGGCCGGTACCGGTCCGGCCGGCCGGGGTCGCCTACCGCGAGCTCCTGGACCGTCTCGGTCCCGACGCGACCCACTGGGCGCTGCTGCGTCCGCCCGCGCAGGACGTGCCGTGCCTGGCGGCGGAGGCGTTGCTGGCGCAGCGCGAGGCCAACCCGCTGTTCCGGGTGCGGTACGCCCACGCACGGTCCCGGGCGCTGCTGCGCAACGGGCGTGACCTGGGGGTCGATCCGGACCGGACGGCGCAGGCCATGACAGAATCCGGTGCGGGTGACGGTGACGGCGGCCACCCCTCCGCCACCGGCAGCGCGCTGCTCGCGCACCTCGCCGACCACCCGCGGATCGTCGCCGCGGCGGCCCGGGACCGCGCCCCCGACCGGGTCGCGCGCCACCTGGAGCGCACGGCCGACGCCTTCTTCCGCTGGTACGACACGTGTCCGGCGCTGCCGCGCGGTGACGAGAAACCCTCGGCCGTCCACGAGGCCCGGCTGCGGCTCGCCGACGCCGCCGGGATCGTGCTCGCCGACGGCCTGCACCTGCTCGGCATCAGCGCCCCCGACCACCTCTGAGCATCGATTCGAGGATCCGCATGTCCCGCTCCGCCCACCCCGCCGGGCCCCGCTACGCCGACGTCCTGCCCGAGGGCCACTACACCGCGCCGCCGGCCGACCTCAACGCGCTGGACGCGCGGGTGTGGTCGCGTACCGTCACCCGGGACGCCGACGGGGCCGTCACCGTCGGCGGTGTCGACGTCAAGACGCTCGCCGAGGAGTTCGGCACCCCCGCCTACGTGCTGGACGAGGCCGACTTCCGGGCCCGCTGCCGGGCCTGGCATGAGGCGTTCGACGGCCGCGCCGACGTGTTCTACGCGGGCAAGGCGTTCCTCTCCCGCGCCGTGGTGCGCTGGCTGACGCAGGAGGGGCTCAACCTCGACGTGTGCTCCGAGGGCGAGCTGGCGGTGGCGTTGTCGGCGGGGATGCCGGCCGAACGCATCGCGCTGCACGGCAACAACAAGTCGGTGCGGGAGATCGAGCGGGCGGTCGAGGCCGGGGTGGGCCGGATCGTGCTCGACTCCTTCCAGGAGATCGCCCGGGTCGCCGGGGTCGCCTCGCGGCTCGGCAGGCGGCAGGGGGTGCTGATCCGGGTGACGGTGGGGGTCGAGGCGCACACCCACGAGTTCATCGCCACCGCGCACGAGGACCAGAAGTTCGGCCTGGCGCTGGCCGGCGGGCAGGCCGCCGAGGCGGTGCGCCGGGTGCTCGCGCTGGACTCCCTCGAACTGCTCGGCATCCACTCGCACATCGGCTCGCAGATCTTCGACACCTCCGGCTTCGAGGTGGCCGCCCACCGGGTGGTGGGGCTGCTGAGGGAGGTACGCGACGAGCACGGCGTCGAGCTGCCCGAGATCGACCTCGGCGGCGGCCTGGGCATCGCGTACACCTCGCAGGACGACCCGCGCGAGCCGCACGAGATCGCCAAGGCGCTGACCGAGATCGTCACCCGGGAGTGCGCGGCGGCCGGCCTGACCGTGCCGCGGCTGTCGGTGGAGCCGGGACGGGCGATCGTCGGCCCGACCGCGTTCACCCTGTACGAGGTCGGCACCGTCAAGCCGCTGGAGGGGCTGCGGACCTACGTGAGCGTGGACGGCGGGATGTCGGACAACATCCGTACCGCGCTGTACGACGCCGAGTACAGCGTGGCGCTGGTCTCCCGGACCTCCGACGCCCCGGCGATGCTGAGCCGGGTGGTCGGCAAGCACTGCGAGTCCGGGGACATCGTGGTCAAGGACGCCTTCCTCCCGGCCGACCTGGCCCCCGGCGACCTGATCGCGGTGCCCGCCACCGGCGCGTACTGCCGGTCGATGGCGAGCAACTACAACCACGCGCTGCGCCCGCCGGTGGTGGCGGTGGCCGACGGTGCGGCCCGGGTGATCGTGCGCCGGGAGACGGAGGAAGATCTCCTGCGTCTGGATATCGGTTAGCAAGATCCTTGTTTCGGATGCTGGACCGAGGATGGAAGTTGGCGTCCGGTGGGTGAGACTGGATCCACCACGCACGCTGGTCGTGAGTTGTCGAAGCTGTTGAGAATCGAGGTCGGATGATGCGTACGCGTCCGCTGAAGGTGGCGCTGCTGGGCTGTGGAGTGGTGGGCTCAGAGGTCGCGCGCATCATGACGACGCAGGCCGCCGACCTCGCGGCCCGGATCGGCGCCCCGGTCGAGCTGGCCGGCATCGCGGTGCGCCGGCCGGACCGGGTACGCCAGGGCGTCCCCGCCGAGCTGATCACCACCGACGCCACCGCGCTGGTCAAACGCGGCGACATCGACGTGGTGATCGAGGTGGTCGGCGGCATCGAGCCGGCCCGTACGCTGATCACCACCGCCTTCGAGCACGGCGCCGGCGTGGTCTCCGCCAACAAGGCGCTGCTCGCCGCGGACGGCGCCACGCTGCACGCCAAGGCCGCCGAGCACGGGGTGGACCTGTACTACGAGGCGGCGGTGGCCGGTGCCATCCCGCTCATCCGCCCGCTGCGCGAATCGCTCGCCGGTGACAAGGTCAACCGGGTCCTCGGCATCGTCAACGGCACGACCAACTTCATCCTGGACCGGATGGACGCGACCGGCGCCGGCTACTCCGAGGCGCTGGACGAGGCGACCGCGCTGGGGTACGCCGAGGCCGACCCGACCGCCGACGTCGAGGGGTTCGACGCCGCCGCCAAGGCCGCCATCCTGGCCGGGATCGCCTTCCACACCCGGGTGACCATCGACGACGTGCACCGCGAGGGGCTCACCGAGGTCACCGCGGCCGACATCGCCTCGGCCCGCCGGATGGGGTGCACGGTCAAGCTGCTGGCGATCTGCGAGCGCTCGGCCGACGGCAACTCCGTCACCGCCCGGGTGCACCCGGCGATGATCCCGCTCAGCCACCCGCTGGCCTCGGTGCGCGAGGCGTACAACGCGGTCTTCGTGGAGGCCGAGGCGGCCGGCCGGCTGATGTTCTACGGTCCGGGCGCCGGCGGCGCCCCCACCGCCTCGGCGGTCCTGGGCGACCTGGTGGCCGCCTGCCGCAACCGGCTGGCCGGCACCCGCGGGGTGGGCGACTCCGCCTACACCCAGCTGCCGGTGAGCCCGATGGGCGAGGTGGTCACCCGGTACCACATCAGTCTGGACGTGGCCGACAAACCCGGTGTTCTCGCCCAGGTCGCCACGATCTTCGCGGAACACGAGGTGTCCATCGACACCGTCCGCCAGCAGGGCAGGGAGTCCGAGGAGGGCGGCGACGAGGCCGCCTCCGGCAAGGGCGCGGGACGACGGGCGGGCGCCTCGCTCGTCGTGGTCACCCACCGCGCGCCCGACGCCGCGCTCTCGGCGACCGTCGAGGCCCTGCGGAAACTCGACACCGTGCGCGGGGTCGCGAGCATCATGCGTGTGGAAGGGGAGTAACCCAGCAATGAACGCCGTCGCTTCACCTCGAATGTCCGGCACCCACCAGTGGCGGGGCATCATCGAGGAGTACCGGGACCGGCTTCCGGTGACCGCCGAGACCCCCGTGGTCACGCTGCTGGAGGGTGGCACCCCGCTCGTTCCCGCCCAGCTGCTGTCCGAACGGACCGGCTGTGACGTCCACTTGAAGGTCGAGGGGGCCAACCCCACCGGTTCCTTCAAGGACCGCGGCATGACGATGGCCATCACCCGGGCCAAGGAGGAGGGCGCCCAGGCGGTCATCTGCGCCTCCACCGGCAACACCTCGGCCTCGGCCGCCGGGTACGCGGTACGGGCCGGGATGGTCTGCGCGGTGCTGGTGCCGCAGGGCAAGATCGCGCTGGGCAAGATGGGCCAGGCGCTGGTGCACGGCGCCCGGATCCTCCAGGTCGACGGCAACTTCGACGACTGCCTGGAGCTGGCCCGCGGGCTGAGCGACAAGTACCCGGTGGCGCTGGTCAACTCGGTCAACCCGGTGCGCATCGAGGGCCAGAAGACCGCCGCGTTCGAGATCGTGGACGCGCTCGGGGACGCCCCCGACATCCACGTCCTCCCGGTGGGCAACGCCGGCAACATCACGGCGTACTGGAAGGGTTACCGCGAGTACGCGGCGGACGGCGTGTCCACCCGCACCCCGCGGATGTGGGGGTTCCAGGCGTCCGGCGCGGCGCCGATCGTCAAGGGCGAGCCGGTGCGCGACCCGCAGACCATCGCCACCGCCATCCGCATCGGCAACCCGGCCTCCTGGGCGTTCGCGGAGGCCGCGCGGGACGAGTCCGGCGGCCTCATCGAAGCGGTGACCGACCGTCAGATCCTTGCCGCCTACCGGCTGTTGGCCGCGCGCGAGGGCGTCTTCGTGGAGCCCGCGTCGGCGGCCTCGGTGGCCGGACTGCTCAAGGCGGCCGAGGAGGGCCGGCTCGACCCGGGCCAGCGCGTGGTGTGCACGGTGACCGGAAACGGCCTGAAGGACCCCGACTGGGCGGTGGCCGGCGCCCCGCAGCCGATCACCGTCCCGGTCGACGCCGACGCCGCCGCCGAACGCCTCGGTCTGGTGTAACGCCCGGCGGCCGGGGGAACCTGCCCGACCTGCGCCTTTCGTCGCGTCCCCGCCGGGGGGCGCAACGAAAGGCGTGCGACACGCATCACGCGCCGTCCGTGCGCCCTATGTCGCAGCAGAACCTTCCTTCGATAGGCTGCCTCCCATCGGTGCGCCCAGCACCGCAGCGGTCCTTGCCGTTGGCACAGGCCCGACCGCCGCCACCGCCGCCGTCGCCGTCGACGGAGGGGCGCGGCCCCCAAGCCCTCGCGCCGCCACCCGGCTGAAGGACGCCAAGGCCCCGGGGCAGCACCGCACTTGCCACACAAGGAGAGTCTTCGACCGATGGCCGGTCCCGCCTTCCGCGCCGCCGCCGTCCGCGTGCGTACCCCCGCGACCAGCGCCAACCTCGGACCCGGCTTCGACGCGTTCGGGCTGGCCCTGGGGCTCTACGACGACGTCGTGGTCCGGGTCGCCGACTCCGGTCTGCACGTCGACATCGCGGGGGAGGGCGCCGACAGCCTGGCACGTGACGAGAAACACCTCGTGGTCCGCGCCCTGCGCACCGCGTTCGACGTGCTCGGCGGGCAGCCGCGCGGCCTGGAGGTGGTCTGCGCCAACCGCATCCCGCACGGCCGCGGCCTGGGCTCCTCCTCCGCCGCCATCTGCGCCGGCATCATGGCCGCCCGGGCGGTGACCATAGGCGGCGCCGACCGCCTCGACGACGCCGCCCTGCTGGAGCTGGCCACCGAGATCGAGGGCCACCCGGACAACGTCGCCGCCTGTCTGCTCGGCGGCTTCACCCTGGCCTGGACGGAGTCCGGGGCGGCCCGGGCGATCCGGATGGCACCGGCGGCGTCCATCGTTCCGGTGGTTTTCGTCCCCTCCCGGCCGGTGCTCACCGAGACCGCCCGCGGGCTGCTGCCGCGCACCGTGCCGCATGTGGACGCGGCGGCCAACGCCGGACGCGCCGCGCTCCTCGTCGAGGCCCTCACCCGCCGCCCCGACCTGCTCTTCCCGGCCACCGAGGACCGGCTCCACCAGGAGTACCGGGCGCCCGCCATGCCGGCCAGCACCGAGCTGGTGGCCAGGCTGCGGGCCGAAGGGGTGCCCGCGGTGATCTCCGGCGCCGGCCCCACCGTGCTGGCGCTCACCGAGGAGGGACGCGCCGAAAAGGTGGCCGCCCTCGCCGGGGAGGGATGGGCGGCCAACCGGCTCGCGTTGGACCCCTCGGGGGCCTGCGTCCTGCCGCTGACCGGGGCCGGAACCGGCGCGCCGGGGGCCGTCCACTGATGACCGGGGGGTTTGAGCCGGTGTCCGACACGGGAAGAACTGCGCGCGGCAGCGCCGCGCCCCGTAACCCGATGCACGATTGCCGGGCGCGGAGAGGGGGAATGTTTGTTGGATCCGGTAGTGTTAACCTCAAGTACGCACCCACTGCCCCACAGGCTGGGTGCTCCGTGTCCCGTCTTGGGGCCGCCCTTCTTCCGGGAGCCTTCCACACTGCCTTGAAGCCTGCCTTCGCAGTGCCGAGCACGCTCCGGAACCGGCGCGAGCGATACGCCACCTCCGTGTGACCTCTTCGCGTCGGAAAACACGCATGTTTCTGCCGCCGTCAGGCGGACCACCGCCCCGGATCCGGACCCAACGCGAAAACCCGGAATCCGGACAGCACAACCGGTCGCCGAGCCGATCAGGCCGACGCCCGCTCCAGGGAAGGACCCTTCGTGAGCGACACCACCGATCTGATGGGCGTGCGTACGGACGCCGCGCCCGCCTCGGACGCCTCCGCCGCGCCTGCCACCGGTGCTGCCTCTGGTAGTGCCTCTCGGCGACGCCGGTCGGGCACCGGCCTTGAGGGCATGGTTCTGGCCGAACTCCAGCAGGTCGCCTCGGGCCTCGGCATCAAGGGCACGGCCCGGATGCGCAAGAGCCAGCTGATCGAGGTCATCAAGGAACGCCAGGCCGGCGGCGCCGGCCAGGCGGAGGCCGGCAAGGCCGCCCCCGCCGCCGAGAAGCCCAAGCGCCGGGCGACCTCCCGGGCGCGTACCGGCGAGGCCGCGGAGGCCAAGGCGGAGAAGGCCAAGGCCGCCCCCGCCCAGCAGCAGATCGACATCCCCGGCCAGCCCGCCGGTGAGCCCGCCGCCGAGCGCCGCCCCCGCCGCGCCGCCGCCGAGGAGCCGGCCCAGCCGGCCGCCGAGGCCAAGGCCCCGGCCGAGGCCGCCCCCGCGGCCAAGGAGGAGCAGCAGCCCGAGGCCAAGGCCGCCAAGAGCGAGGCCGGCGAGGGCCAGGGCGAGCGCGAGCCCCGCCGCGACCGCGGCCAGAAGGGCGACCGCCGTCAGCGTGACCGCCGCCGCGGCGAGGACGGCGGCCAGGGTGACGGCGACCGCCGCCAGGCCGACTCCGGGGACCAGCGCCGCCAGGGCGACGGCGACCGCCGCCAGGGCCAGGACGGCGACCGCCGTCAGGGTCAGGGTCAGGGCGACGACCGCCGCCAGAGCCAGGGCCAGGGCCAGGGCGACGACGACTTCGAAGGCGGCCGCCGTGGCCGCCGGGGCCGTTACCGCGACCGCCGGGGCCGCCGGGGCCGCGACGACTTCGCCGCCGAGCCGCAGCTCGCCGAGGACGACGTGCTCATCCCCGTCGCCGGCATCCTGGACATCCTGGACAACTACGCGTTCATCCGGACCTCCGGCTACCTGCCCGGACCCAACGACGTGTACGTCTCCCTTGCCCAGGTCCGCAAGAACGGCCTGCGCAAGGGCGACCACGTCACCGGTGCGGTGCGCCAGCCGAAGGAAGGCGAGCGGCGCGAGAAGTTCAACGCGCTGGTGCGGCTGGACTCGGTCAACGGCATGGCGCCGGAGACCGGCCGGGGCCGCCCCGAGTTCGGCAAGCTCACCCCGCTGTACCCGCAGGAGCGGCTGCGGCTGGAGAACGAGGCCAGCGCGCTGACCCCGCGCATCATCGACCTGGTCGCGCCGATCGGCAAGGGCCAGCGCGGGCTGATCGTGGCCCCGCCGAAGACCGGCAAGACCATGATCATGCAGTCCATCGCCAACGCCATCACGCACAACAACCCCGAGTGCCACCTGATGGTCGTCCTGGTGGACGAGCGCCCCGAAGAGGTCACCGACATGCAGCGGTCGGTCAAGGGCGAGGTCATCTCCTCGACCTTCGACCGTCCGGCCGAGGACCACACCACCGTCGCGGAGCTCGCCATCGAGCGGGCCAAGCGGCTGGTGGAGCTGGGTCACGACGTGGTCGTGCTGCTGGACTCCATCACCCGTCTGGGCCGTGCCTACAACCTGGCGGCGCCCGCCTCCGGCCGCATCCTGTCCGGTGGTGTCGACTCCACCGCGCTCTACCCGCCGAAGCGCTTCTTCGGCGCCGCGCGCAACATCGAGGACGGCGGCTCGCTGACCATCCTGGCCACCGCGCTGGTCGAGACCGGCTCGCGGATGGACGAGGTGATCTTCGAGGAGTTCAAGGGCACCGGCAACATGGAGCTGCGCCTGGACCGGAAGCTCTCCGACAAGCGCATCTTCCCGGCGGTGGACGTGGACGCGTCCGGCACCCGCAAGGAGGAGATCCTGCTGGCGCCGGAGGAGCTGGGCATCGTTTGGAAGCTGCGCCGGGTGCTGCACGCGCTCGACTCGCAGCAGGCGATCGAGCTGCTGCTGGACAAGATGAAGCAGACCAAGTCCAACGCCGAGTTCCTGATGCAGATCGCCAAGACCACGCCGGGCAACGGCAACGGCGACTGATCCGGGCGACCGGCCGCACCACGCAGCCGCCCCGGCCACGGCGTCCCAGTACGGGCGCCGGGGCCGGGGCGGCTTGTTGCGTTCCGTGGCTTTTCGCAGGTCAGACGGTGTTTCCCGGCGACGCGTCCGTGATGCGGACGTGATGCGTGGGGCTGGTGAAGGTTCCTGGGCTGGTTGTACGATCCAACCACCGAGGCAGGGGAACGAGATTCGAGCGCGCCCCCCGTTACGACGGGCGAGCCGAGCCGCGCTCATCGGCCGTTCCCCGGGCCCGGACTCATCGGAACTGATCACCAGGAGACCTGAGTGTCCTTCGCCCACAGAGGCGGAAAGCACCGGCGCGGGGCGCGGATGGCCGTGCCCGCCGCTGCCGCGACGCTGTTCCTCGGCGGAGCGGGCGCCTTCCTCGCGGCGCCCGCGGACGCCGTCGCGGCCCCGCCGCCCGCCCCGCGCGTCACGCCGGGGCACCCGACCGTGCCGGTGGCCCAGCTCACCGGCCGGGTCGGCAACGCCCTGAAGGCCGCGGCCAAGGCGGCCCCCAAGTCCCCGGCGGACAACGGCCGGACGGCCACCACCGCCCCGGCCGCCCCCTCCTCCGCCGGCCCCTCCGGCACCGTCGATCCGAAGATCATCGGCGGCACCACCACCGCCATCGGCACCGCCCCGTGGATGGCCCAGCTGTGGTACTGGGACGACCGCGGCACCAGCGACACCGGTGACGACATCGGCTTCTTCTGCGGCGGCACCGTGATCTCGCCCACGAAGATCCTCACCGCCGCGCACTGCGTCAAGGGCTACGACTGGCACGCCCACGGCAGCGTCCTGACCGGCACCGCGCAGACCCCCACCACGGACTCCGCGGGCACCACCGACCTGCACGGCGGCACCGCCTCCGGGGTGTGGCGGCAGTGGAACGACCCGTCGTTCGACGCCACCACCCTCGACAACGACGTCGCCGTGCTCACCCTGCCCAACCCGGTCAGCGCCCCCACGCTGAAGGTGACCTCGGCCGGCGACACCGCCTCGTACCGGGCGGGCACCCAGGCCCAGGTCTACGGCTGGGGGCGGACCACCTCCACCAGCCAGGCCGTCTCCACCGCGCTGCGCACCGCGACGCTGCCGATGAACTCCGACGCCATCTGCTCGGCCGCGTTCGGCGGCGAGTACGCGCCCGGCCACATGGTCTGCGCCGGCAACCCGGCCACCGGCCAGGACGCCGGCACCGTCGCCGCCTGCAACGGCGACTCCGGCGGCCCGCTGGTGGCCGGCGGCCGGCTGGTCGGCGTGGTCTCCTGGGGCGTCGAGGACTGCGTGGCCAAGGGGTCGTTCAGCGTCTTCACCAAGGTCTCCTCCTACCTCGGCCGGATCGAACCGCGCGTCGACGACGCCGACCTCAACGGCGACGGCCTCGGCGACCTGTTCGCCCGCACCCCGGCCGGCACGGGGTACGAGTACGACTCCAGGCGCACCGGCCTCAACTCCCGTGTCCCGCTGGGCGACTGGGGCGGCCTCACCCTGGTCCGCCAGGCCGACCTCGACCGCGACGGCTACCAGGACTTCCTGACCCGCGACAGCGGCGGCACCCTGTACTGGGAGCACTTCGTGCCGGCCACCGGCAAGTGGGCGGTCTCCCGCGTCGGCGGCGGCTGGAACACCATGAGGTTCATCGCCGTCCCCGGCGACCTCACCGGCGACGCCCTGCCCGACCTGGTGGCCGGCGACTCCAGCGGCAACGTGTGGGTCTACCCGGGCAAGGGCAACGGCACCTTCGGCGCCCGTACCAAGGCCGGCTACGGCTGGAACGTCTACGGCGCCAACGTGGTCGGCCGCGGCGACCTGACCCGCGACGGCAGGCCCGACCTGCTCGCCCAGGACGCCTCCGGCAACCTGTGGCTCCACCCCGGCACCGGCACCACCCCGGCCGCCTTCGGCGCCCGGATCAAGGCCGGCTACGGCTACCACTACACCGCCTACGTCGCCGTCGGCGACCTCACCGGGGACGGCAAGGCCGACCTGGTGACCCGGGACCCCTCCGGCAACCTGTGGCTGTACCGGGGCACCGGCTCCGCCAAGGCGCCGCTGGCCGCCCGCACCAAGCTTGGCTACGGCTGGAACGTCTACGACCTCTTCGGCTGAGCACCGGCTCCGCCGAGACCTTCGCCACACGCGCCTCCGCTGAAGATCGCGCCCGCATAGGCCCTGACCTGGGCTTATGCGGGCGCTTACGGTTTCGTCGGCCTTCCGGCGCGCAGCCGGCGGTACCGCAGGATGAGGAACCGGCCTCACCGGTACGGACGTGACCGGATACGGCCAGGCAACTCACGAAGCGAGGACGGATCACCCGATGGCGGACGACACCCGGCTCACGCAGGGACGCGAGGAGCGGCCGGAGCGCGGCGCCGCCGGCCGCGGTCGCGGCAGCCACCGCAGGCGCCGCCGGCGCACCGGCCGGCGGATCGCCGCCTGGGCGCTGGCCGCCGTGGTGGTGGTCGGCGGCAGCGGCGTCGGGTACGCCTACTTCCGGCTCAACGGCAACATCACCGGCGTCGACATCGACGCCCAGCTCGGCGCCGACCGCCCCGCCGACACCGACAACGGCTCCCAGGACATCCTGGTGCTCGGCTCCGACTCCCGGGCCGGACGGGACAGCTCCTACGGCCGCGACGACGGCGGCGCCCGCTCCGACACCGCCATGGTGGTCCACGTCTACCCCGGCCACCGCAAGGCCACCGTGGTCAGCATCCCCCGCGACACCCTGGTGGACCGGCCCGCCTGCCGGCGCCCGGACGGCACCACCGCCCCGGCCGCCACCCGGGAGATGTTCAACGATGCCTACTCGGTCGGCGGCCCGGCCTGCGCCGTCAAGACCGTGGAGTCGATGACCGGGATCCGCATGGACCACTACCTGGAGGTGGACTTCGCCGGCTTCACCCGGCTGATCGACGCCCTCGGCGGCGTCCCGGTCACCACCACCCGGGCCATCCACGATCCGGACAGCCATCTCGACCTCGCCCCCGGCCGCCACACCCTGGACGGCACCCAGGCGCTCGGCCTGGTGCGCACCCGGCACGGCGTCGGCGACGGCAGCGACCTGGGCCGCATCCAGCTCCAGCAGGCGTTCGTCAAGGCGCTCATCGCCCGCACCCACGACACCGGCCTGCTCACCGACCCGGCCCGGCTGTACAAGGTGGCCGACACCGCCACCAAGTCGCTCACCACCGACTCCGCGCTCGCCTCGCTGACCTCCCTGACCGGCTTCGCCCGCGGCCTGGAGCACATCAACTCCGGCGACCTCGACATGGTCACCATGCCGGTCGGCTACGACCCGGCCGCCCCGGAACGCGTCGTCCCGCTGGCGCGCCAGAACCAGCTGCTGTGGGCCGCGCTCAAGGCCGACAAGCCGGTCCCGGCCCAGGTCACCCAGGGTCCCGGCACCGCCACCGGACAGGCCGCCGGGGTGGTCCGCCACTGACGTGCGGGCGGCGGGGGAGCCGGTGGAATATCCCGGTAGGTCCTCCGGTTTTGGACAGTACGGCCGGTCCTGGCAAACTGGTCCGTCGGCCCCGGTTCACGTCCGGCAATCCCGCTCGGTCGACCCGGTGCCCTCCCGAACCTAGGAGAACCCTTGAAGCGCGAGATCCACCCCGAGTACGTCGAGACCCAGGTCACCTGCACCTGCGGTGCCTCGTTCACCACCCGCAGCACCAAGACCGACGGCGCGATCCGTGCCGACGTGTGCTCGGCCTGCCACCCCTTCTACACCGGCAAGCAGAAGATCCTCGACACCGGCGGTCGCGTCGCCCGCTTCGAGGCCCGCTTCGGCAAGAACGCCGGTTCCGCCAAGAAGTAGCGGCCGTCACGCCGGTCCTCGGCCGCTCCCGCACGGGAGCGGCCGGACCGGCGTTTGTCGTCCGGCCCAGCAGTCCCGTCACGTACCGAGGGAACCGAAGATGTTCGAGGCGGTCGAGGAACTCATCGGCGAACACGCCGACCTCGAGAAGCGGCTTGCCGACCCGGCGGTCCACGCCGACCAGGGCGAGGCACGCCGGCTCAACAAGCGTTACGCCGAGCTGACCCCCATCGTCGGCGCCTACCGGGAGTGGAAGCAGACCGGCGACGACATCGAGACCGGCCGCGAACTCGCCCAGGACGATCCCGACTTCGCCGCCGAGGTCAAGCAGCTCGAAGCCCGCCGCGAGGAACTCACCGACCGTCTGCGGCTGCTGCTGGTCCCGCGCGACCCCAGCGACGACAAGGACGTGATCCTGGAGGTCAAGGCGGGCGAGGGCGGCGAGGAGTCCGCGCTCTTCGCCGGCGACCTGCTGCGGATGTACCTGCGGTACGCCGAACGGCTCGGCTGGAAGACCGAGATCCTCGACGCCAACGCCTCCGACCTCGGCGGCTACAAGGACGTGCAGGTCGCCGTGAAGGCCCGCGGCACCGTCGAGCCCGGCCAGGGCGTGTGGGCCAGGCTGAAGTACGAGGGCGGCGTCCACCGCGTCCAGCGGGTGCCCGCCACCGAGTCCCAGGGGCGCATCCACACCTCCGCCGCGGGCGTGCTCGTCACCCCCGAGGCCGAGGAGGTCGAGGTCGAGATCAACACGAACGACCTGCGGATCGACGTCTACCGCTCCTCCGGCCCCGGCGGCCAGTCGGTCAACACCACCGACTCCGCGGTGCGCATCACCCACCTGCCCACCGGCATCGTGGTCTCCTGCCAGAACGAGAAGAGCCAGCTGCAGAACAAGGAGCAGGCGATGCGCATCCTGCGCTCCCGGCTGCTGGCCGCCGCGCAGGAGGAGGCCGAGCGCGAGGCGTCCGACGCCCGCCGCAGCCAGGTGCGTACGGTGGACCGGTCGGAACGCATCCGGACCTACAACTTCCCCGAGAACCGCATCTCGGACCACCGGGTCGGCTTCAAGGCGTACAACTTGGACCAGGTGCTTGACGGAGACCTCGACGCGGTCATCCAGGCGTGCGTCGACGCCGACTCCGCGGCCAAGCTCGCCGCGGCCCAGTAAGACCGTAGGAGAGTGGAGTGCAGCCGTCCCCCGGGGAACGTCCCGCGAACCCGCGATCGCTGCTGCTCGCCGAAGTGGCACAGGCCACCCGGCGGCTGGCGGACGCCGGTGTGCCCTCCCCCCGTTTCGACGCCGAGGAACTCGCCGCCTACGTGCACGGGGTCAAGCGCGGTGAGCTGCACACCGTCGCCGACGCCGACTTCGACGCGCGCTACTGGGAGGCGGTGGCCCGCCGGGAGAACCGCGAGCCGCTCCAGCACATCACCGGCCGCGCGTTCTTCCGCTTCCTGGAGCTGAAGGTCGGCCCCGGCGTCTTCGTACCGCGCCCGGAGACCGAGTCGGTGGTCGGCTGGGCGATAGACGCGGTGCGCGCGATGGACGTCGCCGAACCGCTCATCGTCGACCTGTGCACCGGCTCCGGGGCGATCGCGCTCGCCCTCGCCCAGGAGGTGCCCCGCTCCCGGGTGCACGCCGTCGAGCTGGACGAGGGCGCGCTGCACTGGACCCGGCAGAACGTCGAGGGCAGCCGGGTCGTCCTGCACCAGGGCGACGCGCTCACCGCGCTGCCGGAGCTCAACGGCCAGGTCGACCTGGTGGTGAGCAACCCGCCCTACATCCCGCTCACCGAGTGGGAGTACGTGGCCCCCGAGGCCCGCGACCACGACCCGCAGCTCGCCCTCTTCTCCGGCGAGGACGGCCTCGACACCATCCGCGGCATCGAACGCACCGCCCACCGGCTGCTGCGCCCCGGCGGCCTGGTGGTCGTCGAGCACGCCGACACCCAGGGCGGCCAGGTGCCGTGGATCTTCAACGAGGAGACCGGCTGGGCCGACGCCGCCGACCACCGGGACCTCAACAACAGGCCCAGGTTCACCACCGCGCGGAAGGCGCTGCCGTGACCGGGGGCGCGGGCCGGACGACACCGCAAGCTGTACCCACGGAGGTTGGATAGATGGCACGGCGTTACGACTGCTCCGAGGCGTCCGACCGCGCCACCGGACTGCGCGAGGCCGCATCCGCGGTCCGCCGCGGCGAGCTCGTCGTGCTGCCCACCGACACGGTGTACGGCGTCGGCGCCGACGCCTTCAGCACCGAGGCGGTCGGCGGCCTGCTGACGGCCAAGGGCCGCGGTCGCAACATGCCCTCGCCGGTGCTCATCGGCTCGCCCAACACCCTGCACGGCCTGGTCACCGACTTCTCCGAGCAGGCGTGGGAACTGGTCGACGCCTTCTGGCCCGGCGCGCTCACCCTGGTCGCCCGCCACCAGCCGTCGCTCCAGTGGGACCTGGGCGACACCCGCGGCACGGTGGCCGTCCGCATGCCGCTGCACCCGGTGGCCATCGAACTGCTCACCGAGACCGGCCCGATGGCGGTCTCCAGCGCCAACCTCACCGGCCACCCGTCCCCGCAGGACTGCGACGCCGCCCAGCGGATGCTCGGCGACGCCGTCTCGGTCTATCTCGACGGCGGCCCCACCCCGGCCGCGGTGCCCTCGTCCATCGTGGACGTGACCGGCAAGGTCCCGGTGCTGCTGCGGGCCGGCGCGATCAGCGCCGAGGAGCTGCGCACCGTCGTACCGGACCTTGAGGAGAGGAATTGACCAGCCCCGCCGAGTGGGGCATACCGGACGCGGAGACGGCAGCGGAGGCAGACCGGTTCCGCGTCCTGTACGTCTGTACCGGCAGTGTGTGCCGTTCGCCGATCGCCGAACGGCTCACCCGGCTGGAGCTCGACCGCAGGCTCGGCGCCGGCGCCGACCGGATCGCCCTGGCCAGCGCCGGCACCTGGGGCCACGTCGGGGCGCCCATGGAGGCCCACGCCGCCACCGTGCTCACCGAGTACGGCGCCGACCCGGACGGCTTCTACGGCCGGGAACTCCTCGACGAACACGTCATCGAGGCCGACCTGGTGCTCACCGCCACCCGTGACCACCGCGCCCAGGTGATCTCCATGGGCCACGCGGCGGGCCTGCGCACCTTCACGCTCAAGGAGTTCACCCGGCTGGTGCGGGCCATCGACCCGGCGACGCTGCCCGAGGGCGGCGTGGTGGAACGGGCCCGCGCGCTGGTGCGGGCCGCCGCCGCGCTGCGCGGCTGGCTCCAGGCGCCCAGCGCGGAGGCCGACGAGGTCTACGACCCGTACGGCGGCCCGGTCACCGTCTTCCGGCACATCGGCGCCGAGATCCACAGCGCCCTGGACCCGGTGGTGACCGCGCTCACCGGCGTCCCCGCGCGCCACTGACGGCGTAACCGGCGCGCTGTCCGCGGCGCGCCCGGCGCCCGGCGCGCCTACAGTGGACCCCAGGGTCCCCAAGACGCTGGAGCGGGCGCCATGACGGTTGCCGGAACAAGCCCACACGCGAGCACCCGGGCGACGCCCTGGACCGCCGGCGCCGAGGCGCTGCGCCGCCAGGACCCCGAGCTGGCCGGCGTGCTGCTGGCCGAGTACGAACGCCAGACCAGCCGGCTGCAACTGGTGGCCGCGGAGAACTTCGCCTCGCCCGCCGTGCTGGCCGCCCTCGGCTCCCCGCTGGCCAACAAGTACGCCGAGGGCTACCCGGGCCAGCGCCACCACGGCGGCTGCGAACTGGTCGACATGGCCGAGCGGTTGGCCGTTGAACGGGCCTGTGCGCTCTTCGGGGCCGAGCACGCGAACGTCCAGCCGTACTCCGGCTCCGCGGCCGTCCTGGCGGCGTACGCGGCCCTTCTGGTGCCCGGTGACACCGTGCTGGCCATGGCGCTGCCGCACGGCGGCCACCTGACGCACGGCAGCCCGGCCAACTTCTCCGGCCGCTGGTTCGACTTCGCCGGCTACGGGGTGCGCGAGGACACCGGGCTGATCGACTACGACGAGGTCCGCGAACTCGCCCGCAACCGGCGCCCCAAGGCGATCGTGGCCGGCGCCATCGCCTACCCCCGCCACATCGACTACGCCGCCTTCCGGGAGATCGCCGACGAGGTGGACGCCTACCTGATCGTGGACGCCGCCCACACCCTGGGCCTGGTGGCCGGCGGCGCGGCGCCCAGCCCGGTGCCGTACGCGGACGTGGTCTGCGCCACCACCCACAAGACGCTGCGCGGGCCGCGCGGCGGACTGGTGCTGTGCGGCCGGCGGCTCGCCCGCCGCATCGACCGGGCGGTCTTCCCGTTCACCCAGGGCGGCCCCCAGATGCACACCATCGCGGCGACCGCGGTGGCGCTGGGGGAGGCGGCCACCCCGGCGTTCCGCGGCTACGCCCGCCAGGTGGTGGCCAACGCCCGGGCGCTCGCCGCCGCCCTCGCCGCGCAGGGCGCCCCGCCGCAGACCGGCGGCACCGACACCCACCTGATCACCGCCGACGTCACCCCGCTCGGCGTCGGCGGTCCGGCCGCCCGGGGCCGGTGCGCGGCGGCCCGGATCGTGCTCGACAAGTGCCCGCTGCCCAAGGACGCGCCGGCCCCGCGGGACTGCTCCGGGATCCGGCTGGGCACCGCCGCGGTGACCACCCAGGGCATGCGGGAGCCCGAGATGGCCCGGATCGGCGACCTGCTCGGCCGGGCGCTGCGCGGGGACGCCTCGGCGGGCGGCGAGGTGGCCGAACTGGTCGCCGGTTTCCCCCCGTACCGGGACGAAGTTCCCCCGTTCCGGGAGATGTGAAGGGTTTGCTGCAACCGAACGCGCATCCTGTGTGTCTTTCCCTTCATTCACACTCCCCCCTCGGAGGCGAATAAGGTGTGACGCTGTGCGCGAATACCTGCTGACCCTGTGCGTCGCAGCGGCCGTCACCTATCTGCTGACCGGGCCGGTGCGGAAGTTCGCCATCGCCGCGGGCGCCATGCCGGAGATCCGGGCCCGTGACGTGCACCGGGAGCCGACGCCCCGGCTGGGCGGGATCGCCATGTTCGGCGGGTTGTGCGCCGGGCTGCTGGTCGCCTCCCGGCTGGACAACCTCAGCGACGTCTTCAAGCTCTCCAACGAGCCGCGCGCACTGCTGTCCGGCGCCGGGTTGATCTGGCTGCTGGGCGTCCTCGACGACAAGTGGGGCGTGGACGCCCTGATCAAGCTGGGCGGCCAGATGATCGCGGCCGGCGTGATGGTGATGCAGGGGCTCACCATCCTGTGGCTGCCGGTGCCGGGCATCGGCGCGGTCTCGCTCAGCCCGATGCAGTCCACCCTGCTCACCGTGGCGCTGGTGGTGATCACCATCAACGCGGTCAACTTCGTCGACGGCCTGGACGGCCTCGCCTCCGGCATGGTGTGCATCGCCGCCATCGCGTTCTTCATGTACGCGTACCGGATGTGGTTCGGGTACGGGATGGAGAACGCCGCCCCCGCGACCCTGTTCAGCGCCGTGCTGATCGGGATGTGCCTGGGGTTCCTGCCGCACAACATCCACCCCGCCCGGATCTTCATGGGCGACTCCGGCTCGATGCTGATCGGGCTGGTGATGGCGGCCTCGGCGATCTCCGTCACCGGTCAGGTGGACCCGGCGATCATCACCAACAGCACCGGTTCGGTGCGTGACGCGGTGCACGCGATGGTGCCGGTGTACATCCCGCTGCTGCTGCCGCTGACGCTGATCGCGATCCCCATGGCCGACCTGGTGCTGGCGATCGTGCGGCGCACCTGGAACGGCCAGTCGCCGTTCGCCGCCGACCGCGGTCACCTGCACCACCGGCTGCTGGAGATCGGCCACTCGCACAGCCGGGCGGTGCTGATCATGTACTTCTGGTCGGCGCTGATCGCCTTCGGCACGGTGGCCTTCTCGGCGCGCTCCTCCAGCCTGTGGATTCTGCTGGTGGTGGTGGCGTTGAGCGCGGTCGGACTGGTGGTGCTGCTGCTGCCGCGGTTCCGGCCGAGGGTGCCGGCCTGGGCGGAGTCGTTCGTGCCGCCGCGTTACCGGCACAGCGCCCGGCGGGCCGCGCGGGCCGCCGCCCGGGAGGAGGGTGCCGGATCCGGCACCGAGGTCGACCCGCGGCTGGAGGCGGAGGCCGAGGCCGCGGTGCAGGCGGCGCTGAAGGAGAACCCGGCCGCGGTGGCCGGACTCCACGGCGCCACCGCCATCGGCGACCGCTCCCGGCTGCCCGACCGGCGACAGGTCAGCGGCGCCCGCTGACCGCGTCCTGCCCTCCGTGCCCGCTTCGAAACCCCTCGAAAGGGGACATAGGCGCCCAGGGTCTTCCCGTCAACGTGACGCGCTCATCTGTGACCCGGTAGTGTGACAGTGAGCACATGAAGTAGGTAAAGACCTCATCAAATAGTTTGTGATACCGTTCACGAGACCAGGGACAGCGCCGAAAGACCCGAGTGAGACGGTCTTCCGGTCGGCAGTGTGCCCGCCGTCCGGCGGTACGCTCACCCAGCACCCCGCCCCCGACTCCAGCCGGAGCCGCCCCATGTCCAACGACGTCCGAACCCTGCTCCATTGCGCCGTGCCCACCGCCGCCGTCGGCGTGGTGGCCGTCGTCGTCAGCGGTGTGTTCGCCGGCGGCAAGGGCGCGATCGGCGCGGCGGTCGCCACCGCGGTGGCCATCGGCTTCATGGGACTGGGCCTGGTGGTGCTGCAACGGACCGCGAAATCCCTGCCGCAGCTGTTCCAGGCGATGGGACTGATGCTCTACGTCTGCCAGTTGCTGCTGCTCGCGATCGTCCTCGCGCTCTTCAAACACACGACGCTGTTCAACCTCAAGGCGTTCGCCTTCACGGTGCTCGCGGCGTCGTTGACGTGGATCGCGGCCCAGGGCCGGGACCACATGAAGGCCAAGATCCTCTACGTCGAGCCGGACCCGGCGCCGGGTAACGGGCCGAAAAAGCCCGCACCCGCGAATTCGTCATCATGACGAGTAGGGGCGGGATAAAGGTCCACTCCACGTCCTGCTATCGTCCCGTGCCAACTGCGGCACAGCGGGCGCAGGCGGCTGAGCTCCCCCGTTCCACCCCCTCCAGGCGGGCGACGGGACGGGACCGGCAGCCCATGCCGCTGAGGCCCGCCAGGTCATCCGGCCCCCCGCCGACCGACCGCCCTCCCATCCGCAAGACCAGTCCAGTGCCGTTCCGCGGCTGTGTGCCGCGCCGACACATCGAGGTTGCCGTACCCATGCGCCACGTTGAAGGAGCTCGCGGTGAGTGCTGACCACATGCTCGCCTCCGAGACCAGCTGCCACCTTTTCAGTGGGTGTGGCTTCCCCGCCCCCGGCCTTCAGAACTTCGTCTTCAAGCCGATCTTCAGCATTGGCAGCTTCCACTTCAACAAGCCGATGCTCCTCGCGCTGCTGTCCACGATCATCGTGGTCGGGTTCTTCTGGGCGGCCTTCAACAAGCCCAAACTGGTGCCGGGCAAGCTGCAGATGATCGGTGAGGCGGGCTACGACTTCGTACGCCGCGGCGTCGTCTACGAGACCCTCGGCAAGAAGGAGGGCGAGAAGTACGTTCCGCTGATCGTCTCGCTCTTCTTCTTCGTCTGGATCATGAACCTGTGGTCGATCATCCCGGTCGCCCAGTTCCCGGTGACGTCGATCATCGCCTTCCCGGCGGGGCTCGCCGCGGTCGTCTACATCACGTGGATGACGCTGACGTTCAAGAAGAACGGGTTCGTCGGCGGTCTGAAGAACCTCACCGGTTACGACAAGTCGCTCGGCGGCATCCTGCCGCTCGTCGTGGTGCTGGAGTTCTTCTCCAACGTCCTGGTGCGGCCATTCACCCACGCGGTCCGGCTCTTCGCCAACATGTTCGCGGGCCACCTGCTCCTGCTGATGTTCACCATCGCGAGCTGGTACCTGTTCAACGGGATCGGCATCGCCTACGCGGGCGTCTCGTTCATCATGACCATCCTGCTGACCGCCTTCGAGATGTTCATCCAGGCCGTCCAGGCGTACGTCTTCGTGCTGTTGACCGCGACCTACATCCAGGGCGCGCTCGCCAAGCACCACTGAGCCCCCGGCTCCTCACGACCCACCATTCGTCCGGTGGCCAACCCCCACCGGTCCGTGCAGAAGAAGGAAGAAAGCGCATGTCCGCTCTCGCGAACCTCGCCGCTGTCGACATCCACGGCTCGCTCAGCTCCCTCGGCTACGGCCTCGCCGCCATCGGCCCGGGCGTCGGCGTCGGCATCATCTTCGGTAACGGCACTCAGGCGCTGGCCCGTCAGCCCGAGGCGGCCGGCCTGATCCGCGCCAACCAGATCCTCGGCTTCGCGTTCTGCGAGGCGCTGGCCCTGATCGGCATCGTCATGCCGTTCGTGTACGGCAAGTGATTTCCGCTTGCTGACAGCCCTTTTCGACGAAAGGCACTGATGTGACTGCCCTGGTCCAGCTGGCAGCGGACAGCGGCGAGAACCCGCTCGTCCCGCCGCCGGTAGAGCTCATCGTCGGCCTGATCGCCTTCTTCATCGTCTTCGCGTTCCTCGCCAAGAAGCTCCTCCCGAACATCAACAAGGTTCTGGACGAGCGCCGCGAGGCCATCGAGGGCGGCATCGAGAAGGCCGAGGCCGCCCAGGCCGAGGCGCAGGCGACCCTGGAGCAGTACCGCGCGCAGCTCGCCGAGGCCCGGCACGAGGCCGCCCGGCTGCGTCAGGAGGCGCAGGAGCAGGGCGCTGCCCTCATCGCGGAGATGCGTGCCGAGGGGCAGCGTCAGCGCGAGGAGATCATCGCCGCCGGCCACGCGCAGATCGAGGCCGACCGCAAGCAGGCCGCCGAGGCGCTCCGGCAGGACGTCGGCCGGCTCGCCACCGACCTGGCCGCCAAGCTCGTCGGCGAGTCCCTGGAGGACCACGCCCGGCAGAGCCGTGTCATCGACCGGTTCCTGGCGGACCTCGACGGCAAGGCCGCGCAGGCCGAGGCGGCCCGATGACCGGCGCGAGCCGCGGGGCGCTGGCCGCCGCGCGGGAGCGGCTGGACGCGCTGACCGACAACACCGCCGTCGACGCGGCCGGCCTCGCCGAGGACCTGGCCGCCGTCACGGCGCTGTTGGACCGCGAGATCCCGCTGCGCCGGACGCTGACCGACCCGGCGCAGCCGGGCGAGGCCAAGGCCGGGCTCGTCCAGCGGCTGCTGGCCGGGCAGGTCGGCGGCGAGACGGTCGAGCTGGTCTCCGGCATGGTCCGCTCGCGGTGGTCCGTGGCGCGCGACCTGGTCGACGCGGTGGAGGAACTGGCCTCCCTGGCCGACCTGATCGCGGCCGAGCGCTCCGGCGCGCTGGACGACGTGGAGGACGAGCTGTTCCGCACCGCGCGGATCATCGCCGGCTCCACCGAGCTGCGCGCCGCGCTGTCCGACCGGGCGGCGAGCGGCGAGGCCAAGGGCGAGCTGGTCCGGCGGCTGCTGGGCGGCAAGGCCGACCCGGTGACCGTTCGGCTGGTTGCGCGTCTTGTGACCCACCCGCGGGGCCGTAGCCTGGAAGCGGGGCTCGACGCCCTCTCCAAGCTGGCGGCGGCCCGCCGTGGCCGGATGGTCGCGGTGGTCCGTACCGCCGTGCCCCTGTCCGACGAGCAGAAGCAGCGTCTCGGCGGCGTCCTGGCCAAGCTGTACGGCCGCCAGGTGCACCTGAACCTGGACGTGGACCCCGAGGTCCTCGGCGGGATCAGCGTGCGGGTCGGCGACGAGGTCATCGACGGCACCGTCGCCAGCCGCCTGTCCGAGGCGAGCCGGCGGCTGGCCGGCTGAGCCGGCCCCGACACCAACCTAAAAAGCACTGAAGCGGCCCGGGTTGGGCCGACAGAGCCTTCTGGGGGCGACCCCCAGACCCCCAAGAGATTTCGGGCCCAACAAGGAGAGCAGGGAACCCAGATGGCGGAGCTCACGATCCGGCCGGAGGAGATCCGGGACGCACTGGAGAACTTCGTCCAGTCGTACAAGCCGGACGCGGCCTCGCGCGAGGAGGTCGGTACGGTCAGCGTTGCCGGCGACGGCATCGCGAAGGTCGAGGGGCTGCCCTCGGCCATGGCGAACGAGCTGCTGAAGTTCGAGGACGGGACGCTGGGTCTCGCCCTCAACCTCGAGGAGCGGGAGATCGGCGCCGTCGTCCTCGGTGAGTTCAGCGGCATCGAGGAAGGTCAGTCGGTCCGTCGCACCGGCGAGGTGCTGTCGGTGCCGGTCGGTGAGGGCTACCTCGGCCGCGTCGTCGACCCGCTGGGCAACCCGATCGACGGCAAGGGCGAGATCGAGACCGAGGGCCGCCGCGCCCTGGAGCTCCAGGCGCCCACGGTCATGCAGCGCAAGTCGGTCCACGAGCCGATGCAGACCGGCCTGAAGGCCGTCGACTCGATGACCCCGATCGGCCGCGGCCAGCGCCAGCTGATCATCGGCGACCGGCAGACCGGCAAGACCGCCCTGGCGATCGACACGATCATCAACCAGCGCGACAACTGGCGCTCCGGCGACCCGGCCAAGCAGGTGCGCTGCATCTACGTGGCCATCGGCCAGAAGGGCTCCACCATCGCGGGCGTCCGCGGTGCGCTGGAGGAGGCCGGCGCGATGGAGTACACCACCATCGTCGCCGCCCCGGCGTCCGACCCGGCCGGCTTCAAGTTCCTCGCGCCGTACACCGGTTCCGCCATCGGCCAGCACTGGATGTACCAGGGCAAGCACGTCCTGATCGTCTTCGACGACCTGTCCAAGCAGGCCGACGCCTACCGCGCGGTGTCGCTGCTGCTGCGCCGCCCGCCGGGCCGTGAGGCGTACCCGGGTGACGTCTTCTACCTGCACTCGCGTCTGCTGGAGCGCTGCGCCAAGCTCTCCGACGACATGGGCGCCGGCTCCATGACCGGTCTGCCGATCGTGGAGACCAAGGCCAACGACGTCTCGGCGTTCATCCCGACCAACGTCATCTCCATCACCGACGGCCAGTGCTTCCTGGAGTCCGACCTGTTCAACGCGGGCCAGCGCCCGGCGGTGAACGTCGGTATCTCGGTCTCCCGCGTCGGCGGCTCGGCCCAGCACAAGGCGATGCGCCAGGTCTCCGGCCGGCTCCGCGTCGACCTGGCCCAGTACCGCGAGCTGGAGGCGTTCGCCGCCTTCGGTTCCGACCTGGACGCCGCCTCCAAGGCGCAGCTCGCCCGTGGTCAGCGCATGGTCGAACTGCTCAAGCAGGGCCAGTACGCGCCGTTCCCGGTCGAGGAGCAGGTCGTCTCCATCTGGGCCGGCACCAACGGCAAGATGGACGAGGTCCCCGTCGAGGACATCCGCCGCTTCGAGCGTGAGCTCCTGGACTACCTGCGCCGCGAGCGCAAGTCCCTGCTCACCGGCATCCTGGAGGGCGGGAAGATGTCCGACGACACCATCCAGGCCCTCGACGAGGCCGTCGAGACCTTCAAGAAGCAGTTCGAGACGTCCGACGGCAAGCTGCTGGGTGAGGGCTGAGCATGGGCGCCCAACTCCGGGTTTACAAGCGCCGCATCAAGTCCGTCTCCGCGACCAAGAAGATCACCCGGGCGATGGAGATGATCGCCGCCGCGCGCGTCGTCAAGGCGCAGCGCGCGGTGGCGGCCTCGACGCCGTACGCCACCGAGCTGACCCGCGCGGTGGCCGCGGTGGCCAAGGGGTCCAACGACCGGCACCCGCTGACCACCGAGGCCGAACGGCCGACCCGGGCCGCGGTGCTGCTGGTCACCAGCGACCGCGGGCTCGCCGGCGGCTACTCGGCCAACGTGATCAAGAAGGCCGAGGAGCTCACCGCGCGGCTCGTCGCCGAGGGCAAGGAAGTCCTGCCGTACGTCGTCGGCCGCAAGGGCGTGGCGTACTACAACTTCCGCGGCCGTGACGTGGCCCAGTCGTGGACCGGCTTCACCGAGAGCCCGACGTACGCCGACGCCAAGGCGATCGCCGACCCGCTGATCGAGACCGTCATCAAGGCGACCGAGGAAGGCGGCGTGGACGAACTGCACATCGTCTACACCGAGTTCCAGTCGATGATGACCCAGGTCCCGGTCGAGGCCCGGCTGCTGCCGCTCAGCCTGAAGGAGGCCACCGACTCGGTCGAGAAGAGCGACAAGCTGCTGCCGCTCTTCGAGTTCGAGCCGTCGGCCGAGGGCGTGCTGGACGCGCTGCTGCCGCGGTACGTCGAGAGCCGGGTCTACAACGCCCTGCTCCAGGCCGCCGCCTCCAAGCACGCGGCCACCCGCCGGGCGATGAAGTCGGCGACCGACAACGCCGAGGAGCTCATCAAGTCGCTGACGCGGCTTGCCAACGCGGCCCGCCAGGCCGACATCACCCAGGAAATCAGCGAGATCGTCGGCGGCGCTGCCGCTCTGGCCGACGCGACCGCGGGGAGTGACTGACAACTATGACCACCACTGTTGAGCCGACCGCCGCGGCCGGCCAGGCCACCGGCCGGGTCGCGCAGGTTATCGGCCCGGTCGTCGACGTGGAGTTCCCCGTCGACGCGATGCCGGAGATCTACAACGCGCTGCACGTCGAGGTCGCCGACCCGGCCAACGCCGGGCAGAAGCGCACCCTGACCCTGGAGGTCGCCCAGCACCTCGGCGAGGGCCGGGTCCGGGCCATCTCCATGCAGCCCACCGACGGTCTGGTCCGCCAGGCCGAGGTGACCAACACCGGCGCCGGCATCACCGTGCCGGTGGGCGATGTCACCAAGGGCCGGGTGTTCAACACCCTCGGTGAGATCCTCAACGAGCCGGAGGCGGCCTCCGAGGTCACCGAGCGCTGGGCGATCCACCGCAAGGCCCCGGCCTTCGACCAGCTCGAGTCGAAGACCGAGATGTTCGAGACCGGCCTGAAGGTCGTCGACCTGCTGACCCCGTACGTCAAGGGCGGCAAGATCGGTCTGTTCGGCGGCGCGGGCGTCGGCAAGACCGTCCTCATCCAGGAAATGATCATGCGAGTGGCCAAGCTCCACTCGGGTGTGTCGGTCTTCGCGGGCGTCGGTGAGCGCACCCGTGAGGGCAACGACCTGATCCAGGAGATGGAGGAGTCCGGCGTCCTCGACAAGACCGCGCTGGTCTTCGGTCAGATGGACGAGCCCCCGGGCACCCGGCTTCGGGTCGCGCTGGCCGGTCTGACCATGGCGGAGTACTTCCGCGATGTGCAGAAGCAGGACGTGCTGTTCTTCATCGACAACATCTTCCGCTTCACCCAGGCCGGTTCCGAGGTCTCCACCCTGCTGGGCCGGATGCCCTCCGCGGTGGGTTACCAGCCGAACCTGGCGGACGAGATGGGTCAGCTCCAGGAGCGCATCACCTCCACCCGTGGTCACTCGATCACCTCGATGCAGGCGATCTACGTCCCGGCGGACGACCTGACCGACCCGGCCCCGGCGACCACCTTCGCCCACCTGGACGCCACCACGGTGCTCTCCCGGCCGATCTCGGAGAAGGGCATCTACCCGGCGGTGGACCCGCTGGACTCCACCTCCCGGATCCTGGACCCGCGCTACATCGCGCAGGACCACTACGACTGCGCCATGCGCGTCAAGAGCATCCTGCAGAAGTACAAGGACCTCCAGGACATCATCGCCATCCTCGGTATGGACGAGCTGAGCGAGGAGGACAAGCTCACCGTCCAGCGCGCCCGCCGCATCGAGCGCTTCCTGTCGCAGAACACCCACGCGGCGAAGCAGTTCACCGGTGTGGACGGCTCGGACGTCCCGCTGGACGAGTCGATCGCCGCGTTCAACGCGATCGCCGACGGTGAGTTCGACCACTTCCCGGAGCAGGCGTTCTTCATGTGCGGTGGCCTGGACGACCTCAAGGCCAACGCCAAGAAGCTCGGCGTTTCCTGACGCCGGACGCCGATCCAGCGCATGACGGGGGGCGGGCTGGTCCCGCCCCCCTCCCGCGCCCCGTTATCCTGTGACCCAACACCTGCCGGAAGCGGTGGGTGGAGACCCGAGGAGCCATCTTGGCCGAGCTGCACGTCGAGCTGGTCGCCGCCGACCGCAAGGTCTGGTCCGGCGAAGCCACGATCGTCGTCGCGCGCACGGCGTCGGGCGACGTAGGCATCATGCCGGGCCACACTCCGCTCCTCAGCGTGCTGGAGTCCGGCCCGGTGACCATCCGCACGACCGACGGCGGCACCGTCGTCGCGGCCGTGCACGGCGGCTTCATCTCGTTCTCCGAGGACAAGCTCTCCCTCCTGGCGGAGGTCTGCGAGCTCGCCGACGAGATCGACGTGGAGCGTGCCGAGCGCGCGCTGGAGCGTGCGAAGTCCGACGCGGACGCCGCTGCCGAGCGGCGCGCCGACGTCCGGCTGCGGGCCGCCACCGGCACGCGCTGAGACACGTCGAACGTGTGGCCGCGGAGCGCCCGACCGGGCGGTCCGCGGCCCGGGCTTAGCAGAACCGGTAGTAGCCAACGGGTCCGGGCACCCCGGACGTGAAGCGAGGAGGTCGGCAGGCATGGTCCTCGCTTTGCAGGTGCTCGGGACGGCCGTGGCCCTCGTGGTCGTGGCCCTTTTCGTCTTCGGGCTGCGCCGCCGGCTGATCCAGCGTCCCGGCGGCACCTTCGACTGTTCGCTGCGCTCGGCCCCCGAGGCCGCCGAACCCCCGACCGGCAAGGGCTGGGTCTACGGGGTGGCCCGTTACAGCGGTGACCGCATCGAGTGGTTCCGCGTCTTCTCCTACGCCCCCCGCCCCCGCCAGGTGCTGGAACGCTCCGCCATCGAGGTGATCCGGCGCCGGATGCCGCAGGGCGAGGAGGAGCTGGCGCTGCTGTCCGACGCGGTGGTGCTCAGCTGCGCCCACCGTGGCGACCGGCTGGAGCTGGCGATGAGCGAGGACGCGCTCACCGGCTTCCTCGCCTGGCTGGAAGCGGCGCCCCCCGGCCAGCGGGTCAATGTCGCTTGAATGAGGGGCCCCGCTGGGAGGGGGCACCCCCGGACGAAGTCTGGGGGAGGGTGAACGTAGCTTGATCGCGGCGGATCATTCCGCTCGCATCCCCAACTCCTTGGCCAGCACGGCCAGTTGAACCCTGCCGCGTACCTCGACCTTGGCGAGGATGCGGCTGACGTGGGTCTTGGTGGTGGCCTCCGCCATGCCGAGCCGGGCGGCGATCCCGGCGTTGGACAGGCCGGCCCCGACGCACGCCATGACCTCCTTCTCCCGGGGCGTGAGGCGTGCGACGCGCGCGGACTGCGCCTCGGTGGCGGTGTGGGCCCCGGCGTAGGCGCTGATCAGGCGGCGGGTGACGGCCGGGGCCAGCATGCCCTCGCCGCGCGCGACCAGCCGTACCGCCTCCACCAGCGCGGCGGCGTCGGTGTCCTTGAGCAGGAACCCCGCCGCACCCGCCCGCAGCGCGCCGAAGACGTACTCGTCCAGGTCGAACGTGGTCAGCACCAGCACGTCGGCCAGGCCCTCGGAGGTGATGCGGCCGGTGGCGGCCACCCCGTCCAGCCGTGGCATCCGGATGTCGAGGAGCACCACGTCGGGACGGAGTTCGCGGGCGAGGCGGACGGCCTGCTCGCCGTCGGCCGCCTCACCGGCCACCTCGATGCCGGGCGCCGCCCGCAGGATCATCACCAGCCCGGCCCGTACCGCCGACTGGTCCTCGGCCACCAGCACCCGGATCACGCCCACCCCTGGTCCCCTTCCGCCCCGGCGGCCACCGGAAGGACCGCGCTCACCCGCCACCGGTCGCCGCGCGCCCCGGCGCGGAACCGCCCCGACAACAGCGCCACCCGCTCCCGCAGCCCCACCAGACCTGCCCCGGAACCGGGCGCCCGTGGCCCGGGACGCTCCGCGTACCGGCTGGTCACGGTGACCGCGAGGGCGTGCGGCAGCCGGCGCAGCACCACCCGCACCGGCCCCGGGGCGGCGTGCTTGAGGGCGTTGGTCACGCCCTCCTGGACGATGCGGTAGGCGGCCAGTTCCACCGGGGCGGGCAGCGGGCACGGGCCCCGCCGGTCGTCCAGGGTGAACGTCAGTCCGTCCCCGGAGCCGGTCCGGGCGGCCCGGTCGAGCACCGTGTCCAGCGCGTCGAGCGCGGGGGCGGCGGCCTCCTCGGCCGGGGCGTCCGGATCACGCAGCAGCGCGATCAGCCGCCGCATCTCCGCCAGCCCCGCCACGCTGTTCTCCCGGATCACCCGCAGCGCCTCCAGCGCCGGGCCCTCGGCGCCGCCGACGGCGAGTGCGCCGGTGGAGTGGATGGCCGCCGCCGACAGATGGCCGGCCACCGTCTCGTGCAGCTCACGGGCCATCCGGGCGCGTTCGGCGGCCACCGCGTCCCGCCGGTCCAACTCCGCCAGGAGCGCGGTCTGCTCGGCCAGCAGCGCCGTCCGTTCCGCCCGCAGCCGTTCCGCCGCCGCGGTGTCCCGGTGCTGCCGTACCACCAGGCCGGTCCAGGCCGGCACCACGGTGACCAGCGCCGCCCCGATCCCGGCGGGCAGCGCGTCCGGGGCGTGCCCGGCCGCGGCCACCGCGACCGTGACCGCCACCGAGGCCAGCACCGCGCCGGCCGGCACGACCCGGGCCGTGCGGGGCGAGCCGTACAGCACCGCCGCGTACCCCAGGTCGGTGAACATCAACACCGTGACCAGCACCGAACCGATCACGCAGTCGGCGGCGAAGGCACCGGTGCCCACGGCCAGCGCCACCGCCGGGGCGGACCGGCGCAGCGCCTCGCAGCCGGCCGTCACCGCCAGCGGCAGCAGCGCCAGCCACGCCGGACGCAGCACCGGGCCGCCGAGGTGGACCTGCCCGCGCAGCGCCCACAGCAGCACCCCGGCGACGAGCCCCACCACCGCCAGCAGCACGTCCCCACGGTGCGGGCGCGGCGGCGGGCGGACGGGCATGACCCCATCCCAGCAGAGCCGCCCGCGCCCCGCCTCACCCGGGGGACGGACACGGCCGTACATCGAAGGATGCAGCGCGGATCACCACCGGCGACGACGCGCGGCGGGGGAGCACCGGCGCAGACTCGTCCGCAACGACAGGGAACCGGAACGACAGGGAAAGGGGGACGCGCGGTGATCGTCGCGGTGACGGCCGGGTGCGAGATCGGGTTCTGGGTGCTGCTGCTGGCCGGGCTGGCGCTGCGCTACCCGGCCCGGATGCCGCGGACCGGCGCGGTGGTGCTGGCGTGCGTGCCGCTGGTGGATGTGGTGCTGCTCGCGGTCACCGTGGCCGATCTGCGGTCGGGCACCACGGCCGGGACGCGGCACGGGCTGGCCGCGGCCTACATCGGCTTCTCGGTGGGGTACGGGCACGCCACGATCCGCTGGGCGGACGCCCGGTTCCGGCACCGGGTGATGGGCGGGCCGCCGCCGGCCGCCGCGCCGAAGTACGGGCGGGAGCGCGCGGCCCACGAGTGGCGGATCTTCGGCCGCACCCTGGTGGCCGTGGCGGTCTCCGTGGTGCTGCTCCAGGGGGCGGTCATGCTGGTGGGCGACGCGTCCCGGACGGCGGCGCTGACCGCGTGGCAGCAGCGGATGGGCGCGGTCGCCGGGATCAGCCTGCTGATCGCGGCGAGTTACACCGTCTTCCCCAAGCGGCCCCGGGCGGACCGCTGACCCGGTCCGCTCAGCGGTTCTCCCCGGGCACCCACAACACGTCGCCGCGCTCCTGGTTGGCCGACCGGGCCAGGATGAACAGCAGGTCGGAGAGGCGGTTGAGGTACTTGGCGGTGAGCGGGTTCATCGTCTCGCCGTGGCTGCCCAGCGCCGCCCAGGTGGAGCGCTCGGCCCGGCGCACCACGGTGCACGCCTGGTGGAGCAGGGCGGCGCCGGGGGTGCCGCCGGGCAGGATGAAGCTGCGCAGCTTCTCCAGACCGGCCAGGAAGGCGTCGCAGTCGGCCTCCAGCTTGTCGATGTACCCCTGCTCCACCCGCAGCGGCGGGAACTTCGGGTCCTCCACCACCGGGGTCGCCAGGTCGGCGCCCACGTCGAACAGGTCGTTCTGGACGCGGACCAGGACCTTGACGATCGCCTCGGGCAGCTCGCCGAGGGCGATGGCCACCCCGATCGCGGCGTTGGCCTCGTTGGCGTCCGCGTACGCCGCGATCCGCGGGTCGGTCTTGGGGGTGCGGCTCATGTCGCCGAGGGCGGTGGTGCCGTCGTCCCCGGTGCGGGTGTAGATGCGCGTCAGGTTGACCATGCGCCGACTCTAGTGCGACCGCGAGGCCGCCGGCCGACCGCTCCGGGGGCGTCGTGCGGGCGCCGGGACGCGCCGGACACGCCGCGCGGGCGCCCGGCGCGCGGTCAACTCCCTTGGCGGTCCGCCCTGCTGACGGCCTGCTCGGCGGCGGTCTGCTCCGTTATGCGGCGAAGAACACACCGTGACCCCGGCCTCTTCCTGCTGCGCCGGGTGGTGAACGGACGTTAAGGTCCGGCCAAGGACGTCGGAACGGATGGGGTGTGTCGTGGCGAAGAAGCTCGCCGTGATCGGGGCCGGCCTGATGGGCTCCGGTATCGCGCAGGTGTCGGCCCAGGCAGGTTACGAGGTGGTGCTGCGGGACGTCACCGACGAGGCGCTCGCCCGCGGCCGGGCCGGGATCGAGGCGTCGTACGGGAAGTTCGTCGCCAAGGGCAAGCTCGCCGCCGCCGACGCCGAGGCGGCGCTGGGGCGCATCACCACCACCACCGACCTGGACGCTGCGGCCGACGCCGACGTCGTGGTGGAGGCGGTCTTCGAGAAGATCGAGGTCAAGCGGGAGATCTTCGCCGCGCTGGACAAGCTGGTGCGCGACGACGCGATCCTGGTCTCCAACACCTCCGCCATCCCGATCACCAAGATCGCCGCGGCCACGGCGCGCCCGGAGCGCGTGGTGGGCACCCACTTCTTCTCCCCGGTGCCGATGATGCAGCTGTGCGAGCTGGTGCGCGGCCACAAGACCAGCGACGCCACGCTCGCCGCCGCCCGGGAGTTCGCCGAGTCGGTCGGCAAGACCTGCATCGTCGTCAACCGCGACGTGGCCGGCTTCGTCACCACCCGGCTGATCTCCGCCCTGGTGGTCGAGGCGGTCAAGCTCTACGAGTCCGGGGTGGCCACCGCCGAGGACATCGACACCGCCTGCAAGCTCGGCTTCGGCCACGCCATGGGCCCGCTGGCCACCACCGACCTGACCGGCGTGGACATCCTGCTGCACGCCACCGGCAACATCTACACCGAGTCGCAGGACGAGAAGTTCGCCCCGCCGGAGCTGATGCGCCGCATGGTCGACGCCGGTGACATCGGCCGCAAGAGCGGTCAGGGCTTCTACCGCTACTGACCACCGCCCGCCCGCCGGACCCGCGCCGCCCCGGCCCGTCCGGCGGGCGGCCCGGGGCGCGCCCGTCCGTCGCCTGGCCCGGCACCGAACGGGTGCCCGGGGCCACCCGGATACCTGCCACCGGGCGAATCCCCTCACCCGCCGGGGTGAATTCGGTATCGGTTCGCTCACGGACGGCAACTCCGCAGTGCGACGAAACGTCAGTTGCGGTGAGACTGGACGGAACAACCGTCACAACGACAACCGGGGAAACACACCATTTTGGGAGCGCGCATGCACATCAGGGGCGACCACGCCCTGCTCACCGTCGGGGGCCGCCTCGACGTGCGGAGCGCGGCGGACGCCCGTACGGCACTGCACACCGCGGTCGACTCGGGCCGCGGCGACCTGGTGCTCGACCTGACCGAGCTCGACTCGTGGGACGCCACGGGTCTCGGTGTGATCATGGGGGCCCACCGCCGGGCCGGCCGGGTCAACCGGCGGCTCGTCCTGCGCGGCGTCCCGCCGCAGATGGTGCGGCTGCTGATCGCCACCCGGCTGCACCGCATCCTCACCATCGAACCCGGGCTCGCCGCCGACTCCGCCCCGCACTCCTGACCGGAGCCGCTCCGGCGCCGCCCCGCGCATCCGGCGGATGCGCACATCCCGGGCGGCACGTCCACCCCAGCTTGCCAGCGGTACCGCGCGGGGGATTAAGGTTCGGGTTCCGGCGCGCCGAGCGGCGTGCCGTGCCGGGGAGCCGGGCCAGTCCCTCGTGGCGGACGCGCGGGCTTCCGCAGCACCCCCGTACGCCTGCGCACCTGGGACGGAAACGATGGATCCACACCACCGCGGACCGCAGGACGACCCCTCGTCCCGCCCTCCGCTGCCCCGGCGCGCCGACCGTACCCCGCGAAGTGAGGAGACGGCCGGCGCCCAGGATCCGACCGAGCGGATACCGCGTACCCCGGCCGCCGGAGCCGGGTCGTCCGCCACCCGCGTCACCCAACTCGTGGCCGGCCCCTACCTGCTGACCGTCAACCCGGTCGACGGCAGCGAGATCACCGTCTGCCCGCCCGCCCGCCGCCCGGAACCGCGCCGCCTCACCCCCGCCGAACGCGCCGAACGCGACCGCGCCGCCACCCCGGCCACGGCCCAACCGCCGCTGCTCGCCCGGGAGGAGGAGACCGACCGGCTCGTCCGGCTGCTCTCCCAGGGCCGTTCGGTGCGCCTGACCGGGGCCCGCGGGGCCGGCCGCACCCGGCTGCTGGACGCGGTCGCCGAACGCTGCGCCGACCTCGCCCCGGACGGGGTCGTCCGCCTGCACGGCCGCCACCGCGCCCCCGCCGACCTGCTGCACGACCTGTACGCGGCCGTCCACCACGCCGACGGCCACCGTCCGGAGCGGGACCAACTCGCCCGCGCCGTCGGCCGGATCGGCGCCGTGGTCGTCCTGGACGACGTCGAGTTCGGCGGCGCGGCGCTGGAGGAGTTCCTCGACCACGCCCCCGAATGCGCCTTCCTGGTCGCCGCCGACCCGCAGGCCCCGGCGCCCGCCGCCGACTCGGCGCTGACCGAGGTGGCCCTGGCCGGGCTGCCGCGGGCGGCCTGCCTGGAACTCCTCGAACACGCCGTGCGCCGCCCGCTCACCGAGGAGGAGAGCGCCTGGGCCGCCGACCGGTGGGCGGACTCCGAGGGGCTGCCGCTGCGTTTCGTGCAGGCCGCCGCGGTGCTGCGGCATCGGGACACCCTCGTCGGCCGCGTCGCCCCCGCCCCGGCGGCGGACGAGGACGATCCGTTCACCGCCGAGGACCCGGCCACCGGCCGCGACCCGTTCGCCCCGGCCGCCCCGGGCGGGCCGCCCGCGCTGCCCACGGCGGCCTTCGGCGACGCCCTCGTCCCGGTGCTCGCCGCCTGCCTCGGCCCTGAGGCCCGGCAGGCCCTGCGGTACGCCCTCGCGCTCGGCGGGGAATGCCCCGACCAGGCGCATCTGCCCGCCCTGATCGGTGACGCGCACGCCGAGGGGGCCGCCGCCGAGCTGCTGGCCGCCGGGCTGGCCACCGCGTCGGGCGGCCAACTCCGGCTCGCCGACGGGGTGTCGCGGTGCCTCGGCGACCAGCGTCCCGGCGCCCGGTCCCGGGCCCGTACCGCCGCCCAGCACTACACCTGGTGGGCCGGGCACCCCTCGGTGACCGCCGAGCGGGTCGCCGCCGAGGCCGACGCGGTGCTCGCCGCCATGGCCGCCTGCCGGGACGGCGGCCACCCCAGCGTCGCCGTGCTGCTGGCCCGTTCCGCCGCGCCCGCCTTCGCCGCGGCGCTCGACTGGAGCGCGTGGGAACGCTGCCTGCGCACCGGCCAGGAGTCCGCCCGGATGGCCGGGGAGGTCGGCGAGGAGGCGTACTTCCACCACGAACTGGGCGTCCTGGCGCTGTGCACCGGCAACCTGGACCGGGCCCGCACGGAGCTGGAGGCGTCCATCGGGATGCGCGGGGTGCTCGCCGACCGGCAGGGCACCATCGTGGGCCGCCGCACCCTGGCCCTGGTCGCCGACCGCGCCCGGGAGCTGCGTACCCAGCCCCGTCCGGCCGCCGTCGAGACGACCGCCACGGTGCCGGTGCCGCCCGTCTCCGTGACGCCCGCCGCGCCCCGGCCCGTTGTCCCGGCGCCGGTCTTCCCGCCGGACGTGAGCACCACCGCGCTCCCCGCGCGCCCGGCGCCCGCCGGTGACCGGGGGCGGATGAGCGCGCTGCTGCGGTCCCGGCGCAACCTGGTGGCCGCCTGCGCCGGGGTCGTGCTGGCCGGCGCCATCGGCACCGTGGTCACCCTCGGCCTCACCTCCGGCGGCACCACCGCGCAGCAGACCCCGGCGGACGTGGCGCCGACCGCCGCCGCCACCGACCCGGCCGACGGCGGCGGCGCCCCCGTCGTCCCGCCGGCCGGCCAGGCCGGAGACGTACCGCGGCACCGCACCGGCCACGCCACCACCACCGGCCCCACCGGCACCGCCCCGGCGACCTCCGGCGGCCCGACCCCGGGCCCCAGCGGCACCTGGTCCGGCGGCGGCAGCACCGACGGCACCGGGAGCACCGACGGCACCGGCACCCCCGGCGGGAACGGCGGCTCCGCCGGGCAGAGCTCCTCGACCGGCAGCGGCTCGGCCTCCAGCGGCACCGGATCGAGCGCCCCGGCCGGCCAGCCGGACCCCTCGACGAGCCACAGCGCCTCGGCGTCCACCCCGGCCAAGCCGACGGTCACCGCCAGCGAGCCGCCGCCGCCCTCCTCCAGCCCGGCGCACTGACCGCACGCGGAAGGCCCCGGCGGGGAGCCGGGGCCTTCGGTGTGCCGGAGCGGGCGTTCAGAACAGCCGGAGCTTGTCGTCCTGGATGCCGCGCAGCCCGTCGTAGTCGAGGACCTGGCAGCGGATGCCGCGGTCGGTGGCGAGCACCCGGGCCTGCGGCTTGATCTCCTGGGCGGCGAAGACCCCGGTCACCGGTGCCAGGCGCGGATCGCGGTTGAGCAGCTCCAGGTAGCGGGTGAGCTGTTCCACACCGTCGATCTCGCCGCGCCGCTTGATCTCCACCGCGACGGTGGCGCCGTCGGCGTCCCGGCACAGGATGTCGACCGGGCCGATGGCCGTGGGGTATTCGCGCCGAATCAGCGTCCACCCCTCGCCCAGGGTCTCGATGCGGTCGGCGAGGAGTTCCTGGAGGTGGGCCTCGACCCCGTCCTTGATCAGCCCCGGGTCGACGCCCAGTTCGTGCGAGGAGTCGTGCAGGATCTCCTCGATGGTGATGATCAGCTGCTCACCGGCCTTGTTGGTGACGGTCCAGGAGCCGTCGCCCTCCTTGAGGGTGCAGGGCGGCGACATCCAGTTGAGGGGTTTGTAGGCGCGGTCGTCCGCGTGGATCGACACACTGCCGTCGGCCTTGATCAGGAGGAGTCGCGGAGCCGAGGGCAGGTGGGCGGTGAGCCGGCCTGCGTAGTCGACGGAGCAACGAGCAATGACGAGACGCACGGTCGGCAACGCTACTCGAACCGGGACCGGATGCGCGAAGCGCCCTCGTACCCCGGCCGCCCCGGCCGCCGGGCAACGGGCCGGACGCCACCGCGCGGGGGCGGCGCCGGCCCGCCGCATAGGGCGCAACTCGGGCGCACGGGGTTGGCCGGTTGTACGCGCAAGCTTCTGGTGCCCCCGTACCGATCCCCCTACCGTGGGTAGCTGGGATTCCGCGCTGCGGGAGATCAATCAGCGGCTTCCCTCCGAAATCCGTCAGGCCCCGCCGGCATCGCGGGGTCGCGAGAGGAGTACCCATGTCGCTCGACGTCTCACCGGCCCTCCTCGAACAGGCCGAGCGAGGCGAGGTCGACGAAGCGGAATTCGTCGACTGCGTCCGGACCTCCCTGCCGTACGCATGGGAGATGATCAGCTCGTTGGTGGCCCAACTCAAGGTCGACGGCGGGGAGTTCGCCGACAACCAGGTGCCGCCGCCGAGCGAGCGCGAGCGGGGTCAGCTGTTGCGCGCGCTGGCCAGCGACGCCATACGCGGCGCACTCCAACGGCACTTCGGGGTACGTCTCGCCTTCCAGAACTGCCACCGGGTCGCGGTCTTCCCGCCGGAGGGGTCCGCCGACCCGGCGTACACCCGGTTCACCTCGGTAAGAGCCCAACTGCTCAACCAGTCGCCCGAGTTGCGCGACTGCTGAGCGCCGGTTCCGGTCACGCGCTCCCGCTGCCGGGGAGCAGCGGGAGCACTTCGCCGCCCAGCCGCGCCACGTTGGACTCGGTGGCCGCCAGGTCGCCGCTCCCCTCGGCGAGCAACGCGAAGCGGCGGATCCCGGTGCGCTCCGCGGTGGCCGCCAGCCGGTCGGCGCAGCGGCGCGGGGTGCCCACCGGATGGAGCCGGCAGAGCAACTCGGTGTACGCGTGGGCGTCGCGCATCGCGCGGGGCCTGCCGTCCACCGTGACGTGGGCGGCCAGCCCCGCCCGCAGCCACCCTGGCAGCGCCTTGGTGAGCGTCTCCACCGCGTCCCGGTCGCGGTCGGCGACCTGCACCACCCCGGCCGAGACGTGCTCCACCCCGTTCACCTCTTCGGGTGAACGTCCGGCGTCGAGCGCCGTGCTCCGCCACAACCGGGTCATCTCCGCCTTCTCCTCGTCCGCGGCGTGCATGCCCAGCAGCATCGGCAGCCCGCGCTCGGCGGCCATCCGGACCCCGGCCGGCGAGGTGCAGGCCACCAGCACCGGCGGACCGGCCGGCCCCTCGACGTCGTCGGGGCGCGGCACCACCGGCACCGGACGGAAGCGGTGCCGGGGCCCGTCGGCGCCCACCACCGGCTCCCGCAGCCAGCGCAGCAGCAGGTCGAGCGATTCCGGGAAGCCGCCCTCGTACGCCGCGAGACCGGTGCCGAAGACCTCCAGGTCCTGCCACGGGCCGCCGCGGCCGACGCCGAGCGAGAAGCGCCCGCCCGAGGTCAGGTGGAGCAGCGCGGCCTGCTCGCCGAGCGTCACCGGGTGCGTGGTCGGCAGGACGCTGACCGCGGTGCCCACCCGGATCCGGCGGGTGCGGCCGAGCAGCAGCGCCGCCAGCGTCACCGCGGACGGGCAGACCCCGTAGGGCATGAAGTGGTGCTCGGCGAGCCATATGGCGTCCAGCCCGGCGGCCTCGGCGGCCTCGGCGGTGCGCACGGTACGGTGCAGCGCCTCGGCGTGCCCCTGGCCCGGGAACTGTGCGGAGAGCGCGAAGACCCCGACGCGCATGATGGAACCCCTCTTTCCCCCCGTTCCGTTGCGGGGAAACCCCCCGTCCGCGTTAACGCGTGACACGTGCCAAGGGCACGGGCGGTGGGGAATCCGCGGCGGACGGGGCGGTTATCCGGCGTCCCGGCCGCCGCGTACGCTGGTCGGCGAACCCAGCAGCGTGTCCTCGGTGAGGTGTCCTGTGTCCCCGCGTCGAAACCGCCCGAACCGGGCAGCCAAGCCCGAACCGCGGCCGGACGGCGACCGGCACGGCCTGGAGCGCACCGAGAGCTGGCGCGGCGAGGAATGGGTGATGCGCCCGGTGGCCGGCAGCGGCGGCAAGACCTACCGGTGCCCCGGCTGCGACCAGGAGATCCCGCCCGGGGTCGGACACGTCGTCGCCTGGCCGGAGTTCGGCGGGGTGGACGACCGGCGGCACTGGCACCGGCCCTGCTGGAACGCCAGGGACCGCCGGAGCGCCAAGCTCCAGCGGTCCCGCGGCGCCCCGCGTCACTGACGCCTCACACGTCCCGCCTGCCCAGCGCGGCGAAGGCGGCGGCGAGGACGACCGCGGTCACCCCGGCGAGGATCCACAGCGGGGTCCAGCCGACCGGGCCGGAGCTCAGCATCGGGATGCCGTAGAGCGCGGCGAGCGCGTTGGGCACCGAGTACTCGATCAGCGCGGTCCGTACCCGCTGGAGGTTCTCGGTCATCATGAACAGCGCGAGCAGCAGCGGCAGCAGCACCACCCCGAGCATCGTGGTGATCGCCCCGGCGGAGTGGCGCAGCAGGGTGCCCACCGCCAGCGCCAGCAGCCCGAGCAGCGCCACGTACAGCCCGGTGCCCACGGTGGCCCGCAGCCACTCGCCGCCGCTGGGGGAGGCGCCACGGGTGGTGATCATGGCCGAGTCGACGGCCGCCACGAGGCTGGTCGCGGCGGTGGTGAGGACGAAGGCCAGCAGGAAGAAGACGAGCGCCTTGGCGGCGAGCACCCGCGACCGGCTCGGGCAGAACGTCAGCGTGATGCGGATCATGCCGGTGGAGAACTCCGAGGAGATCACCAGCACCCCCAGCGTGATCACGCACAGGTTGCCCAGGAGCACCCCGAAGAACCCGGCGGCCTGGACCGGGAACGACCCCACCGACGTGCCGCTCATGGCGAGCGCGACCAGCAGGCCGATGCCCACGACGAGCAGCAGCATCACGCCGAGCGTCCACAGGGTCGAGCGGACCGTGCGGATCTTGGTCCACTCCGAGCGCACGGCGTCGGCGAAGGTGGCGGTACGCACCGGCGGCGCGGCCGGTGCCTGGTAGGCGGTGGTCATCTCAGCGGTCCTCGGAGGTGGGCGGGGTGACGGGGGCGGCCCAGGGCGCGGGCGGGGCGGCGGGGGCGGGAGCGGCCGGCGGCGGCGGTCCGAACCCGGCGCCGGCCCCCGGCCCGTACGCCCCCGGCGGATACCCGGCCCCCGGCCCGTACGCCCCCGGGGCGGGTACCGGAGCCCCGGGCACCGGCGGTCCGGGCACCGGCGGTCCGGCGTACCCCGAGCGGTAGTCCACCGCGCCCTGGGTCATCCGCATGTAGGCCTCCTCCAGCGAGGCCCGGTGCGGCGACAGCTCCCACAGCCGTACGTCGGCCCGGTGCGCCAGGTCGCTGATGCGCGGCAGGTCGAGCCCGGTCACCCGCAGCGCGCCGTCCGGCTCGGTACGCACCGCGCCGCCCGCCCCGGTGAGCGCCGCCGACAGCTTCTCCCGCGCCCCCGGCTCGTCCGGGGTGCGCACCAGCGCGAAACCGGTGGAGTGGCGGGCGATGAACTCCTCCACGCTCATGTCGGCGAGGAGCTGACCGCGGCCGATCACGATCAAGTGGTCGGCGGTGAGCGCCATTTCGCTCATCAGGTGGCTGGAGACGAAGACGGTGCGCCCCTCGGCGGCGAGCCCCTTCATCAGGTTGCGCACCCAGTGGATGCCCTCCGGATCGAGCCCGTTGACCGGTTCGTCGAAGAGCAGCACCCCGGGGTCGCCCAGCAGCGCCGCCGCGATGCCGAGGCGCTGGCCCATGCCGAGCGAGAACCCCTTGGTCCGCAGGTGGGCCACCGCCCGCAGCCCCACCAGTTCGAGCACCTGGTCCACCCGGTGCGCTGGTATCCCGGACAGCTGGGCGAGGCACAGCAGGTGCTGCCGGGCGGTACGGCCGCCGTGCACCGCCTTGGCGTCCAGCAGGGCGCCGACCTGCCGGGCCGCGTCCGGCAGCTCCCGGTAGGGGCGCCCGGCCACCGTCACCGTGCCCGCGGTGGGGGCGTCCAGCCCCACGATCATCCGCATCGTGGTGGACTTGCCCGACCCGTTGGGCCCCAGGAAGCCGGTCACGCTCCCCGGCCGCACCTGGAAGGAAAGGTCGTGCACGGCCGTCTTCGGTCCGTAACGTTTGGTGAGGCCGCGTGCCTCGATCATGCTCCGCCCCTTGTCGTCCGTCCCGGGGGCGCGTGCGTCGCCCCCTCGAAGGGGGAAGGCTACCCAGGGGTCCGCGGTTCCCGGTCAGGCGTCGCGGCGGCGCAGCGTCAGGTATCCGCCGGCCAGCGCGGCCACCACCCACAGCGCCATGATGCCGAGCCCGGTCCACGGGCCGTACGGGCGGTCGTCATGGCTGGCCAACACCATCATCACCTTCTGCCCGGCCTGGTCCGGAAGGTAGCGGGCCACCTTGCGGGTGGCGCCCACCACCCCGAGGACGCCCGAGATCAGGAAGAAGAACGGCATCAGGATCGCCAGCGACAGCAGCGGCCCGCGCAGCATGGCCGCCACCCCCATGGCGAACACCGTGATCAGCGTCAGGTACAGCCCGCCGCCGACCACCGCCCGCAGCACCCCCGGCTCGCCGATCGTGGTGTGGTGGGCGCCGAGCACCGCCTGCCCGGCGAAGAACGCGGCGAACGCGGTGACCATCCCCACCGCCACCGCCAGCCCGGTGGCCACCGCCACCTTGCAGCCGAGCAGGACCCCGCGCTGTGGCACCGCCGCCAGCGAGGTACGGATCATCCCGGTGCTGTACTCGGCGGAGACCACCAGCACCCCGAAGACGATCATCAGCAGCTGACCGATGGTCATCCCGGCGAAGCTGGTGTACGTCGGGTCGAAGGTGAGCCGCTCACGCGGGGTCATGTGGTCGAACTGACGATTCGTCAGCCAGGAGAGCAGCAGCCCCAGCCCCACGGTGATCAGTGCGGCGAGCGACAGCGTCCAGGCCGTGGAGCGCACCGAGCGCAGCTTGGTCCACTCCGACCGCAGCACCGCCGGGACCACCGTCATGCCCCGCCCCCCTCGGCCGCGTGGTACTCCACCGACTGCGCGGTCAGCCGCATGAACGCCTCCTCCAACGAGGCCCGCCGCGGGCTCAGTTCGTGCAGCGTGACCCGGTAACGGGCGGCCAGCTCGCCCAGTTCGGCGGCGTCGGTCCCGGTGACCTCGTAGCCGCCGTCCCCGGTGGCCGCGGCCCGGATCCCGGCGGCGTTGAACACGTCCAGCATCCGTTCCGGCTGCGGGGAGCGGACGGTGACGTAGGAACGCGAGTTCTCGGCGATGAACTGGGCCATCGAGGTGTCGGCGAGCAGCCGGCCCTGGCCGATCACCACCAGGTGGTCGGCGGTGAGCGCCATCTCGCTCATCAGATGGCTGGAGACGAAGACGGTGCGCCCCTCGGCGGCGAGCCCCTTCATCAGATGACGGATCCAGTGGATGCCCTCCGGATCGAGCCCGTTGACCGGTTCGTCGAACATCAGGATCGTCGGATCGCCCAGCAGCGCCGCCGCGATGCCGAGCCGCTGGCCCATGCCGAGCGAGAACCCCTTGGTGCGCTTGCGGGCCACCCCGGTCAGCCCCACGACACGCAGCACCTCGTCCACCCGCCGCCGCGGAATGCGGTTGGACTGGGCGAGACAGAGCAGATGGTGGTACGCGCTACGGCCGCCGTGCCACGCCTTGGCCTCCAGCAACGCCCCGATGTACCGCAGCGGCTGCCGCAACGCGGCGTACCGCCGCCCGTCGATCAGCACGTCACCACTGGTCGGGTTGTCCAGGCCGAGCATCATCCGCATCGTGGTCGACTTGCCGGCCCCGTTGGGCCCCAGGAAGCCGGTCACCATGCCGGGCCGCACCGCGAAGGTGAGGTGGTCGACCGCGACCTTCTCACCGTAACGCTTGGTCAGCGCGTGCAGCTCGATCATGCGGTCACGCTACGCGGCATTCCCCGGACGCGCAGCCGGTGGCGTACGTTCCGGCGAGCCTTCCGGCGAGCCCGAGGCCCCGCCCGCGCCGCGCGCGGAACCCCGGGCCCCCGTTTTCGGACCGCCGGCGGTCAGCGCTGCGCGGGAACGCTGCGCGTGGTCACCGTGTCGTCGTCCGAGGTGGACGCGGCGGCCACCGCGGCACCGGTCAGCGTGGCCAGCATCTCGCGGACGTTGGTCAGCTGGGCGTTGATGCTGTCCCGGCGGTTGGTCAGCGCCGCCAGCTCCCGCTCGGATTCGCTGCGGATCCGGTCGGCCTTGGCGTTGGCGTCGGCCACGATGTCCTCGGCCTGGCGCTGCGCGGTCTCCACCGTCTGGCGGGCCCGCCGCTCGGCGTCGGTGCGCAGCTTCTCGGCCTCCAGCCGCAGCTGCTCGGCGCGGTGCTCGATCTCCGCCAGCCGCTTCTCCGCCTTGGCCTGACGGGAGGCCAGGTCGCGCTCGGACTGCTCGCGCCGCTTGGCCAGGTTGGTCTCGAAGTCGGCCGCGGCCTGGGCGGCCTTCGCCCGGGTCTCCTCGAAGAGCGCGTCGGCTTCCTCACGCTTGGCCTGCGCGTCCTTCTGCGCCTCGGAACGCAGCTGGGTGGCGTCCGCGGTGGCCTTGTCGACGATGCGGGCGCCCTCGTCCTCGGCCTTCGCCTTGCGCTCGGCCGCGTACGCCTCGGCGTCGGCGCGCACCTGAGCCGCCGCCCCCTCGGCGAGCTCACGGTGCTGCTCGGCGGCCCGACGGGCTTCTTCCCGCAGGTCCTTGGCCTCCTCCTCGGCGAGCCGGAGGATTTTCTCGACCCGGGCGCCGAGTCCCGCGTACGACGGTTCGGAGTCGTTGATCTGCGCCTGGGCGTTCTGCGTCTCCAGGTGCAATTCCTCGATGCGCTTCTCCAGAGCGCTGATCCTGGCCAGTGCATTGTCACGGTCGGCGACGAGCTTGGCGATGCGGTCGTCCACCTGGCCGCGGTCGTAACCACGCCGCACGAGCTCGAAGCCGAAAGGGGAGGAAGTGTCGCTCATGGGGTTCCTGTCAATTCAGGCCGGTGAGGTGATAGGGGGAATCCTAGGCGGACCAACGGCGTGTCATCGAGGTATTCGCCGGGACGCCTGGAGAATGTCCGCTCAATCGGGTGGCGCCTCCTCGGACCGCTTGCCACCGCCCCGCCCCGCCCCGGCACCCGCCTTGACCCCGCCGGACGCCTCCCCGCGCCCGCCGGACTTCTTGCCGGACCCGCCCGACGGCGTCTCGAAGGACTCCAGCGCCTCCAGCACGTCCTGGACGCGCGAGATCTCCGCGTTGATGTCCGCGCGGCGCCGCTTGAGGGCGTCGAGCTCCCGGCGGCCCTCCTCGACGATGCGCTCGGCCTCGGCCCGCGCCTCGGCCACCGTGCGCTCCGCGGTGCGCTGTGCCTCGGCCTTCTTCTGCTCGGCCTCCTTGATCAGGCCCTCGGCCTTCTTCACCGCCGCGATGCGGACCTTGCTCGCCTCCGAGGACGCCTTGGTGGACATCTCGTCCGCCTTGCGCTCGGCCTCGGCGACCATCGCCCGGGACTTCTCCTCGGCCTGGGTGAGCTGCTCGGTGGCCGCGGCCACCAGCTTGTCGACCCGCTCGCCGGTGGACTTCATCGCCTCGGCGGCCTCCTTGCGGGCCCGCTCGTGCAACTCCTCCACCTCGGACTCCACCCGGGTGCGCAGCTCCTCGGCGCGGTCCCTTATCGAGGTGGCGTCCCGGCGGGCCTCGGCCAGCAGCGTGTCGGCGTCCGAACGGGAGCGCTCGATCAGCGAGTTGGCCTCCGCCTGCGCCTCGGTGACGATCCGTTCGGCCTCGCTGCGCGCCGCGCCGACCATGGCGTCGGCCTGCTCCTCGGCGGCGGCGGCGGTGCGCACCGCGGACTCCCGCGCCTCGGTGGTGAGCCGTTCCGCCTCGGTGGTCGCCTTGCCGATCAGCTCGTCGGCCTGCTCGGCGGCCTCGCTGCGCTTGCGGTTGGCGGCCTCGCGCGCCTCGTCCACGGTGCGCTCGGCCTCGGCCGCCGCGGCGGCGGCCAGCCGCTCGGACTCGGCACGGGTCTGCTCGGCGTGCTCGGCGGCGGCGGAACGTACCTTCTCCGCCTCGATGGTGATCCGCTCGGCGTCCCGCGCCGCCCGGGCCAGCCGCTCCTCGGCCTTGGCCGCGATCCGCCCGGCCTCCTCGGCGGCCTCCGCGGTGATCCGGCCGGCCTCGGTGGTCGCCTCCGCGGTGAGCCGCTCGGCCTCGGTGGTGGCGCCGGCGACCAGCTCGTCGGCCTGGCGGGCGGCCTCGGCGCGCTTGCGCCCTGCCTCCTCGCGGGCGTCGTCCCGCAGCCGCTCGGCCTCGGCGGCGGCGTCCGCCACCGCCCGCTCGGCGGCCTCCCGGGCGGACGCGGCCTCCTCGGCCGCCTCCTGCCGGACCCGGGCCGCGTCCTCGCCCGCCCGGTCCCGCTCCGCGTGCGCCTCGGCGCGCAGCCGGTCGGCCTCCTCCTGCGCCTCGGTACGCATCCGCCCGGCCGCGTGCTCGGCGGCCGACCGCAGCCCGGCGATCTCCTCCTCGGCCTGCTCGCGCAGGCCCGCCACCGAGTCGCGCACCTGCTGCGCGGTCTGCTCGGCGGCGGCCACCAGCTCGGCGGCGCGCTGCTCGGCCTCGGCGACCAGCCGCTCGGCCTCCGCGCCCGCCTCCTCGACCCGCTTGCGGGCGGCGGCCAGCAGCTCCTCGCCGCGCTCCCGGGCCGCGGCCCGCTCCTGCTCGGCCTCCCGCCGGGCGTCCGCCAGCAGCTCCTCGGCCTCCCGGATCCGCCGGGACGCCTCCTCCCGGGCCGCCGCCAGCGCCTCGGTGGCCTCCGCCTCGGTGCGCTCGGCCGCCGCCGCCGACTCGGTACGCAGCCGGTCGGCGGCCTCCCGGGCCTCGGTACGCAGCCGTTCCGCCTCCGCCGCCGCCTCGCCGCGCAGCCGTACCGCCGCGTCCTCGGCCTCGGCCCGCGAACGGGAAGCGTCGGCCGCCGCCTCGGTACGCAGTCGTTCCGCCTCCGCCTCGGCGCCGGCGGTCAGCGCACGGGCGCGGTCGGCCGCCTCGGTACGGACCCGGTCGGCCTCCTCGGCCGCCTCCCGGCGCAGCCGCCCCGCCTCCTCGGTGGCCTCGCGCAGCGCCTCCTCGGCGGCGCGCAGCCGGCTGTCGGCGTCGGCGCGGGTACGGGCCAGCTCGTCGGCGGCCTCGGCCTGCAACCGCTCGGCGGCCTCCTCGGCCTCCGACCTCAGCCGCCGGGCCGTCTCCTCGGCCTGGGCGGTGGCCTCCTCGGCGGCCCGGACGCCCTCGGCGCGCAGCGCCTCGGCCTCCTGGCGGGCGCCCTCCAGCGCCTCCTCGGCCTGCTCGCGCAGGGCGGTGGCCCGCTCGGCCGCCTCGGTACGGACCCGTTCCGCCTCGGCGGCGGCGCCCTGCCGCACCTCCTCGGCGTCCCCGCGGGCCTTGGTCAGCAGCTCCTCGGCGGTGCGGGCCGCCTCCTCGATCTGCTGGAGCGCCTCGCGCCGCGCCTCGCCCCGGATCCGCTCGCCCTCGGCGACCGCCTCGGCCCGCAGCTGCTCGGCCTCGCCGCGCAACCGCCGTGCCTCCTCCTGGAGTTCGACGGTCTTGGCGCGGTATTCCTTGGTGTCGTCCTTGGCGGCGCCCTTGAGCGCCTCGGCGGCCTCCGCGGCCTCGGCCCGCAGCCGTTCGGCCTCGGCGTCGGCCTCCTTGCGGATGCGCTCGGCCTCCTCGGCCGCCGCCCTGGTGCTCGCCTTCGCGTCCTCGGCGGCCTTGGCCAGCATCTCCTCGGCGGCGCGGGCCGCCTTGGCCAGCTGGGCCGCCGCGTCCTCGGCCGCCGCCGACCGGGCCGCCTCCTGGGCCTCGGCGACCGCCCGCTCGGACTCCGCCCGGGCGTCGTCGCGCAGCTGACGGGCCTCGTCCCGCAGCGCCTCGGCCTCCTTGGTGGCCTCCGCCACCAGCCGGGCGATCTCGGCGCGCGCGGTACGGGTGCGCTGCTCGTTCTCCGCCTCGGCGCCGGCCAGCCGCTTGGCGGCCTCCTCGGCGGCCTCGGTACGCACCCGCTCGGCCTCGGCCTGCGCCTCGCGCAGCGCCTTCTCCGCCTCCGCCATCGCCCGCTCGGCGCGCCGGGTCAGCTCGGCGGACTCGCGCCGGGCCTCCTCGGACTCGGTGGCGGCGCCGGTGCGCAGCGCCTCGGCGTGCTCGGTGGCCTCCTGGGCCTGGGTGGAGGCGGCGGTCAGCAGGCGTTCGGCGTCGGTACGGGCGCGGCGCAGGATCGCCTCGGCCTCGGTACGCGCCTCCAGGGCGGCCGACTCCAGCCGCTCGCGGGCCTGCTGGGTGAGGCGGGCGGCCTCGGCGCGGGCGGCCGACAGCGACGCCTCGGCCTCCGCCCGCGACTCGTCCATCAGCCGGCGGGCCTGCGTCTCGGTGCGGGTCCGCAACTGCTCGGCCCAGGCGACGTTCTCGTTGACGTGGCTCTCCACCGTGGCGCGCCGCTCGGCGAGTTCCTCGTCGAGCCGGCGCCGCCGGGCGACCGCCTCGGCGTGCCACTCGGCCTCCAGCCGGGCCTGGCGCTCGGCCTGTTCCTGGAGCATGCGCTGGGTGTTGGCGCGGGCTTCGCGCAACTCCCGCTCGGCGTCGGCGCGGAGCTGGTCGGCCTGGATCTGGGCGTTGCGCAGGAGCTGCTCGGCCTGGTGGCTGACGTTGTCGTAGGCGCGCGGCTGGGCGAGCCGGCGGCGCGCCTCGTGCAGCTTGGCGCGCAGCACCTCGACCTGGTAGCCGAGATCGTCTGCGTGGTCGACGGCCTTGTCCCGCTCGGTCCGCAGCCGCTCCATCTCGGCCTCGAACTGAGAGAGCTGGTCGTCAGCCTCGTAGCGGTCGTAGCCCCGCACTCCGCGGTCCCATCCGTCTCCTGGACGGCTCACCCGCCAACCGGGTGAGCTCTGAGGTGAACATAGCCATTCCGGGGAATGGTGTCAGATTCACACGCGGTCCGGGCCGGTCCCCGGGTCTGCGTGTGCGGAGGCGGTCCGGGCACCCTCGCGTGGACGGACCCCGGCGCCCACCCCGTCGGCCCGGCCACTCTACCGGGGGTTCGCGGTCGGCGGTGAGACACGGGGACGTGGGCGGCGCGTGGCGGAACGTCCCCGGGGCGTGGTCCCCGGGGCCGGGGGCGGCTCCCCGGGCCGGGGCCCGCCCGGGGTCCGCGGCGCTCACCCCGACGAGCGACCCGGCCGGGGACGGCGCGGCCGGGCGGGACGGGGTCAGCCCTGGTCGTCGTGGCGGCGCTCGGCGGAGGTGACCAGTTCGGTGAGGACGCCGTGGCAGTCCTTGGGGTGCAGGAAGGTGATGCGCGAGCCCATGGATCCGGTGCGGGGCTGGTCGTACAGGACGCGGACGCCCTTGTCGCGGATGGCGGCGGCGTCGGCGTCGACGTCGGCGGTGCCGAAGGCGATGTGGTGGACCCCTTCGCCGTTCTTGGCCAGCCACTTGGCGACCGTGGAGTCCTCCCGGACCGGCTGGAGCAGCTGGAGGTAGGAGGCGCCGCCGTCGGAGGTCTCGTTGATCTTGAGCATGGCCTCCCGGACGCCCTGCTCCTCGTTGACCTCGGTGTGGAACACCTCGAACCCGTACGTCGTTCGATAGAAGTCGACCGTCGCGTCCAGGTCGAAGCAGGCGATGCCGATGTGGTCGATGCGGGTCAGCATGGATCCAGTGCACCCCTCGCACGCATGGTCACGCAACGTGCGCGCCGTCACACCGCCGGGCCGGTGACCGCCGGGGATACCCGTCAGTACATTGGCCCTTAACCCTCGTTAACTCCCTTCCGCAAAGGGGCCGCGCATGACCAGCCAGGCACGTTCCTCCGTGATCGTCGCAGGTGCCCGTACGCCCATGGGGCGCCTGCTGGGCAGCCTGCGCAGCTTCTCCGGCGCCGAACTCGGCGGCATCGCCATCAAGGCCGCCCTGGACCGCGCGGGGATCGCCGGCGACCAGGTGCAGTACGTGATCATGGGCCAGGTGCTCCAGGCCGGCGCCGGCCAGATCCCGGCGCGGCAGGCCGCCGTGAAGGCCGGCATCCCGATGAACGTGCCGGCGCTCACCGTCAACAAGGTCTGCCTCTCCGGCCTCGACGCCATCGCCCTGGCCGACCAGCTCGTCCGGGCCGGCGAGTTCGACGTGGTGGTGGCCGGCGGCCAGGAGTCCATGACCAACGCCCCGCACCTGCTGCCCAGGTCGCGCGAGGGCTTCAAGTACGGCGCCGTGGAGATGCTCGACGCGATGGCGTACGACGGCCTCACCGACGCCTTCGAGAAGATCGCCATGGGCGAGTCCACCGAGAAGCACAACACCCGCCTCGGCATCGGCCGCGCCGAGCAGGACGAGATCGCCGCCCTGTCCCACCAGCGGGCCGCCGCCGCGCAGAAGAACGGCCTGTTCGAGGCGGAGATCACGCCGGTGGCCATTTATCCGAATCAACGGGGCCCGCAGCGCAAGGGCGAGCCGGTGGTCTTCGCCAAGGACGAGGGGATCCGCGCGGAGACCACGGTGGAGTCGCTGGCCAAGCTGCGCCCGGCGTTCACCAAGGACGGCACGATCACCGCGGGCTCGTCCTCGCAGATCTCCGACGGCGCCGCCGCCGTGGTGGTGATGAGCAAGGCGAAGGCCGAGGAGCTGGGCCTGGAGTGGCTCGCCGAGATCGGCGCGCACGGCAACGTGGCCGGCCCCGACAACTCGTTGCAGTCCCAGCCGTCCAACGCCATCCGGCACGCGCTGGGCAAGGCCGGGCTCACCGTGGACGACCTGGACCTGATCGAGATCAACGAGGCGTTCGCGGCGGTCGCCGTGCAGTCAATGAAGGACCTTGGGGTATCCCCGGAAAAGGTGAACGTCAACGGCGGTGCCATCGCCCTCGGCCACCCGATCGGCATGTCCGGCGCCCGCCTCGTGCTCCACCTGGCGCTGGAGCTGAAGCGGCGCGGCGGCGGGGTCGGGGCGGCGGCGCTGTGCGGTGGCGGCGGCCAGGGCGACGCCCTGATCATCCGGGTGCCCGGCGCCTGATCCGCACCCGTACCGACGGATACGCACGACGACGAGGAGCGCAGCACGCATGGCGGTGGACGTCCAGGAACTGGTGGCACAGGCGCGGCAGGGCCGGCCCAGGGCGGTCGCCCGCCTGATCTCGCTGGTCGAGGGGGCCTCCGGGCAGCTGCGCGAGGTGATGGCCGCGCTCGCCCCGCTCACCGGCGGGGCGTACGTGGTCGGGCTCACCGGTGCCCCCGGGGTCGGCAAGTCGACCTCGACCTCGGCGCTGGTGACCGCGTACCGCAAGCGCGGCAAGCGGGTCGGGGTGCTCGCCGTCGACCCCTCCTCGCCGTTCTCCGGCGGGGCGCTCCTCGGAGACCGGGTGCGGATGGGCGAGCACGCCTCCGACCCCGGGGTCTACATCCGCTCCATGGCCACCCGCGGCCACCTCGGCGGGCTGGCGTGGGCGGCGCCGCAGGCGATCCGGGTGCTGGACGCGGCCGGGTGCGAGGTGATCCTGGTGGAGACGGTCGGCGTCGGCCAGTCCGAGGTGGAGATCGCCGCGCAGGCCGACACCAGCGTGGTGCTGCTCGCCCCCGGCATGGGCGACGGGATCCAGGCCGCCAAGGCCGGGATCCTGGAGATCGGCGACGTCTACGTGGTCAACAAGGCCGACCGGGACGGCGCCGACGCCACCGCCCGTGAGCTCAACCACATGCTGGGCCTGGGGGAGGGGCGCAAGCCGGGCGACTGGCGCCCGCCGATCGTCAAGACGGTGGCGGCCCGCGCGGAGGGCGTCGACGAGGTGGTCGAGGCGCTGGAGAAGCACCGGGCCTGGATGGAGGAGCACGGCGTGCTCGACGCCCGGCGCCGCCGCCGGGCCGCCCTGGAGGTGGAGAACATCGCCGTCACCGCGTTGCGTGAACGGATCGGCGACCTCCCGGCGGACCAGCGGCTCGACGCCCTCGCCGAGCGGGTGGTGCGCGGGACGCTGGACCCGTACGCGGCGGCCGACGAGCTGATCGCCGGGCTGACCGAGAACGGCGGCTGAGCCGGGCGGGCCGGTCCGTCCGCCGGACCGGCCCGCCGCCCGGCCGCCTCGATCCTCAGAGCCGGCCGCGGACCGCGCGCAGGTGTCCGGCGACCGGGGCCAGCGCGCGGTCGAGGGCGTCGAGGTCGTCCGGTTCGATGCGGTCGATGAAATGCTTGCGCACCGAGGCGACATGGTGCGGGGCCACCCGTTCCATGGTTTCCCAGCCGTGTTCGGTGAGCACCGCCCAAAGCCCGCGCCGGTCGGAGACGCAGTTTTCCCGGCGCACCAGGTCGGCGTTCTCCATGCGGGTGATCTGGTGGGACAGCCGGCTCTTGGACTGGAGTGTGGCGCGGGCCAGATCGGTCATTCTCATCCGGCGGTCGTCGGCTTCCGAGAGATTGACCAGGATTTCGTAGTCATTGAGGGTCAGGCCGAAGGGCTGGAGGTCTCTTTCGAGCTGATAGGCCAGCAGCCGCGACACGTCCAGATGGGTGCGCCAGGCGTGCTGTTCCGCGTCGGTGAGCCAGCGAGCGCCGTTCTCGGTCTCCATGACGTCCAGTCTATCCAATGAAGTTGAATGTTTAATCAAGTGCGGAACGATCGTGCCGACATCTGTTCGAGATGACACTCCGCAGGCTACCCCTCACCGTCCGAAGCGGCGCTCCACCTCGCCCAGCTGGCCAAAAAGCCCCGTACCAGCGGCTCCTTCCGAGCCGGGCCGCGCACCGGGCACCCCGGGCCCGTCCGGGACGGTGCCGGTCTCCTGCTCCGGCAGGAGCTTTTCGCTCGACTGAAGCAGCACTTGCCCGGCGCCGGTGAACTCCAACTGGTGTTCCTCACCGGAGGTTCCGCCGAATCCGGTCAGCATACGGACGCCGCCGAGCACGCCGCGCAGATAAGCGTGGTCGTAGTGGTGGCAAGGGGTCGGACAGTCCGCCCACCCCACAACCGCCGCGGATCCACCCGTACCGGAGGGGCGACGAAGACCACCGGGCCGTTGGAGGCGGCGACGAACCGGCCGGTGCCGACGAGCGTGAGAAAGCCCGGCACCACCGACTGTTTCAGCGCCAGACCTGGCTGAAAGGCGAGCAGATTTCCGGAACGGATGGTGAGGTTGCCGTCGTCCAGGTCGTAGGAATTGACGTCGAACGCCCGATGGGCCAGGAGCATCCGCCCCCGCCCGCGCGCCACCACCCACTCACCGGCGTGCAGCGGCGAATGGAAGCACGCGGCCACCAGATGGTCCAGCGGACCGTGGCCCACCCCGTGGAACCCGATCCGCCCGTAGTACGCGATCATCCGCCCCTTCTGGAGGAACCATTCGCCGTCCAACGCCACGCTGAACGCGTAGGGGTTGACGTTGTCGTCGCGGGGCAGCGAGTGGACGTCGTGGATCACCGGACTCACAACGCCTCCTCCGACGCCTGCACGAACACCGTCCCGCTGCCCGACAGTTCGAGCTGGAACGCCTCGCCGGAGCCGCGGCCGACCAGTTCCCGCCAGCCGATCGCGGTGGTCAGGCGGTTGCGCAGGTCGCCACGGTGGCCGACGTAGGCGCGGGGGTCGACGTGGACGGTACGGGAGGGGTCCAGCGGCAGTTCGAGGAGGCCGCCGTGGGCGAGGACGGCGGCGGAGCCGTGGCCGGCCAGGGTGGTGGTGAACAGCCCCTCACCGGTGACCTGGCCGCGCAGTACGCCCAGGACGCCGCCGCGCGACCCGAGGAACTCGGTGCCCTGGCGCAGCGTCCCCTCGAAGGCGAGCAGCCGGTCGGCCTCGACGTGCAACGTGTCCCCGGTGAGGGTGACCACGTGCACGTGGTGTCCGCCGTGGCCGAGGAAGACCGTGCCGCCCGGCGCCCCCTCGGCGGTCTCCACCGTCATCAGCGGGATGTCCTCGCCGGCGATCCGCCGGCCGAGCATCGACCCCACCCCGCCCTGGCCCCGGGTGAGGCTCGGGGTGAACGTGACCTCACCGGTGTACCCCAGCATGGCGCCCCGCAGCGTGAACAGCCGCTCCCCGGGCCCGACTTCGGCCCGCACCATCTTGGCGGTGAGCCGGGTGAACGCGGTCACGCCACTCCCCGTTCGCGCGTCCGTGCGTCGCTCACAGCCACTCCCCGTTCGCTTCTCCGCCCGCTCACAGCTGCCCCGCCGGAGTCTCCCGCTCGCCGGGCTGCACGTACACCACTCCCTCGCCCTCGAAGCGCAGTTGGAACGACTCGCCGGAGCCCTCGCCGACGAAGGTGCGCCAGTTGACCCCGCTCTGGAAGTGCTGCCGTAGCCGGCCGGTGTGGGCGACGTAGGCGCCCGGGTCGACGGTCAGCGGGGAGTCCGGGGTGACCCGTAGCGCGATCGCCGGGCCGTCGCTGGTGAGCGCCGCGTGGCCGTGGCCCTCGATGGTGGTGGTGAAGAGCCCCTGGCCCCGGCTCGCCCCGCGCACGCCGGTGAACGTCGTACCGGTGCGCAGCCCGGCCTGCGCGCACAGCAGGTTGTCCGCCTCCACGTGGAGCTTCTCCCCGGTGAGCCGGACCACCGTGATCTCGGCGGCGCGGTCGGCGAACCAGCAGGTGCCGTGGCCCTTGACCGCCATCACGGTCATGGACTCGCCGGTCACCCGCCGGGTGACCACGCCCCGCAGGCCGTCGCCGCCGCCGGTGAGCCGCTTGAAGGTCATGGTGCCTTCGTACGCCACCATGGCGCCGTTGCGTGCCTTGACCGAGTCGCCGTCCAGGTCGACCGCGAGCACCCGGCTGCCCTCCAGGCGGAAGCGGGCCATCAGAACGCGGCCCTGGCCCCGGCCCCGGCGCCGGCCGCCGTCTCCACCTCCAGCAGGGAGTCGCCCCGGCGTTCCGCCTCGAAGGCCCGGGCCCCGCCGCGCAGCCCGAACAGCCGCTTGGCGAGCAGGATGTAGAGCACCGCGAGGACGTTCAGCGCCAAGGTGGCGATCTTCAGCCCGCTGACCTTCTCGGTCAGCTCGTAGACCTCCAGCGGCAGGAAGGCCGCGGTGGCGACCACCGTCAGGTATTCGGCCCAGCGCCTGGCGAACCACAGGCCCGCCCCCTCGACGATCTCGATCAGCGCGTAGGCCAGCAGCGCCGCGGCCACCACGAGCAGGGTGGAGTGCTTGTAGTCGAAGGTCTTGCGGATGGTGTCGACCACGGGGGAGTGGTCGAGGTCGTAGTGGAAGTGGGCGGCCACCGGGCGGAAGACCGTCAGGTTCTGCTCGAAGAACTGGCGTACCGCCGTCCGGGAGTTGCTGAACTTCCACACCGCCACCGCCGCCAGCACGATGAACAGGCCGCGCACCACCCGCTCCACGGCGAGGAAGCGCAGGATCAGCAGATCGCGCAGCGCCCGCCCGCGCGGCACCACCGGAGCCCGGTCGGCCGGCCCCGTACCGTGCGGCGCGCCGACGGTGAAGTCCCCGCAGCGCAGGCACCGCCAGGCGTCCCCGAGCCCGGTGACGGCGTGCAGCCGTTCCCGCAGGTGCGCCTCGTCAGGGGCGTAGGTGACGTGTCCGCGCCGGGCGCAGGTGCGTCGGTTCCAGTCCAGCTTCATGGCGTCCCCCGAGGGCCGTCGGTCACATGCGGTAACGATGCTAGTGGCCGTCACCGACACCCGACCCCGGGCGGGGGAACCGGTGCCGTACTGCGACAATGGGGGAGCTTGTGCACCCCTTCACAAGATCGATCCCGATCCCGACGAGGTACCTCGTGGACGTCAAGACCGCCGCCGCCCTGCGCCGACTGCGCATCGTCTCGATCGCCGAGGCCGTCTCCTTCCTCGCGCTGCTGATCTTCGGCACCCTGCTGAGCCGGCTGACCGACATCAACCTGGTGATGCCGCTGGGCATGATCCACGGCGTCCTCTTCATCCTCTACCTGCTCTTCCTGGCCGACGTGTGGTCCAAGGCCAAGTGGCCGCTGGGCCGGGTGGTGCTCTTCTTCGTGTTCTCGGTGCTGCCCACCGGCGGCTTCTTCGGCGACCGGAAGATCCGGCGCGAGGAGGAGGCCGGGGCCATCGCCGCCCGGGCCCGCCGCGAAGGGGTGGTCAACGCGTGATCGTCGCCTTCTCCGTCACCCCGCTCGGCGTCGGCGAGGACGTCGGCGAGTACGTGGCCGAGGCGGTACGGGTGGTCCGCGAGTCCGGGCTGCCCAACCGCACCGACGCGATGTTCACCTCCGTCGAGGGGGAGTGGGACGAGGTCATGGCGGTGGTCAGGCGCGCCGTGGCCGCCGTGGAGGCGCGGGCCCCGCGGGTCTCGCTCGTCCTCAAGGCCGACATCCGGCCGGGCGTCACCGACGGGCTGACCGCGAAGGTCGCCACGGTCGAACGCCACCTGGGCACCTGAGCGGAACCCGGGCGACCCCGGAAGCCGCGGCCCCCGGCGTGCGACGCGGCCGATACGCCCGCGTACGCCGGGGCGCCCGGTGCCGGACCGGTCCGCGCCCGTACTCCGAGACACCCGCGCCCAGCATGTGACCGCCGGGTAGGCTCGGAGCGTGCCGAAGCCGTTGAGTCTGACCTTCGACCCCATCGCCCGCGCCGACGATCTGTGGAAGCGGCGCTGGGGCGCCGTCCCCTCGATGGCCGCCATCACCTCGATCATGCGCGCCCAGCAGATCCTGCTCGGCCAGGTCGACGCGGTGGTCAAGCCGTACGGACTGACCTTCGCCCGGTACGAGGCGCTGGTGCTGCTCACCTTCAGCAAGGCCGGTGAGCTGCCGATGTCCAAGATCGGCGAGCGGTTGATGGTGCACCCGACCTCGGTGACCAACACGGTGGACCGGCTGGTCCGTTCCGGCCTGGTCGACAAGCGCCCCAACCCCAACGACGGCCGCGGCACCCTCGCCTCCATCACCGACAAGGGCCGCGAGGTGGTCGAGGCGGCCACCCGCGACCTGATGGCCGTCGACTTCGGCCTCGGCGTCTACGACGACGACGAGTGCGCCGAGATCTTCGCGCTGCTGCGTCCGCTGCGGATAGCCGCGGGCGACTTCACCGAGGAGTGACGGCGGCGCCACGGGCCGTTTCCGGCCCCGGCCGGGCACCGCGCCGCGGGAGGGCTGGCCACAAGATCGGCCCGGGCCCCGCGTACGCTCGTATGCCATGAAACAGTCTGTCCTGACCCGCTACCGAGTGATGGCTTATGTCACCGGTGTCCTGCTCATCGCGCTGACCCTCGGCTGCATCGCGAAGTACCTGCTGGACATCGGCGGGGCGACCGCGTTCGTCACCGTGGTGGGCATCGCGCACGGCTGGCTCTTCGTGATCTACCTGATCTTCGCCTTCGACCTGGGCAGCAAGGCCAAGATCCCGGTCGGCAGGCTGCTGTGGGTGCTGCTGGCCGGGACGATCCCCACGGCCGCGTTCTTCGTCGAGCGCCGGCTCACCCGGGAACTGGCCCCGCTGGTCCAGGGTTCCGCGGAGCCGGTCGGCGCCTGACCTCTCGCAGGTCAGGACGGGTCCACGCCCGCGGCGGGGCGTCTTCCGCGCTCGCCCGCGGGCGCACCGTTCGACAATTACTAGGACGTCCAAGTAAATTTGTGTCATGGACGCCGAAGCCATTGAGGACGGCCGCCGACGCTGGCAGGCCCGCTACGACACGGCACGCAAGCGCGACGCCGCCGCGGCCACCGGGGGGCGACCGCCACGCGACTGGAACCGCACCACACTCTCCGGGGAGCCGGTGGAGCCGGTCTACGGCCCGCCGCCCGGCACCGAACTGCCCGGCTTCGAGCGGATCGGCTGGCCCGGCGAGTTCCCCTTCACCCGCGGGCTCCACCCCACCGGATACCGCGGCCGGGCCTGGACCATCCGGCAGTTCGCCGGGTTCGGCAACGCCGAGCAGACCAACGAGCGCTACAAGATGATCCTGGGCGCCGGCGGCGGCGGCCTCTCGGTGGCGTTCGACATGCCCACCCTGATGGGCCGCGACTCCGACGACCCCCGCTCGCTGGGCGAGGTCGGCCACTGCGGGGTGGCCATCGACTCCGCGGCCGACATGGAGGTCCTCTTCCGGGACATCCCGCTGGGCGAGGTCACCACCTCGATGACGATCTCCGGCCCCGCCGTGCCGGTCTTCTGCATGTACCTGGTGGCCGCCGAACGCCAGGGCGTCGACCCCGGCATCCTCAACGGCACGCTCCAGACCGACATTTTCAAGGAATACATCGCGCAGAAGGAATGGCTCTTCGCCCCCGAACCGCACCTGCGGCTCATCGGCGACCTGATGGAGCACTGCGCCCGCCGCATCCCCGCCTACAAGCCGCTCTCCGTCTCCGGCTACCACATCCGCGAGGCCGGGGCGACGGCGGCGCAGGAGCTGGCCTACACCCTGGCCGACGGGTTCGGCTACGTGGAGCTGGGCCTCTCCCGCGGGCTGGACGTCAACACCTTCGCGCCCGGGCTGTCGTTCTTCTTCGACGCGCACGTCGACTTCTTCGAGGAGATCGCCAAGTTCCGCGCCGCCCGCCGGATCTGGGCGCGCTGGCTGCGTGACGTGTACGGCGCCACCTCCGAGAAGGCGCAGTGGCTGCGCTTCCACACCCAGACCGCCGGGGTCTCGCTCACCGCGCAGCAGCCGTACAACAACGTGGTGCGCACCGCGGTGGAGGCGCTGGCCGCCGTGCTCGGCGGCACCAACTCGCTGCACACCAACGCCCTCGACGAGACGCTCGCCCTCCCCAGCGAGCAGGCCGCCGAGATCGCCCTGCGCACCCAGCAGGTGCTGATGGAGGAGACCGGCGTCGCCAACGTGGCCGACCCGCTGGGCGGTTCCTGGTACGTCGAGGCGCTCACCGACCGCATCGAGGCCGAGGCGGAGCAGATCTTCGACAGGATCAAGGAGATGGCCGCCAAGGCGGTGCCCAGCGGTGAGCACCCGATCGGCCCGATGACCTCCGGCATCCTGCGCGGCATCGAGGACGGCTGGTTCACCGGCGAGATCGCCGAGTCCGCGTTCCAGTACCAGCAGGCGCTGGAGAAGGGCGACAAGCGGGTGGTCGGCGTCAACTGCCACACCGGCTCGGTCACCGGCGACCTGGAGATCCTGCGGGTCTCCCACGAGGTGGAACGCGAGCAGGTGCGCGCGCTGGCCGAACGCAAGGCGGCCCGGGACGACGCGGCGGTGCGCCGGGCGCTCGACGCGATGCTGGCCGCCGCCCGCGACGGCGGCAACATGGTCGAGCCGATGCTCGACGCGGTGCGCGCCGAGGCCACCCTCGGCGAGATCTGCGGCGTCCTGCGCGACGAGTGGGGCGGCTACACCGAGCCCGCCCGCTTCTGACCCCGCCCCCTCACCCCTGACCCCGGCGCCCCCGGGTCAGGCGTGGGTCATCGCGGCGGGGAGGCCGCCTACCAGGAGGGCGGTGAAGGCGTGGGCCCAGGAGGGGTCGACGGGTTCGCCGCTGACCAGGATGCGGTGGACGACGGTGCCGGCGATGACGTCGAAGATGAGGTCGGCGTTGCGGGTGGCCGAGGCCGGGTCGCCGGTGTCGTCGGGGAGTTCGCCACGGCTCTGGGCGCGCCGCCGGCCCGTTTCCACCAGGCGCTTCTGCCGGTCCACGATGGCGTGCCGGATACGGGAGCGCAGCCCCGGGTCGTGGGTGGACTCGGCGACCACGGCCATCAGGGCGGTCTTGGTCTCGGGACGTTCCAGCAGCTCGCCGAATTGCAGGACCACGCCCTCGACGTCGGCGGCGAGGCTCCCCCGGTCGGGCAGCCGCAGCTCGTCGAAGAGCGCGGCGACCGCGTCCACCACGAGTTCGTTCTTGTTGGCCCAGCGCCGGTAGAGGGTGGTCTTGGCGACCCCGGCGCGGGCGGCGACGTCGCCCATGGTCAGCTTTCCCCAGCCCAGCTCCACCAGGGCCTGCCGGGTCGCCGCCAGGATGGCCCGGTCGGCGTCGGCGCTGCGCGGGCGTCCGGTTCTGGTCACGAGGATCGGCCCCATCCGCTCGACGTTCCGCGCGGGCTGCGCCCGTGTCCCTGCCCCCGGAACCCTACCGCCCGGTAACGCGTGAGCGAGATCACGCCGCCGTAACGTCGCCGTAACGGCTGCCGGTTGTCAGGACGGGGGGCGACGGAGTTACGCTACAGCTCGTAGCGAAACGCATCCGGCGGCACCGCCCAGGCGCACCGGAGCGGCGACCACGAGCGCGGCGGGGACACCGCGCGGCGGGTGGGGACCCGCCGGACAACGGCAGACAGGCGTATCCGGACATCCCGCGTTCCGGCGCGGTATCGAGGGGCTGTTCATGGTTGGGCCGACGAGGGGGGAGGATTGACCCATGCAGCCACGGAACATGTCCATGAGCGGCGTGGTCGACCTCGCCGCGGTGAAGGCGGCCGGTGAGGCCAAGCAGAAGGCCGAGCAGGCGCGCCGCGAACAGGCCGCGCGGGGCGGCGCCCCCGCCCCCGTCGGCCTGGTGATCGACGTCACCGAGGAGACCTTCGAGCGGGAGGTGCTCCAGCGCTCCGCCGAGGTCCCGGTCGTCATCGACTTCTGGGCCGAGTGGTGCCAGCCCTGCAAGCAGCTGAGCCCGGTGCTGGAACGGCTCACCGAGGAGTACGCGGGCCGGATCCTGCTCGCCAAGATCGACGTCGACGCCAACCAGTTGCTCTTCCAGCAGTTCGGCGTCCAGGGCATCCCCGCGGTCTTCGCGGTGCTCGGCGGCCAGGCGATGCCGCTCTTCCAGGGCGCGGTGCCGGAGGCCCAGGCACGCCAGGTCTTCGACCAGCTGATCGCCGTCGCCGAGCAGCAGTTCGGCATCACCGGCCTGACCGCCGAGCCGGGCGCCGCCCCGGCCGAGGTCCCCGAGCCGCCGATGGACCCGGCGCTCGCCGCCGGCCACCAGGCGCTCGACGCCGGCGACCTGGCCGGCGCGATCCAGGCGTACCAGAACGTCCTCTCCGACGACCCGGGCAACACCGAGGCCAAGCTGGCGCTGGCCCACGCCGAACTGCTCAAGCGGGTCCAGGACCTCGGCGACCACCAGCTCGTCCGCAAGGCGGCGGCCGAGCAGCCGGCCGACGTGGAGGCCCAGTTGAAGGTGGCCGATCTCGACCTGGCGGGCGGCCATGTCGAGGACGCGTTCGGACGGCTGGTGGACACCGTCAAGCGCACGGCGGGTGACGACCGGGAACGCGCCCGGGTCCGGCTGCTCGAACTGTTCGAGGTGGTCGGCGCCGAGGACCCCCGCGTGGTCTCGGCCCGTACCGCCCTCGCGCGGGTGCTCTTCTGACCCGTCCCGCCCTCGGTTCCGGTACGGAGCCGGGGGCCCGGGCGTCACGCCCCGTACACGGCACTTGATGATTTAGCGACACGGCGGCAGCTCTTTACGTAATCGTGATGAGGGGGCTGCCGCCGTTACCGCAAGTAAGTCGATCAAGGGCATCCGTACGCTTTTCCTATGGCATGTCCGGAGAATTCCGGCCGTCCGGTGAACACCGTGCGTCGCGGCGCCCTGACGCCGCGCCCGCACCCCGGACACTTCGCCGTTACTCACTGGTAACGAACCCCTTGTGCCCCGGCCCCGAATGGACCACGATCGGCCAAGCTCGGTCCATTCAGGCAGCCCGGCAACCGGTCGGCGCCACCGCGATGGGTTCCCCACCGAGCAGGACGCGCGGCTACCGCCGCCGTCCTTGGACAGGGGGGTACCTGCCCCCATTCGGCAGGGCCTGTCCAGCAGGTTGCGCGAGAGCGTGGCCAGTGGTTGTCGCTCGGGGGTGATCGCCGGTGCTACGGACTGGGCCGTCCGCCTTCCCACGACGGCCGCCGTCGACGGCGCTCCCCTCCCCGAGGACGTAGCACTTCTCCCATCCCAGGCCGGACCCGACGTCCGGACCCGAGATGTACGTCCGAGAAGGAGGAAGGTCATGGAGTCCAAGGCGACTCGTGGCGGAACCAGATGGAAGAGGTTCGCCGTCGTCATGGTGCCCAGCGTCGCGGCGACCGCGGCGATAGGCGTGGCGATGGCACAAGGCGCGCTGGCGGCGTCGTTCAGTGTGTCGGGACAGCAGTTCCGGGTGTCGGCCGATGAGCTGCACGGGTACGGGTTCTTGCAGTACGGGGCAGTGGACACCCAGCACGGTGGGGACGAGAAGGCTGTCGCCATCTCGGCGTTCAACCACGCGACCATCACCAACCTGTGCCAGTCGGTCAGCTTCGACGTCCCGGTGGTCGGTCCGGTGACGATGAAGCTGACGGCCGGTGACGCCGGTAAGGCCGTCCAGGCCAAGAACCTCTATATCGACCTGGACGACCTCAAGACCAAGAGCGCCACGTTCAGCAACATCAACATCGGTGTGGCGGCGGGCGACCAGACCAAGGGCCCGGGCATGAACAAGGGCAGCAAGTACGAGATGGCCGACAAGGGTGGTTTCGCCCAGGAAGCCGATGAAGCCGTGCTGACCGGGGTCCACCAGACCGCCTGGGCCACCAACGCGGGCACCTTCGAGCTGAGCCACCTCGGCATGCACGTCAGCAAGGGTGCCGACGGCCAGTGCCCCGCGTCCTGACACGCCGTACCAGGACGGCCGGGTGAGGGACGCGCCGTCGTCCCTCACCTGTCCTTCCGACACCGAACCACCGATCCCCGTCGGTCGCAGGGAGCTGTTTTCAATGAGCGCCGAGTCGCCTGTAGCGCGTCATCGATTCGGCAGTTGGCGTCGGTCCTTCCGTACGTGGCGTGGAAACCGCCCGTTCTGGGCGGGACTGCTGACGCTGCTGGGCGGGCTGCCGATCATGTACTTCCCCTATGCCAACCTCACCCTCGGGCAGTTGACCATCCGGATGGCCACCACCGCGGGGGCGGGCTCGCTGATCATCGGCGTGCTGCTGGTGGTGCTCGGGCTGACCATGTGGTTCCAGCCAGTGGCCAGGGTCTTCGCCGGGGTCGCCACCATCATGCTCGCGCTGGTGTCGCTGGTCGTCTCCAACTTCGGCGGATTCCTCGCCGGTTACCTCTTCGCGCTGATCGGCGGCGGGCTGTCGGTCGCCTGGGCGCCGGGTCCGCCGAAGGGCCGGGCCGCCGTGGCGCCGGAGGGCGAGCCGGTGACGGCCGGGCCGGAGAACGGAGCCGGGGACGGGGGACGCCATGCGGGATGACGGGGGCCGCCCCGAGCCGCGGTCCGAGGAGCCGTCGGACCGGGCCAGCACGAAGCCGCGCCACGCGGCGCCCCGCAAGTCGTTCCTCACCCGTGTCCACGTCCCCGCGGGCAAGGCGATCGCGCTGGCCGCGATGCCGACCGCGGTGCTGATGGGGATGGGGTTCACCCCGCGCCTGGCCCAGGCCGACGAGTTGCCCAAGAACCCGTTCAAGGGCGACCACTGCGTCAGCCAGTCGGAGAGCCCGTCCCCGTCCCCGTCCGCGAGCACGTCGGCGTCGCCGTCGCCGTCCACCTCGGCCTCGCCGTCCCCGTCACCCTCCGCCTCGGCGGACAGGACCCCGACACCGGACGCCCCTTCGGGCACCGACAAGAGTGGCGGTACCGACAAGACCACCGGCAACGCCCACGGCACCAACCCCGCCACCACGCCCGACCAGGCCCCCCGGTCCGTCACCGTGCCGTCACCGTCGCCCTCGGCCACCAAGACGCACAACCCGCTCGATCCACTGGGTCTCGGCGACGCGGTGGGCGGACTGCTCGGCGGACTGCTGGGCGGCGGCCACTCCGGCGGCGGCGCGGGACCCGGGTCCGGCTCCGGCGGAACGGCGCCCAGCACCTCCCCGTCCCCCAGCGCCTCGCCCTCCGCGAGCGACGGCAACGGAAACGGCGGCGGCACCACCACGCACGACCCGGTCGGGCAGACCGTCGGCAAGGTGGCGAAGGGTCTCGGCGACGCCGCCGGCGGCGCGGGCGCCAAGGACGACGCCGGCAAGGCGACGCCCGGGGCCACCCCCTCGCCGTCCGTCTCCGCCGCGCCCACGCCCACCGAGGGCCAGGCGTTCCCGTGTCCCACCTACGACGCCAAGGCGCTCGCCGGGGCCGACGTGGAACACACCCCGTCGCTGCTGCCCAACCAGCCGTGGATCCTCAACACCGACATGCTCACGCTGCTCGGCCTGCACTACGCGGGCATCGTGAAGGTGGAGACCGAGGACCACACCGTCAAGCCGGTGCTGAAGTTCACCGCGACCAGCGTGGACATCAAGAACCTGCACCAGATCACCGTGGGCCCGGGCGGCTTGAAGTACCACGTCCAGGCGGGGCCCGGCACCACCTCCACCATCCGCAACGGCACCGTGACCATGTACACCGAGGAGCTGAAGGGCAACCTCTTCGGGCTCATCCCGGTCACCTTCAGCCCCAAGAGCCCGCCGCCGATCGACATTCCGGCCGCCTTCTTCACCAACGTCACGGTGACCCAGGCCGGCCAGTTCGGCGGCACGCTCACCGTGCCCGGACTGCACATGTTCCACGAGGGCTGACCCACACGCGTCCGGGAGCCGCCGGGCAGCGGTGGGCATCGCGTCCCGTGCGGGGACGCGATGCCCACCGCGCTGTGGTGACCCGCTAGTGTTCCGGTGGTGAACGCCGAGCAGCACAGTGCCGTCACCGTCGTCGTGATCGGCTACAACGACGCCTCGCACATCGCCGACGCGGTCCGCTCCGCGCTCGCCCAGGGCCCCGCCGTCGCCGAGGTCCTCGCGGTGGACGACTGCTCCGCCGACGGCACCGGCGACCTGCTCGACGCCCTCGCGGCGGACGAACCCCGGCTGCGCGTGCTGCGCCGCACCTCCAACAGCGGCGGCTGCGGCACCCCGCGCAACGACGGCATCGCCGCCGCCCGCGGCCCGTACCTGATGTTCCTCGACAGCGACGACGTGCTGCCGCCCGGCGCCGTCGACGCGCTGCTGGCCGCCGCCCGCGAACACCGCGCCGACGTCGCCGCCGGGCTCGCCGTCCGCCGCGAACTCCCCGAGGGCCGCGACACCCCGTGGCGCCCGGAGCTGTACGAGCGCACCGAGGTCGTCGCCCGCCCCGCCGACCGGCCGCGGCTCGCCGACGACACCCTGTGCGTCAACAAGCTCTACCGCACCGGCTTCCTGCGCGACCACGCCATCGCCTTCCCCGACGGACGCTTCGTCTACGAGGACTTCGTCTTCACCGCCCGCGTCCTGGCCGCCGCACCGCGCCTGGTGCTCGTCCCCGACCAGGTCTACGTCTGGCACGTACGCCGCGGCGCCAAGCGGCTGTCCATCTCCCTGGACCGGGCCGGCATCGACAACTGGCGCTCGCGCATCGAGGCCCACAGCCAGGTGGTCGCCGTGCACACCGAGGCCGGCGAGCCCGCCCTGGTACGCGCCGCCCGGGCGAGCTTCCTCGACCGCAGCGTGCGGATGTACGTCCGCGAACTCGGCGGCCGGAGCGCGCAGTACCGCGCCGAGTGGTGGCGGCTGACCCGGGCGTACCTCGCCTCCTTCGAGGCCGGCGACATCGCGGCGGCCCCGGCCCCGGCGGCCGTGGTGGCCCGGGTGGTGCTCGCCGCCGAGGCCCCGCGCGACCTGCCCCGGCTGGCCGCGCTCGCCGCCCGCCCGCCCCGGCTGCTGCCGCCCTACGCCACCGGCGCCGACGCCGCCCCGGTGTGGAGCGCCGACCTGCCGCAGGCCGGACTCGGCGACCTGGTGACCGCGCCGGCCGGCGAACTGCCGGTGGCCGTGGAGGCGGCGCTCGACCCCGGACCGCTGCGGGCCCGGCTCCGGCTGCGCCTGCCGGACCTGTACGGGCGGCTCGCCGCGGCCGGGCCACGGGAGATCGAGGTGCGCTGGTGCGACCGGACCACCGGCCGCCCGCTGCGCACCGCCACCGTCGCGCTCACCGCGCGGCCGGACGCCTGGACCGCCGAACTCCCCGTCGACCTCGCCCCGTTGGCCACCGGCGAACTCGCGGTACGGGACCTGCGGGCCACCGTCGTCCTGGCCGGCGGGGAACGGATCGACACCGCCACCCAGGCGGCCGGCGCCCTCGGCCGGACCGCGGTGCCCAGCCGGCGCGGCGGCGTGCTCCTCGTCCAGCCCTACGCCACCGCCGACGGCGCCCTCGCGCTGCGGCTGGCGCCCGGGCTCAGCGGCGCCCTGTCGGTCGTCCGCCGCCGCCTCGGGCGCCGCTGAGCCGGCCGGGCCCGGTCAGCCGTCGTTCCGCAGCCGCCAGCCGGCCCACGCCGAGGCGATCATCTCGTCCACCTCGTGCCGCGCCGACCAGCCCAGCTCCTTGGCGATCCGCTCGGCGGAGGCCACCACCCGGGCCGGGTCGCCCGCCCGGCGCTCCCGCACCTGCGGCTCGACGTCCTCATGACCGGTGACCCGGCCGATGCGGGTCACCATCTCCCGCACCGAGACGCCCTCACCGCGGCCGATGTTGACCGTCAGGTCGCCGGTGGCGCCGTCGGCCAGCCGCCGGGCCGCCGCCAGGTGGGCCGAGGCGATGTCCTCGACGTGGATGAAGTCACGGACGCAGGTGCCGTCCGGCGTCGGGTAGTCGTCGCCGAAGACCAGCGGCGCCTCGCCCGCGTCCAGCCGCTCGAAGACCATCGGCACCAGGTTGTACACGCCCACGTCGGCCAGCTCCGGGGCGGCGGCACCGGCCACGTTGAAGTACCGCAGGCACACCGTGCCCATACCGTGGGCCCGGCCGGCCGCCCGCACCAGCCACTCGCCGGCCAGCTTGGTCTCGCCGTACGGGTTGATCGGCACGCACGGGGTGTCCTCGGTCACCAGGTCCACGTCCGGCATGCCGTAGACGGCCGCCGAGGAGGAGAAGACGAAGCGGCGCACACCGGCGTCCGCGCAGGCGCCCAGAAGCACCTCGAGGCCGTGCACGTTCTCCCGGTAGTACCGCAGCGGCTGCTCGACCGACTCGCCCACCTGCTTCTTGGCCGCCAGGTGCACCACCCCGGTCACCTCGTGCTCGGCGAAGGCGCGGTCGAGGGCCGCGCGGTCCAGGACGGAGGCCCGCACCAGCGGCACCTCCTCCGGCAGCCGCTCCGGGATCCCGGTCGACAGGTCGTCCAGCACCACGACCCGTTCCCCGGCCCGCACCATGGCCCGCACCACGTGCGCCCCGATGTACCCTGCTCCGCCTGTGATCAACCACGTCATGCCCGACAGCCTAAGCCCCCGCCGCGACGGGCCCCGGGTCCGGCGGACGGGCGCGGAGGGCACCCGGCGCGCCGACTCCCGTATGGTTGCTGGGCCGCCCGGCGGCCGGGACAGACACATGTACGGCCGATGGACGCACTGCCGTAGGATTTCCGCACGTAAAAATTGACCCAGAACCCGTAACCCCCGCCGCAGAGCCGGTAACCGCCCGTAAGCGCCGCGCCCACCCAGGAACGTCACTCAATGACCACGTTCAGCGTCATCGTCACCGCCCTCGACGCGCAGGGCTACCTCCGCGAGTGCCTGGACAGCGCGCTCCGCCTGCCCGCCGGGGAGGTGGAGGTCATCGGCGTGGACAACGGTTCCACCGATGCCACCGGGGCGCTCTTCGACGAGTACGACGAGCGGGACGCCAGGGTGACCGTGGTCCACCTGCCGCGCCGGCTGCCCGCGGGCGCGGCCCGGGCGGCCGGGGCCGAGCTGGCCAACGGCGACTACCTGCTCTTCGTCGACGGGCGCGACGCGCTCGTGGAGGGCGCTCTGGAAGCACTCGCCGAGCGCGTCACCGAGACCGGCCGCCCCGACGTCGTCGTCTTCGACCACGTGCGCTCCCACTGGTCGAACTCCGCCATCGCCAGCGGTGACGCCCGCCTGTTCGCCGGGCCGGGCCGGGAGGTCTTCTCCGTCACCGCCCACCCCGAACTCCTCCACCTGACGCCCACCGTGGCCAACCGGCTGGTGCGCGCCGACTTCTTCGCCGCCCACCGCGAGCTGTTCACCCAGGACGAGTACGCCGAGGTGCTGCCCGCCCTCGGCAGCCTGCTCGCCGCCGACCGGATCGCCGCCCACGACCAGATCTGCCTGCGCCGCAGCGAGCCGGACACCCCGCAGGCCGCCGAGGGCCAGTTCAACCTGTTCCCGCAGTACGACGCGTTGTGGGCGCTGATGGACCGCCGCGGCGTCGGCAAGGCCCACCGGGCGGTGGTCTTCAGCGGCATGATCCGCCGCTACCTGAAGGTGCTCACCCTGCCGGGGATGGCCGACCGCGACCAGGCCGAGTTCTTCCGCCGCGCCTCCGAGCACTTCCTGCGCTACAAGCCCGCCGACTACACCCGCCCCTCCAACCTCAACGGCGTCCGCCACGCGATGCTGGAACGCGGCTCCTACGTCGGCTACCGGGCGCTGCAGACCGCCAACCGCAAGCGGCGCACGGTCCGCAGCCTCGCCGTCAAGGCCAAGAAGAAGGCCGGCCAGTACGCCACCGAGAGCGCCTACCGCGAGCAACTGCGCCACCCGATCGAGGAGGACCTCGCGGTCTTCTCCGCCTACTGGGACCGCGGTGTCACCTGCAGCCCGGCCGCGATCTCCGCCCAGCTCGCCGAACTCGCCCCCGGCATCCGCCAGGTGTGGGTGGTCCGGCGGGCCGGCGTGCCGCTGGTGCCGGCCGGGATCGACTACGTGGTGCCCGGCACCCGGCGCTACTGGAGCGTCATGGCCCGCGCCAAGTACCTGGTCAACAACGTCAACTTCCCCGACTCGGTGATCAAGCGGCCCGGCCAGATCCATGTGCAGACCCACCACGGCACGCCGCTGAAGCGGATGGGCATCGACCAGATCCCGTTCCCCGCAACCTCCCGCGGCGTGGACTACGACGCGCTGCTGGAGCGCTGCGGTCGCTGGGACTACTCGGTCTCCGCCAACCGCCACTCCACCGAGATCTGGGAGCGCGCCTACCCGGTGCCGTTCACCTCGCTCGACTACGGCTACCCGCGCAACGACACGTACTACACCGCGACCGCCGCCGACGTGCGGCGGATCCGGGAGCGCCTCGGTGTCGCGCCGGGACGGAAGGCGCTGCTGTACGCCCCCACCCACCGCGACTACGAGGCCACCTGGACCCCGCGGCTGGACCTGGAGCGGCTGGCCAGGACCCTCGGCGACGACTTCGTGCTGCTGGTGCGCGGCCACTACTTCTACGACCGCGGCCTGTCCCCGCTGGAGGAGCTGCACCGGCGCGGCGTCATCATCGACGTCTCGCGCTACGACTCCGTCGAGGAACTCGCCCTCGCCTCCGACGCGTTGATCACCGACTACTCCTCGGTGATGTTCGACTACGCCAACCTCGACCGGCCCGTCGTGGTCTTCGCCGACGACTGGGAGACCTACTCGGTCACCCGCGGCGTCTACTTCGACCTGACCGAGCTGTCCCCCGGGGCGGTCGCCCGCAGCCAGGAGGACGTCGAGCGGATCTTCCGTTCCGGCGAGTGGCGCGGGGAGGCCGCCGCCGCCAAGCGGGCCGAGTTCCGGCGCAAGTTCTGCGAGTTCGACGACGGCCGCGCCGCCGAGCGGGTGGTCCGCCACGTCTTCCTCGGGGAGCACGGGGTGCCGCCGGTCGTGCCGCTCGCCGAGCGCACCCCGGCCCCCACCCCGGAGCAGGCCGCCGCCGTGCCGACGCCGGCCGGATGACCCCCGCCGTGCCGACCGAACCCGCCGCCCCGCAAGCAGTTTCCTCCGGAGGACGACCCATGGCCCCGACGGCCCCCGCCGTAACGGTCACCGTGATCGTGTACAACGACGCCGATCGACTGCCGCGCGCCGTGGAGTCGCTGCGCCGACAGAGCCTGCGCGACATCGAGATCATCATCAGCGACGACCACTCCACCGACAACACCCCCGAGGTGGCGCGGGCGCTGGCGGCGCAGGACGACCGGATCGTCTACCACCGGCTGCCGCAGAACAGCGGCGGGTGCAGCGCCCCGCGCAACGCGGCGATCGGCCTGGCCAAGGCGCCGTACCTGATGTTCCTCGACAGCGACGACGAACTCCACGAGCGCGCCTGCGAACTCCTCCTCGCCGAGCTGGAGTCCGACGACGAGGTCGACTTCGCCATGGGCGGCGTCGAGCGGGTACGCACCGACACCGGGGCGGTCTCCTCCTGGCACCCGCACCTGTTCGCCGTCAAGCGGACGGTCCGCGGCATCCACGCCAGCCCCGACATGCTCTTCGAGCACCTGTCGACCAACAAGATGTACCGCCGTGAGTTCATCGACCGGCACGACCTGCGCTTCCCCGAGGGCATCCACTACGAGGACCAGCTCTTCTCGGCCCAGGCGTACTGCCTGGCGCGGGCCTTCACCGTGCTGCCGGAGCCGGTCTACCGCTGGTACATCTCGCCCTTCGAGGCCGCCGACGCGCTCTCCATCTCCAACCAGCGCCACCGCATCGAGAACGTCCGCGACCGGATCAACGTCGCCCGGCTCATCGACGACTTCCTGGTGGCCAGCGGCAACGAGGCGATCAAGGCCGACAAGGACTACAAGTTCCTCAAGCACGACCTGCGGATGTACACCGGCGACCTGCCGTACCGCACCCACGAGTGGATCAAGCAGTTCAACGAGGAGATCTCCCCGTACCTGGAGACCCTCGCCCCCTCGGCGTTCGAACGGCTCCCGCGCGACCAGCGGGTCGTCATCCAGCTGGTGCGCAGCGGACGGTACGAGGAGGCCCAGCTCGCCGCCCGCGGCCTGGGACGCAACATCGCGCCGCGCGAGGTCACCGAGGACGGCTCCGGCCGCGTCTACTGGGGCCCGGTGGTCCCGGCCGACCCGGACGCCGCCCGCGAGCTGGAGATCAGCGACCTCGACCTGCGCGACCGGGCCTTCAAGAGCGCCCTGCTGCGCCACGAGATCGTCCGGGTCAGCCCCGGCTCCGGTTCCCGCATCACCCTCGACGTGCGCACCTACGACCCGGGCAACCAGCTCCCGATGGGCCCGGTGGTGGCCACCGTGCACGTCGCCCCCGGACGCAAGCGGCTGAGCACCTCCTTCCGGCTCGACCCGGTGCGCCCCGGCCTGTTCGAGGGGTCGGTCACCATCGACCTGGGCGAAGCCGCGCTGCCGCCGCACGGCTTCGCCGGGGTACGCCACCCGGTGCTCGCCATCACCCAGCACCGGCAGCACAACACCCGGCTGCTGCTGGCGCCGCTGGACTTCCCGGCGCTGCGCAAGAAGATCGCCTACCACCGCGGCATGGCCGAGCACACGGTCACCGTGGAGCCCGAGGGGCACAGCGCCGGACGCCTCCAGATCCGCTGGGAGCGCGCCGGTCTGCTGGCCAAGGCCGAACCGCACCTGCCCGCGCTGCGCAAGGTGGCCGGCCCCGGTCTGCGCCGCGCCCGCGGCCTGCTGCGCGGACTGGCCAAGTAGCCGCCGCACTACGGCAGTTGTGACAGGGCCCCGGTGGCATCGCCACCGGGGCCCTCGCCGTCGCCCGCCCGGTCAGCGGGTGCGGACCACCTTCAGCAGCAGCTCGCCGTCGGGCCCGATGGCCACCTGGCGCAGCGCCGGGTCGTGCGGGTCGAGCCCGCCGTCGGAGGCGTACTGCACCACCCACCGCACGTCGTACTTGCGCAGCAGCGCCAGCCGCTGCGCGCGCGGGGTCTTCGCGGCGAAGTAACGGTGGACGTCCTTCAGCCGCTGCCCCTGGTCGGGCAGGAAGAAGTCCGGGTAGCCGGAGGCCACGGTGTACGGGCCGTAGGCCGGGATCTGCCGCTTGGGCAGGAACGCCTCGGTCATCACCACGTCGCCGTAGGAGACGTACCGGGTCACCCACGCGTAGTCGTCCCACAGCCCCTGCCGCGGGGCGTGCTTGATCACCGGCGGGATGGCGTCGCCGCGCAGGACGTAGGAGAGCGACCCGGCCTGGGCCCAGCAGCCGACGAGCAGGGCGGCGGCGGTGACCGGGGCGAAGATCCACCGGGTCAGCCGTCCGCCGGCCCCGGCCGCCTCCACGGCCACCGCGAACTGCGCCGGCAGGAAGACCCCCGGCAGGATCCGGCCCAGCGAGTAGTGCCCGGTCACCCCGCCGATCGCGTACACCAGCACGGAGAGTCCGAAGAAGATCACCAGCGGGTCGCGCCGGTCCCGCCGCAGCCGTACCAGCAGCGCCGCCCCGCCGAGCGCCAGCAGGCAGAACCGGGACACCAGGTGGATGTAGAGCGGCTGGTGCGTCGGGTCCAGGTCGCCGGCGTCGAGCAGGGCGAAGAAGGAGTAGTAGGGCCAGACGGAGACGATGACGAGGGCGAGGGCGGCCGCGGCGGTGATGCGCAGCCAGGTGGCGCGGTCGGGCCAGGGGCGGGCGCCGAGGAGGAGGGCGATCAGGCCGAGGACGGTGACGAGGCCGGTGAACTGGTGGATGAGGAGCTGGACACCGAGGAGGGCGCCGAGGATGAGGTAGGCGGCCCAGCCACGCCGGTGGATGAGGGCCTTGCGGGTCAGGGCCCACAGATGGCAGGCGATGCCCAGGCCGAGGGTGCTGGGGTAGGCCAGGCACAGGGCGAGGGAGGTGAAGCCCGGGAAGCCGCTCCAGGTGAACAGTTCCCAGCCGTACAGCAGCATGACGCACAGGATGGCCAGGGGTGCGGTGCCGCGTCGGGCGGAGAGGGTGCGGGCGAAGTGGGCGATGCCGGTGACCAGGACGGCCAGGTCCACGACGGCGGCCAGGTGGAGGGTGTGGAAGGTGCTCAGGCCGGTGGCTTTGGCCAGCAGGGCGAGGGCGACCATCCACGGGGAGTAGTAGGGGCTGTCCACGGGGGCGTCGACGAGCGGATCGCCGGGGTGGGCCAGGTCGTGCCGGAGGCGTTCCAGGGTGGCGGCGTGGATGCCCAGGTCACCGGCCCACGGCAGGCGTACCGCCATCAGGGCCAGCAGCGCCACCGCGAGCACCGCCGCGGTGTAGGCGCACCGGCGGTAGGCGTCCCCCCAACGGGCCGCGCGCCACCACCGGACCGGCCACCGCACGGGCCGGGTGCCCGGTGCGGGGGCCGCGGAGACCGGCCGGCCGTCCGGATCGGACGACGCGGCCGGTCCATGGTCAGCGACGGCGACCACGGGAGTCGAACCGCAGACGCCAGGGCAGGATCGCGGACTCGATCTGCACGGCGGCGGTCATCTTGGAGGCACCGATCTGGCGCTCCTCGAAGTGGATCGGGACCTCCACCCCGGTGTACCCGGCGCGCACTGCCTGGTACTTCAGCTCCACCTGGAAGCTGTAGCCGTTGCTGCGCACCTCCGACAGACGCATGGCGGTCACCGTGTCGGCCCGCCACATCGCGAAGCCGGCGGTGACGTCCCGCAGGCCGGTGCGGAGCACGGAGCTGACGTAGGTGTTGGCCCAGCGGGAGAGCAGCCTGCGGTGGAGCCCCCACTCCTCCGCGAGCCGGCCGCCGGAGACGTACCGGCTGCCCACCACGAAGCCGGCGCCGGTGGCCAGCGCGGTCCCCAGCATCTGCGGCACGTACTCCACCGGGTGGCTGCCGTCGGCGTCCATCTGGAGGACGTAGGCGGCGCCGTCGGCCACCGCCTGGTCCATGCCGGCCACGTAGGCGCGGCCGAGGCCGTCCTTGGCGGTGCGGTGGAGCACCGAGACGCGGGTGTGCGTCTCGTCGTTGTAGTGGCGGGCCAGCGACTCGGCGACCTCGCCGGTGCCGTCCGGGCTGTTGTCGTCCACCACCAGCAGCCGCAGGCCCGGCAGGCCGAGGCCGATCAGCGCCTCGGCCATCCGCGGCAGGTTCTCCGCCTCGTTGTACGTGGGCATCACCACGGTCAGCGGGACGGTGCTCCACTGCTCGGGCAGCGGGGCGGGCCGGCGCAGCGCGGTCGCCGGCGTCACGGTCTCGGGGGTCGTCGTCGCACTCATGCAGGAGTCTTCTCTGTCGGGCCGCGTCCGTCGTCGGCCGCTGTCAGCAGTTGGGCGAGAAACGGATCGCCGCGTCGGGGATGACCGAGCCGCACCACACCCGGGCCCCGCCCACCAGTTCGTTGTCCGCGCCGACCTCGGCCCGGTCTCCGATCACGGCGCTGTCCAGTACCGTACGCGAGCCGATGACGGCTCCCGCACCAATGAAACTCGCGTTCACCTGCGCGCCCTGATCAATTCGCGCGCCGTCCAGCACGATCGAGCCGTCGACCACCGCGTCGGCGGCGATCCGGGCGCCGGCGCCGACCACCGTGCCGCCGGAGAGCTTGGCGCCGGCCGCCACCTCGGCGCCGGGCAGCACCAGGTACTCCCCGGCCGGGCCGGGGACCGCGGGGGAGGGGACGATGCCGCGCACCAGGTCGGCGGAGGCCTGCACCAGCGCGGCCGGGCGGCCCAGGTCCATCCAGTACGTCTCGTCGACCACGCCGTGCAGATGGGCGCCGGAGGCCAGCAGGCCGGGGAAGGTCTCGCGTTCCACCGAGACCGGGCGGCCGTCCGGGATGGTGTCGATCACCGCGCGACGGAAGACGTAGCAGCCGGCGTTGACCTGGTCGGTGACGATCTCGTCGGGGTGCTCGGGCTTCTCGGTGAAGGCGAGCACCCGGCCGTCGGCGTCGGTGGGGACCAGGCCGAAGGCGCTGGGGTCCTCCACCCGGGTCAGGTGGAGCGAGACGTCGGCGCCGGCCGCGCGGTGGCTCGCCACCAGGGCGGCGATGTCCAGGCCGGTGAGGATGTCACCGTTGAAGATCAGCACCGGCTCGCCGGGGTCGCAGGTCAGGGCGCGGGCGGCGTTGCGGATCGCCCCGCCGGTGCCCAGCGGCTCGGTCTCGTGCACGTAGGTGATCCTCAGCCCGAGGGAGGCGCCGTCACCGAAGTACGGCTCGAAGACCTCGGCGAGGTAGGAGGTGGCCAGTACCACGTGGTCGACCCCGGCGGCGCGGGCCCGGGTGAGCTGGTGTGCGAGGAAGGGCACGCCCGCGGTCGGCACCATCGGCTTGGGGGTGTGTTCCGTGACCGGGCGCAGGCGGGAGCCCTTGCCGCCGACCAGGAGGATCGCTTCCACGGACTGTTACCTCAATCACAAAGGAGAGTTCGGGTGAAAAGTGATACTAGCGTCAGCCGGTGCGGCCTACGTTTCCCCCGCGTGATCAGACGGTATCGGGTGCGCGGGGGTTGTCTGCGCAACGTGAGAGCATCCTGAAAAGTCACGGCGACCACCGCAGCACCATCAGCAACTCGGCGCCGTACCAGCCGGCGAAGACCGCCCCCGCCGCGTACACGCACCCCTGGACGGCCACCGGCAGCCGGGCGAAGCCCCGTACCACCGTCAGGAGCAGCAGCGGCAGGAACGGCAGCATGAACCGCGGCTTGGACAGCGGCGACCCCGGCGTGCCGAACATCAGCGCCCACGCCCCGGCCAGCGCCAGCACCAGCGCCCACGGCACCCTGCGGTCCAGCGCGAGCACCGCCGCCCCGGCGAGCACCACCACCAGCAGCCCGACCACCACCGGGTACCGCGGGTCGAAGTGGCCGCCGGTGACCGCCATCCGGACGAAACGCAGCGTGCCCACGCCGAAGTCGAACGACTGGCCCCAGGCGCGTTCGGCCTCGAACCACCCGTCCAGCCGGCCGATCCGGCTGCCCAGGTAGAGCCAGCTGAAGACCAGGCCCAGCGGGCACAGCAGCAGCGCCGCCCAGGGCCGCAAGGGGTATCCCCGTGGGGCTGGGGAATCGTCCCGGCCGCGCACCAGCGCCCACAGCGCGGTCAGCGCCACCGTGCCGACCAGCACCGACGCGGTGGGGCGCACCGTCCCGGCGACCACGGTGAGCACCCCGGCGGCCACCCAGCGCCGCCCGGCCAGTGCCACCAGCGCCCACATCAGCGCGGCGCTGAAGACCGCCTCGGAGTACGGCACCCACAGCGCGAAGGCGTACGGCGAGCAGGCCCACAGCGCGGCGCAGGCGTACCCCGCGCGGCGTCCGGCCAGCGAGCGCGCCAGGGTGTACACCCCGGTGGCGGCCACCGTGCCGGCCAGCCAGGAGACCACCACGCCGGCGTAGGGGTAGCCGATGCCGAGCACCGTGTGGACCGCGCTGATCAGCGCCGGGACCAGCGGGAAGAAGGCGAGGGTGTTCCAGGCCGGCACGCCGTCGGGCAGGTAGCGCAGCCGGTGCTCGTAGCCGTGCTCGGCGATGGCGAGGTAGTTCTTGCTGTCCCACTTGCGCAGCACCCGTTCGGCCGGATATCCGAGGTGATGGCAGACGAGCAGCAGGACGGTGAAGCCGACCGCGGTGATCAGCAGGTGGACCAGGGCGGCGAGGGCCGCCTCGCGCGGCACGAAGGTGACGGTGAACGGCTCCCGGCGCAGCCGCCGGGCGGTGCGGCGCAGCGCGGCGCCTCGGCCGGCGGGCCGGGGCGTCCCGGCCGTGGCGCCGGGCGGGAGGGCCGCCGTGGCACCCGCCCCGCCGCCGCCCGCGGGATTTCCGGACGGAGGGACGGCGTCGGCCATGACGAGGACTCCCGGGCGGCGTGTCGGGGGGTGGATGACGGTGGGCGCCACGGCCGGCGGCCGGGCACACGCGCCCAACACACTAGGACGACCCTGCCGACCTGGGCAAAGTGGCCCATCGGCAGGGTCGTCCTCGGGCGGGCGGTGACGGGTCAGTCGCTGTCGCGCTCGCCGAGGTGGTGGACGCGCACCAGGTTGGTGGTGCCGGGGACGCCGGGCGGGGAGCCGGCCGTGATGATCACGGTGTCGCCCTTGGTGTACTCGCTGAGCTTGAGCATCTCCTGGTCGACCAGGTCCACCATGGCGTCGGTGTGGTCGACGTGGCGCACCAGGTGCGTGCTGACCCCCCAGGTGAGGGCGAGCTGGTTGCGGGTGGCGGCGTCGGTGGTGAAGGCGAGCACCGGCGCCGGGACCCGGTAGCGGGCGAGCCGGCGGGCGGTGTCACCGGACTTGGTGAAGGCCACCAGCGTCTTGGCGTCGAGGAAGTCGGCGAGTTCGGCGGCGGCCCTGGCCACCGCGCCGCCCTGGGTGCGCGGCTTCTTGCCCGGCGCCAGCGGCTGGAGCCCCCGCTTGAGCAGCTCGGTCTCGGCGGCCACCACGATCCGGGACATCGTCTTGACGGTCTCGATCGGGTACTTGCCGACCGAGGACTCGGCCGACAGCATCACCGCGTCGGCGCCGTCGAGCACCGCGTTGGCCACGTCGGACGCCTCGGCGCGGGTCGGCCGGGAGGAGTTGATCATCGACTCCATCATCTGGGTGGCGACGATCACCGGCTTGGCGTTGCGGCGGCACAGCTCGACCAGCCGCTTCTGCACCACCGGCACCTTCTCCAGCGGGTACTCCACGGCGAGGTCGCCGCGGGCCACCATGACGCCGTCGAAGGCGGCGACCACGTCCTCCATGTTCTCCACCGCCTGAGGCTTCTCCACCTTGGCGATGACCGGGACGCGGCGCCCCTCCTCGTCCATCACGCGGTGCACGTCGCGGACGTCCTTGGCGTCCCGGACGAAGGAGAGGGCCACCATGTCCACGCCCATGCGCAGGGCGAACCGCAGGTCCTCCACGTCCTTTTCGGACAGCGCCGGGACGTTGACGGCGGTACCGGGCAGGTTGATGCCCTTGTGGTCGGAGACGATGCCGCCCTCGACCACCAGGCAGCGCACCTGGGTACCGGTCACCTCGACCACCCGCAGCGCCACGTTGCCGTCGTTGATCAGCACCGGGTCGCCCTGGCTGACGTCACCGGGGAGGCCCTTGTAGGTGGTGCCGCAGAGGTGCTTGTCGCCGGGGACGTCCTCGGTGGTGATGGTGAACTCGTCGCCCGCCACCAGCTCCACCGGGCCGTCGGCGAAGGTCTCCAGGCGGATCTTGGGCCCCTGGAGGTCGGCGAGGACGCCCACCGCCTGGCCGCTCTCCTCGGCGACCTTGCGCACGCGGTGGTACCGCTCCTCGTGCTCGGCGTGGGTGCCGTGGCTGAAGTTGAAGCGGGCCACGTTCATCCCGGCCTCGACCAGCGCCTTGAGCTGGTCGTAGGAGTCGACGGCGGGACCCAGGGTGCAGACGATTTTGGCTCGGCGCATGTGGACGATCCTATCGATATTTTGTTCCGTCCCGGAATTATCCCTCGCGGACGGAATGGGACGACGTACGAACGAGCGAATACGCCTGCCGGGCGATCTCCATCTCCTCGTCGGTGGGGACGACGGCCACCGCGACCCGGCCGGCCGGAGGGGAGACCAGTCGTGCCGCGGAGCCGCGCACGGCATTGCGTACCGCGTCGATCTCGATGCCGAGGGGTTCGAGGCCACGCAGGGCGGCCTCGCGCACCGCGGCCGAATTCTCGCCTACTCCGGCCGTGAAAGCGATCACGTCCACCCGGCCGAGCACCGCGCAGTAGGCGCCCACGTACTTGCGCAGCCGGTGGACGTAGACGTCGAAGGCGAGCTGGGCGGCCTCGTCGCCCTCCGCCATCCGGCGGCCGATCTCCCGCATGTCGTTGTCGCCGCAGAGCCCGAGCAGGCCGCTGCGCTTGTTGAGCAGGCCGTCGATGTCCTCCGTCGCCATCCCGGCGACCCGGGCCAGGTGGAAGACGACCGCCGGGTCCAGGTCGCCGGAGCGGGTGCCCATCACCAGGCCCTCCAGCGGGGTGAGCCCCATCGAGGTGTCCACGCAGACCCCGCCGCGCACCGCGGAGGCCGAGGCGCCGTTGCCCAGGTGGAGCACGATCACGTTGGCCTCGGCGGGCTCCTTGCCGACCAGCGCCGCGGCGGCCCGGGAGACGTAGGCGTGCGAGGTGCCGTGGAAGCCGTAGCGGCGGATCCCGTAGCGGTCGGCGGTGGCCACGTCGACGGCGTACCGGGCCGCCGCCTCCGGCATGGTGGAGTGGAAGGCGGTGTCGAAGACGGCCACCTGCGGCAGGTCGGGGCGGAGCGCCCGGGCCACCTTGATGCCGGTGATGTTGGCCGGGTTGTGCAGCGGCGCCAGCGGCACCAGCTTCTCGATCTCGGCCACCACCTCGTCGGTGATCAGGGTCGGCTCGGTGAACCGGGTGCCGCCGTGCACCACGCGGTGGCCCACCGCGGCCAGTTGCGGGGAGTCCAGGCCGAGGCCGCGCGCGGCCAGCTCCTCGGCGACCTGGCGCAGCGCCGCCGCGTGGTCGGCCACCCCGTCGCTCTCGCCGATCCGCTCGACGATGCCGGAGGCGGTGCGGGAGCCGTCGGTGTCGATGCGGCGCGCAGCGCCTCCGTCGAGGGTGGTGGTGGGCGAGGGGCCGGCCATCTCCAGCAGTTGGTACTTCACCGACGAGGAGCCGGAGTTGAGGACGAGGACGCGGGAGGCGGTGCTCACGGGGGCGGGGGTCTCCTTCGGGGCGGGACGGGGCGCGGTCATCGGGCGTCGCCCTCGCCCTGGGCCTGGATGGCGGTGATCGCCACGGTGTTGACGATGTCCTGGACCAGGGCGCCGCGCGAGAGGTCGTTGACCGGCTTGCGCAGGCCCTGGAGGACCGGGCCGACCGCGATGGCGCCCGCCGAGCGCTGCACGGCCTTGTAGGTGTTGTTGCCGGTGTTGAGGTCCGGGAAGATCAGCACCGTGGCCCGCCCCGCCACCTTGGAGCCGGGCAGCTTGGTCGCCGCCACCTGCGGGTCGACCGCCGCGTCGTACTGGATCGGCCCCTCCACCAGCAGGTCGGGCCGCAGCTCGCGGACGATCTCGGTGGCCCGGCGCACCTTGTCCACGTCGGCGCCGGAGCCGGAGGTGCCGGTGGAGTACGAGAGCATGGCCACCCGGGGCTCCACCCCGAAGCGGGCCGCGGTCACCGCCGACTGGAGGGCGATGTCGGCCAGCTGCTCGGCGTCCGGGTCGGGGTTGACCGCGCAGTCGCCGTAGACCAGCACCTTGTCGGCGAGGCACATGAAGAACACCGAGGAGACGATGGAGGCGTCGGCCCGGGTCTTGATCACCTCGAAGGCGGGGCGGATGGTGGCCGCGGTGGAGTGCACCGCGCCGGAGACCATGCCGTCGGCGAGCCCCTCGCGCACCATCAGGGTGCCGAAGTAGGAGACGTCGGTGACCACGTCGTGGGCGAGTTCGACGGTCATCCCCTTGTGGGCGCGGAGCTTGGCGTACAGCTCGGCGAAGTTCTCCCGCAGCGGGGAGGTCTGCGGGTCCAGGATGCGGGCGACCGCGCCGGTGCCGGGGGCGGCGGAGTCCAGGCCCAGGCTGATGCCGAGTTCCGCGACGCGCTTGCGGATCGCGGTCTCGTCGCCCAGCAGCGTCAGGTCGCACACGTTGCGGCGCAGCAGTACCTCGGCGGCGCGCAGGATGCGTTCCTCGGTGCCCTCGGGGAGGACCACGTGGCGGCGGGCGGAGCGGGCGCGTTCGATCAGCTCGTGCTCGAACATCATCGGGGTGACCCGGGGGCTGCGGACCACCGAGAGGCGTTCGGTCAGCTCCGTGGTGTCCACGTTGAGCTCGAACAGGCCCAGCGCGGTCTCCGCCTTGCGCGGGGTGGCCGCGGTGAGCTTGCCCTCCAGCGTGAACAGCTCGGCGGCGGTCGGGAAGGAGCCGCCGGCCACCGCGAGCACCGGGGTGCCGGGGGCGAGCCGGGCGGCCAGGGCGAGGATGTCCGGGCCGGGGCGCTCGTCCAGGGTGAGCAGCAGCCCGGCGATGGCGGGGGAGCCGGCCGAGTGCGCGGCCAGCGCGCCGACGATCAGATCGGCCCGGTCGCCCGGGGTGACCACCAGGCAGCCGGGGGTCAGCGCGGGCAGGAAGGAGGGCAGCATGGCGCCGCCGAAGACGAAGTCGAGCACGTTGCGGGCGAGCCCGGCGTCGTCGCCGAGGATCACGTCGGCGCCGAGCGCCTGCACCACCTGGGCCATGGTGGGCGCGGAGAGCGAGGGCTCCTCGGGCAGGACGTAGGCGGGGACCGCGAGCCGGCCGGCCAGCCGGGCCGCGGTGGCCTCGGCCTCGGCCGGCGGCACCCGGTTGGCGATCATGGCCAGGACGTCGCAGCCGGCCGCGGTGAAGGCGCGCTGGGCGTTGTGCACCTCGGCCGCGATGGTGTCGGCCCGGCCGCCGGAGCCGCCGACCACCGGCAGCAGCGAGGCGCCGAACTCGTTGGCCAGCCGGGCGTTGAGCGACAGCTCGTCGGGGAGCTGGGTGCCGGCGTAGTCGGAGCCGAGGACGAGGACGACCTCGTAGTCGCGGGCGACCGCGTGGAAGCGGTCCACCAGGAGGGAGACCAGCTCGTCGGTGCCCTGCTCGGCCTGGAGGCGGGCGGCGTCGGCGTAGGGGAGGCCGTAGACGGTGGCCGGGTCCTGGGAGAGCCGGTAGCGGGCCCGCAGCAGTTCGAAGAGGCGGTCCGGTCCGTCGTGCATCAGCGGGCGGTAGACCCCCACCCGGTCCACCTGGCGGGTGAGGAGTTCCATCATGCCGAGTTCGACGACCTGACGGCCGTCCCCGCGGCCGATCCCGGTTATGTACACGCTGCGCGTCACGCGCCTGCTCCGTCCTGATGAGTCCCTGGTGGCATGCGCCTGCCGCCCACTCGACGCTAGCGCGCCCCGGAAGGCGCCGCGCGCCGGAGGTCACGGGCGGCGAGGGGCGAGCGGAAGCGGGTCACCGCAATATTCTCATATGGTGTGAATAGACAGTTCGCCGGGGACAGGGAGACTGATCGCGATGCGCATCGGAGTTCTCACCGCCGGGGGCGACTGCCCGGGGCTCAACGCCGTCATCCGCTCGGTGACCCACCGCGGCATCACCGGACACGGTGACGAGATCATCGGCTTCGAGGACGGCTTCAAGGGGCTGCTGGAGGGGCGGTTCCGGCCGCTGGACCTCAACTCGGTCAGCGGCATCCTGGCCCGCGGCGGCACCATCCTCGGCTCGGCCCGGCTGGAGCGCGCCCGGCTCCACGAGGCCGCCGACAACGTGGCCGCGCTCCAGGCCGACCACGGGATCGACGTCCTGATCCCCATCGGCGGCGAGGGCACCCTCACCGCCGCCCGGATGCTCTCCGACGCCGGGATGCCGGTGGTGGGGGTGCCCAAGACCATCGACAACGACATCTCGGCCACCGACCGCACCTTCGGCTTCGACACCGCCGTCACCGTCGCCACCGAGGCCATCGACCGGCTGAAGACCACCGCCGAGTCCCACCAGCGGGTGATGGTGGTGGAGGTGATGGGACGGCACGCCGGCTGGATCGCCCTGGAGTCCGGCATGGCCGGCGGCGCCCACGCCATCCTGCTGCCCGAGCGCCCCTTCGACCCCGCCGACATCTGCGCCATGGTCGACCAGCGGTTCCAGCGCGGCAAGAAGTTCGCCGTGGTCTGCGTCGCCGAGGGCGCCCACCCCATCGAGGGGACGATGCCCTACGGCCACGGCGAGATCGACCCGTACGGCCACGAACGCTTCATCGGGATCGGCACCCGGCTCGCCGACGAACTCGCCGGCCGGCTGGGGAAGGAGGCCAAGCCGGTCATCCTCGGCCACGTCCAGCGCGGCGGCGTCCCCACCGCGTACGACAGGGTGCTCGCCACCCGCTTCGGCTGGCACGCGGTGGAGGCCGCGCACAAGGGCGCCTTCGGCAGCATGACGGCGCTGCGCGGCAACCACGTGGAGCTGGTGCCGCTCAGGGACGCCATCACGGTGCTCAAGCGGGTGCCGCCGGACCGGATGGAGGAGGCCGAGTCGGTCTTCTGACCGTCGCCGCCCCGCTCACCCCTTCAGCGCCCCGCCCAGCGCGAAACCGCCGCCGAGCCGCCGCGCGATCAGCACGTAGAGCACCACCACCGGCGCCGAGTACAGCACCGAGAAGGCCGCCAGCTGCCCGTAGACCACCGTGCCGTAGGAGCCGAAGAAGGCGTAGACGCTCACCGAGGCCGGCAGCCGGTCGGGGGAGAGCAGCAGCATGAAGGGGACGAAGAAGTTGCCCCAGGTGGCGATGAAGGTGAAGACGGTGACCACGGTCGCCCCGGGGCCCATCAGCGGCAGCACCACCCGGCGCAGCGCCCGCATCGGCGAGGCCCCGTCGGTCCACGCCGCCTCCTCCAGCGACACCGGCACCTCGTCCATGAAGTTCTTCATCAGCCAGATGGCGAACGGCAGTTGGGTGGCGGCCAGGAAGAGCGCGGTGCCCCACATGGTGTCGATCAGGTTCACCCGGACGAAGAGCCCGTAGACCGGGACCATCACCGCGGTGATCGGCAGGCAGGTGGCGAAGAGGACGGTGACCAGGAAGGGCCGCTTGAGGCGGGAGCGGTAACGGGAGAGCGGGTAGGCGGCGAGCACCGCGGCGGCCACCGTCACCGCGGTCGCCCCGCCGCACAGCAGCAGGCTGTTGGCCATCGGCGTGAAGGTGACCTCCGGGGTGAGCACGGCCGCGTAGTTGGCGGTGGTCAACGGACGCGGCCACGCGGTGCGCAGCGTGGCGTGCTCGTCGAAGGAGGCCAGCAGCAGCCAGCTCAGTGGCACCGCGAAGGCCACCGCCACCACCAGCAGCGCCGCGTCGGCCGCCAGCCGCACCCGGGCCGGCCGCCTCACAACTCGCCCCGCAGCAGCCGCAGATACCCCACCGAGAACAGCGCCCCCACCACCAGCAGCAGCAACGCCACCGCGGTGCCGTAGCCGATCAGGCTCTGCTGGAACGCCTTCTCGTACATGAACAGCGGCAGCGTCTGGCTGCGGTCGCCCGGGCCGCCCCGGGTCATCGCCCACAGCAGCCCGAAGACCGACAGCGTCTGCAAGGTCACCAGCATCAGGTTGGTGCCCACCGAACGCCGGATCAGCGGCAGCGTCACGTGCCACATCCGCCGCACCGCCCCGGCGCCGTCCAGCTCTGCCTGCTCCAGCACGTCCCGGGAGACCGCGTCGAGCGCCGCGGAGTACACCAGCATCGAGAAGGCGGTGCCCCGCCACACGTTGGCCAGCGACACCGCCAGCATCGGCAGCGTGAACAGCCAGTTCTGGCGCGGCAGATGGAGCAGGCCCAGGACGGCGTCGAGGGTGCCCTCGCGGCGGAAGAAGGCGTACAGCAGGAACCCCGCCACGATCTCCGGCACCACCCAGGCGGCGATCACCACCGCGCCGGTGATCCGCCGCACCGGACGTGAGGCGTGCCGCAGCAGCGCGGCCAGCGCCAGCCCCAGCGTGTTCTGGCCGGCCACCGCGGAGCCGGCCACGAAGACCACGGTGAGCACCACCGCGTTGCGGAACCCCGGATCGGCCAGCGCCCAGCGGAAGTTGGCGGTGCCGGTGAAGTGGGTGGCCGAGGCGCCGGTGAGCCGCATGTCGGTGAAGGCCAGGTAGCCGCAGTAGGCGATCGGCCCGGCGAGGAAGAGCAGCAGCAAGGCGACGGCGGGCAGCAGCGGCAGCCCGCGCAGCACGGTGCGCCGCACCCGCCCCGGCGCCCTGGCCGCCGCCCGTCCGCCGCCCGCCGCCGCGCCCGCGACGGCCCCGCTCACCGGGCGGACTCCACCGCGCCGCCGGCGATCTGGGACAACTGCCGGTCGTAGTCCCGGGCCGCCGCCGCGACCGACGACTGACTGGTGCTGACCGCCTCCGTCGCCTCCCCGATCGCGATGGAGACCTGCGGGTAGACCGGGAGCGCCGGACGGTAGTGGGTGTAGCGCACCAGCGTGGTGAAGAAGCCGACGCCCGGCATCGAGGTCAGGTAACGGCGGTCGGCGGCGACGTCGGAGCGCACCGCGATGTTGGCCTGGCGCACGTCGAACGTGGCGGCGTTCGCCCCGCTCTGCGCCGTGGTCAGGAACTCCCAGGCGAGCCCCGGGTTGTGCGCCTTGGCGGCGATCGACCAGATCCAGCCGCCGGACATGCTCACCGCGCCGGGCGCCTGGCCGTGCTCGGTCGGCATCGCGGCGGTGCCCATCACCGTGTTCCAGCGCGGCCAGGGACGGGCGCCGGTCGGCGACCAGTACTGGCCCAGCCAGGAGCCGTCCAGGTCGATGGCGACCTTGCCGGAGGGGATCCACTCGGTGGCCACCACGGTGGGCACGTTGGGGTCGAGCGCGTCGGACAGCTCGGGGCCGAGCTTGTCGTGGTAGACGGTGCGGACGAACGCCAGCGCGTCGGCGAACCCCTGGCCGCCGGTGACCCACTTGGCGTGCGCCGGGTCGTACAGCGGGTCGGGCCCGGTGCCGTAGGCCAGCATCTCGAAGCCCTGCATCGCCGCCGCCTCACCGGCCGCCTTGCCGGTGTAGACGTTGAGCGGGACGACCCCGGGCACCTCGCGCTTGACGGTGCGGGCGGCGGACAGGATGTCGTCCCAGGTGCGCGGCTGCCAGTTCGCCGGGAGGCCGGCGCGGGCGAAGATCTCCTTGTCGAACCACAGGCCACGGGTGTCGGTGCCGTCCGGCACGCCGTAGGTGTGACCGTCCTGGCCCCGGGCGGCGGCCTTGGCGGTGGCGTCGAAGCGCCGCCAGTCGGGCCAGCCGGCCAGGTAGTCGTCGAGCGGGCGCAGATACCCCGCGCGGATGTCGGAGTTGACCAGGAAGGTGTCCTCGTAGACCAGGTCCGGGGCGGTGCGCGGGGACCGCATCATCTGCTGGACCTTGGCGTAGTAGTCGTTCTCCGCCGCGGTGACCGGCTCCAGCACCACGTGCTTGCCCGGATGGGCCTTCTCGAACTGCTCCTTGACCCCGGCGAGGAAGTCCGACATCACCCGGACCTTGTTGTCGGGGACCTGCTCGTAGGCGATCCTGACGGTGTCGGGGCCTTCCGCGGAGCCGCTGCCGCAGCCGGCCGGTCCGGCGGCGGCCAGGGCCACGCAGCACAGGGCGGGCAGAAGTCGTGCCGGAAGCCTTGCGGGCCGTCGGCGACCGAGCATGGGCACGTCCTCCTTCGGCACCGGGCGCGCACGTCCGGCGCGGGTCGTGGAAGGGGATGCTGCTGCTGCCGCTCGACGGTAAGTGGCCGGTGACAACCGGTCAATGGCCCGGTGCGACCAGCGCCCAGAAGCGGTCCGGCGCCGCGTCCAGATACGCCCCGCCGCCGTTCCCGGCCGGGGCCGAGGCGCTCCAGCTCAACGTGGCCGTCATCAGCGCCTGGTACTCGTCGTACATCCGGCGCAGCGCCCCGGCCACCCGCTGCCGGGGGTACGGGACGAGCGCGGCCACCGGGCGGACGTACGCCTGCCAGCGCACCGTGGCCGCCGAACGCAGCAGCGCGGCCAGCGCCGCGTCCCGGCCGGTGAGCGCCAGCAGTTCGCGCGGGGTCAGGCGCAGCACCTCGCCCAGGGCAGCGGTCCGCCGGTCGTCGCCGGTCCAGCGGTCGTGCTCCTCCATCCGCCGGTACTCGCGCGGGCGCAGCCCCACCGCGAGCGCCAGGTCCTCCAGCGCCAGCCCGGCGGCCCAGCGGTGCTCCCGCAACGTGGTGGGGCGGCCGAGCAGATCGGCCGGGGCGCACCACAGCGCCCCGGCGAGCGCGGCCACCTCCCGCTCGCCGGGGAACGCCTCGCCGCGCTCCCAGGCGCGTACCGTCCCCGGCGCCACGTCGAGGGCGAACGAGACCCGGATCGCGTGGGAGACCTGGGCGTGCGACATGCCGAGCTGCCAGCGCAGCCGCCGCGCAGCCGCGGGATCGAAGGGAGGCGGCATCCGCACAGCGTAGGAGGGGTCCGCGGCGGTGACGCACGGTGCATTCCTCCGAACCGGCGGCCGTGGCGGCGGCACCGGCTCGGAGGAAGACCTCAAGGCGCGCCTGGGCCGTGTCGTCGAAATCTCGCCTGCCCCGCGGCGCCCGGCACGGGCGCTCGCGGCGTTGTCGGTCGTCGGCCCGCACGGTCGGGCTCCGCCTCGCTTCGGCTGCGGCCGGGGCCCGGCCCTCGTCCCTCGGGCCGACCCCCGCCTCAGCTCGGCTCGCCCTCCGATGCAGCCCGCTGCGCTCTCCTCCCTCCGCCTTGCGATCACACTCCCCCTTCAGCTTCGCCTGAGGGGACCCCCGTAGACGCCGCGGGGCACCGCCCTCCGGGCGGCCGGCGACCTTTTGACGACACGACCTAGCCGGTCTGCGGCTCCAGCCACACCGTCGCCAGCGGCGGCAGCGTCAGCCGCACGCTGCGCTCCCGGCCCTGCCACGGCAGCGCCTCCACCGCCGGCGGAACGGCGTTGCCGACCCCGCTGCCGCCGTAGCCGGCCGCGTCGGTGTTGAGCGCCTCCCGCCAGGACGCCGCGCCCGCGTCCGGCACCCCGATCCGGTACCCCTCGCGCACCACCGGCGAGAAGTTGCTCACGCACACCAGCGGACGCCCGTCGGCGGCGTACCGCACGAAGGCGAGGACGTTGTCGTCGGCGGCGTGCGCGTCGATCCACTCGAAGCCGGCCGGAAGGGTGTCCTGCTGCCACAGCGCGGGGGTGGCCAGGTAGCGGTGGTTGAGGTCGCGCACCAGGTCGCGCACCCCGGCGTGGTCGTGCGCCGCGGTGTACGCCGGGTCCAGCAGCCACCAGTCCGGCCCCGAGTCGTGCGACCACTCGCCGCCCTGGGCGAACTCCTGCCCCATGAACAGCAGTTGCTTGCCCGGATGGGCCCACATGAAGGCCAGGTAGGCGCGTACGGTGGCGCGCTGCTGCCACCAGTCGCCGGGCATCTTGGCGACCAGCGACCCCTTGCCGTGCACCACCTCGTCGTGCGAGATCGGCAGCACGTAGTTCTCCGAGTAGGCGTACACCATGGCGAAGGTCATCTCGCCGTGGTGGTACTTGCGGTGCACCGGCTCGTGGGAGACGTACTGGAGCGTGTCGTGCATCCACCCCATGTTCCACTTCAGCCCGAAGCCCAGGCCGCCGAAGCCGCCGGGGCCGGTGTGGTGGGTGGCCCGGGTGACCCCGTCCCAGGCGGTGGACTCCTCGGCGATGGTGACCACGCCCGGGCAGCGCCGGTAGACGGTGGCGTTCATCTCCTGGAGGAAGGCCACCGCGTCCAGGTTCTCCCGGCCGCCGAAGGCGTTGGGCAGCCACTGGCCGTCCTCGCGCGAGTAGTCCAGGTAGAGCATGGAGGCCACCGCGTCCACCCGCAGGCCGTCGATGTGGAACTCCTCCAGCCAGTAGACCGCGTTGGCCACCAGGAAGTTGCGCACCTCGGTGCGGCCGAAGTCGAACTCGTAGGTGCCCCAGTCCGGATGCTCGGCCCGGCGCGGATCGGCCGGCTCGTACAGCGGGGTGCCGTCGAAGCGGGCCAGCGCCCAGTCGTCCTTGGGGAAGTGGGCCGGCACCCAGTCCATCAGCACCCCGATGCCCGCCTGGTGGAGGGCGTCCACCAGGAACCGGAAGTCGTCCGGGGTCCCCAGCCGGGCGGTGGGCGCGTAGTAGGAGGTGACCTGGTAGCCCCACGAGCCGCCGAACGGGTGCTCGGCCACCGGCATCAGCTCGACATGGGTGAACCCCAGCTCCTTGACGTACGCCGGCAACTGCTCGGCCAGCTGACGGTAGGTCAGACCGGGTCGCCAGGACGGCAGGTGGACCTCGTAGACCGAGAACGGCGCCTGGTGCACCGGCGTCCGGCCGCGCTCGGCCAGCCACCGCTCGTCGCCCCACACGTGGTGCGTCCCGGTGACCACGGACGCGGTGGCCGGCGGCGCCTCGGTGCGCCGGGCCAGCGGATCGGCCTTGACCCGGCGCACCCCGTCCGGGCCGGTGATCTCGAACTTGTACAGCGTCCCCTCGCCCAGGCCCGGCACGAACAGCTCCCACACCCCGGTGGCGCCCAGCGAACGCATCGGGTGGCCGGTGCCGTCCCAGTAGTTGAAGTCGCCGACCAGCCGGACCCCGCGGGCGTTGGGGGCCCACACCGCGAACCGGGTGCCGGTCACCCCCTGGTGGGTCATCGGCCGGGCGCCCAGCGCCTTCCACAGCTCCTCGTGGCGCCCCTCGCCGATCAGATGGAGGTCCAGCTCGCCCAGCGAGGGCAGCAGCCGGTAGGCGTCCTCGACCTCGTGGTCACCGTCGGCGTAGGTGACCACCAGCCGGTAGTCGGGCACCTCGGACAGCGGCAGCACCGCGCTGAAGAACCCCTCGCCGTCGTCGGCCAGCTCCGCCCGCACCCCGCCGGTGACCACCGCCACCGCCTCGGCGTACGGCCGCAGCGCCCGGAAGAGGACACCGCCGTCCACCGGGTGGGCGCCCAGCAGCGCGTGCGGGTCGTGGTGGGCGCCGGACAGCAGCCGGGCGCGCTCGGCGGGGTCGAGCACGGCCGACACCGGTCCGCCGGGCGCGGGAGGGTCCGCGGGCACCGGCGGTACGGGCGGCCCGGACGGCGCGGCGGTGGCGGTCACGGTGGTCCGGTCCGCGGACGGCGCCGGGGCGCGGCGCGGAGCCGTCCCGGAGGCGGGCGGACGGCTCCCGGGCCGGTACCCCCGCGCGGCGGCCTCGGGCTGCGCACCGGCCGGCCGGGTGGACGGCTCGGAGGCGCCGGGCGCGGTCGGGGGTGAGAAGGTGCCCGGCAGCATCTGGGCTCCCTCCCCGGGCGCCGGGTGGTGAGGTTCGCGCGGAGTCACGTTCAGGTCCTCCTCGGGAGGCGTGGTTCGGCAACGGGACGCGGGCGACGGCCGCAGGCGGGATGGTGGCACGCCGCGGCCGTCGGCGGCGGGCGGTCAAGTGCCGCCGGCCGCGCTCAACCGCCGGATCGCGGCCATCGGGATGGCGAGCCAGTCGGGGCGGTGCCGGGCCTCGTACACCACCTCGTAGACGGCCTTGTCGGTCTCGTAGGCGCGCAGCAGCACCGGGGTGTGCCGCGGGTCGCCGCCGAGGCGTTCGGCGTAGCCGTCGCAGAACGCGGTGCGGTGGCGCTCGGCCCAGGCAGCGGCGCCCGGCCACTCCGGGTCCTGGAACCGGGCCACGTAGTCGAAGGAGCGCAGCATGGCGGCGACGTCCTGCACCGGCGGCTGCGGACGGCGCCGCTCGGCCAGCGGCCGGTCCGGCTCCCCCTCGAAGTCGATCAGCACCCAGCCCCGCCCGGGGGTGTGCAGCACCTGGCCGAGATGGAGATCACCGTGCACCCGTTGCACGGTCAGCGTGGTGCCGGTGGCGCCGAGCGCGGCCAGCTCGGCGTAGACGGCGCGCAACGCGGGCGCGTAGCGGGCCAGTTCCGGCACCGCCAGCACGGCCCGGTCCAGCCGCCCGGTCATCGCCTCGGCCAGCAGCCGGATCCGCTCGTGGCCCCAGGCGGCCACCGGCAGCGCGCCGGCCAGCGCCCGGTGCACCTCGGCGGTGGCCCGGCCCAGCTCGCGCGCCTCGCCGGTGAAGTCACCGGCCACCCCGTGCGCCCCCTGCCCGGCGGCCAGCAGCGCCAGCGTCCAGCCGTCCTGGCAGCCGGGCAGGTACCGCTGGAGCACCCCCAGCGTGGCCGGCTCCTCGTGCGCCCCCACCGCCTCGTACCAGGCGACCGGTTCGGCGACCCGGGGGCAGCCGGCCCGGGAGAGCGCCAGCGCCAGCTCCACGTCCGGGTTGAGCCCCGGCGAGACGCGCCGGAAGACTTTCAGGATGAACGTATCTCCGTACACCACCGAGGTGTTGGACTGCTCCACCCCGGACAGCCGCGGCGGCAGCCCGGCCGGGATCGCCGCCCCGGGCTCGGCGGCGAACCGCAGCGGCCCGGCCCGCCCCGGCGAACGCAGCCGTTCCAGCAGCACGGCGGCCAACCGCGGATCGTGCAGCGCCTCGTAGACCGCCAGCCCCGCCAGCGGGCCGTCGGCCGGCCGGCCCACCAGGGCGGGCGCCAGCGCCGACGGCAGCACCGCGCGGGTTCCCAGCAGCAACTGGTAGCACTCCCGGCGCTCTTGCCCCTGGTCCACCTCCACCAGCAGATGGAGCAGCCCCGGGGTGCCGAGCCGGCCGTCCACCGGCAGCAACTCCTCGGCGCCGGCCAGCGCGAGGCCGGCGATCGGCCGCCCCTTGCCGGCGAACCAGCGCTGCCTGGGCAGCCAGTCGAGCAGGTACGGGGTGAGCGCCCGGAGCAGCCCGGGCGGCGCGACGGCCGCCGCCCGCCCGTGCCCCGGCCGGTCGCCGGGGGCCGGGAACGGGGGCGGGGCCTGGGTGTTGGTGGTCTCCGTGGGGCGAAGCCGCGAGGTGTCCGACATGGCGTCCTTTCCTCGGGGGTCGCGCGCCCGTCCAATGCGGTGGTGGAGCCAAGTGAAGGGGTACGCGGCAAGCGGGTGTCCGGTTGCGGGGCCGTGTCGGACGAAGGTCCATCCGATGGGTGGTGCAAGTGGCGTACGCCGCGCCCGGGAGGGGGGCGGACGACTCGTCCGACGCCGCCTTCGTGCTGTGCGTGGTCGGGCTCCGTCCCGCTTTCGCTGCGGCTGGGGGCCGCGCCCTCGTTCCTCGGGCCCGGCCCCCAGCCTCCGCGTCGGCTCGACTCGCCCTCCCAATCGGTGGTGAGCCTGCCCGCACCCGCCTGCCGCAAACGCGGCTAGACCGTCTCGCGCCGCAGCCGGAACCAGTAGAAGCCGTGCCCGGCGAGGGTGAGCAGGTACGGCAGCTCACCGATGGCCGGGAAGCGCACCCCGCCGATCAGCTCCACCGGGTGACGCCCCTCCCAGGCGTGCAGGTCGAGTTCGGTCGGCTGGGGGAAGCGCGAGAAGTTGTTGACGCACAGCACGATGTCGTCCTCGCCGTCCCGCTTGGTGGGAGCCTCGCGCAGGAAGGCGAGGACCGCCGGGTTGCTGGAGGGCAGCTCGGTGTAGGAGCCGAGGCCGAAGGCCGGGTTCTGCTTGCGGATCTCGATCATCCGGCGCGTCCAGTGCAGCAGCGAACTGGGGCTGGACATCTGCGCCTCGACGTTGGTGACCTGGTAGCCGTAGACCGGGTCCATGATCGTGGGCAGGAAGAGGCGGCCGGGGTCGGAGGAGGAGAACCCGGCGTTGCGGTCCGGCGTCCACTGCATCGGGGTGCGCACCGCGTCCCGGTCGCCGAGCCAGATGTTGTCGCCCATGCCGATCTCGTCGCCGTAGTACAGGATCGGCGATCCGGGCAGCGACAGCAGCAGCGCGGTGAACAGCTCGATCTGGTGGCGGTCGTTGTCCAGCAGCGGGGCGAGTCGGCGCCGGATGCCGATGTTGGCGCGCATCCGCGGATCCTTGGCGTACTCCGCGTACATGTAGTCGCGCTCCTCGTCGGTCACCATCTCCAAGGTGAGCTCGTCGTGGTTGCGCAGGAAGATGCCCCACTGGCAGTTGACCGGGATCGCCGGGGTCTTGGCCAGGATCTCGGAGACCGGGTAGCGCGACTCGCGGCGCACCGCCATGAAGATCCGCGGCATGACGGGGAAGTGGAACGCCATGTGGCACTCGTCGCCGCCCTTGGCGAAGTCGCCGAAGTAGTCGACGACGTCCTCCGGCCACTGGTTGGCCTCGGCCAGCAGCACGGTGTCCGGGTAGTGCGCGTCGATCTCGGCCCGTACCCGTTTGAGGAACTGGTGGGTGGCGGGCAGGTTCTCGCAGTTGGTGCCCTCCTCGGCGTACAGGTAGGGCACCGCGTCCAGCCGGAAGCCGTCGATCCCCAGGTCGAGCCAGAACCGCAGCCCGGCGATCATCTCCTCCTGCACCCGGGGGTTCTCGTAGTTGAGGTCCGGCTGGTGGGAGAAGAACCGGTGCCAGAAGTACTGCTTGCGCACCGGGTCGAAGGTCCAGTTGGAGGTCTCGGTGTCGACGAAGATGATGCGCGCGTCCTGGTACCTCTTGTCGTCGTCGGCCCAGACGTAGTAGTCCCCGTAGGGGCCGTCCGGGTCGTTGCGGGACGCCTGGAACCACGGGTGCTGGTCGCTGGTGTGGTTCATCACGAAGTCGATGATCACGCGCATGCCGCGCTGGTGCGCGGCGTCCACGAACTCCACGAAGTCGGCCAGGTCGCCGAACTCCGGCAGCACCGCGGTGTAGTCCGAGACGTCGTAGCCGCCGTCACGCAGCGGCGAGGCGAAGAACGGCGGCAGCCACAGGCAGTCGACCCCGAGCCACTGGAGGTAGTCCAGCTTGGCGGTGAGACCCTTCAGGTCGCCGATGCCGTCGCCGTTGCTGTCCTGGAAGGAACGGACCAGGACCTCGTAGAAGACGGCACGCTTGAACCAGTCGGGGTCCCGGTCCTTGGCCGGGGTGTCCTCGAAGGTGTCCGGGACGGGCTCGTTGACGATCAATTGGGTGACCCTCCGATCGGTGAGGACGGTCGCAGAGAGAGGATGTGCGCCGGCCGGGTACCCGGATCGAGGCGTACATAGTTGTCCCTGCCCCATTGGTAGGTCTCGCCGGTGAGCTCGTCGCGCACCGGGAAGGACTCGTGCCAGCCGAGGCCGAGTTCCGGCATGTCCAACGAGACGGTGGCCTCACGGGTGTGGTGCGGGTCGAGGTTGACGACCACCAGGACCGTGTCGTGCCCGCCGGACTCGGCGCGGGTCCGCTTGGAGTAGACGATCACCGCGTCGTTGTCGGCGTGGTGGAAACGCAGGTTGCGCAGGTGTTGCAGGGCCGGGTGGCGCCGGCGCAGCCGGTTGAGCGTGGTGAGCAGCGGCGCCAGCGAGCGCCCCTCGGCCTCCGCCCGGGCCCAGTCACGCGGGCGCAGCTGGTACTTCTCCGAGTCGAGGTACTCCTCGCTGCCCTCGCGTACCGGGGTGTTCTCGCACAGCTCGAAGCCGGCGTAGACCCCCCAGGACGGCGAGAGCGTGGCCGCCAGCACCGCGCGTGCCTCGAACGCCGGACGGCCGCCGTGCTGGAGGTAGGCGTGCAGGATGTCCGGCGTGTTCACGAAGAAGTTGGGGCGCATGTAGGAAGCCGCCTCCCCCGACAACTCCCCAAGGTATTCAATCAGTTCGTCCTTGGTGTTACGCCAGGTGAAATAGGTGTAAGACTGCTGGAAACCGATCTGCGCCAGGGTGTGCATCATCGCCGGCCGGGTGAACGCCTCGGCCAGGAAGATCACGTCGGGGTCGGTCCGGTTGATCTCGCCGATCACCTTCTCCCAGAACACCACCGGTTTGGTGTGCGGGTTGTCCACCCGGAAGATCCGCACCCCGTGGTCCATCCAGTGGCGCAGCACCCGCAGCGTCTCCCGGGTCAGCCCCTTGAAGTCCTGGTCGAACGCGAGCGGATAGATGTCCTGGTACTTCTTGGGCGGGTTCTCCGCGTACGCGATGGTGCCGTCCGCGCGGTGCGTGAACCACTCCGGATGGGCGGTGACCCACGGGTGGTCCGGCGAGCACTGCAACGCGAAGTCCAGCGCCACCTCCAGCCGCAGTTCCCGGGCGCGGGCGACGAAGGCGTCGAAGTCGGCCAGGGTGCCCAGGTCCGGGTGGACCGCGTCGTGGCCGCCGGCCTTGGAGCCGATCGCCCACGGCGAGCCCACGTCGTACGGCTGGGCCGACAGGGTGTTGTTGGGCCCCTTGCGGAACGCTGTGCCGATCGGGTGAATCGGCGGCAGGTAGACCACGTCGAACCCCATCGCCGCGACGGCCGGCAGCCGCTCCGCCGCGGTGCGCAGCGTCCCGGAACGCACCGGGCGGCCGTCCTCCACCACGGCGCCCTCGGAGCGCGGGAAGAACTCGTACCAGGAGCCGAAGAGCGCCCGGCGCCGTTCCACCAGCAGCGGCACCGGGCGGGAGGCGGTCACCAGTTCGCGCAACGGGAAGCGGTCGAGGACCGCCACCACCTCGGGGGCGAGCGCGGCGGCCAGCCGGGCCGCGGCCGGCCGCTGCTCGTCGCGGAGCGCGTCCACCGCCTCCAGCACCACCGCCCGGCCGTCCTTCTTGGGCACCCCGGCCGCCGCCCGCTCGTGCAGCAGCGCCCCCTCGGTCAGCATCAGCTCGCTGTCCACCCCGGCCGGGATCTTGATGCCCGCGGCGTGCCGCCAGGTGGCCACCGGGTCCGACCACGCCTCGACGGTGTACGTCCACCGCCCCTCGGCGGTCGGGGTGACCTCGGCGCCCCAGCGGTCGGTGCCGGGCGCCAGTTCGCGCATGGGCGTCCACGGACCCGAACGCCCCGACGGGTCACGCAGCACCACATTGGCGGCGACCGCGTCGTGTCCCTCCCGGAACACGGTGGCCGACACTTCGAACGACTCACCCACCACGGCCTTCACGGGCCGTCGTCCGCAGTCGACCAGCGGGCGGAGATCCAGTACGGGGATGCGACCGATCATTGCTTCACCTGGGCTCGAATCGTCACGTGGTCTCGGTGCCCCCGATGCCCTTTGTATCCGCTCCTTCGGCTTGCCACTCGCCTGCATTGCCGCTCCTGCCCGCGTTCACTCGGTTGGATTGGTGGTGGGGCCGAACTGGTGACGGGGGCTCCGGTGAGCCTTCCCCAAGGCCCGCGGAAGTCAACATGTCACGCAGGGGGGCATTGGGGCGCCGGGAGCGACAACTGCTGATCGCGTGCGGCAATCGGGTGAACTGTGCGCGCCGACTTGGCGTTTGGGTAACCGGTTCCGGGACACGGCACCGAAAACCGGGCGGCCCGCCGCTACCGTCGAAGGGTGAAGGCTATCCGTCGATTCACTGTCCGCACGGTCCTCCCCGAACCCCTGCGCCCGCTCGGCGAGCTGGCACAGAACCTGCGCTGGTCCTGGCATCCGGAGACCCGCGAGCTGCTGCGGTCCGTCGACCCCGGAGGGTGGCGGGCCGCGGGTGGCGATCCGGTGCGGCTGCTCGGCGGGGTGCCCGCCGACCGGCTGGCGGCGCTCGCCCGGGACCGCAGGTTCCTGCGCCGGCTCGGCGCGGTGAGCGAGGACCTCACCGACTACCTGACCAACCCCCGCTGGTACCAGTCGGCCGCCGCCGACCGGGAACTGCCGGCCGCCATCGCCTACTTCTCACCCGAGTTCGGCATCACCGCCGCGCTGCCGCAGTACAGCGGCGGCCTGGGCATCCTCGCCGGCGACCACCTCAAGGCCGCCAGCGACCTGGGGGTGCCGCTGATCGGCGTCGGGCTGCTCTACCGGCACGGCTACTTCCGCCAGTCGCTCTCCCGCGAGGGCTGGCAGCAGGAGCAGTACCCGGTGATCGACCCCAACGAGATGCCGCTGACCCTGGTGCAGGAGGCCGACGGCTCGGCCGCCCAGGTCACCCTCGCGCTGCCCGGCGGCCGTTCGCTGCGGGCCCGGATCTGGAAGGCCCAGGTCGGCCGGGTGCCGCTGCTGCTGCTCGACTCCGACGTGGAGGAGAACAACCAGAGCGAACGCGAGGTCACCGACCGGCTGTACGGCGGCGGCAGCGAACACCGGCTCCTCCAGGAGATGCTGCTGGGCATCGGCGGGGTCCGCGCCGTGCGCGCCTACTGCCGGCTCACCGGCCACCCCGAGCCCGAGGTGTTCCACACCAACGAGGGCCACGCCGGCTTCCTCGGCCTGGAACGCATCCGGGAGCTGAGCGCCTCCGGCGGCCTGGACTTCGACGCCGCCCTGGAGGCGGTGCGGGCCGGCACCGTCTTCACCACCCACACCCCGGTGCCGGCCGGCATCGACCGGTTCGACCGCGAGCTGATCGGCCGCCACTTCGGCGACGGCGGCGAGCTGCCCGGGGTCGACGTGGACCGGGTGCTGGAGCTGGGCCGCGAGTCGTACCCGGGCGGCGACCCGCAGGTGTTCAACATGGCGGTGATGGGGTTGCGGCTGGCCCAGCGCGCCAACGGCGTCAGCACCCTGCACGGCTCCGTCAGCCGGGAGATGTTCGCCGGGCTGTGGCCGGGGTTCGACCCGGAGGAGGTGCCCATCGGCTCGATCACCAACGGGGTGCACGCCCCCACCTGGGTCGCCCCCGAGGTGCTGCGGCTCGGCGCCGAACAGGTCGGCGACCGGCGCACCGAGGACGCCCTCACCATCGGCGGCGCCAACCGCTGGGAGGCCGTCGACGACATCCCCGACACGGCGATCTGGGAGCTGCGCCGCACCCTGCGCGAACAGCTCATCGAGGAGGTGCGCACCCGGCTGCGGGCCTCCTGGCGCCAGCGCGGTGCCGGTGAGCTGGAGCTGGGCTGGACCGACCAGGTCCTCGACCCGGACGTGCTCACCATCGGCTTCGCCCGCCGCGTCCCGTCCTACAAGCGGCTCACCTTGATGCTGCGGGACACCGAGCGGCTGACCCGGCTGCTGCTCCACCCGGAGCGACCGGTGCAGATCGTGGTGGCCGGCAAGGCCCACCCGGCCGACGACGGCGGCAAGCGGCTCATCCAGGAGCTGGTGAAGTTCGCCGACGACGCCAAGGTCCGCCACCGGATCGTCTTCCTGCCCGACTACGGCATGGGCATGGCCCGCCACCTCTACCCGGGCTGCGACGTGTGGCTCAACAACCCGCTGCGCCCGCTGGAGGCGTGCGGCACCTCCGGGATGAAGGCCGCGCTCAACGGCGGCCTCAACCTGTCGGTGCTGGACGGCTGGTGGGACGAGTGGTTCGATGGCAACAACGGCTGGGCGATCCCCACCGCCGACGGCACCCTGGGCAGCGACCCGGACCGCCGGGACGACATCGAGGCCGCCGCGCTCTACGACCTGATCGAGAACAAGGTCGCGCCGCGCTTCTACGACGTGGACGGCGCCGGGCTGCCGCGGCGCTGGATCGAGATGGTCCGCCACACCCTGGCCACCCTCGGTCCGAAGGTGCTGGCCGGCCGCATGGTGCGGGACTACGTGGAGCGGTTCTACGCCCCCGCCGCGCAGGCCCACCGCACGGTCACCCCCGACGCGGCGGCCGAACTGGCCGGCTGGAAGGCCCGGGTGCGCGGCCAGTGGCCGCGGGTCGCGGTCGACCACGTGGAGGCCGGTTCGCTGGACGGCACCGCGGAGCTGGGTTCCTCGCTGGGGCTGCGGGTACGGGTCAACCTCGGTGACCTCGCCCCGGCCGACGTGGACGTGCAGGTGGTGGCGGGCCGGGTGGACGACTCCGACCGGATCGCCGACCCGCAGATCACCTCGCTCAAGCCCGCCGAACGCCCCGACCTGGACGGCCGCTGGCTCTTCGAGGGTCCGCTGGCCCTGGACCGCACCGGCCCGTTCGGCTACACCGTGCGGGTGCTGCCGGCCCACCGGCTGCTGGCCTCCCCGGCGGAGCTGGGGCTGATCGCGGCCCCCGCGGAGACCCAGGGCATGACCGCCGGCGTACTGCGCTGACCGGCGCGCCCGACGACGGACGGGCGGTGCCCCGGGGGTCCAACTCCCCCGGGGCACCGCCCGTTTCACGTCGCGCGCGGCGGAGCGTCCGCGGTCAGGAGACCCGGCTGCCGACGCCGATCGCCGCCCAGGTGTTGGCCACCGTGTTGTAGGTGGCGCTGCCCTGGCCGAACAGGTCGGCCGCGGCCTGGAGCGTCGCGGTGCGCGCCCCGGCGTAGTCGGTGGTCGAGGTCATGTACTGGGTGAGCGCCTTGTACCAGACCTTCTCGGCGTTGGCCCGCCCGATGCCCGGCACCGGCTTGCCGTCCTTGGTGGGGCTGTCGTACGAGAAGCCGTTGACGGTCTTGGCGCCGCTTCCCTCGGACAGCAGGTAGAAGAAGTGGTTGGCCGGGCCGGACGAGTAGTGCACGTCCAGGTTGCCGACGCCGCTGTACCAGTAGTCGGCCGAGGAGCCGTCCTTGGAGGGCTTGTCCATGTAGCGCAGCGGGGTGCCGTCGCCGTTGATGTTGATCTGCTCGCCGATCAGGTAGTTGCCCGGCGCGGCGGGGTTGTTGGCGTAGAACTCCACCGAGGTGCCGAAGATGTCGGAGGTGGCCTCGTTCAGGCCGCCCGACTCGTCGCTGTAGTCCAGGCCCGCGGTGGCCGAGGTGACGCCGTGGCTCATCTCGTGGCCGGCCACGTCGAGGGCGGTCAGCGGCTGGGCGTTGTTCGCGCCGTCGCCGTAGGTCATGCAGAAGCAGCTGTCGTCCCAGAACGCGTTGACGTACGAGTTGCCGTAGTGCGTACGGGAGTAGGCGGCGACGCCGTCACCGCGGATGCCGGTGCGGCCGTGCACGTTCTTGTAGTAGTCCCAGGTCTCCTGGGCGCCGTAGTGGGCGTCCACGCCGGCCGTCTGACGGTTGGAGTTGCTGCCGTTGCCCCAGGTGTCGGTGGAGTTGGTGAAGAGCGTGCCGGTGCCGGAGGTGCGCTGCTTGAGGTCGTAGGTCTTGTGACCGCCGCGGCTGCCGTCGGTGAGGGTGTACCCCTTGGACGTCTTCGTGGTGCCGATGGTCACCTTGCCGTTGTACTGGCCGGTGCCGGTGCCGGTCTCGATGCCCTGGTACTGGAAGAGCTTGCGGCCGGTGTTCGCGTCGGTGACGACGTGCAGCGCGCTGGGGGTGCCGTCGTCCTGGAAGCCGCCGACCACGGTCTCCCAGGCGAGCACCGGGGTGCCCTTGGCGGCCCAGATCACCTTGCGGGCGGTGGTGCCGGCCGGCTTGTCGGTCTTGGCCAGGGCGGTCTTCAGGGCGGCCGATTCGGCGGTGGCGGCGGAGACCTTGGGGGTCAGGGAGGCCACGGCGATGGCGGCCCGGGACGCCTTGGTCACCGAGGGGGCGGCGGAGCCGGGGCGTTGGTGGACCACCAGGTCGCCGCCGAGCACCGGCACCCCGTCGTAGGTGCGCTGGTAGCGGGTGTGGACGGTGCCGTCCCGGTCCTTGATGACGTCGGTGGCGATGAGCCGCTCGTGGGAGCCGAGGTGGAGGGAGCGCGCGGTGGCGGCGCTGTCCTGGGCGGCGGTCCTCAGCAGCGCGGCGTGGGCCGCGGGGGTCAAGGTGGCCGGGAGCGCGGCGGTCATCGGCTGCGCCTGCGGGGAGGCGGGCGCGGCGACGGCCTGGGTGACACCGACCGCCATGGCGGCGGCCACGGCCACGACGGCGCCGGCCTTGGCGCGGGTGGCGGGGGATATGCGGTGGGGGGAACGTCTCACGGGGACTCCTCGCTGGGGGTTCCTGCGCGGCGGTTGGGGGTCGGACACGGCGTGGCGCACGGATCTGCTCGGGCGCCGGAGCGCGGGTCGGGCTGCCGGAGGTACGTCGTCGTACGTCCGCCCGTCGGTGCGGGTGCGGTACTCGCGGTGCGGGTCAGGGTGCGTGCGGTACGGCTGCGCATGCCGTGTCTGTGAGTGCGCTGTGAGCGTGCCATCGTTGGCCAAGACATGTCAGGACCGTGGCCGAAGATTGGCCGTAAAACGTCCGTTGACCGAAAATCAACGTTCGCATAACGGGCGGATGACGCGCCGGTGCCGGGCGCGGTGCGGGTCCCGGCGGGCCCGCACCGCCCCCGGTCACACCACGCTCTCCCGCCACGCCTCGTGCAGCCCGGCGAACCGGCCCCGCTGGACCCGCAGTTCGGACGGGGTGCCGTCCTCCACGATCCGGCCGGATTCCATCACCAGCACCCGGTCGGCGATCTCCACGGTGGACAGCCGGTGGGCGATGATCAGCGCGGTGCGTCCGCGCAGCACGGTGGCCATGGCGTGCTGGACGGCGCGTTCGCCGGGGACGTCCAGCGAGGAGGTGGCCTCGTCCAGGATGAGCACCCCGGGGTCGGCCAGCAGCGCCCGGGCGAACGCCACCAGTTGGCGCTGGCCGGCGGAGATCCGGCCACCGCGCTTGCGGACGTCGGTGTCGTACCCCTCGGGCAGCGCCGCGACGAAGTCGTGGGCGCCGATGGCCTTGGCGGCGGCGGTGATCTGCTCGCGGGTGGCGTCCGGGTCACCGAGCGCGATGTTCTCGGCCACGGTGCCGGAGAACAGGAACGACTCCTGGGTCACCATCACCACGCCGCGCCGCAGTTCGGGGATGGCCAGATCGCGCAGGTCGACCCCGTCCAGGGTGACCGCGCCCTCGGTCGGGTCGTAGAACCGGGCCAGCAGCTTGGCCAGCGTCGACTTGCCCGCCCCGGTCGCCCCCACCACGGCGACCGTCTGCCCCGCCGGGATCGTCAGGTCGAAGCGGGGCAGCACCTCGCCGCCGGTGGCGTAGGCGAAGCGCACCCCGGTGAACTCCACCGCGCGCCCCGGCCGCCCCTCAGGTCCCGCGGGCAGCGGCACCGGCTCGGCCGGCTCGGCCACCGAGGGGCGCTGGGCCAGCAGCCCGGCGATCTTCTCCAGCGAGGCCACCGCCGAATGCCAGGAGTTGAGGAACATCCCCAGCGGGTCGATCGGCTCGTACAGCCGGCGCAGATAGAGCACGAACGCGGCGAGCACCCCCAGTTCGAGCGTGCCGGACGCCACCCGGTAGGCACCCCAGAGCACCACCAGCGCCACCGAGGTGTTGGCCACCAGCCACGACCGCACGGTGAACCGGCCCATCTCCAGGATCGCCTCCGCGTTGGCCTGCCGGTGGGCCTCGTTGAGCCCGGCGAAGGCGGCGTCGTTGGCGCGTTCGCGGCGGAACGCCTTGACCGGCCGGATCCCGTTCATCGTCTCGGTGAAGCGCACGATCACCGCCGCGATCGCCGCGGAACGCCGCCCGTAGACGCGCTCGGAGTCGCGGCGGAAGACCCGGACCGTCCAGACCAGCGGCACCGCGGTCGCCAGCGCGAACAGCCCCAGCCGCCAGTCGAGCCACAGCAGCAGCCCGGCCACGTAGACCACGGAGAGCCCCACCTCCAGCAAATCCTGGAGGCCCTCCGTGAGCAGTTCGCGGATGGACTCCACGTCCGAGGTGGCCCGCGCGATGATCCGGCCCGAGGTGTAGCGCTCGTGGAAGTCGACGCCCAGCGCCTGCGCGTGCCGGAAGATCCGGCCCCGCAGCTCCAGCAGCACGTCCTGGCCGATCCGCCCGGACAGCCGGATGAACGCCCGTTGCAGCACCCCGCCCAGCAGCGCGAACCCCAGGTATCCGGCGGCCACCACGGCCACCGGCCCGGCGCTTCCGTGGCGCAGCGCCGGCACCGCCCGGTCGATCGCGTACGCCACGATCAACGGCCCGGCCTGCACCGCCGACTGCTGCACCAGCAGGATCACCGCGGCGAGCCAGACGCCGGCCCGGTGCGGCCGGACCAGGTCGCGCAGGAGGGCGCGGGAGGCACCGGGGGGCGCGGGCAGCGCGTCGGCGTCGGTCTTCGACGGGGACGCGCTCTCGTGCGCCGGGGCGTGCTCCGGCGCGGTGCCGTCCGCCGCCGCTTCCTCGGTCACCGAGGTCATCGTCCGACGCTCCTTTCCGCGGTGGGCCGTCGAGGGGTGGGGCCGCCGGCCGTCGCCGGGGCGTCGCCGGACATCAGCCACCGGTAGCGCTCCTCGCGGTCGAGGAGTTCGCGGTGGGTGCCCACGGCGGTGATCCGGCCGCCGTCCAGCAGCGCCACCCGGTCGGCGAGCAGCACGGTGGACGGCCGGTGCGCCACCACCAGCGCGGTGGTGGTCGCCAGCACCTCCCGAAGCGCCGCCTCCACCAGGGACTCGGTGTGCACGTCGAGCGCGGAGAGCGGGTCGTCCAGCACCAGGAAGCGCGGACGGCCCACCACCGCCCGGGCCAGCGCCAGCCGTTGCCGCTGCCCGCCGGACAGGCTCAGCCCTTGCTCGCCCACCTGGGTCTGCACGCCCCGCGGCAGCGCGTGGACGAAGTCGCACTGGGCGATCCGCAGCGCCCGCAGCAGATCCTCCTCGTCCGCGTCGGCGGCGCCCATCAGCACGTTCTCCCGCACGCTGGCGGAGAACAGGGTGGGCTCCTCGAACGCGGTGGCCACCAGCGAACGCAGCTCGGCCGGGTCGAGCGCGGCCACGTCCACCCCGTCCAGGGTGATCCGGCCGCCGGTGGCCTCGTAGAGCCGGGGGATCAGCGAGGTCAGCGTCGTCTTGCCGGAGCCGGTGGTGCCCACCAGCGCCATCGTCTCGCCGCCGGCGACGTGCAGATCGACCCCGGTGAGCAGATCCGGGGTGCCTGCCGGGGCGTCGGGGTAACGGAACCGGACCCCGGCGAAACGTATCCCCCGGTCCGTGGCGGGGGCGGCGGACGGGGCCGGCGCGGCGGTGACGGCGGGCGGCACCGGGGCGTCCAGCACCTCGAAGAAACGATCCGCCGCGGTGGCCGCCTCGTTGCTCACCGACAACAGCCACCCCAGCGACTCCACCGGCCAGCGCAGCGCGAGCCCGGTGGACAGGAACGCCACCAAGGTGCCCGCCGACAACCGCCCGTCGGCCACCTGGTAGACCCCGAACACCAGCGCCGCGCCGAGCGCCGCGTCCGGCAGCGCCGTCACCAGCGCCCACAGATCGGCCAGCAACCGGGCCTTGCGCAGCTCGGTGCCGCGCAGCTCACGGGCCTGCCGGCGGAACGCCCGGGCCTGGCTGCGATGGCGCCCGAACGCCTTGACGATCCGGATGCCCAGCACCGACTCCTCGACCAGCGTGGTCAGATCGCCGATCTGGTCCTGCGCCTGCCGGGTGGCCAGCGCGTACCGGGACTCGAAGTACGAGCAGAGCACCACCAGCGGCACCACCGGCGCCAGCAGCACCAGCCCCAGCGACCAGCGCTGCGCCAGCAGGACGCCGAACCCCACCACGATCGTGGTGCCGTTGACGGCCAGGAAGACCAGCGGGAACGTCAGGAACTGCCGCACCAGCTGGAGGTCGTTGGTGGCCCGGGAGAGCAACTGGCCCGAACCCCAGCGGTCGTGGAAGGCCACCGGGAGCCGCTGGAGCCGGTGGTAGAGGTCGGCCCGCATCCGGGCCTCCAGCCCCGCCAGCGGCCGGGCCACCAGCAGCCGCCGCGTCCAGAACAGCCCCGCCTCGCCCACGCCCAGCGCCAGCACCAGCCCGCCGCCCAGCCAGACCCCGGACGGGTCACGGCGCGCCACCGGCCCGTCCACCATCCACTTGAGCACCAGCGGGATCATCAACGCCAGGCACGACGCGGCGACCGCCGCCACCGTCGACGCCGCCAGCCGCGCCCCCACCGGCCGCACGTACGGCCACAGCCGTAACAGCGACCGCACCGTCGACCGCCGTGCCCCGGGCCCTGTGCCGTCGTCCCTCAGTGTCCCGTCCACGGCCCGAGACTAGAGGTGATCACTGACACCTTCATCCGGTTTTGCGGGCCGCCCACGGGGGGGCCGCGGCCCCGCCCGTCAGGCCGGACCGGTGGCCTTCAGCAGCAGCACGGTGCGCCCGGGGACCTCGATCCGGGTGCCGGAGGCGTGGTGGACCCCGGGGGCCTCGCCGTCCGGACGGGAGGTGTCGGCCAGCACCTCGTAGCCGTCGGCCCAGGGGGCGCCGGGCAGGGTGAAGAGCACCGGGTCGGGGCCGGAGTGGAGGACGACCAGGAAACCGGCGTCGGTCAGCGGGTGTCCGGTGGCGTCCCGGTCCGGTATCTCACCGCCGCGCAGGAACATGCCCAGCGTCGCCGAGCCGGCGAACCAGTCGCCCTCCGTCATCTCCCGGCCCAGCGGGGTGAACCAGGTCAGGTCGCGCACCCCGCCCGGGCCGTCCGGGCGGCCGGAGAAGAACCGTTGCCGACGCAGCCCCGGGTGGGCCCGGCGCAGCGCGATCAGCCGCGCGGCGAGCGTGCGCAGGCCCCGCAGCGCCGGGTCCTCCAGCAGCGACCAGTCCACCCAGGAGGTCTCGTTGTCCTGGCAGTAGGCGTTGTTGTTGCCGCCCTGGGTGCGGCCGAGTTCGTCGCCGGCCACCAGCATCGGCACCCCGGCCGACAGCAGCAGGGTGGCCAGCAGGTTGCGGATCTGCCGCAGCCGCAGCGCGGTGACCTCCGGTGGCGCCGGGTCGCCCTCGGTGCCGCAGTTCCACGAGCGGTTGTCGTCGGTGCCGTCGCGGTTCTCCTCGCCGTTGGCCTCGTTGTGCTTGTGGTCGTAGGAGACCAGGTCGCGCAGGGTGAAACCGTCGTGCGCGGTGACGAAGTTGACCGAGGCGTACGGTGCCCGGCCGCCCCAGGCGTACAGGTCGCTCGACCCCGACAACCGGTAGCCCAGATCGGCCAGATCGGGGCTGGCCCCCCGCCAGAAGTCCCGGACGGCGTTACGGAAGCGGTCGTTCCACTCCGACCAGCCGGGCGGGAAGCCGCCCACGTGGTAACCGCCGATGCCCACGTCCCACGGCTCGGCGATCAGCTTCACCCGGCGCAGCACCGGGTCCTGGGCGAGCGTGGTGAGGAACGGCACCAGCATGTCCACGTCCCACGCGCCCCGGGCCAGTGCCGAGGCCAGGTCGAAGCGGAAGCCGTCCACCCCCAGCTCGGTCACCCAGTAGCGCAGCGAGTCGGTGATCAGCCGCAGCGCCTGCGGCCGCACGGCGTGCAGGGTGTTGCCGCAGCCGGTGCAGTCGGCGTAACGCCGGGCGTCGGCCTGGAGCCGGTAGTAGCGGCCGTTGTCGATGCCGCGCAGGCTCAAGGTGGGCCCCAGCTCGTTGCCCTCGGCGGTGTGGTTGTAGACCACGTCCAGGATCACCTCGATCCCGGCCGAGTGCAGGGTGCGCACCATGTCGCGGAACTCGCGGACCTGCTGGCCGCGGGTGCCCCGGGAGGCGTAGCCGCCGTGCGGCGCGAAGTAGCCGATGCTGTTGTAGCCCCAGTAGTTGACCAGCCCGCGGCGCAACAGGTGCTCCTCGTGGGCGAACTGGTGCACCGGCAGCAGCTCCACCGCGGTCACCCCGAGGCCGGTGAGGTACTCGACGGCGGCCGGGTGGGCCAGCCCGGCGTAGGTGCCGCGCAGTTCCGGCGGGATGCCCGGGTGGCGCTTGGTGAAGCCGCGCACGTGCAGCTCGTACAGGACCGTCCCGGCCCACGGCGTCCCCGGCCGGCGCCCGTCGTACGGGCCGGGGGAGGCCACCACCACGCCCTTGGGCACGAACGGCGCCGAGTCGCGGTTGTCGCGCACGGTGTCGGCCACCGGCAGATCGGGCCAGTCCCGTACGTGGCCGTAGACCTCCGGCGGCAGCGGTCCGGGGGCGCCGTCCGGGCCGGGCGGGCCGGTGAACTCGCCGTCCACCGCCCGCGCGTACGGGTCGAGCAGCAGCTTGGCCGGGTTCCAGCGGGCCCCCGTCCACGGGTCCCAGCGGCCGTGCACCCGGTAGCCGTACCGCTGCCCGGGGCCGACGCCGGGCAGGAAGCCGTGCCAGACCTCGTGGACGGAGTCGGTCAGCGGGGCCCGCGTCTCGGTGCCGTCGTCGTCGAAGAGGCACAGCTCGACCGCCTCGGCGCCGCCGGCCCACAGCGCGAAGTAGGTGCCCCGGGTGCCGTCCGGGGCGGTCCCGGGGTGGGCGCCGAGCGGATCGGGGCGCCCGGGCCACACCGCGCGCGGCGGCCGGACGGAGGCGCCGGCCGGGCCGGGACCGGTGGCGGTGGCCGTGGCGGCGCCCCCGCCGTCCGGCGACCGGTGGCCGTTCCCGTCGCCGTCCGGGCTGACCTGCGACTGCTGCTGCTCGGGTGCGCTCGACACGTGGCGGCCTCCCACGGCTCGTCGGATGCGGCGCGCGGTGTCCCGTACCGCGCCCCGGTCCCCTCTCCTGCCTGATGTCTTCCCCTTCCACCCCCCAAGTTACGGCGTTTCCCCAGGGCAGCCGCCGTCGTTGAGCTGTCGTGACGACAGCAGTTGCGCAACGGGTACGGCGGGGACGTCTCGCCGTGGCGGTGACGGCGGCGGCGCTCGTGCTCGCCGCGTGCGGCGTGGGCGGCGCCACGGGTACGGACGGTGGCGGGGCCGGCGCGGACGGGCTGGACGGCGCCGGCGGCGGGCCGGGCGCCACGGTCCCCAAGGTGTCCCGCGCGGTGATCCGTATCACCCCGCAGGACGGCACCGCCGCGGTGCCGGCCACCGGGCCGCTGGTGGTCACCGCCGACCGCGGCCGGCTCACCCAGGTGCGGGTGGCCGACGCCGCCGGCGCCCCGGTGCCCGGCCGGATCAGCGAGGACGGCCACGCCTGGCGGCCGGCCGGCGCACTGGCCCTCCAGACCCGTTACACGGTCGACGCCCTCGCCCAGGACTCCGACGGCCGCCGGGCCGCCAAGCACGCCGTCTTCACCACCGTCGTCCCGCAGCACCGCTTCATCGGCTTCTACAGCCCCGAGGCCGGGCAGACGGTCGGCACCGGGATGATCGTCTCGGTGGTCTTCAACCGGCCGATCGCCGACCGGGTGGCGGTTGAACGGGCGATCACCGTCACCGCCGCCCCGGCCGTCCCGGTGGCCGGCCACTGGTTCGGCGACCGCCGGCTCGACTTCCGCCCCCAGCACTTCTGGGCCCCCGGCACCCGGGTCACCGTCCGGTTGCGGCTGCGCGACGTGCCCGCCGCCCACGGCGTCTACGGCAGCCAGGACAAGGACGTCACCTTCACCGTCGGCCGGTCGCAGACCAGCGTGGTCGACGCCGCCCGCCACACCATGGCGGTCCGCCGCGACGGGCGGGTGGTGCGTACCCTGCCGGTCAGCGCCGGCAGCCCGCAGCACGCCACCTACGGCGGCTGGATGGTGATCACCGAGAAGCTGCCGGTGACCCGGATGAACGGGGACACCGTCGGCTACGGCGGCGAGTACAACATCCCCGACGTCCCGCACGCCATGCGGCTGACCCGCTCCGGCACCTTCGTGCACGGCAACTACTGGGCGCCGCCCGGGGTCTTCGGCACCGCCAACACCAGCCACGGCTGCATCGGGCTGCGGGACGTCAAGGGCGGCGGGGGCACCACCCCGGCCGGCTGGTTCTTCGACTCCTCGCTCGTCGGCGACGTGGTCGAGGTGGTCGGCTCGCACGACGCCACCGTCGCCGCCGACAACGGCCTGGGCGGCTGGAACCTGACGTGGGCCCAGTGGCTCGCCGGCTCCGCGCTGCGCCACCCGCGGTGACCCGGCCGGGGTGACCCGGCTTCATCTCCCCTTCCGCCCCGCCCGGCCCTCTGGGACGCAACGGTGACAATTCCGTGGCCCGGTGGCCACGGCGATGTGGTTATCTAACATGCGTGCGCTCGGTCCCAGGGGGGATCGACGGCGGGATCGACCGGGAAGCATCGACAGGCGGACGGTCGGGCGCGAGGGGAGAGAGACGAAGTGCTGGAAGGCAAGCCGCGGGTGCGGCGGGCGATACCGGGTCGGACCGCCGCGGGGCGAGGGATGCTCACCGCGGTGCTCGGGGCCGTGGTGCTGATGGCCACCGCGTGCGGCCCGGGCGGGGCGTCCGGCAAGGCCGGCGCCTCCGGCGGCGACAAGCAGGCGTCCCAGGCCGTGGTCAACGTGGCGCCCAAGGACGGCGCCACCGACGTGGCCACCACCGGCGGCCTCAAGGTCACCGCGGCCCAGGGCAAGTTGACCCAGGTGCAGGTGAAGGACGCCAAGGGCGCCGCCGTACCGGGCAAGATCTCCGCCGACGGCACCAGCTGGGTGCCGGACGGCAACCTGAGCACCTCCACCAAGTACACGGTGGACGCGCTCGCCAAGGACGACAAGGGCCGCGAGTCCGCCAAGCACGCCAGCTTCACCACCGTGGTCCCCAAGGACACCTTCATCGGCTTCTTCACCCCCGAGGACAACAGCACGGTGGGCGTGGGCACCGAGGTCTCGCTCAACTTCAACCGGCCCATCAGCGACACCAAGGCCGTGCAGAACGCGGTGAAGGTGACGGCCTCCCCGGCGGTCCCGGTGGTCGGCCACTGGTTCGGCAACCAGCGCCTCGACTTCCGCCCCGAGCACTACTGGGCGGCGGGCACCAAGGTCACCCTGAGCCTCAAGCTCAGCGGCGTCCAGGGTGCCCCGGGCGTCTACGGGTCGCAGGACAAGGAGGTCCACTTCACCATCGGGCGCAACCAGATCTCCTACGTGGACGCCTCCACCCACGAGATGCAGGTCACCCAGGACGGGAAGACCATCAAGACCATCCCGATCTCGGCCGGCGCCCCCGGCAAGACCACCTACAACGGCGCCATGGTGATCAGTGAGAAGGACCCGATCACCCGGATGAACGGCCAGACGGTCGGCTACGGCGGCGAGTACGACATCAAGGACGTGCCGCACGCCATGCGGCTGACCAGCTCCGGCACCTTCATCCACGGCAACTACTGGGGCGACCCGTCGGTCTTCGGCAACGAGAACACCAGCCACGGCTGCGTGGGCCTGCACGACATCCGCGGCGGCGGCGACAACGGCTCCCCGGCGGCCTGGTTCTACGACCACTCGCTCATCGGCGACGTGGTGGTCGTCAAGAACTCCCAGGACCACACCGTGCCGCCCGACAACGGCTTCAACGGCTGGAACATGTCCTGGTCGGAGTGGACCTCCGGGCAGTGACGCCCCGCACGGCACACCGCTGAACCCCCGCGGCCCGCCCCTGTCTTCGGTACCGAAGGCGCACGGGGCGGGCCGCGCGCGGTTCACGAGCGCTAACGTCCTCCCATGACTGTTCACCTTGAGGCCGCCGACGGCGTCGGCGTCATCCGCCTGGACCGTCCGCCGATGAACGCGCTGGACGTCGCCACCCAGGACCAGCTCCACCAGGCCGCCACTGAGGCCGCCCGCCGCGACGACATCCGCGCCGTCGTCGTGCGCGGCAGCGAGAAGGTGTTCGCGGCCGGCGCGGACATCAAGGAAATGCGGGTCATGGGGTACGAGGACATGGCCCGCCGGGCGGGCGCCCTGCAGGACGCCTTCAGCGCGGTGGCCGCCATCCCCAAGCCCGTGGTGGCCGCCGTCACCGGGTACGCGCTCGGCGGCGGCTGCGAACTGGCGCTCTGCGCCGACGTGCGCTTCGCCGCCGAGGGCGCCAAGCTCGGCCAGCCGGAGATCCTGCTCGGGCTGATCCCCGGGGCCGGCGGCACCCAGCGGCTGGCCCGGCTGGTGGGGCCGGCCAAGGCGAAGGACCTGATCTTCACCGGCCGCATGGTCACCGCCGAGGAGGCGCTCGCCATCGGCCTGGTGGACCGGGTGGTCCCGGCCGACCGGGTCTTCGCCGAGGCCCACGAGTGGGCCGCCAAGCTCGCCAAGGGGCCGGCGCTGGCGCTGCGGGCCGCCAAGGAGGCGGTCGACGGCGGCCTGGAGACCGACCTGACCACCGGGCTCACCATCGAACGCGGCCTGTTCGCCGGGTTGTTCGCCACCGAGGACGCCCGCGGCGGCATGCGCAGCTTCGCCGAGGAGGGCCCGGGCAAGGCGAAGTTCGCCTGACCCGGGGCACGGTGGGGAGGCGCGGGGTGGCGCGGGGGTGGCGCACGGATCGCCGCGCCGCCCCCGCGTCCCGCCGCCGAAGTGCTCCTTGCGGGGGCGATTCCGCCGGTTCCGGCCCCAACCCGGCGGCCGGACGGCCATGATGAACCCATGGCGGGCATGGCAGGGACGGCGGGCGCGGCGGGCCGGGGGGGCGCGGAGGGATCACGGCACCGGGCGCAGGCCGCCCCGGCGGTGTGGGTGCCCACCCCCAGGGACCAGCGCGACGCCAACACCCTCGATCTGCTCGGCGACCCCTCGGTGGAGGAGGTACGGCTGGTCTCCCGGCCCGAGTCCGCCTCCGCCGCCCGCCGGCTGACCGTCTCGGTGCTGCGCCTGTGGTCGCTGCCGCATCTGGCCGACGTCTGCGAGCTGCTCGTCTCCGAACTCGTCGGCAACGCGGTGCGCCACACCGGCGCCCGTACCTTCGGGCTGCGGATGCCGCGCCGCCGCGGCTGGGTCCGGGTCGAGGTGCGCGATCCGTCCCGGGCGCTGCCGTGCCTGCTGCCGGTGCGCGAGCTGGACACCTCCGGCCGCGGGCTCTTCCTGGTGGACAAGCTCTCCGACCGCTGGGGGGTGGATCTGCTGCCGCGCGGCAAGACCACCTGGTTCGAGCTGCGGGCCACCGACCGCTGACCGGGCCGTGATGTACGAGAAGCCCCCGTGGGCCCTGTTGGGACCGGCTGGGGGCTTCTTCGTGCCGCCGTGGAGCAAGGGGAAGGCCACGGCGGACTGCGCGGGCCGTCCGGGTTGGCGGACGCCCGCTGCGTTCGACTCTCGCACGTCCCGGGCACCCCGGACAAACCGGCATACACGGACGAATACCCGCATACGTCATAGGGTTGCCCAGCCGGTGACGTGATGCGCGACACCACCCGCGACGGTGGTGCCGACCACGACTATGCCGCGTCGCGCACCACGCGGGCCGGGCGCACCACGGCGTACCCCTGGTCGCGCGCGGCCCGCAGTCCGCTGCCGCGGCCGAAGAGCACCTCGGCGAGCGGGGTGGCCACCGGGTGGCAGAAGACCGAGGAGGGCACCCCCAGCAGCCCCGGGGTGTCCACCAGGAACGGCAGCTCGGCGGTGAGGTAGGCCCGCCCGGCCCGCAGCTGGTCCTCGGTGGCCGGCCCGCTGTCCTGCAACCGGGAGGCCAGGAACTGCTGCACGGTGTGGTCGCACGCCTGGCGCAGCTCGTCCTCGGCGGTCAGCGCCGCCTCGACGCGGTGGCACAGCACCCGGTACATGTGGTGGTCGGCGAAGTCCGACAGCGCCCGCACCCGTACCCGCCGGCCGGCCGCGCCCGCCTCGCGCACCCCCTGCGCGATCGTGGCGCGCACCGCCCGGTCCAGCGCCGCGGCGCGCCGCCGCGCGTCCCACGGATCGTGCCCGAAGGCCGCCAGCACCCCCTCGACGCCCAGATCGGTCCGCACGACGTCCACCTGCCCGAAGTGCCGCGCCGACCAGCAGGTCAGCGCCGCGATCCGGTCCGCGGACGCGCCCGGGCTCCACGGGCCCACCGGGATCGTCAGATGGGCGCCCTCCTCCCAGATCAGCCGGCACGTGTGGGTGACCGGGAAGAACCCGAAGCCCACCGCGGTGTCCGGGCCGGCGGCGTCAGCCATGGTCGGTCGGCCGCTGCGCAAGGCATCCTCACCCCTCCTGCCGCGAGTCCCGGGGAGCCTCGTACTCCTGGTGTGGCGGCAGCAACCAGAAGCTACCTCGCGAACCCGGAGGGTGACCGGGACGGCCGCAGGATGTCCGGTTCCGCACTCCGGCTGGCCGGTAACCGCCACCGGTCAGCCGGAGCGCGGCACGCCGATCGCGGCGGCCACCACCACGCCCTTCTTGTGGGTGATGGAGACGCTGATGTCCGCGATCCCGCGGGCCTCGGCGTGCCGGGCGGCGGCGCCCGACAGCCGTACCACCGGGCCGCCGTCCTCGGTCCGCAGGATCGCCACCTGGCGCGGGGTCACCCCCGCGCCGACGCCGGTGCCGATCACCTTGAGCGCGGCCTCCTTCCCGGCGAAGCGCCCGGTGAGGAACTCCCGGGCCCGCCGCTCGCCGAAGGCGTCCGCCGCGGCCAGCTCCTCCGGGGCGTAGGTGTAGGCCCGGAACCAGGGGCGCCGCAGCAGGGCGGCCAGCTCGTCCTCGTGGAGCACGTCCACACCGATCCACACCCGGGCCGCCCCCTCACGCCAGGAAGGTCCGCTTGACCACGCCCTGGAAGACCGCCAGCCGCTGGATGTGGCCGGTGCCCTCCATGAACTCGAAGGCCCGCGCGTCCCGGTGGAGCTTGTTCAGGTACGGGTCGGCCGCCAGCGCCCCGGGGCCCAGCAGTTCGGCGGCGACCACGGTGGCCTCCTCGGCCAGTTCGGCGGCGCGGGTCTTGACGGCGGCGATGCGGTCGGCGCGCACCGACCCGGCGTCGATCGCCGCCGCCACCTCGTAGTTGCGCCGCCGTACCGCGGCCAGCCGGTCCCGCACCTCCTCGTACCGCAGGCGGGCCGTCCCGGTCGGCGCGGGCCGCTGCTCGCGTACGTGGTCTAGGACGGCCCGGGCCAGCCCGACGGCGGTGCCGGCCAGCACCGGGCGGAACCGCTGGAGGGTGCGGATGGCGCCGACCAGGCCGCGCCGGGTGGGCTTGAGCGTGTCGTACCCCAGGATCTGCTCGCGCTCCACCCGTACGTCCCGCAGCGTGATCGCGGAGATCCGGGCGCCGCGCATGCCGACCGTGGGGATCGGCTCGGCGTGGAAGCCGGGGGAGGAGGTGTCCACCAGCACCGCCTCGATGCCCAGCGGCCCTGGCGCGCGGCGGCAGAAGACCACGCCGAGCTGGGCGTAGGCCGCGTTGCCCACGTAGGCCTTGGCGCCGTCGAGGCGGAAGCCGTCGCCGTCCGGGGTGAGCGCGGTCTCCAGCTCGGTGGCGGCCGACCCCTTCTCCGGCTCGGTGAGCCCGAAGAACGTCCACACCGGGTCGGGTCCGGCGAGCCGCTGGTAGTAGGCGTGGCGCTGCTTGTCGTCGCCGAGCGCCGAGACGGCCACCCCGGACATCAGCGGGCCGGGGCAGGCCAGCATGAAGCCGGCGTCGCCGTAGCTCAACTCCTCGATGGTGATGGTGTGTTCCAGGCAGGAACTCATGTCGAAGGTGTGGCCGCCGGCCCGGACCGGCTCCGCGAGGTACTCCACCGGGACGGTGCAGCGGCGCATGATGTCCACCGCGGCCAGATGGAGGTGGCGGTCGATGGCGGTGGGGTCGCGGTCGATCTCCAGGCCGGCCTCGCGCAGCTCCCGTGCCGCCTCGCGGACGTGGGAGCGCAGTACGGCGGTGCGGTGCGGGTCGGGGCCCGGCGGCGGCTCGTCCGGCGTGTGGCTCATCACCGTTCTCCCGGGTGCAGATAGGTGTTGCCGAGCAGTTCGGTCAGGTGGAGCAGGCTGCCGGGGCCGGTGGCCACGAAGCCGCTGGCGCCGTGCAGTTGGAGCGCGGCGCGCCCCGCGGTGACCAGCCGCCGGTGGACGTGCCGGCGCCGGCCGGCGGTGGGGTCCGCCAGGGCGAGCAGGTCCTCCGCCTCGGACAGCACGAGCGCCACGTCGGCCACCGCGCCTTGCACCAGCTGGCGGTTGAGCAGGTTGGCGCCCTCGGAGCGGCGCTGGTCGAGCCGGGCCACGGCGGCGTCCAGCACCCCGCGCACCGCCTCGCGGTGCAGGCGCACCAGCCCGTCGGCGAACGCCTCCAGCACCTCCGCCGGGGCGGCCGGTGCGCCACCGGCCATCGCCACCGCCGCCCCCGCGCCGCCCGGCACCGGCACCCCGCCGGGCAGCCGCGCGGTCGAGGCGATCACCCAGCCGTCGCCCGAGGCCACCAGCGCGCCGGGGGCGGCGGCATCGTGGCAGGCGTCGAGCGCGCGGGCGAACCCGTGCAGCGCGGTGGGGTCCGCGTACCGCGTCTCAGCCGAGGCCATCGCCGGCCCCCTCCCCGGCCGCCGGCGACCGCAGCACCGCCAGGTGGCTCGTCCCCGACCGCGGATCGGTGTCGCAGAGCACCACGACGGCGTACCGGCGTTGCCAGTCGCGCCACTCGCGGGCCAGCGCCAGCCAGACACCGGTGCAGTAGGTGCCCGGCTCGACCCGGTACCGGTGGACGTCCCCGGTGAGCCCGGCGTCGTCGAACCGGGAACCGGTGACCAGCAGCGTTCCTTCCGGGTCCTTGGCGGCCAGCTCCGCGGCGCGCGGGGCGGCCGGCTCACCGGCGGGCACCGTGACCACCTCGTCGACGCGCGGCCCGTCGCCGTCGTCGAGGACCAGCGCCACCGCGCTGTCGACCAGGTCGCCGTCGTGGACCAGCGGGAACCGGGAGGGCAGGGTGGTCTGCTCCAGGACGGCGAGCACGGCGGTGCGGCTGCGCCCGGCGCGCTGGAAGGCCGCGATGGCGCGCAGCGCGGTGAACGGCGCCGACAACCCCTGCTGGTGGATGCCGAAGTTGGTGCTGCCGCCGCCGAGCCGCCGGTCCAGATAGGGGCCGATCGCGGTGAACGGGGTGATGTCCGGCAGCGCCTGTGCCACCACCACCAGGTCCGGGGCGCAGCGGCGCAGCGTGTCGTCGGCGGTGAGCAGGTCGACCAGGTCGGTGTGGCCCACGTGGGGCGCCGAGCGCAGCAGCGCCTCGTCGACCTCGGTGCCGAACGGCTCGACCAGGTCGCGGTAGTAGGCGAGTCGGGCCGGGTCCTCGTCGTAGGGCCTGGGCGGCGGGGAGACCACCGCGCGGGCGGCGCGCAGAGCAGGCATCGGCCGCCTCACACCCCGCTGGTGGCCTGCTGGGACAGGACGTAGTCGGTCAGCGAGCCCACCGACCGGAAGTCGTCCATGTCCAGGTCCTCCGGGTCCACCGAGATCTCCACCGCGTCCTCCAGCGCCATCAGCAGCTCCAGGATCGAGGTGGAGTCCAGGTGCAGGTCCTCGAAGAGGCGGGTGTCCTCGGTCAGGCCGGTGACCTCGCGTTCCAGCACCTCGCTCAGGGCGGTCTCGACCGCGGTCACCACCGTGTGACGTTCCATCGTGTTGTGTTCCTCCTTGATCGGGGCCCCCGGACGCGGGGGCCCGGCCGGTCAGCCGAAGTCGACGAGGTGCTGCTTGGCGAGGATCTCCGCGGCGCGGTCCCGCTCCCGCACCAGGTGCGCGGTGCCCTGGTGGACGAGGACTTCCGCCGGGAAGCCGTGGCTGAGGAAGAGCCCCGGGGAGGCCGTCGGGCCGTAGGCGCCGGACCGCTCCACCCCGAGCAGGTCGCCGGGTTCGACCGGGGGCAGCTGGACCTTCTTGCCGATCACGTCGTTGGGGGTGCACAGCGGACCGGTGACGGTGTACGACCCGGCCGCGGGCTCGTGGTAGCGGGTGAGCGAGCGGATGGGGAAGTTGCGCTTGACGAAGCTGCCCACGCCGACCGCCGCCATGTGGTGGTTGGTGCCGCCGTCGGCGACCACGAACGTCTCGCCCATCGACTCCTTGACGTACAGCGCGCGCACCACGTACGTGCCGCACAGCGCGGTCAGGTAGCGCCCCAGCTCGTTGACGAGCCGGCAGCCGGGGTGGCGGGCGGCGAAGGGCTCGACGGCCTCGTTGATCCCGGCGACCGTCGCCGCCAGGTCCAGCTCCTTCTCGTTGTCGAAGTACGCCACGCCGAAGCCGCCGCCGAAGTCCACCGTCTCCAGCGGTACGTCCAGCGCCTGCGCCAGCTCCTCGGCCATGGCGAGGATCCGCCGGGTGTTGTGGACCAGGTCGTCCGCGTTGAGGAACCGGGTCCCCAGGTAGGCGTGGAAGCCGCGTACCCGCACCCGGCGCAGCCCGGCGACGACGTCCCGGGAGCGGCGCAGCACCTCGGCGTCGATGCCGAACTGCCGGGGCTTGCCGCCCATCGCCAGCCCCGAGCCCTTGGTGTGGAAGTCGGGGTTGACCCGCAGCAGCACCGGCACCTCGTCGCGGCCCGCGTCCGCCGCGATCTCCTCGACCACGGCGAGTTCGGCCGGCGACTCGCAGACGATGGCGTGCAGCCCGGCGGCCACGCACCGCTCCAGCTCGGCACGGGTCTTGCCGGGCCCGAGGAAGATCACGTCCCGGGCGGCGAACCCGGCCCGCTCCACGGTGAGCAGCTCGGCCATGGAGGAGATCTCCGCCCCCGCGCCCAGCGAGCCGAGGTAACCGGCGACCGAGACGTTGGGGTTGGCCTTGAGCGAGTAGAAGACGTCCACCGCCGGGTGGAGCCGGTCCCGCAGCGAGCGGTAGACGGTACGCAGCACCTCGGCGTCGTAGACGAACAGCGGGGTGCCGAACTCCTCGGCGAGCCGCGACACCGGCACGCCCTGCACATGGAACTCGGTGGTCATCAGGTCCCTCCCAGGCCGGTCAGCGCGGTGGCCACCGCGCGGTCGAGCTCGCCGAGCCCGTCCCGGCCGGCGGCGAACAGCAGGGTGTACAGCCGTCCCTCGAACGGTCCGGGGCCGGTGCCCGCCTGCGCGTTGACGGTGCCGAAGCAGGTGACGACCACTCCGGTGGACCCGTGCGGCGGTTCGGCGAGCGGGCCGAGCGCCGCGGTCACCTCGTCGAAGGAGACCGGGCGGGCCGGCCGCAGCGGATAGTGCTTGGCGAGCGCGGCGCCCCCCTCGGTGAGGAAGCGCTCGGTGATCCGGCCCTGGTAACTGGACATGTTGAGGCGGGCGTTGATCTCCAGCACCGGGTAGACCAGGTCGTCGGCGCCGAGCAGCGCGTCCACCCCGACGACGCCGAAGAACCCGTCCGCGTACAGCCGCGCGCCCAGCTTCCCGGCGGCCTCGGCCAGCGTCGCGTGCTGCGCGGGGGTCAGGGCGGCCGGCATCACATGGCCGAGGTGGACACCGCCCGAGGTCAGCGCCTCCTTGACGAAGTCCAGGCGCACCCGCCCGGCGTGGTCGACGGTGAACTGGTAGTTGAGGTCGAACCGCTTGGGCAGGAACGACTCGACCACCACGTGGATCGAGTCGTCGCCGGTGGACGTGGCCCGGCGCTCGACCATCCTCAGCAGCCGGTCGGCCTTGCGGCGGCTGTCGAGGACGATCAGGCCCTTGCCGGAGACCCCGTAGGCGTCCTTGACGATCACCGGGCCGCCGTCGGCGAGGCCGTGTTCCAGGGCGTGGCGCAGCTCGCCGACCGTCTCGCAGCAGAAGCCGGGGATCGGGCGCAGCCCCAGCTCCTCGGTGACCCGGCGGCTGTAGATCTTGCTGTTGACCCGCTCGTGGACGGCCGCGTCCGGAACGGCGAGGGGCAGCCCGGTCTCCCGGGCGATCCGCTCCACCAGCGGGGAGTTGCCCATCGGCATCAGCCGGGCGCCGCCGGCGGCCAGGGCGCGCAGCCGGTCCAGCAGTCCGGGGTCGTCCAGGACGGCCTGGCCGGTGCCGCCCTCCCGTGCGGGGGCGGCGGTGACCAGTTCGGCCGGGGCGCCCAGGCCCGTCTTCTCGACGTAGCGGCGGTAGGACGCGTCCAGCGGCCGGTCGAGCAGCAGGTGGTCGGTGGGCTCGGCGAGCAGCGCGCCCAGCTCCTCCATCCGCTGCACGGTGGCGCTGGTGGCGCTCACGCGCGCGGCCGGCAGCCCGCGGTAGCCGCGGGCCCACTCGTTCTCCACCTCGAAGTTGCACAGCCAGACGAACGGGGTGGCGCGGTCGCCGGTGAGCGCTTCCTTCAGTTCGGCGGTGTAGACCGTGGTGTCCATCGCGCTCACCGCTTCCGGTGGGTGATCACCATGGCGCCGAAGGTGGCGCCGAGGCCGACGGAGACGAGCACGTAGTGGTTGCCGTCGACCAGCCGGCCCGCCTCGCGCAAGGTGGTGTAGTTGACGAAGACGTCGGAGGCGTAGGTGTGGCTGTAGCGCTCGACGTTGGCCAGGAAGAACTTCGCCGGGTCGGCCCCCATCTCCTTGATCGTGCCGCGCCAGGAGACCGTGTTGACGTTGTGCGGGACGACCAGGTCGATGTCGTCGAAGCCGAGGCCGGCCGCCGCGACCGCCTCGTGGATCACCTCGCCCAGCACGGTGGCGTAGACCCGGCCGAACGCCTGGGTCTCCTCCTTGGTCATCTCCAGGCCGGCGGCGAACTCGCCCAGGGTACGGGTGACATGGGAGCGCACCAGGTCGCCGGGGCCGCCGGTGGTGAGCAGGCAGGCGGCGGCGGCGTCGGCCATGATCGCGCTGTTGGGGATGAGCCGGACCTTGGGCGAGTACGCCCGCTCCCCGGTCACCATCAGCGCGTAGGCCCCCTCGGGCGCCTCGGCGCGCAGCAGCTCCCCGGCCAGGTCGATGGCGCCCAGGCTGCTGACGCACGCCTGCTGGGTGAGGGCGAACGCCTCGGCCTCGTACAGCCCCAGCTCCTCGCGGATCACCTGGGCGGCGTCGATGTGCGGCGGGGTGAGCGTCTGCATGGTGTGGGCGTAGATGACGTACTCCACCGTCCGCCCCTCCGGCAGCGCCTTGAGCGCCTGGCGGGCGGCCGGGAGCACCAGGTCGAACAGGCCGGTGCGCGGGTCGAACCGGAGCCGGTCGAGCCCGTAGATCTTGCGGAACACCCCGATCTCGGCGCGCCGCAGCCCCAGGCTGCCGGCCAGGTCGTCGATGCGCACGCCGCGTTCGGGGAGGAACGACTCGATGCGCTCCAGCGTCGTCGTGCCGCTCATGCGGTCACCTTCCTTCTCGGTGGCCGGGTCTGCGGCCGGCGTACTCGGCCAGCACCAGCCAGCTGCGGGGGGCGCCCCCGCGGTCGCGCGGCTGCACCTCGTACGGCCAGCGCCCGGCCCCGGCGCCCGGTTCGCCGGGCTCCTTCAGATCGCGCACCTTCCAGCCGGCCGCGGCGCAGAACCCCTCGGGGTCGTCGGTGCCGAAGCGCCACGGGGTGCCGTCCTCCTCCAGGCCCTTGAGGAAGGGCCGGGAGAACGGGCTGCGCAGCAGGGCCTCGCTGACGAAGTCCACGGCGAGCCGGCTGCCCGGCGCCGAGACCGAGCCCAGCGTGGCCAGCAGCCCGGCCGCCTGCTCCTCGGTGAGGAAGAGCATCAGCCCCTCGGTCACCCACAAGGTGGGCCGCCGCGGGTCGAACCCGGCCCGGCGCAGCGCGGGCAGCCACGTCCCGGCGAGGTCGGCGGCGACCTCCCGGCGCTCGACCACCGGTTCGGCCCCCAGCGCGGCCAGCCGGCGGCGCTTCTCCTCGATGAGCGCGGCGTGGTCCACCTCGTACACCGTGGTGCCGGCCGGCCAGTGCAGCCGGAACGCCCGGGTGTCCATCCCGGCGGCGACCAGGACGACCTGCCGGACGTCCGCCTCGCGCAGCACGCTCTCCACGCCGTCGTCCAGGTACTTGGTGCGGATGGCGATGAACGGCAGCAGACCGCCGCCGCCGTACTTCTCCAGCAGTTCGAAGCCGCGCGGCGCGGCCAGTTCGCGGGCGAACGGGTCGGTGAACATCGCGTCGCCGGGGCGTTCGGACTCCACGGCCCGCGCCGCCGCCGTCCACTGGGCCGTGTACGAGACCGCTTCCACGGTGGGTGTGCCTCCTGGTGGGGGGTCAGGCGGTGACGAAGAACGCCTTCTCGATGGCCGAAAGGGTCTGGAAGTCCTGGATGTCGATGCTGTCGAAGTCGATCTCGACGCCGCTGGCCGCCTCGATGGCGTAGACCAGCTCGACGAAGGAGAGCGAGTCGACCAGCCGGCTCTCGATGAGGTTCTCGTCGGGCGCGAGGGAATCCCGTTCCGGGTGCCGGCCGAGGATCCAGTCGCGCACGTCGTCGATGCCTGCCGAAGCCATGGGTGTGCTCCTCAGTTGTCTTCTCGGGGGGTGGGTCCGGGGCAGGCCCGGCGTTCAACGGGCGGCGGCCGGCAGCGGCGTGCCGTGGGCGACGGCGATCGCGAAGGGATCGTCGTGCGCGATGCTCACCTCGATGTGTCCGATCCCGGCGGCGCGGGCCAGCCGGGCGGCGCGTCCGCCGAGGTGTACGACGGGCCAGCCGCCGTCGTCCTTGAGGATCTCGATGCCCAGCCAGGGCAGCGTCTGCCCGGGGGCGTGGAAGAGCTTGAAGACCGCTTCCTTGGCGGCGAGCCGCCCGGCGATCCCGGGGATGTCGGGCCCGGAGGCGGTGCGGGTGAGCCGCAGCTCCGCCGCCGAGAGCATCCGGGCGAGCACGGCGGCCGTGCCGGGTCCGCCGGGCTCGACGAGGCGGCGCACCCTGCCGAAGGGGACCAGGTCGACGCCGACCCGGCCGTTCACCGTGCGGAGGTCTTCCGGTCCGCGGCGCGCACGGCCTCCAGGGCGGCCGGGGCGTCGCCGCCGTGCGCGTCGAGCAGCACCGACAGCCAGCGCTCCAGCCCGAAGGCGACGCAGCCGGTGTAGGCGTAGCTGTCGGTGCCGGCCCGTTTGATCGCGCAGCGCTCGCCGAAGAAGTTGCGGTGGGTGTTGACCGAGGCGATCGCCAGCCCGTCGAGCTGGAACTCGTACTTGACCGGGCTGAGCCTGGCCAGCAGCGCGCGGGCGCCGTCGTTGCTGAAGAACGGGTCGGTGGCGGCCTCCTTGGCCAGCGGCAGCGCCAGGGCCTCGGCGAACGCGGTGATCCGGGCGGTGAAGTCGGCGATCACCCGCTGGGTGTGCTCGTAGGCGCCCAGCGCCACGATCTCGCGCATCTGGAAGGTGAGCAGCCGGCGCAGCCCGCTGTAGTGGGTCTCGTTGCGGAAGCAGCGGTTGACCAGGGTGACCAGGGTGTCGTCGGCGACGTGGGTGCCCTCGTAGTACAGGTAGGCGCCGTAGCAGGTGGCGTGCGGCAGCCCCAGCCGCGCCGGGAGCAGGTCGCCGGGGGCGAACCGGCCCTGCTCCGGCCTGCCCTCGCCGGTCTGGAGGTCCAGCGGGGCGGCGGCCAGCGCCAGGTGCGGGAAGTTGTCGTAGACGTCGAACTTCTCCAGGTCGGAGACGGGGTACAGCGGCGGCGGCAGGATCTCGCGGGCCCCGGCCGAGGCGCCCCAGCCGGCGAAGATCCGGTCCAGTTCGCGCAGCAGGTCGGTCCGGTCCGGGTCGAGGATGACCAGCGCCTGTGTGAGGTCGGCGGCGGCCGTCGGCTGTGCGGTGGACGTCATCGGATGATCCCCGTCTTCTGGAGGAACCGGGTGGTCTTGCGGAAGACGCCGGCCTCGAACCCGGCGCGGGCCGGCGAGGCGAGGAGTTCCCGGCGCAGCGCCAGCGGGTCCTCGATCCCGGCGTCCCGGTAGACCTGCGGGTTGTACAGCGACTCGAAGCTGTAGGCCAGGTAGCGCTTGAGGTAGTCGGAGATCTCCGTCAGCTCCTGCTCGGTCGAGGTGCGCCGGACCTCGTCGAAGAGCGCGGAGACCAGTTCCCGGCCGAAGGCGATGTGGCGCGACTCGTCCTGGTGGTGGATCCGGTTGAGCGCGCGGATCGTCCGGTGCAGCCGTTCGTCGAGCGCCATCCGGGAGTTGAAGTGGTCCACCAGCTCCTCGAAGATCAGGATGCGGGCGAAGACCAGCAGCGATTCCACGCTGGAACGCGGTATCTCCGCGGCGGCGCCGGCCGGCTGCCGGTAGATCTTCCCGCCGTACCGCAGGCAGAACTCGGCGAAGAACCACATGTGTTCGTTCTCTTCGCCGATGAAGTGGTGGAAGAACTCGGACGGGGTCTCGAAACCGGTGGTGTGGATCCGCCGGGTGACCTCGATGAGCAGTTCCCGGATGCCGTGCACGTTGAGGCTGTAGAAGTTGACGCTCTCGTAACGCGACAACGCGTGGAGCTGTTTCTCGCTCAGGCGGCGGGCCGCTTCCGTGCCGTGCGTGGTGGTGAGTTCCGGGCTCATCCACCACATCTCCTCGGGCAGGCTGTCCGGCCATTCGAAGAGCTTGTACGGGTTGTAGTAGTCCTCGATCGATTTCGTGGTCAGACGATCGAGGATTCCGAGGAACCGGTCATCACGATCGATCACGTTGCTGACCATGCCGGAGCACCCTCCAACTGTCTCGAAATTGCCTGCGATTGACAGTAAGGAGGGCTTGCCGACGGCCGCAACGACCGAAAGTGGCGTGGCCGCATCCGGCCACCGGGCCGGTCAGCTCAGCAGACGGGCCGCGATGGCCTTGGCGCGGCGGGCCGGCTCGCCGCTGTGGGTGCGCAGCGCGATGACGATCGCGCCGTCCATCAGCAGCGTGAACTGGTCGGCGAGCGCCTGGTGGTCGGCGTGGCCGGCGTCGGCGAGCAGCCGGTCGACGAAGGCGTTGACCGCGCGCTTGTGCTCGGCGGCGAGCCGGTGCACCTCGCTGCCGGGGTCGGTGATCTCGACCATGGCGTTGATGAAGGCGCAGCCGCGGTAGTCCTCCGCCTCGGCGCCCTCGGCGAGCGCGTCGAAGACGGCCAGCGGATCGTTGCCGCGCTTGGCGACCGCCTCCTCCAGCCACGCCCGCCACCGTTCGTCACGGCGCCGCAGCACGGCGGCGACCAGCTCCTCCTTGCCGGAGAAGTGGCGGTAGAAGGAGGCCCGGCCGACCCCGGAGACGGCCAGCAGCCGCTCGACGCCGACGGCGCGGATGCCCTCGGCGTAGAAGAGGTCGTCCGCGGCCTGGAGCAGGCGTTCGCAGGCACGGGTCGGCATGCCCCAACGGTATCCCACCTTGACGTCATTCGGAACCGATCGGTACCGTTCCGGCAGACGGAACCGATCGGTACCGAATGCTGGCCGGCCACGGCCGCGCCACGACGCGGGCAGGGGAAGGGCGGGAGGCGCATGAGGTTGCCACGGGGCGTGCTGGTGCTCGGCTTCGGCACGTTCGCGCTCGGGACGGACGAATTCGTACTGGCCGGGGTGCTGCCCCAGTTCAGCAGGTCGCTGGGGGTCTCCATCGCCACCGCCGGCCAGGTGGTCACCGCCTTCGCGCTCACCTGCGGCCTGCTCTCGCCGGTGCTGGCCACCGCCACCGCCGCCTGGTCCCGGCGCCGGGTGCTCGTCCTGGCCGTGCTGCTCCACCTGGCCGGGGCCGTCGCCACCGCGCTGGTCCCCAGCTACCCGCTCGTCCTGCTCGCGCAGATGGTGGCCGCGGCCGGCGCCGGGATGTTCGTCCCCGCCGCCAGTGTCACCGCCGCCGCGCTCGTCCCGGCCGAACGCCGCGGCCGGGCGATCGCTGCGGTGACCACCGGGCTGACCGCGGCCACCGCGCTGGGCGCCCCGATCGGCACCGTCCTCGGCAGCGCGCTGGGCTGGCGGGCCACCATGGCCTTCATCGCCGTCCTGGCGCTGCTCGCCCTGGCCGGGGTGGCCACCATGGTGCCCGCGGTCGCCGCGCCCGCCCCGGACGGGCTGCGCCGGCGGCTCGCCCCGCTCGCCGACCGCCGGGTGCTGGCGGTGCTCGCCACCACCCTGGTCGCCTTCACCGCCGCCTACATCGTTTACACCTACCTCGCCGAGGTCTTCGCCCCGGCCACCGGCGGCCGGGGCGCACGGCTGGCCGCCCTGATGTTCGCCTTCGGGACGACCGGCACCCTCGGCAACTACGGCGCCGGCACGCTCGCCGACCGCTTCGGCGCCCGCCGCGTGGTGACCGGCGCCATCGCCCTGCTCGCCGTCAGCCTGGCGGTACTGCCGCTGGCCACCGGCGACTTCCCCGCCGCCGTCGCCGTCGTGGTGGTCTACGCCGTCGCCGCCTGGGCGATCACCACGCCGCAGCAGCACCGGCTGATCACCCTCGACCCCGACGCCGCGCCGCTGGTCGTCTCCCTCAACGCGGCCTTCCTGTACCTGGCCATCGCGCTGTCCGGGGTGGTCGGCGCGGTCGGCATCGGGCTCGTCGGCGCCGGACGGATCAGCCTGATCGGGGCCGCCGTGGCCCTGGTCGCCCTGGGCCTGTCCGAACTCGGCCACCGGCTCGCCGTCCGCGACGGCGCGCCCGCCCCGGCCCCACCCGCCCCCGCCGGGTCCACCGAACCGTCACGCGGCTGACCCCCGCCGCACCCACCGTCCCATCGGCCACACCACCCCACCTGCCACGAGGTATCCGCCAAGAAGAGGGGAACGTCCTGTGTGCGGAATCACCGGATGGGTCGACTTCACCCGTGATCTGACCCGCGAACGCCACACCACGCGGGCCATGACCGACACGATGGCCTGCCGCGGCCCGGACGACGAGGGGTGCTGGAGCGCGCGCCACGTGGCGCTGGGCCACCGCCGCCTCGCCGTCATCGACGTCGCCGGCGGCCGGCAGCCGATGCGCACCCCCGAGACCGGCCCCGACGGCGAGCCGGTCGCCGTCATCAGCTACAGCGGCGAGGTCTACAACTTCCGCGAACTGCGCGAGGAACTCGTCCTGCACGGCCACCACTTCCGCACCCGCAGCGACACCGAGGTGGTGCTCCGCGCCTACCTGGAGTGGGGCAGCGGCTTCGTCGGACGGCTGGGCGGCATGTACGCGTTCGCCCTGTGGGACAACCGCACCGAGGAACTCCTCCTGGTCCGCGACCGGCTCGGCGTCAAGCCCCTCTTCCACCACCCCCTCGACGACGGCGTGCTCTTCGGCTCCGAACCCAAGGCCATCCTCGCCAACCCGCTGGCCACCCCCCGCCTCGACCTCGACGGCCTGCGCGACGCCCTCGCCCTGGCCCGGGTCCCCGGCCGCACCCCGCTCACCGGGGTGTACGAGGTCAAACCCGGCCACCTGGTACGGGTGCGGCGCGGCCGGCTCACCGAGGAGCGCTACTGGTCGCTGCGGACCCGGCCGCACCACGACGACCTCGACACCACCATCGCCACCGTGCGCGACCTGCTCACCGACACCGTCGACCGCCAACTGGTCTCCGACGTACCGCTGTGCGCCCTGCTCTCCGGCGGCCTCGACTCCAGCGCGCTGACCGCCATGGCCCAGCGCTCGCTCACCGCCGGACGCGCCGGGGACGCGGCCGGCGAGGTGATCCGCACCTTCTCGGTCGACTTCGCCGGCTACACCGAGAACTTCACCCCCGAACCGTTCCGCGAGACCCCCGACGCCCCCTACGTCGCCGAACTCGTCCGGCACGTCGGCACCGACCACCACGAGATCCTGCTGGACACCGCGCAACTGGTCGACCCCGCGGTACGCCGCCGGGTGCTGCGCGCCTGGGACCTGCCGTACGGCATCGGCGACCACGACCCCTCGCTGCTGCTGCTCTTCGAGGCCGTGCGGCGGCGCTCCACGGTGGCGCTGTCCGGCGAGTCCGCCGACGAGGTCTTCGGCGGCTACCTGTGGTTCCACCACCCCGACGCGGTCCGCGCCGACACCTTCCCCTGGCACGCCGTCAACGCCACCCCCGTCGCCGAGCAGGCCACCGCCTTCCTCGACCCCGCCCTCGTCAAGGAGCTCGCGCTGGCCGAGTACGTCGCGGACACCTACCGCGAGGCGGTGGCCGAGGTCGAGCACCTGCCCGGCGACGACGCGACGGAGCGGCGGATGCGGGTGGCGAGCCACCTCAACATCACCCGCTTCCTGCCCATGCTGCTGGACCGCAAGGACCGCATGAGCATGGCCGTCGGCCTGGAGGTACGGGTGCCGTTCTGCGACCACCGGCTGGTGAGCTACGTCTACAACGCGCCCTGGGCGATGAAGACCTTCGACGGCCGGGAGAAGAGCCTGCTGCGCGCCGCCACCGAGCAGTGGCTGCCGCCCTCGATCGTCCGGCGGCGCAAGGCCCCCTACCCCTCCACCCAGGACACCGGGTACGACCTGGCGGTCAACCGCGAACTGGCCCGCATCGCCGCCGACCCGGCGTCCCCCGCCGCGCCGCTGCTCGACCGCGCCGCGCTGCGCGCCTTCCTCGACCGGCCGCTGACCGGGCCGTACTCGATGATGCAGCGCTCGGTCCACACCGAGACCCCGGTACGGCTCGACGCGTGGCTCGGGGAGTACGGCGTGCGGCTGGACGGGCTCACCGGCTGAGCCCGCCGTACCGCTGCGCGGCGCCTCAGCAGGCGGGGCGGACCGGCGTGCCGCCCTCGCGCAGGCCGACCAGCCCCGCCCGGGCCGCCGCCACCCCCGCCTGGAAGCGGCTCTCGGCGCGCAACTCGATCATGATCCCGGCCAGATGACGGCGGAACGTACGCGACGACATCCCCACCCGGCGCGCCACCACGTCGTCCTTGAGCCCGGTGGCCAGCAGGTCCAGGATGGTGGCCTTCACGTCGTCGAGCGTCTCGCGGTACGTGCCGCCGTCCTGGTCGTAGTCGGTCCCCGACTGCCAGGCGTACTCGAAGATCCCGCGCAGCAGCGAGACCACCGAGGGCTCGTAGACCACGGTGACGGCCGGGGTGGGCCGGCCGGCCGCGCGGTCGGGGACGAAGGCCACCTCGTCGCCGACGACCACCAGGTGGTCGAAGACGTGGTTGGCGGTGCGCACCCGGGCCCCGGCCGCCGCCACCCGGGACAGCCCGGCCCGGGTGACCGGGCTGGTGCGGGCGGTGTGCGGATACAGCACCCGCACGTCCACGCCGCGTTCGACCACCTTCAGGCCGAACGGCTCGAACTCCTGCACCTGGCCGGGGGCGAGGGGCTGCATCGCCAGGATCCCCGAGGAGCAGTGGCGGGCCGCGTCGGCGAGGCGCAGCTCCAGCTGCCCGCGGTCCTGGTGGCGCACGATCGCCTCCTGCCGCAGCCGGGTGCGGCGCAGGTTGCTGAAGGTGTCGGCGAAGGACCGCAACTGCTCGTGGATCCCGGCCAGTTCGCGGCGCTTGGCGTGGATCGCCTGCTCCAGCGGAACGATCAACTCCACCTGGGCCGCCTCCGGGCTGACCGCCATGAAGCCGCCCTCGCGCGGGCAGTACCGCACCAGCCGCAGCTCCCGCAGCCGGTCCATCGCCCGCTGGGTGTCGGCGAACGGGGCGCCGAGCACCGTGGCGACCTGGACGGCGGTGACCAGGCCCCGGGTGAGCGTCTGCTCGTAGACCCGCACCGCCAGCTCGTCGACGGCGTACCCGGGGTCCGCCGCCGGCGGGTCGGGCAACGTCCCGGTGGCGGTCCGCTCCGGTTTCTCCAGTACGTTCTTCAACGTCGGCCTCCGGTGGCTCGCTCGGCTCGCTGCTGTGGCAGGGCGGGGCCGGTGGCCAGCTCCGCCGTCATCACCTCGACGACCTGGGCCAGCTGCTCGCCCAGGAAGAAGTGGCCCCCGGGGAAGGAGGCGAGGGAGAACCCCCCGGTGGTGTGGCGCCGCCACCCCCGCGCCGCGTCCGCGTCGACGTACGGGTCGGCCGAGGACAGCAGGAAGGTGACGGGGGCGGCCACGGTCTCCGAGAAAAGGTCCGCCAGGTAGCCGGAGTTGGCCCGGTAGTCGTTGCGGACGACGGTCAGGACGGCCTGGCGGAACTTGGGCTTCTCCAGCAGCCCGGCCGGGACGGCGCCCAGCTCCCGCAGCTCGGCGACGATCTCCTCGTCGGTGCGCGGCAGGTTCTCCACGCCGAGCCCGTCGGAGGGGGAGCGGCGCCCCGAGACGAACAGCCGCACCGGCCGGACGCCGTCCGCCTCCAGCGCCCTGGTCACCTCGAAGGCGACCACCGAGCCCATGCTGTGGCCGTAGACCGCGAACGGCCGGCCGTCGTCGTAGGGGCGCAGCTCGTCGCGGATGCGCCCGGCGAGTTCCCGGATGTCGTCGACGGGCTCGCCGGCGCCGCCCTGCCGTCCCGGGTACTGGACGCACAGCGCCTCGACGTGGCCGGGGAGCGCCCGCGCCAGCGGGGTGAGGGCGCGCGCCGACGCTCCGGCGTGCGGACAGCAGACCATGCGGATCCGCGCGTCGGGCGCGGGGTCCAGGATCCTGATCCAACCCGTGGTGTCCTGGGCGACGTGCTTTTCCATCGAGTCGTCCATCCCATCCGGTCGTTCGACAACAGGAGGTCAACGCGGTCCGAGGGCGCGGCCGTGCGGCGCGAAAGGCGGCGGAGCGGCCCGTGCGGCTCGCTTTCGCCGTCGGCGGGAAACGCGGTGTTGCGCGAGGGCAACCGGCGCCTCTAACATTCTGCGGCCCAACCGCGTGCGTGGTCATCCCAGTTGCCGAGATATCAGCTTAACCGGCCCCGTCACCATGTCAACCGATCAAGTGCGGTGCGGGCTGACGTCTGTGTGAACGGTTGGAGAAGGGGTGACGGGAAAACCGTGGGCGGGTCTCGGTCATTTCTCCGGCGGTGATTTCGATTCCTGACGTCCGGTACGGAAAAACGCCCCGCCGAAGATCACGGGAAATCCGGTGATCGAATGGCCGGGGCCTTTTCGCGGGGCCGTTTCCGGGGTCGCCCGGGGTTTTCCGGGCAGCCGTCGGCGCCGGACCGGGGGCTTTCCGCCGGATCCGCGGCGGTGACCGTCGCGGGGACGGAAGGCGCCCTGGTCCGGCGCCGGGGCGGGGGACGTTACCTGGCGGCCGGGGCGGTCCCCACCTCGTCGCGGCCACGCTCCGCGGCGCTCGCCGCCGGGTCGGCCGCGCGGCGGCCGGCCCGTCCGGTCACCCAGGTCAGCGCCGCCGCCGCGACGACGAAGACGGTGGCCACCGGCAGCAGGTAGGCGGGCGAGCTGAACGCGTCCAGCCCGATGGCGCCGATGACGCTGGACAGCGAGATCGCCAGGTACATCACCGCCGCGTTGAGCGAGACGACCAGCGATTCGGCGCCGGCCGGGGCGAGGGCGATGATCCGGTGCTGCTGCGGCGCGGTCACCGACCACGAACCGATCCCGCCGAGCGCGACCACCAGCACGGCGGCCGGGAACCAGTCGCGTCCGGCCAGCATGGCCAGGAAGACCGCGCCGAGTCCGAGGGTGGCGCAGACGACCACGCGCCGCGGACCGTGCCGGTCGGCCAGGCGTCCGGCCGTCAGGTTGCCCGCGGTGCCGGCGATGCCGAAGACCAGCAGCAGCAGTGCCACCTTGCCGCCGTCCCCGCCGGTGGCCGGGGCGAAGACCGAGCTGATGTAGGTGTAGGGCAGGTAGATGCCGATGAAGGCGAGCAGGGTGCCGGCCAGCACCCCGGCCACCCGGCGGTCGGTGAGCGGCGACAGCCGCTGGCGCAGCCCCGGCGCGGCGCCGAGGCGGACGTCCGGCAGCCGCAGCGCGATGACCGGCGCCACCACGATGGCGAGCGCGGTCACGAACCACATGGTCGCCTTCCACCCCCACGCGTTGCCGATCGCGGTGCCCAGCGGCGCGCCCAGGGCGAGCGAGGAGGTCAGGCCGACGGTGACGATGGCGATGGCCCGGCCGCGCCGTTCGGCACCGGCGACCGCCGCCGCCGTCGCCCCCGCGTTGGGGGTGAACATCGCCGCCCCGGCCGCCGCGACCACCCGCGCGGTGAGCACCAGCGGATAGCTGGGGGCGAGCGCGGTGACCACGTTGCCGACCGCGAAGACGACCAGCGCGGTCACCAGCACGCTGCGCCGCGACCACTTGCCGGTCAGCGCCGCGAGCACCGGTGACAGCAGCGCGTAGGCGATGGAGAAGACGCTGACCAGCTGGCCCGCCGCCGCGATGGTCACGTGCAGCGAGCGGCTGATGTCGGGCAGCAGGCCGGCGATGACGAAGGCGTCGGTGCCCACGGCGAAGGTGCCGAAGGCCAAGACCGTGGTATGAGCGCGCCAGCGGTCCCCTCGGGTGGCGTCGGGAGCGGCTTGGGCGGTGTCGCTCATCTGTGGGGCTCCTGTTCCGGTGGGATCGGTGGGCTCTTCACGAGACTGATCCGATGGACGACGTCTGTTACGATGCTCATCGTAGCTTGTTCCGATGGTGATCGTAATAGTCGACCTGAGTGAACGCGGGAAACGCCGATGTGTATCGTCGGGTACGACGGAGATCGCCGGAACGCCGCGGGAGCGGTCCGACCGGCCCGAACGGAGGTGCCGCTCATGCCCAGGACGGAAGACACCTGGCTGCCCCAGCCCGACCTCGACGAGGTGGAGATCGGGACGGTCCTCCAGGCCCTCGCCGACCCGGTGCGCCTGCACATCGTGCGGCTGCTCGACGCCGAGGGGGAGGGATCGTGCACCTCGCTCGACGTCCCCGTCAAGCGGTCGACCGTCTCCCACCACCTGCGCACCCTGCGGGAGAGCGGCGTGGTGGCCACCCGGCTGGTCGGCAACTCCCGGCTCAGCCGGCTGCGCCGGGACGACCTCGAACGCCGCTTCCCCGGGCTGCTGACGTCCATCCTGAACGCCGCCGCACCACTGGCGCGCACACCCGTCGGCTGACCGCCGGCCGCCCCCGGCGCCCGGGCCGACCGGAGAGGAGCACCCCATGGGCCGTTACGCCCACCTCGCCTACACCGAGTCCGTGCGGCAGGTGCAACAGGAGCAGGGCAGCGCCCTCGCCGCCCGCCGCCGGCTCGCCGAAGGCGACGAACCGGAACGCATGGGCGACGCCGAGGCCGCCTTCATCGGCTCCCGGGACGGCTTCTACCTCGCCAGCGTCAGCGAAACCGGCTGGCCCTACGTCCAGTTCCGCGGCGGCCCGCCCGGCTTCGTCCACGTCCTCGACGACCGCACCCTCGGCTACGCCGACGTCCGCGGCAACCGCCAGTACATCACCACCGGCAACGTCCGCGCCGACGGCCGCGTCGCCCTGTTCTTCATGGACTACCCGCGCCAGGCCCGCCTGAAGATCTTCGGCCACGCCCACACCCGCGCGACCGCGGAAGACCCGCACCTGACCGAACGCCTCTCGGCCCCCCGCACCGACGGCAACGTCGAACGCCTCATGCTCATCCGCGTCGAGGGCTTCAACTGGAACTGCCACCAGCACATCACGCCTCGCTACTCCGAGGCGGAACTCGCCCGGGTGCTCGCCCCGTTCCGCGCGAGGATGGCGGAGTTGGAGGAGGAGAACAGGGTGTTGCGGGCGAGGGTGGGGGAGGTGTGAGGGGGTGCGTCTGCCTGCCTGAGGCGTGCGGGCGCGGTGCGCGAGGGCGATCTGTGGTGAGGCGGCCCAGCCAGTCGGAGAGGATGACGACGAGGGCGTGCCGGGCCTTTACCGAGCACTCGGTTGCCACCGCCTCGGGTTCGGCCGGCCGTTCCGCGGCGTCTCGCAGCGCGGCGGCCTGGCTCTGGAGGCGGGCCCGGCTCTGGCGCAAACTGGACTTGCGTCACAGCTCGGTTTGACGCCGACACGGCGGTGCGTCCCTGTCCGGCGACGGTATTCGGAGATGCAGCTCGGCCTCCGTACCCTCGGGGTGCGGAGGCCGAGCCGTCTTCTGACTCACCGACTATTTCAGCGCGAGCCTGTGTCGCGCGTTGCGATGGTCCGACATCTCTGTCCTCAACCGGCATCGCCGGTAACTGCATTGTGTGTCTACGGCGGCAACGCCTCAGGCGCAGTCGATATAGGACGTGGCAGTGTCGGCAATCTGCGGGTCGGACTGGCGCCCGTTGTATTCGACGACAACGTCTTCCTGAATGTTCCAGGTGGATTTCTGACCAGTCGTGGTGCACTTGTAAGCGCTGCCGACGCGACCTGAGCACTTGCCCCACTTGCCCCCGGCGCGCCATACCGTGGACCAGGAGCCGTAAGGGTTGGCGCGTTGCAACGTGAGTTCGACGTAGCACGACTGCGGCGCTGGGGTAGTGCACGCCCCCCATGAGCCCGAGATCTGGATCGCGCCGTTCTTGGTGAGTTGGAAAGGCGGCTGGGCGGAGAAATCGCAACCGACGTAACCGTCATGCGCTGTGCGGGGAGCCAGCCGGGCCGTGACGCGTTTCCCGATATGTGGACTGGCAGTTGGCAGTGGTGGCTGTGCCAGAAGCGGCAAAGAGGAACGCAACTGTTCCTGCCGCCAGCGCAGTTGTCATGCGTAATCGCATGGTCTCTCTCACCTTCAGCGACGGCCGGCCCCTGTTGGCCGGGGGCTCAGGCGTAGGCTTGATGCTGTCAAAGGTCGATTTTGGCGGTGACGGTTTTTCCCGGGATGTCAGGAGGAATGGGAAGGGGCTGGATGTCGGGGTTGGCGGTAATGATGAATCGGGTGCCGCCGGGGGCGGTCATCTCCGCGCTATAGGGGTCGGGCGTGGCTTCGAGACGGGCGCCGTGGGCAGCCAGATGGCGGGCTTCTTCTTCAACGGTGCGATTCACCGGCGTGATGACAGGCAGTACGGCGGGAGTGTCGTGGCCACCGATCGTCATGCCACTCTCTGGCGCAGCAGTGTGCCAGAAAGTGATGGCAGCTTCGGCTCGGTCGCGGGGAACGCGGATTTCGATCATCGCGGTGGTCCTATCCGGGTGGCGAGGAGTGCGAGGCACAGGCTACGCGTCGCTGGTAGACAACCCTCGCTTTCCCGGTCTTGGGTGAGACGTCCCGCTTCAGTAGGTTGGCCGCGATTCGCCGGCCCCGGCGTGGCAAGCTGAGCGTCAGCAGGAGAGGCTGTGGCCCGTCGGTTCGCCGACGAGGTGATAAATTCCGCACGCTCACCCTACACGGTATGCCGTGCGCATATTCGGCTTCAGCTTGCGGGTGTGCCACCACTCAGCCACGTTCACTCTGAACATCAGGGTGAACCATTCCAGTGATTCTGCGGGAGCTCCTTCGGCGACGTGAGAGACGTCTGGCTCCTCGAAGGAAAATGCCAGCCTCCACTGTTCGGTATCGCCGGGTCGGCTGACGGTGACAACGGCAGTGAGCAGCAAGCATCCGTCATCCCATGCGAGTTCCAGACTGTCCGCTTTGAAGAGAGGGTCTCCTGCTGTGCCGCCAAAGGGAGTTTTCAGGAATCCTGGAAGGCTGGATGAAATTCCGCGGTTCATTCAGCACATGTTAGCAGGCCGCCTTCATCATATGGCCTTCCTGGTAGTAAGCGGTAATCACTCCTTGCGGCCTGACGCCTGTTCCGCCGAGCGCTCCGTCGTTGAAGACCACTTTGAACATCATCGCCGGGCACTGGTTGAGGTTGAGGTAGTAGAAGCCAAACATCTGGTTTCCTCGTGACACCGTCTGGGCGATCATGCTGTCGTTGAATTCATGCTTCGGTGCAAGGTGGCGGTATCCCCAACTGGACGTGCCACAGCGCAGAGGTACGATCAGCGGCCCGCGGTAGTAGTTCTTTACGATTGATGTCGCGGACTTTCCGGCGCAGGGGTCTCCATTCGGCGACTGGGCAGCTGAGGCCTCTGGCGCGGCCGCTACGGCGACTGCGGTCACAGCGGTAAGAGAGATGGCCGAAAAGATATTGCGGATGGCTGACTTAGTCATCGATTTCCTCCGTGTTGGGTTTACTGGATCGGCTGACGAGTAAGGGGTGGATTCGTCCGGTCGTCGCGCGCAGCTCTCCCTCTGCCGTTCATCGGTAATCTTCGCAGATCCTTCGCCTCGATATGCAGAGGGGGAATCAGCCATTCCAGTGTGATCGGGCTGAAATGTACCGGTCCGGGCGTCCGGATTTTAATGTGGAAGCCGGGAAGGAGGACCCGCATTACGAGTTGTCGGCGGCGATCCGGCCGATCGGTGCGCCATCCGAAATCAGGAACGCCTTGCGCCCGGCAGTACGGACCGGCGAGAGTGGGCGGGGCCCCACGGCCTCGGCGACATAGCGGTAGACGGTGACATCGCCGAATCCAACCGCGAGTCGGGGGTAGGCGTTGGCCGCGGAGCACGTGCGTCGGGACCAGCAGACCCCGTCGAGCCGGGCCGACCGCGCATCGTGCCGCTTGACCGAGTGGACCGCGGCTCCGCGACGGCCCGAGCCGCACCGCCTCGCCCTCGGTGATGGCTGCGTGCGAGGCCGGCCACGACAGGCTCGATGTCTGTCAGCCCGCGGCGACAACAGCGAAACGCACTCCGGGTGTTGCGGTGATCGAGAAGGCGGTGGTGTTGCCGTGAGCGGGTTGCGTGTTCTGGCTGATCGAGATTTCTCCCGCGGTGCACTCGGTGTGCCAGGTGCCGATGCCGGTCGCACTGGCCGTCAGGGAGCCTTTGCCGATGCAGGAGGTGCGTAGAACGTAGTGATGTGAGGGGAAGCGGACGTCGGAAACGGCCCAGTGTGTCTGTCCGCTGCTGCTGACGTGAGTGAAGGCAGGGCGCCGGATGGTTTGCCGGGCGGCGCCCAGCAGGTCGGTATCGCCGGCCGACGTGGTGGGGGCCGGACGGCTGGGGGAGGCCGTCGAGTGTGACGGCGCCGGACCGGCCGGGCGTGGCGAGGTCCCGCAGGCAGACAGCACGGTGATGAGTGCGACGACGCCTGTCCCGAGGGATAAGCGGCCCGTTCGGCGCATGGTGGTAACTCCTGCCTGAGGGAAGAGGGTTCGCCGCCCCGCCGCACGGTGACGGGGGCGGCGAGCTCTTCGTCTTCTTCGTGGCACCTGGTCAGGTGCCAGGGTAGACGAGTGTGTGCTCCGTGCCGATGGCGAAGGGAGCGTTGTCTTCGTAGAGGGTGGTCTCGCCGTCCGACCAGCGGACGATCAGGTCGTCGTTGATGTTGTCGCCGATGTAGTTGCCGGCCGTGATGACGGAGGCGTGGTCCCCCCAGAGTCTGTTCGGGCTCGCGATCTTCGTTTCGGTCCCGAGGCCGGTCTGTGATGAGGTGGCGACGTAGGTGTCCAGTTCACCGTCGACCCAGCGGATGAAGATGTCCCAGTTCTGCTGGCCGGAGAAGGTGCCGCAGGTGACGAGCGTGGCGTTCTTCCACGTCGGGTCGGGCTTCTGAAGCTGGTACTCGTTGCCGAACGTTCCCGATCCGACCGAGGTGTACAGCGTGAGTTCGCCGTCATCCCAGCGCACGACCAGGTCGGTGACGTAGGTGCCGTTGTGGAACTGTCCCGCAGCTATTTGCTGGGCATGCTCCCAGATGGTGTGCGGCTTGACCATCTGCACCTCGGAGCCGAAGCCGTTCGCGCTGACATCGGGGTAGAGCGTGACCTCACCGTCGACCCAGACCACCATCAGGTCGTACAGACCGCCGCCGGCGAAATCACCGCCGGTGATGGTCACGGCGTTGGCCCAGATGGATTTGGGCTTGGCGAGTTGGTGTTCGGGCAGGAATCCGCCCTTCCCGTCGCCCGGGTAGAGCGTGACCTCGCCATCCGTCCAGACCACGATCAGATCACTGTGGTGGTTTCCGGTGTAGTCCCCGGAGGCGAGCAGCTTGGCGTGCTGCCAGGTCGACGCACCTTCCGGGAACGCGTTCGCGGGCAGTTGCAGGCCGACGTACGGGGACGGATTCCGGGGCGGGTCCTGGTTGGTGATGGCGTCGTTGAGCAGGTCGGCGGCGTTCTGCCCGAACAGCGGTGCGTAGCTGGTCCAGTCGTTGCTGCCGCCACCGCCCTTGCCGCCCAGGTTGCCGATGACATGTCCGGTAAGTGTCTTCGGGTTCCAGTCGGTGATCCATGGGCTGCCGGAAGTACCACCGAAGAAGCCGGTGCAGTTCATCTGCATCTGCCGGTACCCGGGAAGCTGGGTCGTCTGCATGAGCTGGGAGTATTCAACGGCATGTCCGGCTTTGTTGTACTTGTAGGCCGGGTAGCCGATGATCTGGACAGCGTTGTTGTAGCTGCTCGGGCGGGTGAAGGTGAGGCCGCCGCCGACCGCGTCCTGCAACCGCTTGCCGAACTGGTTCGGTGCGACGCGAGCGAAAGCGGTGTCCAGGTCGGACACCGGAAGAGCGGTCTGCGACGGCCCGTAGCGGACGTCCATGAAGATCCGCTGAATCTTGAAGATGCCGAATGGCTGCTGGTCGGGCCCTGCTCCCTTGACGAACTGGGGGACGAAGACGTAACTGGCGTCTATCTGCATGCCGCAGTGACCCGCCGTGAGGACGATGTTGCGGCTGCTGGTGTCGATCACACTTCCGGTGCAGTACCAGTCGGTGCGCGAGGGAGCGTGACCGAAGAAGGTGCCGACCACAGGCGTGCCGTTGGTCTCCGGCCGCTCGGGGTCCCAGTTGGAGGGCCGCCGTTGGTCAGGGACGGCGAAGAGTTCGGGGCAGACCGCTCAAGGGGTGTGGCTGCGGCCATCCGTTGAGCTGTCCAGTACTCGGTGGCACTTCGGCTGTCTCTTCCGGGATCATTTGCTGCCGCGGACGTGGAGACCCGGGGTGGTTCAGCTGTGGTGGTTTCTGGGGTCGGCCTCGATGTCGGCGAGGCAGCGGTCCGGTGAGGGGAGCCAGGAAACGGTGCCGGGCCGGCCGCCGAGGCGGTCCCGGTAGTTGCGGCGACGCACACGCTCAAACAAAGGCTGATAACCGCAATCTGTAATCGTCTTAACTGGCGCAAGAGCGCAACCTCCTTATAGGGACGGACTGCGGCGCAGGGCATGCCGCTGTGGAACGAGCCACATAGTGCTCGCGCGTTGCGGAACAGAGACTAAGGGCTGTCCCGTAACTGCTGGTCACGGGTGAGATGATCTGGCTGTGTCTGGTGTGATCACGGCGTCTGAGCCCTCCTGGATAGCCCCGTTCACTGGGCTGAGCCCGCGCCAGTTCGGCAAGCTGATCACCGCGCTCCGGCGTGAGGGTGTGGACCCGGTGCGCAAGGGTCGGCCATGGAGCCTGCCGCTGGAGGACCGCGTGCTCCTGATCGCCGCGTACTGGCGGACGAACCTGACCCTGCGCCAACTGGCCCCGCTGTTCGGGGTGTCCAAGTCGGCGGCCGACCGCATCATCGACCACCTCGGGCCCGCGCTCGCGCTCCAGCAGCGCAAGCGGTTCCGCAAGGACACCGTGCTCATCGTGGACGGCACCCTCGTTCCCACCCGTGACCACACCATCGCCGAGCAGTCCAAGAACTACCGGTACTCCACCAACCACCAGGTCGTCATCGACGCCGACACCCGGCTCGTCGTCGCGGTCGGCCGACCAGTCGCAGGCAACCGCAACGACTGCAAGGCGTGGGAGCTGTCCGGCGCGAAAGACGCCGTCGGCAAGACCACGGTCATCGCAGATGGCGGCTACCGGGGCACCGGCCTGGTCATCCCGCACCGCCGCGAGAAGGGCCAGACCGAACTCCCGGAATGGAAGGAGGAGCACAACGCCTCCCACCGCAAAGTCCGCGCCCGTGTAGAGCACGTCTTCGCCCGGATGAAGGGCTGGAAGATCCTTCGCGACTGCCGGCTGAAGGGCGACGGCGTCCAGCACGCCATGCTCGGCATCGCCCGCCTGCACAACCTCGTCCTTGCCGGGTGACGCAGAAACCAGCAGGCCACCAGACCCGTCAGAGATCATTTACGGGACAGCCCTTAGAACGATCTTCACAGTTGCTCCACAGATTTTTGACAGAGTGTGCGAGTGTGGGCACGTGCACAGCTCAACGGCCCAGCAAGGACCGACCAGCCGATCAACGAGAGCCGAGGACTGACGCCATGCCCTTAACCCGCACCCTTGCCGCGCTGTCGGCAGCGACCGCCCTCGTGCTGTCCCTCGCTGCTGCGAGCCCGGCACCCGTGCCCGTCGCGTCACTGCCCTCGGCGGCGGCGACGGACCCCGATTACCCCTACCTGTGGCCGGAGGGAGGAAGTCACCAGCCGCGGGCCGTCCGCCCGGGTGACTACGTCCTGATTTCGACCAACGACGGAGTGGCCCACCCGGACGACACCGTCCGCTCACCTGCGTTCACCGAACCGGTGACGCTCCACGACGCCAAATCGAACTACGTCACCACGGCGCAGATTCGCTGTGACGCCGAAGCCGGGGACTACCCGGTCCACCTCCTGGGCGAGGGACGCGACTCACGGACGTGGGCCAAAGTACGCGTCCACGGCACCACGACGCCCACCGCGGCTTGTGCCCACCCCTCGCCCTACACGACCGAGGAACTGTGGCCGATGCTCAGCCCCGTGCAACCGGTCCGGCCGGGCGAGCGGGCCCACTTCGCGCTGGGCGTCAACGCCGCCCTGGCCGTCGGTGACGGAATCACCTCACCGGCGCTCGACGCCACCTACGGTCTGCGCGAATCAGCCCCTCGCACCCGTGAAGAGGCCCAGCAGCCCACCCTGGAGCAACTGACCCACTCCGCCACGGCCGATGCCACCGTCCGCTGCGGCACCAAGCCGGGCTTGTACCCCGTGCATTTCCACTTCAACGGCTCGGACGGCGGCCAGGACTACCGCTTCGAAGTCCAGTTGACCGTGCTGCCGGAAACCGGGAAGCCAGGGTCGATGTGCGGCCGTTGAGGGTCGGCACCCCCACCGGGCAAGGCGCCTCTGTCCTCGCATCCGTGGGTGAGGCCCCGGGAGGACACATCCTTCAGCCGGTGATGGCGACATGCCTCAGGCTGTCCGCGCACTGAAGGCACCGACCGGGCTCGTCGGCGAGGAGTCGCCGGCCGAGGCGGCAGCCACGGGCGATCGGGCCCCGGACGCCGGCCCGCCCCGCGCCGTCTGCTTGTACTCGGCCTACAGGGGGCCGCCATGGGACCAGGGGTTGGGCCGGACTTTTGGTCCTGGCGACGGTCTCGGGGATTTCGTGTCCGGCGCCCGGCTAACGACCGTGCGGAAGCGCGGGTCGGGTGACCGGCACGACGGTCAGGAGGGTCTCCAAGCCTTTGAAGTCACCGGGGTTCGTGGTGAACAAGGGGAGATCCTCGGCGACGGCGATGGCGGCGATCATCAGGTCGGCCACGCGCCGTCGTGGCTTGCCGCCCGCGCTGATCACGGCCGCGCAGATCCGGCCGTAGGCACGTGCTGCCTCGGCGTCGAAGGGGATGGGATCGAACTCGTTCTCGGCACGTTGGAGAACGTCGAGCCGACGGGCCCGCTCCGCGTATTCGTCGTAGTCGTCCTGCTCCTCGTTCCGCCGGACCTCATGAGGCCCGGCGGACAGCTCCGCCAGGGTGATCGCGCTGATGGCCATCTCGGCAGGGAGTTCGGCCGGGTCCACCCAGCGGCGAAGGATCATGATGTTGGTGTCGAGCAGACCCCGCTCGTACTCAACGGGCATACGGGTCGTCCATCTCTTGGACGGCTGTGGCGTCCTGATCCGCCCGGAAGGCGTCCAAGGAGATGTCCGGTGCGCTTCGCGACATCGCGGCGAACTCGGCCCGGGGAACGAAGCGCCTGCGGCGCTTCAGCGGGACCAGCTCCCCGATCCGGTGACCGTCGCGAGTGACGGTGAAAGCCTGACCGGCCTCGACGGCGTCCATGATCTCTCTCGACCTGCTACGCAGGTCACGCTGGGTGATCTCCGGTTGCGCTGTCATGTCGCCAGGTTACCCAGGTGTGCCACGTTGTGCTACAGAGTGCCGCAGGACGAGGCTCGTCCCCTCAGCACTCGATCACATTCACCGCCAACCCCCCGCGCGCCGTCTCCTTGTACTTGACCTTCATGTCCGCCCCCGTCTCCTTCATCGTCTTGATGACCTTGTCGAGGGAGACGTGGTGGCGGCCGTCGCCGCGGAGGGCCATGCGGGCGGCGGTGACGGCCTTGACGGCGGCCATGCCGTTGCGTTCGATGCAGGGGATCTGGACCAGGCCGCCGACCGGGTCGCAGGTGAGGCCGAGGTTGTGTTCCATGCCGATCTCGGCGGCGTTCTCGACCTGTTCGGCGGAGCCGCCGAGGACCTCGGCGAGGCCGCCGGCGGCCATGGAGCAGGCGGAGCCGACCTCGCCCTGGCAGCCGACCTCGGCGCCGGAGATGGAGGCGTTCTCCTTGAAGAGCATGCCGATGGCGCCGGCCGCCAGCAGGAAGCGGACGACGCCTTCCTCGTCGGCGCCGGGGACGAAGTTCATGTAGTAGTGCAGGACGGCGGGGATGATCCCGGCGGCGCCGTTGGTGGGGGCGGTCACCACCCGGCCGCCGGCCGCGTTCTCCTCGTTGACGGCCATCGCGTAGAGGGTGACCCACTCCATGGCGCGGGCCGCCGCGCCGCCCTCGGCGCGCAGCTGGCGGGCGGAGGTGGCGGCCCGGCGGCGTACCTTCAGCCCGCCCGGCAGGATGCCCTCCCGGCTCATGCCGCGCTCCACGCAGCCGCGCATCACCGACCAGATCTCCAGCAGCCCGGCGCGGATCTCCTCCTCGGAGCGCCACGCCTTCTCGTTCTCCAGCATCAGCGCCGATATCGACAGCCCGGTCTCCCGGGACATCCGCAGCAGCTCGTCACCGGTGCGGAACGGGTACTTCAGCACGGTGTCGTCGAGCTTGATGCGGTCCTCGCCGACCGCGTCCTCGTCGACCACGAAGCCGCCGCCGACCGAGTAGTACGTCTTCTCCAGCAGCGGCGCCCCGTCGGCGTCGTAGGCGAAGAGCGTCATGCCGTTGGCGTGGTAGGGCAGGGCGCGGCGGCGGTGCAGGATCAGGTCGCGGTCGGCGTCGAAGGCGACCTCGTGGACCCCGAGCAGGCTGATCCGGCCCTGTTCGCGGATGGCGGCCACCTGGTCGTCGGCGGTCTCCACGTCCACCGTGCGCGGGGAGTTCCCGGCCAGCCCGAGCAGCACCGCCTTGGGGGTGCCGTGGCCGTGGCCGGTGGCGCCGAGGGAGCCGAACAGCTCGGCGCGGACCGCGTGGGTGCGGTCGAGCACGCCCTCGTTCTTCAGCCGCCGGGCGAACATCCGGGCCGCCCGCATCGGGCCCACGGTGTGCGAGCTGGACGGTCCGATGCCGATGGAGAACAGGTCGAACACGGAGATGGCCACGGCGGGGGACTTCCTTGTCGGCTCGCTGAGGGTGGTACGGGGGCTGGGGGCGGCGGGGGAGACCCGCCACCCCCATGAAGTGTTACAGATTCGGGTACAGCGGGTACTTCGCCGCGAGCGCGGCCACCCGGGCACCCAGCGCCTGGGCGTCGTACGACGGCTTGAGCGCCTCGGCGATCACGTCGGCGACCTCGCGGAAGTCGTCCTCGCCGAACCCGCGGGTGGCCAGCGCCGGGGTGCCGATCCGCAGCCCCGAGGTGACCATCGGGGGACGCGGGTCGTTCGGGATGGCGTTGCGGTTGACGGTGATCCCGATCTCGTGCAGCCGGTCCTCGGCCTGCTTGCCGTCGAGCTCGCTGGCGCGCAGGTCGACCAGGACCAGGTGGACGTCGGTGCCGCCGGAGAGCACGGCGACGCCCGCCTCGGCCGCGTCCGGCCGCGACAGCCGCTCGGCGAGGAGCTTGGCGCCGGCCAGCGTACGGCGCTGCCGGTCCTTGAACTCCTCGCTCGCCGCGACCTTGAAGGCCACCGCCTTGGCGGCGATCACATGCTCCAGCGGACCGCCCTGCTGGCCGGGGAAGACCGCGGAGTTGATCTTCTTGGCCAGGTCGGCGGTGGACAGGATCACCCCGCCGCGCGGACCGCCCAGCGTCTTGTGGGTGGTGGTGGTCACCACGTGGGCGTGGGGCACCGGGTTCGGGTGCAGCCCGGCGGCCACCAGACCGGCGAAGTGGGCCATGTCCACCATCAGGTAGGCGCCCACCTCGTCGGCGATCCGGCGGAACGCCGCGAAGTCCAGCTGCCGCGGGTACGCCGACCAGCCGGCCACGATCAGCCGCGGGCGGTGTTCCTTGGCCAGCCGCTCCACCTCGGCCATGTCGACCAGGCCCGACTCGCCGTCCACGTGGTACGGGACCACGTCGTACAGCTTGCCGGAGAAGTTGATCTTCATCCCGTGGGTCAGGTGGCCGCCGTGCGCCAGGTCCAGGCCCAGGATGGTGTCGCCCGGCTTGAGCAGCGCGAACATCGCCGCCGCGTTGGCCTGCGCGCCCGAGTGCGGCTGGACGTTGGCGGCCTCGGCGCCGAACAGCTCCTTGACCCGGTCGATGGCGATCTGCTCGGTGACGTCGACGTGCTCGCAGCCGCCGTAGTACCGGCGGCCGGGGTACCCCTCGGCGTACTTGTTGGTCAGGACGGAGCCCTGGGCCTCCATGACGGCCACCGGAGCGAAGTTCTCCGAGGCGATCATCTCCAGGGTGGACTGCTGGCGGTGCAGCTCGGCGTCGACCGCGGCGGCGACCTCGGGGTCGAGCTCGTGCAGGGAGCTGTTGAGAAGCGACATGGGTTTCAGATCTCCAGGATCACTCGCCGGTGAAGGCTTCGTATTCGGCGGCCGACAGCAACTCGCCCGGCTCGCCGGTGACGCGCACCTTGAACAGCCACCCGTTCTGATACGGGGAGGTGTTGACCAGCGCCGGGTCGTCGGTGACGTCCTGGTTGACCTCCACCACCTCACCGGAGACCGGGGAGTACAGGTCGCTCACCGACTTGGTCGACTCCAGCTCACCACAGGTGTCGCCGGCGGTGACGGTGGCGCCGACGGCCGGCAGGTCCACGTAGACCACGTCACCGAGCGAGTGGGCGGCGAACTGGGTGATGCCCACGGTGGCCACGCCGTCCTCGGCGGGCGACAGCCACTCGTGCTCCTTGCTGTAGCGAAGGTGCTCAGGGTTGCTCATGGGGGAATTCTCCTGGATACAGGTGGTGCCCGCGAAAACGGGGCAGGACGACGAGATGGCGTCACCCGCCGTCAGCGGCGGATGGCACCGGGTGACGGAACGGGGGCGGTCAGCGCTCGCGCTTGTAGAACGGCAGCGCCACGACCTGGTACGGCTCATGGGCGCCGCGGATGTCCACCCGCACCCCGGCGGTGCCCGGGGCGGCGTGGCCGGCGTCCACGTACGCCATGGCGATCGGCTTGCCGAGGGTGGGGGAGGGGGCGCCGGAGGTGACCTCGCCGATCACCGTGCCCTCCGCGGTCACCACCGGGTAGCCGGCCCGGGGCACCCGGCGGCCCTCGGCGACCAGGCCGACCAGCTTGCGCGGCGGCGTGGCGGCGGCCTTCTCGGCGGCGGCCAGCAGCGCCTCGCGGCCGGTGAAGTCACCCGGCTTGTCGAACTTGACCACCCGGCCGAGCCCGGCGTCGAACGGGGTGAGCGCGGTGGTCAGCTCGTGCCCGTACAGCGGCATGCCGGCCTCCAGCCGCAGCGTGTCGCGGCAGGAGAGCCCGCACGGCACCAGCTGGTGGGCGGCGCCCGCCTCGGTCAGCGCCTGCCACAGCCGCTCGGCGTCGGACGGCGCCACGAACAGCTCGAAGCCGTCCTCGCCGGTGTAGCCGGTGCGGGCGATCAGCGCCGGAACCCCGGCCACGGTGCCGGGCAGCCCGGCGTAGTACTTCAGCCCGGCCAGGTCGGCGTCGGTGAGCGAGGCCAGGATCGCCGGCGAGTTGGGGCCCTGCACCGCCAGCAGCGCGTAGGCGTCGCGGTCGTCGCGCACCTCGGCGTCGAAGCCGGCCGCGCGCTCGGTGACCGCGTCCAGCACCACCCGGGCGTTGGCGGCGTTGGCCACCACCAGGTACTCGGCCTCGGCGAGCCGGTAGACGATCAGGTCGTCCAGGATGCCGCCGTCCTCGGCGCAGATCATGGTGTAGCGGGCCCGGCCCACGGCGAGCGCGGACAGGTGGCCCACCAGCGCGTGGTCGAGCGCCTGCCCGGCCTGCGGGCCGGTGACGGTGATCTCGCCCATGTGGGACAGGTCGAACAGGCCGGCGGTGGTGCGGACGGCGTGGTGCTCGTCCCGCTCGCTGCCGTAGCGCAGCGGCATCTGCCAGCCGGCGAAATCGGTCATGGTCGCGCCGAGCGCGCGGTGCACCGCGTCCAGCGCGGTACGTCGGGTTGCTTCGGGGGCGGTGCTCATCAGTGCTCCCAGGCGGGACGGGTCGATGACGTCGGATGCCGACGACAGGGCGGGCGGGGCCCTCCCCATCTGTCATCGGAACCTGAGAGGTTCACCACGACCCGGTACGCGAGACGGATGTCGCCGCGGCGCGGGGGCGGTTTGCACCTTGGGTGGGACAGCCGTCGGCTGCCCGCTTTTCAGATGTGCCTAGACCGTGCGGTATCGGGGCCTGAGAGATTCAAGGGAGGACTTGCTCCTTCGGCGCCCCGGCCACTGCCGGGCCAGGGGCTCTCCCGCACGGTGTCGAGCGGCCGGTATGCAGTTTGGTGCGGGCATCATTGCACGCCCACGCGGTGCGGATCCAGAGGCGTCGAGAGGCTAGGGTTCCGCCAGGCATGTCGCACGGTGGTGAGCGGGGTGGAGCGGTGATGAGCGTACCGGCGCAGTACGGAAGCGGACACGAGGGACCCGTCGGGCCCGGTGTCGTCCCGGGGCACGACCCGTACGCCGCGCACCATCCGTATCCGCCGGGGGACGGGTACCTCGCGCAGGACCCCTACGCCGCCCACCACCACCCGTACCCCGCCGAGGGCTCCGTGGTGCCGCACGACGGCTGGCCCGCCAACGAGTTGGAGGAGGTGCTGGGCGCGGCGGTCGGCGACCCGGGGGCGACGCCGCGGGTGCTGGAGGTGCTCGGGCGCTCCTCGTTGTGGGTGCCGTTGCCGAACGGCGGCGGGCCGGACAGCCCCGGGCTCGACCTGCCCGCGATGGAGCTGGACGGCTTCGCGCACGTGCCGGTGTTCAGCTCCGAGGGGCAGTTGCGGCGGGTGGCGCCGGGGATGTCGTTCGCGGTGGCGCCGGCCCGGGAGTTCGTCCGCGGGCTGCCGCCGCGGGCGGGCATCGTGGTCAACCCGGGCGGCGCGGTGACACTGCCGCTGCCCGCCGCGGCCGTGGCGGAGCTGTGCCGGACCGGGGCCGCCGGCGGCCGGGTACGGCTGTGGGAGCCGGCCCCGGACGCCGAGCCGGTGGACTTCCTGGCCGCCGCCGCCGGGGAGTTCGCGGTCACCCCGGTGGTGCTCACCGCGCGCCGGGCGCTGGCCTCGGTGGAGGGCGACGCGCCGGTGCTCTTCGTCGGCGTCGAACTCGACCGCTGGCAGGAGTCGGACCGGGCCGAGGCGATGAACGCCCTCGGCCGCGCGCTCGGCCACGCCCCGGTGGCGTGGCCGGTCAACCTGGTGCTGCTGGACGTCGCCCAGGACCCGGTCGGCGACTGGATGCACGAGCGGGTGCGGCCGTTCTTCACCCGGGACTGAACCACCCGCCGGGCCCGGCGGCCTAACCTGGTGGAATGCGACACACGAGGCGGACGAACCCGTGACCGCGGGGGCGGCGGGCGGCACCGGCGGCGGACCCGCGGTGGAACAGGCACTGGAGCGGGTGGCCCCGGGCCGCTACGACACCTACGAGACGCTGTTGCGCGCCCTCGCCGACGGCTCGGTGTGGATGCTGCTGTGGCACGGCGAACCCGGCTCGCCCGACGCCCAGTACGGCAACATGGAGCTGGACGGCTACGGCTACGCGCCCTGCGTCACCTCCGCCGCCCAGCTCGCGGCGAGCGGCTGGAACCGGTCCCACGAGGTCGTCGTCGGCCGGGAGATCGCCGCCGAGCTGTACCGCGAACGGTACGGGCTGTGGCTCAACCCGCACGCCCCCGGCGGCGGGGTCGGGGTGCCCTGGCTCGACCTGCGCCGCGTCGCCACCGGCCTGGACCGGGTGCCGGCCGGCCCGCTGCGCATCACCGAACCGGCCGTCCCCGCACCGCAGTTCTACGGCGCCCTCACCCACCACGCCCACCACACCCCGGTGGTCCGCGCGCTGCGCTGCGCCTGGGTGGAGCCGGCGCTGGGCGAGCCGTACCTGGCGGTGGGGGTCGACCTGTACGACACCGGGGCCGCCTCGGTGGAGGCGGTGCGGGCGATGATGGCGCAGGCGGTGGCCGCCGCCCCGGACGGGCTGCCGGTGGCGACGGTGGCCATGGCCGACGAGTACGACCCGGTGGCCATGTGGCTGCGGGCGCACGCCCGGCCGTTCTTCGACCGGGACGCCTACGCCGCGCCGCCCTGGCCCGCCCCCGCCCCGGGCGGCTACTGACCGGGGTCGTCCAGCGCCGCCGGGAGCAGCCCCAGCGGCGGGCTGCCCAGCCGCAGCAGCGCGGCGTGGAAGCGCGGCAGCGAGAAGCCGGCCCCCCACCGCTTCCGGGCCCGCTCCCGCAGCCGCAGGATCTCCAGCTTGCCCCAGGTGTAACGGCCGTAGGCGGCGTCGAAGGTGCCGCGGCGGGCCTCCGAGGCCGCGGCGGCCGGGGAGAGGTACGCGTCCCGGCGGAACCGCTCGGTGGCCTCGGCGAGGTCCATCGCCCCGGTGTGCAGCCCGATCGCGCACGTCAGCCGGGTGACCCGGACCAGCGCCTCCAGGGCGACCCCGGCGGCGAACCGCGGATCGCCGTCCCGGAACCCCTCCTCCAGGCACATCTCCTCCGCGTAGTGCGCCCACCCCTCGCAGAAGCCCAGCGAGTGCAGGGTGCGCCGGACGTCGGTGGGGGCCCGGCGCAGCGCGCGGCCGTGCGCGAAGTGGCCGGGGGCGATCTCGTGCACGGTGACCGCGGGCAGCCCGGCCCGGCTGAACAGGGTCAGCCACTCCTCGCGTTCCTCGTCCGGCCAGTCGTCCCCGGGCGGGGTGACGTGGTACCAGGACGGGGCGTCCGCCTCGTACGGCGCCGCCCAGGTCAGCATCGCCGAGGACCAGCGGCGTGAGGCCGGCGCCGGGCCGACCAGGCACTCGCCGTCCAGGTACGGGACGAGGCCGCGGCGCCGGGTGAAGTCGATCACCTCGGCGGTAAGCCGGGCCGCCTCCGGGATCACCCCGTCCGCGTCCGGGTGGTCTGCGAGCAGTCCCCGGACGGTCACGGCCACCGGGGTGTGCGGGGCGAGGGCGTGGCACGCCTCGGTGAGCAGCGCGGTGAGGCGTGCCCGTTCCTGTTCCGCCTGGCCGGCCAGGGCGGTCAGGTCGGCGGGCAGCCCCTCCTGGCTGCCCATCAGCGCCGCCAGCGTCGCCGCGCCGAGCCGGGGATCGGGGTCGCCGGCCGCGGCGGCCCGGTGGACGTGGGCGACCAGCCGTTCGTGGGCGGCGAGCGCGGCGGCGGTGACCGCGTCCTGTTCCGCGTCGAGACCGGCGGCCAGCCCGCGTACCGCGCCCAGCAGCGCGGCGGCCACCGGGGCGGTGACCAGGTCCAGGGCGGCGATGGCCGCGTCCACCGTCTCCGGCCAGCGGGCGAGATGGCGGCGGCGGGCGCGGTCCCGTTCGGCGGCCGGGGCGTACTCGCGGTCGTAGGCGGTCAGTTCGAGGTTGGACAGGTGCAGGTACGGGTCCCTGCGGTGCAGTTCGAGGTCGGCGTACTGCACCCGTACGGCCTCCTCGAAGACCGCCAGGTGGGCCTCGTCGTGCGGGTCGTCCAGCGGGGCGCCGTCCCGGCGGGCGCGGGCCAGCGCGGCGAGTCCGCGCCGTACCCCGTCCGGCGAGAGGTCCTGGACCACCCCGTCGTAGTCGTGGAGCCCGGCCATCTCGCGGACCACCGGAACGGTCAGGTCGCACACCGCGCGGATTCGCTCGTCCATGGCGCACGACGGTACCGACCCCGGCCGGGGCGGGAAAACGGAAAGCGGCCGGAAAGTGACGGCACCCCGGCGCGTGGTGCGCCGGGGTGCCGGTTGCCGTGCCGCGCGGGCGGTCAGCGGCGGGAGTAGGGGAGCGACGAGCCGGTGGCGGCCACCAGCACCGATTCGGTGCCCAGTGCCTTGCCGGTGTCGGTGTAGACGGAGACCTGGCCGTCGGACCAGCGCACCAGGTAGTCGTCGGGCCACACACCGGTGCCGGACCAGCCGCCGGCCATGGTCAGCGTGGCCTTGGTCCACAGCGGGCTCGGCGCCCGTTCGCGTATCTCGCCGTGCCAGCCCTTCTCGTTGACGTCCGGGTAGAGGGTGACCTCGCCGTCGGACCAGCGCACCACCAGGTCCCAGTTGTCGGTGCCCGCGAAGTCGCCGGCCGCGATGGAGACGGCGTTCTTCCAGGTGCGGTTGGCCTTGTTGAGCTGCACCTGGGCGTGGAGGCCGCGGCCGTCCAGGTTCTTGTAGAGCGTGGTCTCCCCGTCCGACCAGCGCACGATCAGGTCGTCGGGCCACTTGTCGTCGGTGGTGAAGCGGCCGGCCGTGATGGTGGTCGCGTACTTCCAGGTGCTGCCCGGCTTGGCCAGGGTGATCTGGGTGCGCAGGCCGCGCGCGTCGACGTCCGGGAACATCGTCAGGCTGCCGTCGGACCAGCGCACCACCAGGTCGTAGGTGTTGGTCCCGGTGAAGTCGCCGGCCGTCATGGCGACCGCCTTGGTCCAGGTGGTGTTCTTCTTGACGAGCTGGATCTCCTTGTCGAAGCGGCCGTTGCCGGCGCCCCGGTAGAGCGTCAGCTCGCCGTCGGACCAGCGCACCACCATGTCGCTGTAGTCGCGGTCCGGCGCCGGTGACGGGACGAAGCGGCCGGAGGTCATCAGCGTGGCGTGGGCCATCATCGAGGCGGACGGCAGCACGTTGGGCCGCGCCGGAGGGGTGGCGGTCACCGCCGCGTTGTACAGGTTCTGGATGTCGGCGCCGTAGTACGGGCTGTACGACACGTCGCTGGTGGGCCCGCCGGTCTGCCAGCCGCCGATGCTGCCGACCACCTGGCCGGTGCCGGTCCGCGGGTCGAAGTTGGCCAGGAACGGGCTGCCGGAGGTGCCGGGGCGGTAGTCGTCGCAGGCGATCCGCAGGAAGGTGCCCGGGGCGCCGTCCGTCGGGGAGAACTGGGTGGTGCCGTTGGTGCAGGTCAGCGGCTGCGGGTCGTTACCGGGGTAGCCGACCACCCGCACGTTGGAGAAGGCGTAGCCCTGGTTGGTGGCCAGCGTGTTGCCGCCCACCACGTCCTGCACCTGCTTGCCGTCGGAACGCGCGCCGACCTGGGCGAAGGCCACGTCCCACTGGTTGCCCTGGACCCGGCCGAGGTCGTAGTAGCGCGGGTCGATCCACACCCGGCTGCGGCCCTCGGAGTCGGTGGCCACTGGGAAGATGCCGAACGGCTGCGGGTTGGCCGCCGTCCACTGCGGGACGAACGCCATCGAACCGCCGCCCGCCTTGGAGTCCATGCAGTGGCCCGCGGTGAGCACGATGTTGTGGTGCGGGCTGTTGATGACGCTGGCGGTGCAGAAGTAGTAGCCGCTGCCGGTCTGCATGTACATCCGGCCGATCATCGGCAGGCCGCCGAAGTGCGCGCTGTTGCCGCCCGGGTCGGGCGAGGCCGGCGGGCTGCTCGGGGCGGACGGGGTCGGCGTGGTGCTCGGGGTGCCCGGGGCGCCGGTGGGGGACGACGCCGGGGCGGACGGGGAGGCGGGGGCGCTCGGGGTGGTGGACGCGCTCGGCGACGCCGGATCGGTGGGGGTGGTGTCCATCGGCACCTGACGCACCGTCTGCGGGTGCGGTACGGCGCCGGTGGACAGCCGCGAACGCGACGAGGTGAGTGGCTTGTTGTCGGGCAGCGGCTTGGCCTGGGCCATCCGCTGCGCGGTCCAGAACCGCTTGGCGGCCTCGGCCGTCCAGCGGTGGACCGCCGCCGGGACGGGCAGTGGAGCGCCCGGGATGGCGAAGGTGGACGCCGGCGCGGTGTCCGAGGCGCCGGCGGTACCGATCACCACCAGCGTTCCCACGACGGCCAGGACCGCACCCACGACGGTGGCGACGAAGGCACCGCGCCGTTTGGCGCGGTGCCGGGAGGATCTGTGCACCTTGGTCTCAACCCCCACACGGTGCCGGACAGGACAGCCAGACATTACGGGACGTCTGAGCGGCAGTCGAACGCGTACTCGGTGGCGTGGTGGTGATGCCCGCCGGGCATGGCGCGTACGCCTGGGTGTACCGGCCAACTACCGGGGGTTCTCCGGCCAGTTCCCGTAAACCGTGTGCATGACAGGTCACAAGGAGGCAGAGTTCCGCCCGGCACTGTCAGCGCCTTCGAAGGGAACGCTCATGGCACTGTCCCGTCCGGCACGGCTCGTCGCCCTCGCCGTCGCCACCGCGTCGGCCTGCATGGTCGCCGTGGGGACCTCCCCGGCGTCCGCGGCGTCGTCCGTCCGGCCCGGTGTTCCGACCCCGGGCGCCCCCGGCATCGGCGACTCCTACTTCCCCGACCTGGGCAACGGCGGCTTCGACGTCCGCCATTACGGCCTCGGCATCTCCTACGACCCGGCCAGCGGACGCCTGGACGGCAGGGCCGCGGTCACCTCCCGGGCCACCCAGGACCTCTCCCGGTTCGACCTCGACCTCCAGCGGCTCACCGTCGACAAGGTCACCGTCGACGGCCGCCGGGCCCGTTTCACCCGCCGCGGCGACGAACTCGTCATCACCCCGGCCCGTCCGCTGCGCCGCGGCCGGACGTTCACCACCGACGTGACGTACCACGGCATACCCCAGCCGCTGGGCGGCCCCATCGTCTTCGGGTCCAAGTACGGCTGGATGAAGACGAAGACGGGTGTCTTCGTGGCCTGCGAGCCCAACGCCGCCTCCACCTGGTTCCCCTCCAGCGACCATCCGTCGGACAAGGCCACCTTCGACATCACCATGGACGCCCCCAAGGGGCTCACCGGGGTCTCCAACGGCCGGCTGGTCTCCACCTGGACCAAGGGCGACCGCACCTGGTCCCACTGGCGCGAGACCAGGCCGATGGCCACCTACCTGGCCACCGCCACCATCGACCGGTTCCACGTGCGCACCGGCCGCACCCCCGGCGGCATCCCGATGTACGTGGCCATCGACCCGGACCTGGAGGCCAGCAGCAAGGTCGACGTCTACCAGGTGACCTCGGACGCCACCGACTACTGGTCGAAGGTCTTCGGCCCGTACCCGTTCGAGGAGACCGGGGCCATCGTCGACGACATGCCGCTGGCCGGGTTCTCCCTGGAGGTGCAGTCCAAGCCGGTCTACTCGGCGGTGCGCAGCGAGTCCACCATCGTCCACGAGCTGGCCCACCAGTGGTTCGGCGACTCGGTCTCGGTGCGGCGCTGGAAGGACATCTGGCTCAACGAGGGCTTCGCCACCTACGCCCAGTGGCTGTGGGCCGAGCACAAGGGCACCCGCTCCGCCCACGACTCCTTCCTGGCCGCCTACAACTCCTACCCGGCGGACAACCCGTTCTGGAAGATCAAGGTCGACGACCCCCAGCGCGACACCATGTTCTCCGACGCGGTCTACGACCGGGGCGCGATGACCCTCCAGATGCTCCGCGAACGCATCGGCGACCAGGCGTTCTTCCGGCTGCTGAAGGTGTGGACCAGCGAGCACCGGTACGGCAACGCGCAGACCTCCGACTTCGTGCGCACCGCCGAGCGGGTCTCCGGCAAGCCCCTCGGCGACCTGTTCCGCACCTGGCTGGAGACCCCGGCGCGGCCCTCGCTGGGCTGACCGGACGGGCGGACGGCACCGCCCGCGCCGCCCTGTAGAACTGTCGTCGTGAACCCGCACCTGTTCAGCCCGTCCGTCCAGCACACCCTCGACCTCGCCGGGATCTTCGTCTTCGCGATCTCCGGCGCGCTGCTCGCCGTGCGCAAGAACCTCGACGTGTTCGGCATGGCGGTGCTCGCGGAGGTGACCGCGCTGGGCGGCGGGCTGTTCCGGGACCTGGTGATCGGCGCGGTGCCGCCCGCCGCCTTCACCGACCTCGGCTACTTCCTCACCCCGCTCGGCGCCACCGTGCTGGTCTTCTTCCTCCACCCCGAGGTGGAACGCATCAACCGGACGGTGATGGTGCTGGACGCGGCCGGCCTCGGGCTGTTCTGCGTGGCCGGCACCACCAAGGCGCACGCCTACGGGCTCGGGCCCACCTCCTCCGCGGTGCTGGGGCTGGCCACCGCGGTCGGCGGCGGGGTGCTGCGCGACGTCCTCGCCCAGGAGGTCCCCTCGCTGCTGCGCTGGGACCGCGACCTGTACGCGGTGCCGGCGCTGGTCGGGGCCACCATCGTGGCGCTGCTGATCCACTTCCACGCCTTCACCGCCTCCGGCGGGGTGCTCGCCGCGGTCACCGCGTTCGTGCTGCGGCTGCTGGCCATGCGGTACGGCTGGCGGGCCCCGCGCGCCTGGCACCGGCGCAGCACGGTACGGGAGCAGGAGCCGGCGGCCCCGGCGGTACGGCCCCCGGCGCACCCCCCTACCAGCCAGTAACATCTAGGTGTACGGTACCGCCATGAATCAGGTGGCACAGACGGTCGCGGGCGCCGGGCGCGCGGCCATCGGGGACAGCGAGTTCGACCGCGACACCGCGATCACGCCCCGGCCGGGCGAGCCGGGCGCCTTCGACGCCGAACTGTCGGCGGGGTGGACCATCATCAGCGCGGTCAACGGCGGCTACCTGCTGGCGACGGCCGCCCGCGCGCTGGGCGCCGTCCTCCCGCACCCCGACCCGTTCACCATCACCGCGCACTACCTGACCCCCTCCACCCCCGGCCCGGCCGAACTGCGCACCGAGGTCGTCCGCACCGGCCGCACCATGTCCACCGGCCAGGTCTCGCTGCGCCAGGACGGCACCGAACGGCTGCGGGCCACCGCCACCTACGGCGACCTGACCGCCCTGCCGGACGACGTCCGCACCAGCGCCCGCCCCTTCGCCATCCCGCCCTACGCCGCCTGCGTCGGCACCGACGACGCCCCCGAGGGCCACCGCCCCATCCCCGGCAGCACCGCGATCGCCGACCGCCTCGACATCCGCCTCGACCCGGCCACCGCCGGCTGGGCGGTGGGCGCCCCCAGCGGACGCGGCGAGATGCGCGCCTGGTTCGGCCTCGCCGACGGCCGCGACCACGACCCGCTCTCCGTGCTGCTCGCCGTCGACGCCCTGCCGCCCACCGCCTTCGACCTCGGCCTCACCGGCTGGGTGCCCACCGTGGAACTCACCGTCCACCTCCGCGCCCGCCCCGTCCCCGGCCCGCTGCGCGTCGGCATCACCACCCGCAACCTGGCCGGCGGCTTCCTGGAGGAGGACGCCGAGGTCTGGGACAGCTCCGACCGCCTGGTGGCCCAGTCGCGGCAGCTCGCCCGGGTCCTGGTGGCGTAACCGCCCACGGCGCGTTCCGTGCCGCCGGGCGCGTCCGCGCGGTGGCGGCGGAGGCGGGGCCTCCGCCAGGAACCCGCATAGAATCGGGGCACCATGGCCTACCTCGACCACGCCGCCACCACTCCGATGCTTCCGGAGGCGGTCCAGGCGATGACAGCGCAGCTGACCGCCACCGGGAACGCCTCCTCGCTGCACGCGGCGGGGCGCCGGGCCCGCCGCACCGTGGAGGAGGCCCGGGAGGCGCTCGCCGCGGCCCTCGGCGCCCGCCCCAGCGAAGTGGTCCTCACCAGCGGCGGCACCGAGTCCGACAACCTCGCGGTCAAGGGGCTGTACTGGGCCCGCCGCAACGCCGACCCGGCCCGGGTACGGGTGCTGGCCAGCCCCGTCGAGCACCACGCCGTGCTCGACGCCGTCCACTGGCTCGCCGACCACGAGGGCGCCCGGGTGGAGTGGCTCCCCGTCGACCCGTACGGCAGGGTGCACCCCGAAGCGCTCCGCGAGGCGATCGCGCGCGACCCCTCCGACGTGGCGCTGGTCACCGTGATGTGGGCCAACAACGAGGTCGGCACGGTGCAGCCGGTACGCGAACTCGCCGCCGTCGCCGCCGAGTTCGGCATCCCCGTGCACTCCGACGCCGTCCAGGCGGTGGGCCAGGTCCCGGTGGACTTCGCGGCCAGCGGGCTGGACGCCATGACCGTCAGCGGCCACAAGGTCGGCGGCCCGTACGGCATCGGCGCGCTGCTGCTGCGCCGCGAGGCCGCCCCGGTGCCGCTGCTGCACGGCGGCGGCCAGGAACGCGACGTACGCTCCGGCACCCTGGACGTCCCCGCCATCGCCGCCTTCGCCACCGCCACCACGCTCGCCGCCGAGCGCCGCCCCGCCTTCGCCCGGGAGATCGGCGCGCTGCGCGACCGGCTGATCACCGCGGTGCAGGCCGCCGTCCCGGAAGCGGTGCTCAACGGCGACCCGGCCCCGCACGGCCGCCTCCCCGCCAACGCCCACTTCTCCTTCCCCGGCTGCGAGGGCGACTCCCTGCTGCTGCTGCTGGACGCCCGCGGCATCGAATGCTCCACCGGCTCCGCCTGCACCGCCGGCGTCGCCCAGCCCAGCCACGTCCTGCTCGCCATGGGCGCCGACGCCGCCCGCGCCCGCGGCTCGCTGCGGTTCTCCCTGGGCCACACCTCCACCCAGGCGGACGTGGACGAACTGGTGGAGGCGATCGGCCCGGTGGTGGACCGGGCGAGGTCGGCGGGGCTGGTGTGAGCGGCGGTTTCCTCGGCGGGGGCGAGTACCGGCCGCTCACGGCGGGGCGGGCGGGCGCCGGGGGTGCCCGGGCCACCGTCCCCGGTGGGTACCGGGTGGGGCCCCGTACCCTGTAGGGGTGATGTCCGAGTTCCCCGGTGCCCCCACCGGTCCCCGCAACGGTTCCCGGCTGAGGGTCCTGGCCGCCATGTCCGGCGGCGTCGACTCCGCCGTGGCCGCCGCCCGCGCCGCCGAGGCCGGCCATGACGTGACCGGCGTCCACCTCGCGCTCTCCGCCAACCCGCAGTCGTTCCGCACCGGCGCCCGCGGCTGCTGCACCATCGAGGACTCCCGCGACGCCCGCCGCGCCGCGGACGTCATCGGCATCCCCTTCTACGTCTGGGACCTCGCCGAACGCTTCCGTGAGGACGTCGTGGAGGACTTCGTCAACGAGTACGCGGCCGGCCGCACCCCCAACCCCTGCCTGCGCTGCAACGAGAAGATCAAGTTCGCCGCGCTGCTGGACAAGGCGATCGCGCTCGGCTTCGACGCGGTCTGCACCGGCCACTACGCCAAGATCGTCACGCGCCCGGACGGCTCCCGCGAACTCCACCGCGCCAGCGACATGGCCAAGGACCAGAGCTACGTCCTCGGCGTGCTCGACGAGCGCCAGCTCGCCCACGCGATGTTCCCGCTCGGCGACACCGTCACCACCAAGGAGAAGATCCGCGCCGAGGCCGAACGGCGCGGCCTGGCGGTGGCCAAGAAGCCCGACAGCCACGACATCTGCTTCATCGCCGACGGCGACACCCAGGGCTTCCTGGCCCGCCGGCTCGGCACCGCCGAGGGCGACATCGTGGACACCTCCGGCGCCCGGCTCGGCACCCACAACGGCGCCTACGGCTTCACCATCGGCCAGCGCAAGGGCCTGCGCATCGGCACCCCCGCCCCGGACGGCAAGCCCCGCTACGTCCTGGACATCTCCCCGGTCGACAACACCGTCACCGTCGGCCCCGCCGAGGCGCTGGACGTGGTCGCCCTCACCGCCATCCGCCCCCGCTGGTGCGGTGCGCCTCCGGCGGGGCCCGGCCACTACACCGCCCAACTCCGCGCCCACGGCGACGACGTCCCCGTCACCGCCGAACCCTCCGGCGACGAACTCCGCGTCACCTTCGCCGCCCCGGTCCGCGGCGTCGCCCCCGGCCAGGCGGTCGTCCTCTACGACGGCACCCGAGTCGTCGGCTCCGCCACCATCGCCGCCACGGAACGGCGGTCGCCGGCCCCCGCCGGTTAAGCCCGTTCCGCCACGCCCCCGTCGAACTCCCCGTGCTTGATGCCCCGGATGAGGGCGTGGAGGGCGGTGGGGGTGGTGGTGAGGATGGCGTGGGGGGTGGTGCTTTCGCGTATGGCTATGTGGTGGTCGGTGGCGGCGAGTTGGACGCAGTTGTTGCCGCCGTTGCCGCAGTAGGAGGACTTCTGCCAGTCGATGTGGGACATGGCCGTTCCTTTCACATCTCGCGTGCGATGGACCGCATGACGTCACGGGACTCGTCGGGCGGGAGAGCCATCTTCTCCAAGGTGTCGAGGACGGCACGGTAGTTGGCCAGTGGCGTTGGCGAGTCGATGAACGCGGGGCCATGGGCCGTGTCGAGGTGCACGGTATCGAGTTGGGGGACGGGACCGTCGGCGTAGAGGATCGACTGCCCTGCCATGGGGATGCCGCCTGCATCGAACGGGATGACAAGCAAGGTCACGTAATCGCGTTCCGACTCTTTTACGAGGTATTCGAGCTGGGCGCGAGCCAGCTCTCGGCCGCCGACCGGGATGCGCAGCGCCGCCTCATGGATGATGCCGACGTAGGGGGTCGGCTCTTCGCGTTCGAAGATCGTCCGCCGACCGAGCCGGTGTGCCACACGCAACTCGACCTGGAGGCGCGGCATCTTCGGCACGGTGAGCTCGAAGATCGCGCGTGCGTGGTCTTCGGTCTGGAACAGTCCAGGCAGGTGCACCGTCTGGGCGGTGCGGATCCGTTTCGCGTGGAACTCCACCTCGGACAGGTCGAGGAACCCGTCCGGCAGCCTGCCACGGTACTCGTCCCACCAGCGGTGCTCGCGCCGATTCGCCGCCAGGTCCGCCAGAGCGTTGGTGAGATGCTGGTCAGGACACTTGTAGTTGCATGTGAGCTGCCGGACCCGGTCCTCGCTGATGCCGGTGCGTGCCGCCTCGATGTTGGAAATCATCGTGCGGTCGGCGCCCAGTAGTTCGGCTGCCTGCTGGATCGAGATCCCGGCTTGTTCGCGGAGTCGGCGCATCTCCGTGGCGAGTCGGCGCTGGCGTGCCGTAACGGCCTTTCGAAGAGCCATGGTTCCTCTCTTGGTCTGCGCCCGGTCAGTCTTGTCATGACGGCCCTGCCGGTCCAGTGAGCCCTCGAATTTTTCACTCATTCGTGTGGCCAGGCTCATTCATGAGCCGAATCCGCCATAGCGTGTGACGCAGGCCACTCGGCCATGTGGCCGCCATCAACGAAAGCGCACCGCTGGCCCGGAACCGGAGGTCCGATGAGCCCGCTCACCCCCATCCCGTTCGCCGCCCCCTGGGAGTACGAACTCCGCTTTCCGCGCGACCCGCGCGGCCCCGGTATCGCCCGCGCCACGCTCCGCGCCGTGCTGGCCGCGCACGGCCTGGGCGAACTGGTCGACTGCGCAGAGCTGTTGACCTCGGAACTGACGACCAACTCGGTGCGCTACGCGTACGGGTTCGCCACCGTCCGGCTGAAGTGGCTTCATCCCGTGCTGCGGGTCAGCGTGTGGGACACCAGCCCCGCCTTCCCCGTCCACGCCGTTCCCGACGCGGAGCGCGACGGAGGCAGGGGGCTGCACATCCTCGACCTGCTCGCCGACCGATGGGGCGGCCTGGCCATCGGGGAGGAACCGTTCGGGATGGCGGGGAAGACGGTGTGGTTCGAGCTGTGGTGGCCGGGGGCAGGGGTGGCTTGAGAGGGGAAGAGGATGCCGAAATTGCGACGTCCGGGCCTCTTCGTCGACGCGGGATTTGTATGATGAACCCTCACCAGCAGCGTCCGTGAGCGGGGACGGGGGCCCAGCACGTGGCGATCAATCTGCCGCACTGGCTCGCCGAGGTCGTCAACCTCCTCGGCTTCAACTGGCCCGAGATCGACGAGGACCAGCTCAGAGAAGCGGCCAAGGGGCTGCGGTCGTACGCGGACGAGTGCCAGCGGTCGCACGACGTCACGCACGGCGTCGTCACCGGTGACCTGCGGAAGGTCTACGCGTCCGAGTCGTACACCGCGCTCGTCCAGGTGTGGGCCGGGCAGACCCAGGGGCACATGCACACCCTCATCGAGGGATGCCGGCTGCTCGCCGACGGGCTGGATGTCGCCGCGACCGGGGTGGAGGCGATGAAGGACGAGTGCATCGCGCAACTCACCGTCGCGGCGGCGGAGTTGATCGGCGACCAGGTGGGAGCCGTGGTCACCCTCGGCCTGTCCGAAGCCGCCGCCGTCGCCGAGATCGAACTCCAGAACCGCCTGCTCAACGGCATCCTCCAGCGTTTCGAGGCCGAGGTCGTCGGCTCCCTGGTCAACCGGCTCATCGGTCCGCTGAAGGAACAGGTCGACCGGGCCGTGGAGAAACTCCTCCTGGAAGAGACCGCCCACCTGGCCGTCGGCGGCCCGCCACCCACGCTCAAGCTCGACACCAACGCCATGCGCGCCCACGCCGGGACCATCGGCAAACAGGCCGAGGCCAACCTGACCGGCGGCCGGGCCTTCGGCGCCAAGATGCAGGCACTGACGTTCACCACGGGGGGCTGAGCGCGCACGTGAGCGACATCGTCAACAAGCTCGTCAAGCCCACCGTCGAATTCCTCGACCACCTCGCCCGCAAGGTCCCCCAAGCCCTCGGCAAGGGCCACCACCGCATCGCCCAGCACATCCACAAAGCCGCCGACCACTTCGACAAGGTCGAAGCCGACCTCGCCGCCAAGGCCAAGTCCCACCACCCGCACGAGGCCCACCCCCACATCCCGGAAGCCACCGCCGGAGCCGGCGCGGCAGCGGCGGCGGGAGCGAAGGGCGCGGAGAAGCGCGCTGCGGAGAATGCCGGGCGAGGGATGCGTCCCCACGACGGCGCCAAGGAATCCGTCCCCGGCTCCGAGAAGACGTGCAAGAACGACCCGGTGGACGTCGCCACCGGCGACATGGTCATGGCCGCCGTGGACGTCGAGCTCCCGGGCGCGCTTCCGCTGGTCCTGGAACGCACCCACATCTCCTCCTACCGGCACGGACTGTGGTTCGGTCCCTCATGGATCTCCACCCTCGACCAGCGTCTCCAACTCGACGCCGACGGAGTGGTGTTCGCCACCGCCGACGGCATGCGACTGGAGTACCCGCCGCCGCGCGGTGACGCCCCCGTACTGCCGGTGCGCGGCCCGCGCCGACCCTTGAGCTGGGACGGCGCCCCCAACGCCCCGATGAGCGTCGCCGACCCCCGGACCGGCGAAGCCCTCGTCTTCGACCACCCCCGCCCCGCCCCCGACGTCATCGGCGGCGTCGTCCTGCGCCTGACCGCGATCGAGGACCGCAACGGCCGCCGCATCGACATCACCTACGCCGACGACGACACCCCCGCCCTCATCACCCACCACGGCGGCTACCGCATAGCCGTCGACCGCCACCCCGACCTGCCCCGCATCACCGCGTTACGCCTCCTCGACACCGACGGCCCAGGCACCGACACCACCCTCGTCCGCTACGGCTACGACACCTCCGGCGACCTCACCGAAGTCTTCAACTCCTCCGGCCTCCCCCTCCGCCTCACCTACGACGACGACCACCGCGTCACCAGCTGGACCGACCGCAACGGCACCACGTTCAACTACACCTACGACCCCTCCGGCCGCGTCATCCGCACCACCGGCACCGACGGCTTCCTCTCCGCCACCTTCACCTATGACGACACCACCCGCACCACCACCTTCACCAACTCCCTCGGCCACACCTCCACCTACCAGCACAACGACGCCTACCGCCTGATCCGCGAGACGGACCCGCTGGGCAATGTGACGGTGCGGGAGTGGGACGAGAGCAACCGGTTGTTGGTGGGCGTGACGGATCCGCTGGGGCGGACAACGAGGTTCCACTACGACGAGGCGGATAATCTCGCCCAGCTCGTCCACCCTGACGGCTCCGAGATAGCGATCGAATACAACGAGCTTTGTCTTCCTACCCGCGTCACTGGGGAGATGGGGCAGGTCTGGCGGCACACCTACGACGAGCGGGGCAACCGACTGCTGACGATCGATCCGGCTGGCGCTCGCTCGGAGTTCGCCTATGACGAGGCAGGTGCCCCGGTGGCGGTGACCGACGCGCTCGGTGCGGAGCACCGGGTGACGAACAACCCCGCCGGGTTGCCTATCGCGATCACCGACCCATCGGGCCACACCACCCGATGCGTCCGGGACGTCTTTGGACGCATTACCTCGGTCGTCGATCCCCTTGGCGGCGAGACTCGGCAGGTATGGTCCGCCGACGGCAAGCCTGTGGAGCACACTCTCCCGGATGGCTCTGCCGAGCTGTGGGAGTGGGACGCCGAAGGCAACCTGGTCTCCCACACCGAGGCCGGGGGCGGTGTCACCTTGTTCGAGATCACACACTTCGACCTGGTCTCGGCGCGCACGGGGCCGGACGGGGCACGGATCGAGTTCGGATACGACACCGAATTGCGGCTCACGAGTGTGACGGACGCGCGCGGGCTCACATGGACCTACGACTACGATCCGGCTGGCCGCTTGACCGGTGAAAGGGATTTCAACGGTTCGACGACCCACTACGCCTACGACGCCGCGGGACAACTCACGGCACGCACCAACTCACTCGCACAGACCGTGCATTACGCATACGACTTGCTCGGAAACGTCACATACCAACACGGACCGCATGGTGCGGCGCGGTTCACCTATGACAGAAGCGGCCTGCTGGTGCGAGCGACCAATGAGGACGCGGATCTGGAACTCGTCCGCGATCCGTTGGGCCGGGTACTGGCCGAAGTCTGCAACGGTCGAAAGCTTGCCAGCACGTACGACCGACTCGGCCGTCGAGTGGAGCGGCGTACCCCGACCGGTGTGGTCAGCCACTGGGTGTGGGACGCGGGCGGGCACCCCGTCTCATTCACCTCGGCCGGCCATCATGTCGCGTTCGTCCATGACGGCGTTGGCCGAGAGGTCGAGCGTGTCTTCGGCCAAGAGATCCGACTCCGCCAGACATGGAACGAGATGCAGCAACTCACGGCCCAGATCCTCACTCGCCCAGCGCAACCAGCCGACCGCGAGGCGCGTGACGGTGGCCAGCGTCGGCAGACGCTCCGCCACCGTGCTTTCTCGTACCGTCCGGGTGGCCATCTCACCTTGATCGACGACCACGTCGGTGGAGAGCGCCGCTTCACCCTCGATTCCCTCAGTCGGGTCACAGAGGTGACAGGGACCAACTGGTCCGAGAGATATGCCTACGATGCGGCCGGCGATGTTGCGCATGCCAGTACCCCGGTGCGCCATGACTCCGACGGCGACCGTGTCAGCAGCCGTGGCCTGCTGCGAAGAGCGGGACGTGTCCGCTATGAATACGACGCGCAAGGCCGCGTGGTGCTAAGGCAGAAGACGCGGTTGTCGAGAAAGCCTGACACCTGGCGCTACGTGTGGGACGCGGACGACCAGCTCACCGAGGTCACGACTCCGGACGGTCGGGTCTGGCGATACCTGTACGACCCCATGGGCCGTCGGGTGGCCAAGCAGCAAGTGGCCGCTGACGGCGAGAGCCTCCAGGAGGAGACGCGCTTCACCTGGGACGGAACCGACCTCGTCGAACAGACCACCTGGACGGACTCGGGCGCCGAGGTGGTCACCCTCACCTGGGAACGCGACGGCGTACGTCCGCTCGCACAGACGGAGCGCAGAAGCCTGGCAGAGATTCCTGACCATGTCGTCGATGAACGCTTCTTCGCGATCGTCACAGATCTGGCCGGCACACCGACTGAATTGGTCTCCGAGTTCGGGGACGTGGCCTGGCAGCGCGATGCCACTCTTTGGGGCACCCCCGTCGACTCACAGGCATACGCCGCGGATACTCCGCTGCGGTTCCCCGGCCAGTACTTCGACCCGGAAACACAGCTGCACTACAACTGCTTCCGGTACTACGATCCATCCACCGCCCTCTACACCAGTCCTGATCCGCTGGGCCTGACGGCAGGGCCGAATCACCGTGCCTATGTGCCCAATCCCCTCGAGTGGATCGACTATTTAGGTCTGGCTTCGTGCACGGCCAACGCGGACAGGCTCCGAAAGAACATGGCTCGGGAAGGGCGAGTGGTAGGCCCCGGTCAGGCAGCCGCTCACATCGTGCCCTCGAACGGCAGAAACTTCCGACAGTGGCGATGGGGCAAGAAGAGCAGCGACCTTCTCGACAGGTACGGGATCGACATCAACGATCCAGCCAACGGCATTCCCTTGGGGCACCCGAAGCCTCACAACTTCACGCACCGAGGGCCCTTCCTCCAACGCCTCAACGCCCGGCTGGTCCGGGTCGTGGAACAAGGCCAGGCGGACGGTCTCGGCGCACGGGCCATCCGGACACGGCTCCGTCAGGAGTTGCGTAGTATCGGGCGGCAGATCGAGCATGAACTCGCGACCGGCCGACCCGGGCCGAGCGCTTACTGGACGGCGTGATGTCTGACATTCCATCCGCGGCCTTCGCGGTGTACCGGCTGCTCCCTAGCCTGTCGCCGAGCCGGGGCGACTACCGGACCTTGCTGCTCAGCGGCTCGCTCAGGAAAATCATTCGCTGGCAGCGCTCCGGCTCCCCGGAGGACCGCCCCACCGACGTCTCCGCCGAGTGGGACGGGGATCCTCGATGTCGGCCGACGGAGTTCCCTTCCCCTGATCCGGGCGCGCCTGTCGTCAGCCGTCGCATCGCCGACCTGCTCGGTGAGGAACTGTTGGCCGCGGGGAGTCTGCTGCCTTTGCGCATCGATGGCCGGGAGACGGACGACTGGCTTCTCTACCTCGTCGAGAGGGTGGTCGACTGCATCGACCCACGCAGGTCCTCGAAGCCGACCAGGAGCGGTGAGATCAAGAAGGCCGTCTTCCGGGCGGACGTGGTTCCTGTCGAGCTTCCTGCGTTCAGGGTTCCGCACGCCCCCGGGATGGTCTATTGGAACGGCTGGGCGGTACAAAGACTGGTCGAACTGCTGGGGGATGACCTGGAAGCGCGCCTGATCTGGTCGGTGGACCCGAGCCTCACCCCCCATCCGAACCCATGGGGTATCTGACATGGGTTCCGTCGGTGCAGAGACGCTCGCACGTCTGACCGCCATGATCCCCCCGGGCGTGACACCACGGCCCAAGCATTGGGCGACCGTGGAAGTCCGCCTGGGCACGCCGTTGCCGCGGGATTACAAGGAGCTGATCGACACGTACGGTGGTGGCCAGTTCGACTTCCACATCTCACTCCTGGAGCCCGACCCGCAGAACGGACTTTACGACCTGCTGGAAGACAACGACGGGCTCGTGATCAGCTTGAAGGGCTCTGGTCGGTCGGACTGGAGAAGCCGGAGGAACTTCGGGAGCACGGCAGCCGCGTCATCGCCTGGGCCACCACCGACAACGGGGGGAACCTGTACTGGCTGGTACGTCCGGGCCAGGACCCCGTCGACTGGACGGTGATGGTGAACGAGGGGCGCGGTCCCTTCTGGGAGCACTTCCGGATGACGTGCACCGAGTTCCTCGTCTCCGTTCTCTCCGGAGACGTGGAATCGGAGATCCTGGACTACGTGCTGCCCTCCGCCGAGCACACGTTCCTCCCCAGCGGTGTGTCGGAGTAAGCCGCTCTTCAACGGTGCCGATGATGCCGGTATGAACCGGTGGGCGGCTCGCCGGCCGATGAACGGCCGCCGGTGGGAGCGCTACCGTACCCCCATGAACATCTGCGTCTTCCTCTCCGCCGCCGATCTTCCCGAGCGTTACACCACTCCCGCGCGTGAGTTCGCCGAGCTCGTCGGGAAGGGCGGGCATACGTTGGTGTGGGGTGGGTCGGACGTGGGGTTGATGAAGGTGGTGGCGGACGGGGTGCAGAAGAACGGGGGGCGGTTGGTCGGGGTGTCGGTGGAGTTCTTGCAGGACAAGGCGCGGGGGAACGCCGACGAGATGATCGTGGCGGCCGACCTGGCGGAGCGGAAGGCTCAGTTGCTGGCCCGGTCGGACGCTGTGGTGATCATGGTGGGGGGAACCGGGACGCTGGACGAGGCGACGGAGATCCTGGAGTTGAAGAAGCACGGGCTGCACGACAAGCCGGTGGTGCTGCTCAACTCGGCGGGGTTCTACGACGGGCTCAAGGAGCAGTTCCGGCGGATGGAGGACGAGGGGTTCCTGCCGGTGCCCCTGACGGAGTTGGTCTTCTTCGCCGAGGAGCCGGTCGGCGCGCTGGCGTACCTGGAGGAGTCGGCCGGCGTCCAGTAGCCGGCGGGCGGGCCCCTGCGCACGTCAGGGCGGTCCCGGTGCGACGATGGCGGCCATGACCACACATCTGATCACCGGTGCCGGTTCCGGCATCGGCGCCGCCGTCACCCAGCGCCTCGCCGACCGCGGGGACGACCTGTGGCTGCTGGCCCGGGACGCCGGACGGGCCAAGGAGCTGGCCGAGCGCCACCCCGGCGCCCGTACCCTCGTCGGCGACCTGGCCGAGCCGGAACGGCTCTCCTGGGCCTTCGGCCACCAGGAACTGCCCGACCGGCTCGACTCGCTGCTGCACATCGCCGGCGTCGTCGACCTCGGCACGGTCGGCGAGCTGACCCCGAAGGTCTGGCAGCGCACCCTCGCCGCCAACCTCCTCGCCCCGGCCGAGCTGACCCGGCTGCTCCTGCCCCAACTGCGGCTCGCCCGGGGCCACGTGCTCTTCGTCAACTCCGGCGCCGGGCTCACCGCGCACGCCGAGTGGGGCGCGTACGCGGCCAGCAAGCACGGCCTGAAGGCGCTCGCCGACGCGCTGCGCCAGGAGGAGCACGGCAACGGGGTGCGGGTCACCAGCGTCTACCCGGGGCGCACCGCCACCCCCATGCAGGCCAAGGTCCACCAGCAGGAGGGGAAGGACTACCGGGCCGAGCGGTGGATCGACCCCGAGTCGGTGGCCACCGTGATCCTCACCGCGCTCGACCTGCCGCGGGACGCCGAGGTCAACGACGTCACGGTGCGTCCGGGCCACTGACCGCGCATTACGCTGCCACCGTGAGCAGCGAGGCGAATGACGTGAGCACGCAGAAGACGACGTACCGACCGGCCGCCGGGACGGCGACCGGGGTGGGTTCCCTGCCCGGGGAGGACGCCCGGGAGGCCGCCAGGGTCGCGGTGGGGGAGGTTCCGGCGCTGCCGTTCCTGCCCGAGCTGCCCGCCCGCGGACCCGGCGCCGACATGATCGGCCGCACCCTGGGGATGCTGGTCGAGCTGTACGCGCGCGTGGAGCCCAGCGGCTGGCGCTTCGGCGACCGTCCCGGACGCGACACCCGGCGGGCCCGTTCCTACCTCGGCGAGGACCTCGACGCGCTGGAGGAGTTCACGCAAGGGTACGCGGGGCCGCTGAAGATCCAGGCGGTCGGGCCGTGGACGCTGGCCGCCGGGGTGGAGCTGCGCGGCGGCGAGGCGGCCCTCGGCGACCCCGGCGCCTGCCGCGACCTGACCGCCTCGCTCGCCGAGGGGCTGCGGGCGCACGTGGCCGAGGTACGCCGCCGGGTGCCCGGCGCCGAGGTCCTCCTCCAGCTCGACGAACCCTCGCTCACCGCCGTACTGCGCGGCAACGTCCGCACCGCCAGCGGCTACCGCACCCACCGCGCGGTGGACCGGCAGGTCGCCGAGGGCGCGCTGCGCCAGGTGATCGAGGCGGTCGGGGTGCCGGTGACCGTCCACTCCTGCGCCCCGGACGTGCCCTTCGCGTTCCTGCGCCGGGCCGGCGCGACGGGGATCTCGTTCGATTTCAGCCTCCTCACCGAGCGTGACTGGGACGCCGTCGGGGAATCCGTCGAGGCGGGCACGGTGCTCTTCGCCGGGGTCGTCCCGGGGACGGCGCCGGACGCCGCGGGCGGCACCGCCGCATTGTCAGACCCTGCGGGTAGCGTCAGTGGTGTCCGGTCACTCTGGCGTGGTCTGGGGCTCTCACCGGGGGCTTTGTCGCAGTCCGTGGTGGTCGCCCCGGCCTGCGGGCTGGCGGGGGCCACCCCCGGCTACGCCCGCGCGGCGCTCGCGCACTGCGTCAAGGCCGCCCGGACACTGGTCGACGACCCTGAGTAACCGGGCCTGGACAACGGAGGACGAACGGTGGACATCCCTGCCGAAGCGCGCGAACGCCACGCACTGCTGGCCGAACAGGTGGAGGAGCACCGCTTCCGGTACTACGTGAAGGACGCGCCGGTCATCAGCGACGCCGACTTCGACACGCTGCTCAGGTCGCTGGAGGCGCTGGAGGAGGAGTACCCGCAGCTGCGCACCCCGGACTCGCCCACCCAGAAGGTCGCCGGGTCCTACGAGACGGAGTTCACCTCCGTCCAGCACCGGGAGCGGATGCTCTCCCTGGACAACGCCTTCGCCCCCGAGGAGCTGGACGCCTGGGCCGAGCGGATCGCCGCCGACCTCGGCGGCGTCCCGTACCACTTCCTGTGCGAGCTGAAGGTGGACGGCCTCGCGGTCAACCTCACCTACGAGCACGGCCGGCTCACCCGGGCCGCCACCCGCGGCGACGGCCGCACCGGCGAGGACATCACCCCCAACGTCCGCACCATCGCCGAGATCCCGGACCGGCTCACCGGCGACCGGGTGCCCGAGCTGGTCGAGGTGCGCGGCGAGGTCTACTTCCCGATGGCCCGGTTCGAGGAGCTCAACGCGCGGCTGGTGGAGGCCGGGGAGAAGCCGTTCGCCAACCCCCGCAACGCCGCCGCCGGTTCACTGCGCCAGAAGGACCCCCGGGTCACCGCCTCCCGTCCGCTGCACATGGTGGTGCACGGCATCGGCGCCCGCCGCGGCTTCGACATCGACCGCCAGTCGCACGCCTACGAGCTGCTCCACGAGTGGGGGCTGCCGACCGCCGCCCACTTCAAGGTGGTCGACGGCATCGCCGCGGTCAAGGAGTACATCGCCTACTACGGCGACAACCGCCACTCGGTGGAGCACGAGATCGACGGCGTGGTGGTCAAGCTCGACGAGGTCCCGCTCCAGGGCCGGCTGGGCTCCACCTCCCGCGCCCCGCGCTGGGCCATCGCCTGGAAGTACCCGCCGGAGGAGGTCAACACCAAGCTGGTCGACATCCGGGTCGGCGTCGGCCGCACCGGCCGGGTCACCCCGTACGCCCAGGTGGAGCCGGTCACGGTGGCCGGTTCCGAGGTGGAGTTCGCCACCTTGCACAACCAGGACGTGGTCAAGGCCAAGGGCGTCCTCATCGGCGACACCGTGGTGCTGCGCAAGGCCGGTGACGTCATCCCGGAGATCCTCGGCCCCGTCGCCGACCTGCGGGACGGCAGCGAGCGCGAGTTCGTCATGCCCTCGGTCTGCCCCGAGTGCGGCACCGCGCTCCAGCCGATGAAGGAGGGCGACGTCGATCTGCGCTGCCCCAACGCCCGTGCCTGCCCGGCCCAGTTGCGGGAACGCATCTACTACCTGGCCGGCCGGCGCTGCCTGGACATCGAGAACTTCGGGTACGTGGCCGCCGCGGCGCTCACCCAGCCGCTGGAGCCGGCCGAGCCGCCGCTGCGCGACGAGGGCGACCTGTTCGACCTGACGGTGGAGCAGCTGCTGCCCATCAAGTCGTACGTCCTCGACCCCGACAGCGGGCTGCCCAAGCGGGATCCGGCCACCGGCGAGGAGAAGGTGGTCACCTTCTTCGCCAACGCCAAGGGCGAGCCGAAGAAGAACACCCTGGCCATGCTGGAGAACATCGCCGCCGCCCGGCAGCGCCCGCTGGCCCGCGTCATCACCGGGCTCTCCATCCGCCACGTCGGCCCGGTCGCCGCCGAGGCGCTGGCCCGCGAGTTCCGCGACCTGGACCGCATCGCCGCCGCCGACGAGGCCGAGCTGGCCGCGGTGGAAGGGGTCGGCCCCACCATCGCCGCCTCGGTCAAGCAGTGGTTCGCCGAGGAGTGGCACCGCGAGATCATCGAGAAGTGGCGGGCCGCCGGCGTCCGTTTCACCGAGGAGGGCTCCGACTCCGGCCCCCGTCCGCTGCAAGGGCTCACCGTCGTCGTCACCGGCACCCTCCAGGCATACACCCGGGATGGCGCGAAAGAAGCGCTGACCACAGCAGGTGCGAAGGTCACCGGATCGGTTTCGAAGAAGACCGACTTCGTGGTCGTCGGTGACAACCCCGGTTCCAAATACGACAAGGCGGTGCAGCTCAAGGTGCCCGTGCTCGACGAGGCCGGGTTCGACGTGCTGCTGACGCGCGGTGCGGACGCCGCACGGGAGGCCGCCGTCGACACCTCCGCCTGACCCGCCACAGGTCACCCGTTCGTCACATACCAGACGCATGGGGGACGCACGTTTCCATTCGGGCAACCACCGGGGATCAGTGCCCGTATTGCGGTTGTGCGGCCTACTGTTGAGGGGCGCTCCTGCCGGGCATCAGTCTTTCAGCCGGGCGTGGCTACCCATGGGCGCAGCACCCCCGGCTGTGAGAGGGACGGGCATGAAACCGACGGAGAACGCCGGACCGGCGCCGCGCCAGCGGTGGTCCGCCGTACCGCTGGTGCCCCCGGCGGTGCTGCGCGGAGCAGTGGTGACCGCCGCGGCACTGGCCTTTGCGATAGGCGTGGCGCACGCGACGGTGCTCGGGCACGCCCTTTTCCCGAGCGCCGCCCCGGGGTGGTCGCTGGCGGTGCTGACCGGCATCATCGTCGGCCACCTCGTCGCCCTGGGCCGCGACCGCTGGTGGGGCGGCACCGGATCGGGCGCCGCGCTCACCGTGGCGGTGCTGCTGCTGTACGGCTGGGTGCCGGCCGTGCTGGTCAGCCTGGCGGTGGTGGTGCTGGTCGGCGCCGCCCGCCGGCACCGGTGGCGACAGGCGCTGCTGCACGGCGCGGTGGACGTGCTCGGCATCGCCGCCGCCGCCGCGGTGCTGGCCGCCACCGGACACCATCCTTCCGTGGAGCACCCCTGGCGGCCGGAGAGCTGGACGCTGCCGGCGCTGCCCGCGGTGGTGGTCACCGCCATGTGCTACCTCGCGGCTACCCGCGCGCTGCTGTGGTATTCCCTGGCGCCGCGCACCGGCGGGCTGCCGTCCATGGCCCGCACCGCGTTACTCAGGCAGGCGCTGGTCGGTGTCGCCCTGCTGGGCATCTCCCCGCTGATCGTGGCGGTCGCCGACCGGATGCCGATGCTCCTGCCGCTGTTCTCGGTGCCGTTGATCGCCCTGGACTCCACGCTGTGGATCGCCCGGGCCCGCGCCGAGGAGCAACTGCGCGACCCGCTGACCGGCCTGCCGAACCGTCAGTGGCTGCTGGAACGCACCTGGTCCGCCCTGGACCAGGCGGAACGCAACGGGGAACGCGCCGCCCTCGTCCTGATCGACCTCGACCGCTTCCGCTCGGTCAACGACACCCTGGGCCATCTCGCCGGTGACCGGCTGCTCCTCCAGATCGCCGAACGGCTGCGGCTGGCCCTGCCCCGCGGCGCCGAGGCGGCCCGGCTCGGCGGCGACGAGTTCGCCGTGCTGCTCCCCGGCTGCGACTCGCCCACCCGGGCCCAGCGGGTGGCCCGCACCCTGGTGGCCGCCCTCGGCTCCCCGCTCAACCTCGACGGCCTCACCCTCGTCCTGGAGGCCAGCGCCGGCGTCGCCGTCTTCCCCGACCACGCCGTCGACGCCGAGGGGCTGCTGCGCCGCGCCGACGTGGCGATGTACGAGGCCAAACGGGGCCGCAGCGGCGTCGAGGTCTACGAGGCCACCCGGGACGGCAACACCCCCGACCGCCTCGGTCTCCTGGGCGACCTGCGCCGCGCCATCGACCACGGCGACGTCGAACTGCACTACCAGCCCAAGGTCGGCTTCGACGGCAGGGTCGCCGGGCTGGAGGCGCTGCTGCGCTGGGTCCACCCCGAGCGCGGCCGGGTCAGCCCCGAGGAGTTCATCGCCATCGCCGAGTCCTCCGGGCTGATGCCGCAGCTGACCGAGTACGTGCTGGAGACCGCGCTGGCCCAGGTGGCCCGCTGGCGCGCGATGGGCATCGAGGTGCCGGTGGCGGTCAACGTCTCGCCGCGCGACGTGCACACCCCCGGCTTCGCCGGGTCGGTCGCCGCCCGGCTGGCCCGGCACGGGGTGCCGCCGGCCGCGCTCCAGCTGGAGATCACCGAGCACGTCCTGCTGGAGGACCCGCAGCGGGCCGCCGACACCCTGGCGGGGCTGACCGGGCACGGGGTGAAGATGTCGCTGGACGACTTCGGCACCGGGTACTCCTCGCTGGTCCACCTGCGCCGGCTGCCGGTGAGCGAGCTGAAGATCGACCGCTCCTTCGTGGCCCGCCTCGTGGTGGACAGCGAGGACGCGGCGATCGTGCGCTGCACGGTGGACCTCGCCCACTCCCTCGGGCTGCTGGTGGTCGCCGAGGGCGTCGAGGACGACGAGACCTGGGAGCACCTGCGGGACCTGGGGTGCGACGCCATCCAGGGCTGGCTGGTGGCCGCCGCCATGCCGCCCGAGGAGGCCACCTCCTGGCTGCGCAGCCGGGCGGTGAGCGGCTGGCAGCGCGGTGAGCGCCCCGCCGCCGTACCCTCCGCCGCCGTACCCTCCGCCGCCGTCGCGCCCGCCCCCGTTCCCCCCGCGCCCGTCCCTCCCGTGCCCGCCACGCCGCTGCCGCCCGCCGCCGCCGTGCCGCTGCCGTCCGCGACCGAGTCCGCGTCACGCCACCCGGCCGCCGCCGAACCGCAGCCGCGTCCGGCCGGACCGGTGGCGGGCGGTGCCCAGGGACAGCCGGTGAAGCGGTCCGCGGGACCGGTGGCCAACCGTTCCTCCGGCCAGGTGGTGAACTGACGGCACCCGGGCGCCGGCCGGCCCGCCCCGCGGGGCCGCCGGTAACCGTTTCGCCCCGGGGAGGGCCGCCGCCATAGGATTGGCGCGAAAACTCACCACACTCACCCTTGAGGATCGCCGCATGCCTGGCATCACGCGCGAGGAGGTCGCCCACCTCGGCCGGCTGTCGCGTCTGGAGCTGAAGGACGAAGAGCTCGACCACTTCGCCGGACAGCTCGACGAGATCATCGGCGCGGTCGCCCGCGTCGCCGAGGTGGCCACCGAGGACGTCACCCCGACCTCCCACCCGCTGCCGCTCACCAATGTCATGCGCCCGGACGTGGTCCGTCCGTCGCTGACCCCGCAGCAGGCCCTGTCCGGTGCGCCGGCGCAGGAGCAGCAGCGCTTCAAGGTGCCGCAGATCCTGGGGGAGGACTGACCGACATGACGGATCTGACCAGGCTCACCGCCGCCGCCACCGCCGAGAGGATCGCCTCCGGCGAGGTCTCCGCGGTGCAGGTCGCCGAAGCCCATCTCGCCCGGATCGACGCGGTCGACGAGAAGGTGCACGCCTTCCTGCACGTCGACCGGGAGGGCGCGCTGGCGCAGGCCCGCGCGGTGGACGCCAAGCGCGCGGCCGGCGAGGAACTCGGCCCGCTGGCCGGCGTCCCGCTCGCCCTGAAGGACATCTTCACCACCGTGGGCGTGCCGACCACCGTCGGCTCGAAGATTCTCGAAGGGTGGATCCCGCCCTACGACGCCACGCTCACCCGCCGGCTGAAGGAAGCCGGCGTGGTCATCCTCGGCAAGACCAACATGGACGAGTTCGCCATGGGGTCCTCCACCGAGAACAGCGCCTACGGCCCCACCGGCAACCCGTGGGACCTCACCCGGATCCCCGGCGGCTCCGGCGGCGGTTCCTCGGCCGCGCTCGCCTCGTTCCAGGCGCCGCTGGCCATCGGCACCGACACCGGCGGCTCCATCCGCCAGCCGGCCGCCGTCACCGGCACCGTCGGCGTCAAGCCGACCTACGGCGCCGTCTCCCGGTACGGCATGGTCGCCTTCTCCTCGTCGCTGGACCAGGGCGGCCCGTGCGCCCGTACCGTGCTCGACACCGCGCTGCTGCACGAGGTGATCGCCGGCCACGACCCGCTCGACTCCACCTCCATCGACGCCCCCGTCCCGCCGGTGGTCGCCGCCGCCCGCGCCGGTGACGTCAAGGGCATGCGGATCGGCGTGGTCAAGGAGTTCGCCGGCGAGGGCTACCAGGCCGGCGTGATGCAGCGGTTCACCGAGTCGGTGGAGCTCCTGCGCGAACTGGGCGCCGAGATCGTCGAGGTCTCCTGCCCGTCCTTCGAGTACGCGCTCGCCGCCTACTACCTGATCGCGCCCAGCGAGTGCTCGTCCAACCTGGCCCGCTTCGACGGCCTGCGGTACGGCCTGCGGGCCGGCGACGACGGCACCCGGTCCGCCGAGGAGGTCACCGCGCTCACCCGCGAGGCCGGCTTCGGCCCCGAGGTCAAGCGCCGCGTCATCCTGGGCACCTACGCGCTCAGCTCCGGCTACTACGACGCGTACTACGGCTCGGCGCAGAAGGTCCGCACCCTGATCACCCAGGACTTCCAGCGGGCCTTCGGCGACGTGGACGTGCTGGTCTCGCCGACCACGCCGACCACCGCGTTCCCGATCGGGGAGCGGGCCGACGACCCGATGGCGATGTACCTCGCCGACCTGTGCACCATCCCGTCCAACCTGGCGGGCAACGCGGCGATGTCGCTGCCGTGCGGGCTCGCCCCCGAGGACGGCCTGCCGGTCGGCCTCCAGATCATCGCCCCGGCCATGGCCGACGACCGCCTCTACCGTGTCGGTGCGGCCGTGGAGGCCGCCTTCACCGCACGCTGGGGCCACCCGCTGCTTGAGGAGGCACCGACCCTATGAGTGGAAAGCTCCAGAAGGCCAAGAACTTCAAGAAGTCCAAGCCCGGCACCTACCTGTCGATCGGCACCACGCTCTTCGGCGCGGTCAGCGTGATCAAGCAGGCCCGCACCGCGCGCGGCGAGGCCGACACGCTCAAGCTGGTCGACGCACTGGTCAGCGGGGCCGCGATCGTCACCGGGGTGGCCCTGCTCGTCCGCGAGCTGCGCCGCTTCGACAGCGACGACGTGCTCGCCGGCTGACGGGTCAGAAAAGGAAGCAACGTGACTGTCACTGACGAGCTGGTGTCGTACGAGGACGCGCTCGCCTCGTACGACCCGGTGATGGGTCTCGAGGTCCACGTCGAGCTGGGCACCCGCACCAAGATGTTCTGCGGCTGCTCCACCGAGCTGGGCGCCGAGGCCAACTCCCAGGTCTGCCCGGTCTGCCTGGGCCTGCCCGGCGCGCTGCCGGTGGTCAACGAGACCGCGGTGGAATCGGCGATCAAGATCGGCCTGGCGCTCAACTGCGAGATCGCGCAGTGGTGCCGGTTCGCCCGGAAGAACTACTTCTACCCGGACATGCCGAAGAACTTCCAGACCTCGCAGTACGACGAGCCGATCGCCTTCGACGGCTACCTGGACGTCGCGCTGGAGGACGGCGAGGTCTTCCGGGTGGGCATCGAACGCGCCCACATGGAGGAGGACACCGGCAAGTCCACCCACATCGGCGGCGCCACCGGACGCATCCACGGCGCCTCGCACTCGCTGCTGGACTACAACCGGGCCGGCATCCCGCTGATCGAGATCGTCACCAAGCCGATCACCGGCGCCGGCGATCGGGCCCCCGAGATCGCCCGCGCCTACGTCGCCGAGCTGCGCGAGCTGATCCGGGCGCTGGGCGTCTCCGAGGCCCGGATGGAGATGGGCCAGCTGCGCTGCGACGTCAACCTGTCGCTGCGCCCCAACGGCACCGAGAAGTTCGGCACCCGTTCCGAGACCAAGAACGTCAACTCGCTGCGCTCGGTGGAGCGGGCGGTGCGCTTCGAGGTCATGCGCCACGCGGCGGTGCTCGGCTCCGGCGGCACCATCGTGCAGGAGACCCGCCACTTCCACGAGGACACCGGCTCCACCACCTCCGGCCGGATCAAGGAGGAGGCCGAGGACTACCGGTACTTCCCGGAGCCCGACCTCGTCCCGGTGGCCCCGTCCCGGGAGTGGGTGGAGCAGCTGCGGGCCGGGCTGCCGGAGCTGCCGCGGGTGCGCCGTGAGCGCCTCAAGGAGCGGTGGGGCATCTCCGACCACGAGATGCAGTCGGTGCTCAACGCCGGCGCCATCGACCTGATCGTGGCCACCATCGACGCCGGCGCCCCGGCCGACCAGGCCCGCAAGTGGTGGATGGGCGAGCTGGCCCGGCGGGCCAACGAGGACGGCGTGGAACTTGCCGCGCTGCCCATCACCCCGGCCCAGGTCGCCCGGATCACCGAGCTGGTCGCCGAGGGCGCGCTCAACGACAAGCTGGCCCGCCAGGTCATCGAGGGCGTGCTGGCCGGCGAGGGCGCCCCGGACGAGGTGGTCGACAAGCGCGGCCTGAAGGTCGTCTCGGACGAGGGCGCGCTCACCGCCGCCGTCGAGGCCGCCATCGAGGCCAACCAGGGCGTCGCCGACAAGATCCGCGGCGGCAAGGTGGCCGCGGCCGGCGCGCTGGTCGGCGCGGTGATGAAGGCCACCCGCGGCCAGGCGGACGCCGCCCGGGTGCGCGAGCTGATCCTGGCCAAGCTGGGCGTCCAGGGCTGAGCCCGAGGCAAGAGCCGCCAGGGCGGTCCTCCCGAACGGGGAGGGCCGCCCTTCGCGTTTCCGCTGCCGAATGCGACGCCATTCCGGCATTCCGTTTCCGGTATTCCGATGGGAAATGCAACGGCTTTCCGCGATTCACCTGCCACGCCCGGAAGTTCCCATGCCGAGGCCCTTGTGAGGAAGGGCACGAAAGCCCCCAACGATCTTGCCGTCCTGTCACAGTTGACCGCTGAAGGTGATGCGTTCTTTCCCGGAACTTTCCCGAAAGTTCCGCACATGACAAGAAAGCTGTACATGGCCGCAATAGCCAAGTGGTGCCTGCGCCGCCGCTTCGCCGTCATCATGCTCTGGCTCGCCGCGCTGGCCGGTGTGACCGGCGCCGCACTCGCCGCCGGATCCGCGTATTCCAACAGCTACGAGGTCCCCGGCACCGAGGCCGGCAAGGCGGCCTCCCTGCTCGGCTTGGCCTTCCCCGGCCGCGCGGGCTCCTCGGACACCATCGTGTGGCACACCACCGACGGCGGCTCGGTGCGCGCGCTCGGCGTCGAACAGCGGATGACCCACACCCTGGACACCGTCCGCCACCTGCCCGGGATCACCTCGGTGACCAGCCCGTACGGGCCCGACGGCGGCGGGCAGATCAGCAAGGACGGACGCACCGCCTACGCCACCGTCACCTTCGGCCAGGACACCGACCACCTCGGCGCCGGCCAGGTGAAGCCGGTGGTCTCCACCGCCAAGTCGGCCGCCGGACCGGGCCTTCAGGTCGAACTCGGCGGCGACGCCATCGGCATGGCCCAGCCCACCAGCACCCACCTCAGCGAGCTGATCGGCATCGCGGTGGCCGGCGCGGTGCTGCTGGTGGCCTTCGGCTCACTGGCCGCGATGTCGCTGCCGATCGCCACCGCCGTGGTGAGCGTCGGCACCGCCGTCATGGGCATCCAACTCCTCGGCCACGTCATGACCATGGCCAGCTTCGCCCCCATGCTCGGCACCCTGATCGGGCTGGGCGTGGGCATCGACTACGCGCTGTTCATCGTCACCCGGCACCGGCGCGGGCTGCGCCGGGGGCTTGCGGTCGCCGACGCCGCCACGCGGGCGGTGGCCACCTCGGGGCGGGCGGTGGTCTTCGCCGGCGGCACCGTCTGCGCCGCCGTGCTCGGCATGTTCGTGCTGCGGCTGAGCTTCCTCAACGGGGTCGCCATCGCCGCAGCGCTCACCGTGCTGCTCACCGTGGCCGCCTCGGTGACGCTGCTGCCCGCGCTGCTCGGGGTCATCGGCGACAAGGCGCTCAGCCGCCGGGAACGCCGCCGGCTCACCGAACACGGCCCGCAGCCGGAGGTGCCCACCGGCCTCGCGGCGCGCTGGTCGGCCTTTGTCGAACGCCACCCCAAACTCCTCGGGTGCGTGGCCGCCGCCGTCATGCTGGTCTGCGCGCTGCCCACCCTCTCCCTCCACCTCGGCACCTCCGACCAGGGCAACGACCCGGCCGGCTCCACCACCCGCAAGGCGTACGACCTGGTGGCCGAGGGGTTCGGGCCGGGTGTCAACGGTCCGTTGCAGGTGGTCGCCGACACCCGGGGCGACGCCGCCGGCAAGGTCGCCCTCGACCGGCTCACCGACACCCTGCGCGACACCCACGGGGTGGCCGCCGTCTCCACCGGCACCGACGCCGCCTCCGGCGACATCCAGGTGGTCACCGTCGTCCCCACCGGCGCCCCCCAGTCACAGACCACCAGCGACCTCATCGACCGGCTGCGCCACGACGTCATCCCCCGGGCCGAGCAGGGCACCGGACTCAAGGTCTACGTCGGCGGCGAGACCGCGGCCTACGACGACTTCGCCTCGGTGATCGTCGGCAAACTGCCGCTCTTCGTGGGCGTGGTGATCTCCATGGGGTTCCTGCTGCTGATGGCGGCCTTCCGCAGCCTGGGCATCCCGCTGAAGGCCGCGGTGATGAACGTGGCCGCGGTGGCCTCCTCGTTCGGCATCGTGGTCGCCGTCTTCCAGTGGGGCTGGGGGAGCGAACTGCTCGGGCTGGGCCGGGCCGGGCCGATCGAACCGTTCCTGCCGGTGATCATGGTCTCGGTGCTCTTCGGCCTCTCCATGGACTACCAGGTCTTCCTGGTCAGCCGGATGTACGAGGAGTGGCTGGAGACCCGGGACAACCGCCGGGCGGTACGCGTCGGGCTCGCCGAGACCAGCCGGGTGATCAACTCGGCCGCGGTGATCATGATTTCGGTCTTCCTCGCCTTCGTGCTCAGCGGTGACCGGGTGATCGCGATGTTCGGCATCGGGCTGGCCGCGGCGGTCGCGCTCGACGCGTTCGTGCTGCGGACGCTGCTGGTGCCGGCGCTGATGCACCTGCTGGGCCGCGCCAACTGGTGGCTGCCCGGCTGGCTCGACCGCCGGCTGCCCAGGCTGAGCATCGAGCCCCGGGAGCGCCTGGAGGAGCCGGTGGCCCCGGCCCCGGTTCCCACGCCGACCCCGCTCACGCCGCCCGCCGGGCGTCCCGTCCCGGGCGACGCGGTGGGCCCGGCGGCCTGACCGGCGCCCGCCTCTCTGAGGCCCTCGCCGTCCGCCGTACGGCACCCGGTCCGGCGTCCTAAGGCCCCGGGCCCGGGGAAGATCGGGAACTCGCCCGATGCGGCACCACCCCCTGGGGGACGAGGCTCGTACCCGTCGATCCGAACGGAACGAGTCACGATCACCCAGGGGGTTTTCCCATGTACCACGGCGAGTTGGAACACCGCGTCCGCGAGGCCGAGCTGCGCCGGGCCGCCGACAGCTGGCGCCGGGCCCGCGACGTGCGGGCCACGGGCAGCGGATCCGCACGGGCCGGAAGGCGGGTGAGAACAGGCGGCGCCGCCGCCCGGCTCCGGTCGCTGCTGCGGCAGCGGGCCGCGTGACCCGCCCGGGGACGACGGCCCCGCCGTCGCCGCCACCGGCCCCCACGGGGGTGGAGCCGGTGGCGGCGGACGGCGGGGCCGTCCGCGCGCCGGAATCCCCGGGCACCGGCTCGCACCCCTGTGCGATGCTCTCACCTGTGCAGACACAGTCCGTCTCCCCGGTGTTCGTCGGCCGCGACCGCGAGCTGACCGTCCTGCGCGCCGCGCTCGACCGGGCCGGCGCCGGTGAGCCGCAGGCGTTGCTCGTCGGCGGCGAGGCCGGGGTGGGCAAGACCCGGCTGCTGGAGGAGTTCCTGGCCGCCGCGTGCGCCTCCGGCGCGGCCACCGCGGTCGGCGGCTGCGTGGAGATCGGCGCCGACGGCCTGCCCTACCAGCCGGTCTCCGGCGCCCTGCGGATGCTGCACGGCGCCCTCGGCGACGAACTGCTGCGCGCCGCGGCCGGCTTCGAGGACGACCTGGTCCGCCTCCTGCCCGACCTCGCCGAGAACCCCGCGCCCGCGCCCCGCGGACCGGAGTACCCCGACGAGTTCGGCCGCGCCCGGCTTTTCGAGCTCACCGCCCGCCTGCTGGAACGCATCTCGGCCGAACGCACCGTCGTCCTCGCCATCGAGGACCTGCACTGGGCCGACCGCTCCACCCGGGAACTGCTGGCCTACCTCTACCGCGCCCTGCACCGCGCCCGCCTGGTGGTGGTGGCCACCTACCGCACCGACGACATCCACCGCCGCCACCCGCTGCGCCCCTTCCTCGCCGAACTCGACCGGCTGCGCACCGTCCAGCGCCTGGAACTGCCCCGGCTCAGCCGCGACGAGGTGCGCCGCCAGATGGCCGGCATCCTGCACTCCGAACCCGACCACGCCCTGGTGGAGCGGGTCTTCCGACGCTCCGACGGCAACCCGTTCTTCGTCGAGGAGCTGGCGTGCAGCATCCACTCCGGATGCGCCACGGGCCTGAGCGACTCGCTGCGCGACCTGCTGCTGGTACGCGTCGAGGCGCTGCCGGAGGACGCCCAGCGGGTGGTACGGGTGGCCGCCGAGGGCGGCTCCCGGGTCGAACACGCCCTGCTCGCCGCGGTCGCCGGGCTCGCCGACGACGACCTCGACGAGGCGCTGCGGGCCGCCGTCGGCGCCAACATCCTGCTGCTCGCCGACGGCGGCGACAGCTACCGCTTCCGGCACGCCCTGGTCCGCGAGGCCGTGGTCGACGACCTGCTGCCCGGCGAACGCAGCCGCGTCAACCGCCGCTACGCGCAGGCGCTGGAGGAGCGGCCCGGCCTGATCTGCGCCTCCGACCGGCCGGCCCGGCTGGCCAGCTACTGGTACCACGCCGGCGACGCCCGCAAGGCGCTCCCCGCCGTCCTGCGCGCCTCCGTCGAGGCCCGCCGCCGCCACGCCCACGCCGAACAACTCCACCTGCTCCAGCGGGCGATGGAGTTGTGGGACGACGTCCCCGACGCCGAACGCGACCAGCTGCCCGCGGCCTGCGTCACCGAGGCCTACCCGCCGGTGACCTCCGGCCCGGACGGCGACCCGGCGGTGAGCGACGCCCGTCCGCACTACCTCGACCTGCTCGCCGAGGCCGCGGTCGCCGCCCGCCTGTCCGAGCAGCGGGAACGCGGTCTCACCCTGGTCAAGCAGGCGCTGCGGCTGGTGGACGCCGACCGCGACCCGGTGCGCGCCGCCTGGTTCTGGACCCAGCGCTCCCGGCTGGTCAAGGGGCTCGGCCGGGGCGACGGCCGGGAGGAGCTGGCCCGCGCCGAGGAGCTGGTGTGCGGGGTGCCGCCGTCCGCGGTGCACGCCGACATCCTGGTGCAGATCGCCGGCTGGGAGATGTGCCACGTCCCCGGCGAACGGACGCTGTCCACCGCCGAACGCGCCGTGGAGCTGGCCCGGCTGGTCGGCGCCGCCGACGTGGAGCTCAACGCCCGGGTCACGCTGGCCACGCTGCGGGTCGCCTCCGGCGAGGCCGACCGCGGCATCGCCGAACTGCGCGAGCTGGCCCGGCGCGCCGAGGGCCGGGCGGACACCCGCGCGCTGGGCCGGGCCCACCTCAACCTCACCCACGTCCTGGAGGCCACCGGCCGCTCCGCCGAGGCGGTGGCCGCCGCCGAGGAGGGGCTGAAGGCGGCCGGCGCGGCCGGCGTCCACAACGACGCCTTCCTCACCGCCAACCTCGCCGAATCCCTGACCTCCCTGGGCGAGTGGGAACGCGCCGCCACCTTGCTCGGCAGCGCCCACGACAACGTGCGCCACGCCGGCACCCGCGGCTTCCTCACCCTGCGCTCCGCCCATCTGGCGCTGCTGCGCGGCGAGTTGGACGAGGCCGAGCGACTCCTCGGCCAGGTGCGGCAGAGCGCCGCGCGGCTCGGCGCCGAACCGCAGGTGCTGGTGCCGGTGGCCGAGGCGGAGCTGGGCATCGCCGCCGACCGGGGCCGCTACGACCAGGCCCGCGCGGTGCTGCGCGACGCCCTGGCGGTGCCGCCGACACTCGGCCACCATGCGTACTGGTGGCAGCTGCTGGTGCGGGCCGCCGCCGCGGAGGGGGACGCGCGCGGGCTGCCCGGCATGGACGCCGAGCGGGACGGGATCCTCGCGCTGCTGCGGCTGCGGGGACGCGCCCTGGTCACCGACGCCCCCGTGTGGGTGGCCTGGTCCCGCTGGTTCGACGCCGAACTGGCCCGGGCGGACGGCCGCGACGACCCCGCCCGCTGGGCCGAGGCCGCCGCCGGCTTCGCCCCGTTGCACCGCCCGTACGCGCTGGCCCGGGTGGGCTACCGGTGGGCCGAGTCGCTGCTGGCCGGCGGCGCCCCGGACCGCGAACGGGCTGCCGCGCTGCTCGGCGAGGCGCACGCCACGGCCGGCCGGCTCGGCGCGCGGCTGCTGCGCCAGGAGACCGAACTGCTGGCCACCCGCGCCCGCCTCCCGCTGTCCGGCGCCCCGGCCTGCCCGCACCACCCCGCCACCCGCGCCGACGACCTCGGGCTCACCCCCCGCGAACGCGACGTGCTGCGCCTGGTGGCGGCCGGCCGCACCAACCGCGCCATCGCCGAGGAACTGTTCATCTCACCCAAGACCGCCAGCGTCCACGTCTCCAACATCCTTGCCAAACTGGGGGTTTCGGGCCGGGGCGAGGCGGCGGCGGTGGCCCACCGGCTGCGGCTGTTCGGGGTGGACGCGGCGGCGGGGTGACCCGGCCGGGGCCGCCCCCACCGGCGCACCGAGGCGTCCCGGCAGCGCACCGGCACCCCGGGCGCCCGGGGCGTGCCCCCAGCCACCCGGCCGCACCCCACCGCCGGCACCAGGGCCGCCGCCCGCCCGCGTGGACCCGGCGCATCCGGCCGCACGGCCACGCGCCGCGTACGCCCGCACGCACCGCGCGCGCCGGCCGCGTCAGTCCCAGGAGCCCAGCGCCGGCGGCAGCCCGGCGATCTCCGCGAGGTCGTCCGCCCCGAGGCGGACGCCGGCCGCCGCGGCGTTCTCGGCGGTCCAGCGCTCCTTCTTGGCCCCCGGGACCGGCACCACGTAGGGGCCCTGGGCCAGCACCCAGGCCAGGGCGATCTGGGCGGGGGTGGCGCCGTGCCGGGCGGCGACCCGGCGCAGACCGGCCACGATCGGCTGGTTGGCGGCCATCATGTCGGCGGTGAAACGCGGGTGCCGGGCCCGCACGTCGTCCGGCTCGAACCCCTGCCCGGGGGTGAGGGTGCCGGTGAGGAAACCGTTCCCCAGCGGCATCGCGGCGAGGAACCCGACCCCCCGCGAGGCACACCACGGCAGCAGGTCGCACAACGCCTCCGGCGACCACACCGACAACTCCGCCTGCACGCACGCCACCGGGAACACCTGCTGGACGCGTTCGAGCCGGTCGAGGGTGTCCGCGTACGGGCCGGGGCGGACCGGGTCGGCGCGGCGCGCGGCGCCACCGCTGCGGCGCGCGCCCCGGCGGGGGTACCCCACACGGGCGGCGCCCACCGCGCAGAACCCCAGCGCGCGCACCTTGCCCGCCGCCACCAGCTCCGACATCGCGCCCCAGGTGTCCTCCACCGGCACCTCCGGATCGACCCGGTGCAGCTGGTACAGGTCGATCACATCGGTCTGCAACCGGCGCAACGAGGCGTCGCAGGCCCGCTTGACGTACCCGGGGCGGCCGTTGGCCACGATGTGCTGCTCGCCGACGAGCAGCCCGCACTTGGTGGAGACGAACGCCTCCCGCCGCCGCTCCCTGAGCACCCGCCCCACCAGCAGCTCGTTGGTGAACGGGCCGTACATGTCGGCGGTGTCCAGCAGCGTGGTGCCGGCGTCCAGCGCCGCGTGCACCGCCCGCAACGACCGCTCGCCGTCCCGCTGCGAGGTGGTGTACGCCCAGCTCATCGGCATGCAGCCCAGCCCCACGGAGCCCACTTCGAGAGCTGCCGCACCGATCGTCCTGCGCTCCACCTGGCCCCGTCCTCCTCCTTCGCCCCCCAAGTCCCCCGAGGGGCGACCCCCAAGGTAACGTCCCGGTCCGGTCCACCCGGACCGGCCCTGTCGGTCACCTCGTCGCATAGCCTCCTGACATGGCTGACCGCATGGCTGACCACCCCCGTCCGACGCCCCCCGCACCCGGCGCCCGCCCCGTCGTATGGCTCCCGGTCGACCCCGACGAGGTGGGAGAACTCCCGCCCGGCCCGCTCTACCTGCGCTGGGACGGCGACGAACCGTTCCCCGCCGACCCGGCCGGCGCCGACTTCTACGTCCCGCCGTACATGAAGGCCGCCGAGGTGGCCACCCGGCCGCTGCGCCACGGCGCCCGGCCGCGCGTCGTGCAGACCCTCACCGCCGGCGTCGACCACGTCCTGCCCGCCCTCCCGGCCGGCACCGTGCTGTGCAACGCCCGCGGCGTCCACGAGACCAGCACCGCCGAACTCGCGCTCACCCTCACCCTCGCCGCGCTGCGCGGCATCCCCCGGTTCGTCCGCGGCCAGGACGCCGAACGCTGGTACGCCGGCGTCTACCCGGCGCTCGCCGACCGCACGGTGCTGATCGTCGGGTACGGCGCGATCGGCGCGGCCGTCGAGGACCGGCTCGCGCCCTTCGAGTGCGCGCGGGTCCTGCGCGTCGCCCGCGCCGCGCGCACCACCGGCCGCGGCCCGGTGCACGCCCTGTCCGAACTCCCCGCCCTGCTGCCCCGCGCCGACGTGGTGATCCTCACCGTGCCGCTCACCGAGGACACCCGGCACCTGGCCGACGCCGCCTTCCTGGCCCGGATGAAGGACGGCGCCCTGCTCGTCAACGTCGCGCGCGGCCCGGTGGTGGAGACCAAGGCGCTCCTCGCCGAGCTGGAGTCCGGCCGGCTGACCGCCGCCCTCGACGTCACCGACCCCGAACCGCTGCCACCCGGCCACCCGTTGTGGCACGCCCCCGGCGCCCTGATCAGCCCGCATGTGGGCGGCAGCACCTCGGCGTTCTGGCCGCGCGCCCGACGGCTGCTCCGCGGCCAGCTCGAACGGTTCGTCCAGGGGCGCCCGTTGGAGAACGTGGTGGCCGGCTGAGCGCGCTCCGCGCCCGCCGTCATCACCTGGAGGTACCGTTCGAACGCGCTACGCAACCGGCAACACCCTTATGGTTACTGTGCGTAGATCACCTATGTCCCAGTGTGACGGCTCTGGTGTATCGTCCCGAGCGGGGGTGCGCCAGGCGGGCCGACCAGCCACGGCCGGTGCACCGGATGCGGGCTCTGGACGGATCAGGACGCCAGGGGGATGACGGGGCGATGTGCGGCCTATGGAGACTTCAACCAACACGAAGCGGCAGGTCGGCACGGCTGCGGCAGGCGATCTCATGAGCGCCACGGGGGCCGTGTGCTCCGGTCCGGCCAACGCCGCCCGGCCCGCCTCCCGCGTGCCCCACCTCGTGGTCGTCCTGCTCTGCGGCGGGTACGCCGTCGGCGCCGCCCTCGGCTGGGGGACCCCCGCCGTGGCGCTCTTCATGGGCGACTTCGGCCTCGCCGCCGCCGCGCTCGCCGCCTGCCTGTCGTGCCTGTGGCACGCCCGCACCGTCTCCGGGCGCGCCCGCCCGGCCTGGGTGCTCTTCGCCGGCTCCTCCGCGATGGTGGCCGCGGGCAACGGGGTGTGGGGGTGGTACGAGGTGGTGCTGCGCCAGCCGGTGCCCCGGCTGTCCGCCGCCGACTTCTGCTTCCTGCTCTTCGCCCCGCTGGCCATCGTCGGCCTGCTGGTGCTCGCCAACCGCCCGGTGAACAAGGCCGGATGGATCTGCCTGGGGCTGGACGCCTGGCTGATCGGCGGCTCGCTGGTCACCTTGACCTGGAGCCTGGCGCTGGCCCGCACCGCCGAGTGGGACGGCCGCAGCACCCCGCGGGTCGCCCTCTCGCTGGCCTACCCGGTCTTCGACATCCTGCTGGTCTCCATGGTGCTGGCGCTCCACTTCCGCCGCTTCCGGGGCAGCCGCCCGGCGGTCAACACCGCCATCGGCGCGCTGGCGGTCACGGTGCTGTGCGACGCCCTCTTCACCTCGCCGATGCTGCGCGAGCACTACCACTCCGGGCAGATCCTGGACGCCGGCTGGTTCGCCGGCAGCATGCTCCAGGCGTACGCCCCCTGGGTCGGCGGACGCTCCGGCGCCCGCGGCGGAACGCGCGGCGACCACCCGCGCCGCCGCTCGGCCGGCACCTTCGCCGCCCTCACCCCGTACCTGGCCGCCGGGGTCTGCACGCTGGCGATCCTCATCGACCTGCTCGACGGCCGCAAGATCGACCGGGTGATGCTCTTCACCGGCTGTACGGTCGCCCTCGTCCTCGTCGTCCGCCAGGGCATCATGCTGCTGGACAACATCGCGCTCACCCGCGAACTCGCCGAGGCCGAGAACCACTTCCGCTCCCTGGTGCAGGGCTCCAGCGACGTCATCATGATCGCCGCGCCCAGCGGGGTGCTGCGCTACGTCTCCCCGGCCGCCAAGGGCGTCTACGCGCGTGATGCCGAGGAGATGATCGGCACCGAGCTGGCCTCGCACATCCACCCCGACGACCTCGGCCGCGTCCTGCACGAGGTGCGCCGCTTCCTCGCCGCGCCCCCCGAGCAGGAGCCCGCCACCCGCATCGAGTGCCGGATCCGCTCCGGCGACGGCGGCTGGCTCAACGTCGAGTCCTCGGTCAACCGCTACCAGGGCGGCCTGATCTTCAACAGCCGGGACGTCACCGAACGCGTCCGCCTCCAGGCCCAGCTCCAGCACAACGCCTCCCACGACCCGCTCACCGACCTGCCCAACCGCGCGCTCTTCACCGAGCGCGTCGGCCAGGCGCTCAGCGGGCGCCGCGCCGACGACGGCCAGGCCGCCGTGCTCTACATCGACCTCGACGGCTTCAAGGCGGTCAACGACACCGTGGGCCACCAGGCCGGCGACGAACTGCTGATCCAGGCCGCCCGCCGGCTCTCCGAGTCGGTGCGGGCCGGCGACACCGCGGCCCGGCTCGGCGGGGACGAGTTCGCCGCCCTGATCTGCGGCGGCGCCGACGAGCTGGGCGTGCGCGAACAGCAGATACTGGAGATCGCCGAACGGCTGCGGATCACCCTCTCCGAGCCGTACACCGTCACCTGCGGCACCACCGGCCACGGCCGGTCCTCCGGCAGCCACGGCCAGCCGGGCACCACCCAGGTACGGGTCGCCGCCAGCATCGGCGTCGCCTTCGCCGCCCCCGGGGTCACCCCGGCCGAGCTGATGCGCAACGCCGACCTGGCGATGTACCGGGCCAAGTCCAACGGCAAGAACCGCGTCGAGCTGTACGCACCCGCCATGCAGGCCGACGTCACCCGCCGCGCGGAGCTGGCCGGCCGGCTCGGCAGCGCCCTGCGCAACAACGAGTTCACCCTGCTCCACCAGCCCGTGGTGGACCTGGAGACCGGCCGGGTCGCCGCCGTCGAGGCGCTGGCCCGGTGGCGCTCGGCCCAGGGCATCCTGTTCACCCCGGACGAGTTCGTCCGCCTCACCGACCCGCGCGCCGACCGCGGCACCGAGCACGCCGAGGTCACCCGCTGGACGCTGGAGGCCGCAGTGGAGCTGGCCGCCGGACGCCACCGGGCCGGCCACCACGTACCGGTGGCGGTACGGGTGCCGGTCGGCCGGCTGCTCGGCCGCGACCTGCCGCCCGCCGTCGTGGAGTCCCTGCTGGAGCGGTACCACCTGCCGCCCGACGCGCTGCTGGTGGAGATCACCGAGCACGACCCCCGGGTCTGCCTGGACGAACTGGAACGCCGTCTGGTGGCGCTCCGCACCGCGGGGGTGCGGATCGCGCTGGACGCCTCCGGGGCCGGCTTCTCCGGGATGGCCGCGCTGCGCCGGCTGCCGGTGGACGTCCTGCGGCTGGACCGCTCGTTCACCGAGGGCCTGGTGGAGTCGGCCCGGCTGTACAAGATCACCGCGGGGCTGCTGCGGATCGCCCGGGAGCTGGGGGTGCGCACCGTGGCCGACGGGGTGGACCGCCCCGAACAGGTGGTGGCGCTGCGCGAGATGGGGTGTACTCATGGACAGGGCCTGGCCTTCGCCGGCCCGCTGGACGAACCGCGGCTGCACGGCGCCCTGGCTCGCGGTGCCTTCCCGGTACCCCGCCGCCCGGAGCCGGCCGTGGCCACCGCCACCGGCGTCCCGCTCACCGTGGGGCTCTCCGGGCCGGGCAGACAACGCCAGCGGTGACGCCGTACGGGGGTGCGAACCGGGCCCGCGCCCCCGTACCGTCCGGCCGCGGTCCGCTCGCGAACGGTGGCGGACGGACCCCGCGCGACCACATAATGAGACGTGTATCCCACTCACTTGACACCCGCCCCGTTACAAGAGGAAGGTCGAAGCCATGCGCACCCGAATTCTCGTACTTGGAAGGCGCGTCGGCTGACCTGGGGCTCCACCACCGCCCCGACCACAGCACCGGCGCGCTCCCCCTCGCATGCCTAACGGCACGAGGGGTTTTTTGTTGCACTGGCACCTCCCGCCCCTCGGCGACCCGAGCCGGGCGGCCTCTTCGAGAAGAGACACGCAGATGACCGAGCAGGCCACTGGGGCCCCTCACCCGCAACCGCGGGCCCGCAGCGCGGCAGCACAGGCACAGCAGCCCGTCACCGAGCACGTGACGGGTGCCCAGTCCCTCATCCGTTCTCTGGAGGAAGTCGGCGCCGACACCGTATTCGGCATTCCGGGCGGGGCGATCCTGCCCGCCTACGACCCGATGTTCGACTCGAAGCGGGTGCGACACATCCTCGTCCGCCACGAGCAGGGGGCCGGCCACGCCGCCACCGGCTACGCCCAGGCCACCGGCAAGGTCGGCGTCTGCATGGCCACCTCCGGCCCCGGCGCCACCAACCTGGTCACCCCGATCGCCGACGCCCACATGGACTCCGTCCCGCTGGTGGCCATCACCGGCCAGGTGGCCTCCAAGTCGATCGGCACCGACGCCTTCCAGGAAGCCGACATCTGCGGCATCACCATGCCGATCACCAAGCACAACTTCCTGGTCACCCGGGCCGAGGACATCCCGCGCACCATCGCCGAGGCGTTCCACATCGCCTCCACCGGCCGCCCCGGCCCGGTGCTGGTGGACATCGCCAAGGACGCCCTCCAGGCGCGGACCGTCTTCTCCTGGCCGCCCCAGCTCGACCTGCCCGGCTACCGCCCGGTCACCAAGCCGCACGCCAAGCAGATCCGCGAGGCCGCCAAGCTGATCACCCAGGCCAAGCGCCCGGTGCTCTACGTCGGCGGCGGGGTGCTCAAGGCGCGGGCCACCGAGGAGTTGCGGATCCTCGCCGAGCTGACCGGCGCCCCCGTGGCCACCACGCTGATGGCGCTCGGCGCCTTCCCCGACAGCCACCCCCAGCACGTCGGCATGCCCGGCATGCACGGCTCGGTCTCCGCGGTCACCGCCATGCAGAAGGCCGACCTGCTGGTCGCCCTCGGCGCCCGCTTCGACGACCGGGTCACCGGCCGCACCGACACCTTCGCCCCCTACGCCAAGGTGGTCCACGCCGACGTCGACCCGGCCGAGATCGGCAAGATCCGCGCCGCCGACGTGCCGATCGTCGGGGACGCCCGCGAGGTCATCGCCGACCTGATCGTCGCCGTCCAGGCCGAGCACGAGGCGGGCCACCGCGGCGACTACGCCGACTGGTGGAAGCAGATCGACTCCTGGCGCAAGACCTACCCGCTCGGCTACGACCTGCCCGAGGACGGCAGCCTCTCCCCGCAGCAGGTCATCGAGCGCATCGGCGAGCTCGCCCCGGAGGGCACCGTCTACGCGGCCGGCGTCGGCCAGCACCAGATGTGGGCCTCCCAGTTCATCGCTTACGAAAAGCCCCACACCTGGCTCAACTCCGGCGGCGCCGGGACGATGGGGTACGCGGTGCCCGCCGCGATGGGCGCCAAGGCCGGCCTGCCCGACGCCACGGTGTGGGCCATCGACGGCGACGGCTGCTTCCAGATGACCAACCAGGAACTGGTCACCTGCGCGCTCAACGGCATCCCGATCAAGGTCGCCGTCATCAACAACGGCGCCCTGGGCATGGTCCGCCAGTGGCAGACGCTCTTCTACAACGAGCGCTACTCCAACACCGTGCTGCACAGCGGCCCCAAGGAGGCCGGCGCCGCCCCCGGCAACGGCACCCGCATCCCCGACTTCGTCAAGCTGGCCGAGGCCATGGGGTGCGTCGGCATCCGCTGCGAGGACCCGGCCGACCTCGACGCGGTGATCGAGAAGGCCAACTCCATCAACGACCGGCCGGTCGTGGTGGACTTCATCTGCCACGAGGACGCCATGGTCTGGCCGATGGTCGCCGCCGGCACCTCCAACGACGAGGTCATGGCCGCCCGCGGGGTGCGCCCCGACTTCGGCGACATGGACGACTGACCACCGGGACCGGAAGGCACGTAAGGAAACGCCAATGTCCAAGCACACGCTCTCCGTCCTGGTGGAGAACAAGCCCGGTGTCCTGGCCCGGATCACCGCGCTCTTCTCCCGCCGCGGCTTCAACATCGACTCGCTCGCCGTCGGCACCACCGAGCACCCCGACATCTCCCGCATCACCATCGTGGTCAACGTCATCGACGAACTGCCGCTGGAACAGGTGACCAAGCAGCTCAACAAGCTGGTCAACGTCCTCAAGATCGTCGAACTGGAGCCCTCCGCCGCCGTCCAGCGCGAACTGGTGCTGGTCAAGGTGCGCGCCGACAACGAGACCCGCTCCCAGATCACCGAGATCGTGCAGCTCTTCCGCGCCAAGACGGTGGACGTCTCCCCGGAGGCGGTCACCGTGGAGGCCACCGGCGGCAGCGACAAACTCGAAGCGCTGCTGCGGATGCTGGAACCCTTCGGCATCAAGGAACTGGTGCAGTCCGGCACGATCGCCATCGGCCGCGGCGCCCGCTCCATCACCGACCGCTCGCTGCGCGCCCTGGACCGCAGCGCCTGACGCCTCCGCGCGCGACGCGCCCGGCGTGCGCCCCGCGTGCGCCGGGCCCGCCCCGGACCACCGACCTCCCCTTCCCGCCACCGTCTACGGTGGAACGCACAACCGCCCAAGCTCAAGGAGAAACCCCAAGTGGCCGAGCTGTTCTACGACGACGACGCCGACCTGTCCATCATCCAGGGCCGCAAGGTCGCGGTTCTCGGTTACGGCAGCCAGGGCCACGCCCACGCGCTGTCGCTGCGTGACTCGGGCGTCGACGTGCGCGTCGGCCTGCCCGAGGGCTCCAAGTCCAAGGTCAAGGCCGAGGAGCAGGGCCTGCGCGTGGTCACCCCGGCCGAAGCCGCCGCCGAGGCCGATGTGATCATGATCCTGGTGCCGGACCCGATCCAGGCCAAGGTCTACGAGGAGTCCGTCAAGGACAACCTCAAGGACGGCGACGCCCTCTTCTTCGGCCACGGCTTCAACATCCGCTTCGACCTGATCAAGCCCCCGGCCGGCGTCGACGTGTGCATGGTCGCCCCCAAGGGCCCGGGCCACCTGGTGCGCCGCCAGTACGAGGAGGGGCGCGGCGTGCCGTGCATCGTCGCCGTCGAGCAGGACGCCAGCGGCGACGCCTTCAAGCTCGCCCTCTCCTACGCCAAGGGCATCGGCGGCACCCGGGCCGGCGTCATCAAGACCACCTTCACCGAGGAGACCGAGACCGACCTCTTCGGCGAGCAGGCGGTGCTCTGCGGCGGCGCCTCCGCGCTGGTCAAGGCGGGCTTCGAGACCCTGGTCGAGGCCGGCTACCAGCCGGAGATCGCCTACTTCGAGTGCCTCCACGAGCTGAAGCTGATCGTGGACCTGATGTACGAGGGCGGCCTGGAGAAGATGCGCTGGTCGGTCTCGGAGACCGCCGAGTGGGGCGACTACGTCACCGGCCCCCGCATCGTCACCGACGCCACCAAGGCCGAGATGAAGAAGGTCCTCGGCGAGATCCAGGACGGCACCTTCGCCCGCAACTGGATCAACGAGTACAACAACGGCCTGCCGAAGTACAACGAGTACAAGAAGGCCGACGGCGACCACCTTCTGGAGACCACCGGCCGCAAGCTCCGCAAGCTGATGAGCTGGGTGGACGACGAGGCGTAAGCGGTCCTCGGAGAGGGCGGCCGGACCCGGCCGCCCTCTCCCGTTCCGGCTTTGTCCATGCCGTACACCCCTTCGAGGGTGATCCTTACGCAACGGCGCAAGGCGAAGCCGCTCCCGCCGATAGACTTCCCCCCAAGCGCGTCAGGCTCACAGCGTCGTGCGTCTTCCACGCGGCATGCCCAATCCCTCCCTCCCTGGAGCGACCGACGGGACCGGCCGCCCACGAAGGACAAGTGAGGACCACGTGAGCAAACCCGTAGTACTCATCGCCGAAGAGCTCTCACCCGCCACCGTCGACGCCCTCGGTCCGGACTTCGAGATCCGCCACTGCAACGGTGCCGACCGGGCCGAACTGCTCCCGGCGATCGCTGACGCCGACGCCGTACTGGTACGCAGCGCCACCAAGGTCGACGCCGAGGCCATCGCCGCCGCCCGCCGGCTGAAGGTGGTCGCCCGCGCCGGGGTGGGCCTGGACAACGTGGACGTCTCCGCCGCCACCAAGGCCGGCGTGATGGTCGTCAACGCCCCCACCTCCAACATCGTCACCGCCGCCGAACTCGCCTGCGGCCTGCTGGTCTCCACCGCCCGCAACATCCCGCAGGCCAACGCGGCGCTGAAGAACGGCGAGTGGAAGCGCAGCAAGTACACCGGCGTCGAGCTGGCCGAGAAGACCCTCGGCGTGGTGGGCCTGGGCCGCATCGGCGTCCTGGTCGCGCAGCGGATGTCCGCCTTCGGCATGAAGATCGTCGCGTACGACCCCTACGTCCAGCCGGCCCGCGCCGCGCAGATGGGCGTCAAGCTGCTCTCCCTGGACGAGCTGCTGCGGGCCGCCGACTTCATCACCGTCCACCTGCCGAAGACCCCCGAGACGCTGGGGCTCATCGGCGACGAGGCGCTGCGCAAGGTCAAGCCGAGCGTGCGCATCGTCAACGCCGCCCGCGGCGGCATCGTGGACGAGGTCGCGCTGGCCGCCGCGCTCAAGGAGGGCCGGGTGGCCGGCGCCGGCCTGGACGTCTTCTCCTCCGAGCCGTGCACCGACTCCCCGCTCTTCGAGTTCGACAACGTGGTGGTCACCCCGCACCTGGGCGCCTCCACCGGCGAGGCCCAGGAGAAGGCGGGCATCGCGGTGGCCAAGTCGGTGCGGCTGGCGCTCGCCGGCGAGCTGGTCCCGGACGCCGTCAACGTCCAGGGCGGCGTGATCGCCGAGGACGTGCGCCCCGGTCTGCCGCTCGCCGAGAAGCTGGGCCGGATCTTCACCGCGCTCGCCGGCGAGGTGGCGGTCCGCCTCGACGTCGAGGTCCGCGGCGAGATCACCCAGCACGACGTCAAGGTCCTCGAACTCTCCACCCTCAAGGGCGTCTTCGAGGACGTGGTGGCCGAGACGGTCTCCTACGTCAACGCCCCGCTCTTCGCCCAGGAACGCGGGGTCGAGGTACGGCTGACCACCAGCTCCGAGTCGCCCGAGCACCGCAACCTGGTCACCGTGCGCGGCACCCTCGCCGACGGCCAGGAGGTCTCCGTCTCCGGCACGCTCAGCGGCCCCAAGCACATCCAGAAGATCGTCGGCGTCGGCGACCACGACATCGAGCTGGCGCTCGCCGACCACATGGCGTTCCTGCGCTACGCCGACCGCCCCGGCGTGGTCGGCACCGTCGGCCGCATCCTCGGCGAGGCCGGGATCAACATCGCCGGCATGCAGGTCTCCCGCACCACCGAGGGCGGCGAGGCGCTGGTGGCGCTCACCGTGGACGGCTCCATCCCGCAGCCGGTGCTCGCCGAGATCGCCGAGGAGATCGGCGCCACCTCGGCCCGCGCGGTCAACCTGGTGGCCTGAGGCCCCCTTTCCGGCAGGCCACGGCCCCGGTCACCCCGTGAGGGGCGGCCGGGGCCGTGGCGTTCTCTCATACGGGGAAGGGCAGCTTGGCGATGGCCTCCTCGGCCCGGTACCCCTCGGGCACCCCCTCCGCCAGGATCACGTCCATCACGATGTTCCGCGTCCGCAACGGCAGGATCTCCTGGTACTCCGGCGACGCGTACCACCGCCGCGCGCTGTCCATGTCCGGGAACCCGATCACGATCAGCCCACCCGGCCACGCCCCCTCCAACACCTCCCGCACCCCGTCATGGATCAGGAACCGCCCCCCGAACCCCTCCAACGTCCCCTCGATCCGCCGCATGTACTCCGCGATCTCCGGGCTCGGGTTGACGGTCTCCCGCACGTAGGCGATGGCGTAGGCGGCGGACATGGGCTGCTCCCGTCGGTTCGGTGTGGCGTGTGTCTCCGACGGTAGGCGCCCGGCCGGGCGGCGGAATCAGTCACGCATCGGTATCACGCGCGTCGAACCTACCGGCCTTGACGGCACGCAGGAACGCCCCGAGGGCGGCGGGGGTGGTGGTGAGTACGGTGTCGGGGGCGTCGCTCTCCCGAAGGAGGACGGCCTCCGGCCGGGGGGCGGATATGCCCAGGCAGTTGGAGGCTTCCTCGCAGTACGAGGAGGTCTGCCAGTCGAACGTGGTCATGGTGAGGCCCCTTCACAGGTCGCGAACGACGGCGTTGACGAACTCCCGGGACGCCTGCGGCTGCAGAGCGCGGGTCTCGTGACGGTCCAGGATCGTCCGGTACTTGTCCAACTGTGCCTCCGCGGTGAGGAACAGTGGTCCCATGGCGGTGTCGAGCTGGACGGTGTCCAACTGGACCACCGGCCCGTGCGCGTACATCACCGTCTGCCCGGCTGCGGGGAAGGCCCCGGCCGCGAACGGGATCACGAGCACGGTGATGTGCTCGTGCTCGCTCATCCGGATGATGTGCTGGAGCCGCCTCCGGGCCACGGCCCGGCCGCTACTCCGCCGGCCCCGCATGGCTGCGCCTGCGATGGGCCGGGCGCCGACTGCGCGTCGGTGTCTGCGACACCAGCCCCGAACTCCCCGCGTTCCCCGACGCCCACTGTGCCCCCGTGGACGCGGACGGCGGGCGCGGACTGCTGCTCGTCCGGTTGTGCGCGGACGACTGGGGAGGGCATGCGATCGGGGACGAGTTGTTCGGGGTCCCGGCGAAGGTGATCTGGTTCGAGTTGGTGCCGGAGTGGTGACGGCAGTCAGTAGACCGGCGATTACGTGTGTCGGATGTCCGTGCGCCCGCGCCCGTAGTCGTTTCCGATCAAGTGATGGGCCCCTTGGGAGGATTGGCCGCGCCGAGCGCTTGGTCGGTGATGCTCATCATGGTGTTGCCGTGCTGGAGGCGCTCGATGAGACCGTCTATGGCGGTCTGGCGTCCCTCGACCACCGCTCGGGTCAGAAAAGCGACGGGGCCCAGAGCTTCGTAGATGCTCTTGCCCACCTCGGTGACCGACGGAGGAGCGGGCGGCCGTACGGGCTTGGGGCTTGCGTCTTTGATCGCGTGGCACAGATTGGCGATTCCCGCATCGTTGATCTTCAGTCGGTCCGTGGCCACGTGTCCCCCTCGCGAATGCGGATCAAATCCGGCCGCCCGGTAAGTTTTTTGTGTGATCGTCCGAACAACTGTAGCCTGCGGACCCTCGTCGTGCGCTGGAGGGGGAGGTCGTACCGTGGGCGGCAGGCCGACGGACTGGGAACTGGTCGGGCGCGATGACGATCCGACGCCGGGGGACCTGGACGTTCTCAAAGACTGGGAGAACTATTTCCGCCGGCGGGCGGATGATGCCGACTTCTGCTTGAGCGCCTTGCGCAAGGTTCAGGGAAACGTGCACACGCTGGATTTGGACGGCTCGTGGCTCACGGCACTGTGGGGCCGGATCGACTACCTCGCGGACGCGTTGCTGCCGGAAAAGGCGGTTCACGAGGGCACGGCCGATGCGTTCAGAACGTTTCGCGGTGCCTTGCAGGACATCCAGCACCAAGCGGACCAGGCGCTCGACCAGGCCCGCGAGGCCCACCGCGACAAGACCGCGGCGACAGTGCGACTGCAAGGGCTCGCTGGACAGTCCGCCGCCAAGCCGTCGGACTCGACGGAAGCCGCCCTACGCAACTCGACGCAGAACGCGATCGACGACGCCGACGGTCGCCTGAGGCGGGCCAAGGGCCAGGTCGACGACGCCGCTTGGCGTTACGGCGTGGCTGCTCAGCAGGTCGTCACGGCCTTGCGGCAATCCGAGGAATCCCTCGGCAGAACGATATTCGCTCCGCCGTCCCCCGACCGGAACACCTCATCGCCGGGACAGCCGAGTTTTCTCCACCGCTTCGCCGACCAAGCCCTCACCGACATCTACGTCCTCGCCGGGATCACAGCCGGCACTCTGCGCGGAGCCGCCGGCATCGGCGAGCAGATCGACCTCATGATGCTCGGCGCCCCGGAACTGCGCGGCCCCGGTGCGGCCTTCGCCCTGGCCGACGGTTCGGCACCCACCGGCTTGGCCGACGCCTACGCGTTCGGGGCGAATCCGTACAAGGGGATCGACTTCGGGGGAGGGAGGCTTGACGACTCCTGGCTGTTCAAGACCTACGACACCGATCCGGCGGTAGTAGGATCGGCCAAGGGTAAAACACTCCGCTCCCCGAATTCCCGGCACACAATCATGGGAGCGAAGAGCGGTCCCGCCAAGGAGAAGAACACCATTATCCTGCCGGGACTCGGTTCCGCGGTGGACGAGGACATTGCCGAGATCGCGGCAGGCCGTGCCAAATGGAACGAGGACGCACAGCGTTACGAGATCAATGGCAGAACCTACGCGGTGGAACCCAGCGGCACTATCATGCCGGGGTCCGGATCGGGCTTCGTGCTGCTGGACCGGGTCGAGTATTCCGCGCTGAAGGAGATCGTGAAGGCGGGTGGCGATCTGGACAAGTGTCAGCAGTTCAAGCACAAGCCGGATTTCGTCGAGAATCCGGAAAAGATCCAGCGGGTTTATGAGCTGTATAGGACGTACTATCCGTGACGTACGACTTGTATATTCCTGAAGCCGATCTGTTCGGTCGGCTCAGTGACTTCCTCTCCCGGATCTTCCATGTCCCGGAGCAGGACGTCCTGGTGTGGGAGGAGTCGGCGATGGACGATCGGAGATGGGAGGCGCTGTCCAGCTCGCTCGTCAACTGCCAACTTGAGGCGGTGCACGGTGACGTGGCGTGGCACTTGTCCGTTTACGGACTGGACTCTGTGACTCCGCAGCCCACCGAGGAAGAACTTTCGGTGGACTTCGCCCGGGAATTCGGCGTGCCGGTGCTGTTCCCGAGCCCGACGCCGTTCCCCAGCGTCTGCCGACTGGCGACTCCCCGGGGTGAGGTCACCAATGTGCGGATCATTGATCCTCAGACTGACGAGGACCCCTTGGTGATCGCCGACGTCGAGATGCCGGTGCCGGAGCTCCCGAAGGCGAAGGTGAGCCGGTTTCCGGAGATCATCAAGGAACTCCGGCTTCCGACCCCCGTCACCGACTCCGCGGCGGAATCACTCGGCCTGCCCGCCGGGGGCGATCCGCGCGACGCCCTGAGACTTCTGCGGGCGTGGGAGCAACTGGCCGTACGGATGGCGGAGGGCTGGCCGCCCAGTGGTTGGTACCCGCCCCGGATGTACGCGGAGGATCTGGGGGCCCGGGACAAGCTGGAGGCGTTGATCCCGAAGCTCCCCGAGGACGAGGCGGCGGTGGTGCGGGGCGCCATGGCCCGTGTCGACGAACGCTACCGCGCCCTCACCGTCGAGGGCTCCCCGGAGGACGTACCCCAGGGCGCCTGGTACTGGCGTCGCCGGCCCGATCCCGTGCCGTGGGGAGAGGACGGGGACGGGGGTTACTGACGGGAGGGGAGGGGGTCGGGGGAGGCCCAGAAGGGGGAGTCTTTGCGGGGGGTGAGGGGGGCGGGGTCGGGTGGGTTGCCGGGGGTGCCGGGGGTGCCCTTGGGGTAGGTCATGGCGGAGGGCTTGACGCAGGGGGAGGAGACGTCGAAGAAGATGTTGCCCTTGTCGCCGACGCCCAGCGACACCGCGAAGCCGTCCGGGGTCTGTGCGTCGATGGCCGGCATGTCTTTGTCGGTGTCCACGCTGACCATCCGGTAGCCCCGTTGTTGCCAGTGGCGCTGGACCAGGCCGAGGAAGGCCCCGCGGCGCTGCGGGGACACCGCGGTGGTGACGTTCCGGCTGCGCTGGACGTTCGTCGTGCCGGTGGGCCGGTTGAGCCCATCACTGCACGCCATCTGCCCCGGCGTGTAATACGCCCAGGAGACTGGGGGTTTGATGGCCCCCAGAGTGTCGTCCAGGATCTCCTCGGCCCGGTTACCGGCCTGCTGCATATCCATCGAGATCCGCTCCTTCGGGGATGCCTTCGGCGCAGTCCGTCCCTCGTCGGCGCATCCGGCCGTCAGTACGGCCAGCAGCACGACCGGAAGGGCGGCGGACAGGGATCGGCGAAGGTGGTGTCTGGTGCTCATCGAGGCTCCGCCGGTTTGATCGCGTCGCCGTGGCCTGTGACGATCTTGGCGATGTTGCGCAATGAGCCCCCATTGTTGTCCGCGTCCGGGCTCGGGTCGAAGTACACGGTATGCGCCGGTAGGTTGCCGTGGAGCAAGCCCGTGAGTCCGGTGTCCTGACCGGGGGCGACGCTGAAGTCACGGGCACCGAAGGCCCGACTCGCCGGGTCGGTTCCGAACCAGAGCTTGTGCTCGCCGAGCCCGTGTCCGGGTACGACGTATTCCAGCGGGTCGGGGGAGGGAAGCTCGGTCACCGGGTCGTTCGCCGCGGCTGCGGCGTAGACGTGTCCGGCGGGTAGCCCGAGGTCCGACGCGCGGTCGACTCCGACGCCCGGACTGCCGACCAGGATCACGTCGTCCGCCGGTAGGCCGCCCGGCTGCTGGCTCGCCTGGCCCACGGTGAGGGACCCGTACGAGTGCCCCAGGGCGGTGATGTGCGGTGCGCCGCTGTCGTGCGTGGCGCGGATCCCTTGGAGGAGCCGGTCGTAGGCCACCGCACCGCGCTGAGCGTCGCCGTCCGACATGACAGCCAGGTCGTCCAGCCCCGCCCCCTGCAACTGTGGGGCGTCATAGCCCAGCCAGGTGATCGAGGCGGTGGAACCGTACTTCTGGGCCATCCGCGCGATGTTGCGCGCCCTCTCCACGTCCGCACTCGCGAAATGCCCATCCAACCTCGTATTCAACCCCGGCACATACGCCGACACGTTCTCCGCCGTGTCCGGGTTGCCGAACGAGACGATGGCGCGGCCGTTGCCCTCGTCGCTGAGGCCGAGGAGGTAGGGGCGGGGGGAGCCGGGGTGGGAGAGGGTTTGCTGGAGGCCTTGGAGGCCGTCGATCTTGGCGCGGAGGGATTCGGCGGTGGAGCCGTCGGCGCTGCTCAGATCAGTTTTGAGTTTGCTCAGCAGGACGGGGAGGTAGGCGCGGTTGGCGGTGTCGCGGTCGGCGGCGGGGATGCCGTCGCGGTTGCCGAGGACGGCGGGGTAGTCGCGCAGGAGGTCCTGGCGCAGGCCGGCGGGGAGCCCCTGCCCCCAGGTGGTGACGTCCTTGGGCGCCGCGTGGGCATCGGGCATGCCGATGTCGGCGAGGACGTCGTCGCGGAGTTCGCGCGCGGAGGAGAGTTCGAGGACCCCGGCGCCCCAGCCGCCGCGGCGGCAGCGTTCGGCGGCCTCGGTGAGCAGGCGGAGGGTGTCGACGCAGGCGGTGTCGGCGGCGTCGGCGTCCTTGAGCACCGCGGCGATGCCCTGCGCCAGGTCGCCGACGTTCTGCGCCCGGACCCGTTCCAACTGGCCCAGCGTGGAAGGCGACATGACGTCGGTGTGGATCTCGGGGGCCGACACCGAGCCGTCGTCGTGCACCGTGAAGCCGGCCTCGTGGGCCTCGCCGAGCAGGCGCTCGAGGCGGCCCTGGTGGGCGAGGAGGATCTCGGCGGCGGCGGTCAGGGCGGTGGCCACCGCCTGGAGTTCCTGGCCGGCGGCGAGCAGGTCGGACTGGGTCCGGCCCAGCCGGTCGGCGGCGCTCTCGGCGCCCAGGCCCTGGTTCCACGCCTCCGCGACGCGGCGTTGGAGGTGGGTGCCGCAGTCCTTGGCGTGGCCGGCGAAGCGGCCGGCGAGACGGTCCCAGGCGTGGGCGGCGTCGAGGAGGAGCTGCGGCCTGGCGTCCCGCAGGGTGGAGACCCGCATCGTCAACGCCCGTCCACCGTCAGGCCGGCGAAGTCGTGTCCGCGCCGCTGGTCCTCCTGGTGATAGGCGCAGGCCGCGTCGGCCAGGGCGTCACCGGTCGCCGCGACCAGGTCGGAGAGCGAACGCAGCGCGGCGGACCAGGCGTCGCCGCAGTCGCGCAGGGCCCGGGCGCTCTGCCAGCCGGCGAGCCCGTCGACCGCCGAATCGGTCGGTCCGTGGACGGACTTGGCGTCCTCGTGCACCGCCTGGGCCACGTCGTGCGCCGCGTCCCCCGCCGCGCGTACCAGACCGGGCTCGATCCGGAAACCTCCGGACGGCCCCCCCCACACCGGTCGTCACCGACACGCGATCCCCCCTGTGTTCCTCCGGTCGCGTCCAGGGACCACAGGGTAGCGGTAGGGCGTCACCGCCGTGGCGGCGTCACAACCGCGCCGACTTCAGCGCCATGTGCAGCAGCAGGCGGTCCTCGCCGTTGTCGAGGTCGAGGCCGGTGAGGCGTTCGACGCGGGAGAGGCGGTAGTAGAGGGTCTGGCGGTGGATGGCGAGGGCGGCGGCGGCGCGGCCGGCCTGGCCGGCGCAGTCGAGGAAGACCTCGGCGGTGTGGGCGAGTTCGGCGTGGCCGGGGGTGAGCAGGGGGAGCAGGGCGGGGTCGGTGGCCGGGGGGAGGGCGGTGAGCAGGCGGTAGGGGCCGATGTCGCGCCAGTGGGCGACCGGGCCGAGCCGGGGTTCGGCGCGGGCGGCGCGGGCCGCGCCGGCCGCCTCCCGCCAGGCGGCCTGGAGGTCGCCGAGGCCGGAACGCGGGTCGCTCACCCCGGCCGCCGGGCCGGCCGTGCGGGCCGATTCCAGCAGCCGGACGGCGGCGGCGCGGGCCGGCGCCGGCACGTCCGCGGAACGCAGCCGGATCAACGCGGCCAGCCCGCCCGACGGCACCGCGCACAGCGCCGCCGCGGCCGGCACCGTCCGCACCGCCGGCAGCAGATCACCCTCGTCGTCGGCGCCCGGGCTCTCCCACGGCGCCACGCACACCAGCGAGAACGCGCCGTCGGCCGCCCGGCCCAGCGCCGCCCGCAGTGCGCCCTGCGCCTCCTCCCGGCGTTCCCGCGAACCGGTCAGCAGCGCCAGCAGTTCCCGCCCGAGGTCGGCGCCGGCCCGGGCCTCCCGTGCCAGCAGCGTGCCGATCCGGGTCACCACGCCCATGGCCGGGCCGAGCTGGCCGGGGTCGGGGACGTCGTCGTCGAGCAGCCACACGTACCCGTAGACCACGCCGCGGTGGCGGACCGGCAGGCAGATCCGGCCGCGGATGCCGGCCCGCGGGTCGGCCGGGATGCGTACCGGGTCGTGCGCGTGGGCGATGCCGAACGACTCGAACCAGGAACGCACCTCGGTGGTCGAACGGCGGGTCAGGATCGAACGGGTGCGGATCGGGTCCATCGCGCCCGCGTCGCTCTCGTGGGCGCAGAAGGCGATCAGCCGGAAGTCGCGGTCCTCCAGCGTCGCGGGGGCGCCGACCAGCGCCGAGACCTCGTCGACGAGTGCCTGGTAGTCGCCGTATTCCCGGTGGTCGCCGCGCATGCGCACATTGTCCCTCATACACATGTCTGAAGGGACGGCTCCGGGGTCGTGACACCTGTCCATGGTCCGCCGGGCGGAGGGATCCTAGATTCACCGGTGGAGCCACCTGTTCCGCCGCACGACGGCCGGCGCCGCGGACCGCACCCACCGGGAGGCCGCGACGCCGTGCCAGCCACGCCGGCCGCGTACGGACCCCGGTCCGGGGACGCGCGCGCAGGGCCCCGACGCCATCTGCCGACCGCACCTTGGAGGAGCCCCGTGCTGGGTCCCGTGCTGCTCGCCGCCTCGCGCAGCGACCGTATGCGCCGTATCGTCGCGGCTGCCCCCGTCACCCGGCCGGTCGTGGACCGCTTCATCGCCGGCGACGACCTGCGCGGCGCGCTGTCCACCGTCCGCTCCCTCACCTCCGACGGCCTGGAGGTGACCTTGGACCACCTCGGCGAGGACGTCACCGACCGGGCCACCGCCAACGCCACCCGCGACGCCTACCTGCGGCTGCTGGACGCGCTCGCCGCCGAGGGGCTCGGCAAGCGCGCCGAGGTGTCGGTGAAGCTCTCCGCGTTCGGCCAGGCGCTGCCGGTCGGCGGCCACGACATCGCGCTGGAGAACGTCCGCCAGGTCGCCGAGGCGGCCACCGCCGCGGGCACCACGGTCACCCTCGACATGGAGGACCACACCACCGTCGACTCGACCCTGGCGATCCTGGACGACCTGCGCAAGGAGCACCCCGGCACCGGTGCCGTGGTCCAGTCCTACCTGTTCCGCACCGAGGACGACTGCCGCCGGCTGGCCGCCCCGGGCTCCCGGGTCCGGCTGGTCAAGGGCGCCTACAAGGAGCCCGCCTCCGTCGCCCACCAGGACAAGCGCGAGGTCGACCGGGCCTACGTGCGCTGCCTGAAGATCCTGATGAACGGCGCCGGGTACCCGATGATCGGCTCGCACGACCCGCGCATGATCGCCATCGCCCAGGACCTGGCCACCCGGGCCGGCCGCGCCCACGGCGACTACGAGTTCCAGATGCTGTACGGCATCCGGACCGCCGAGCAGCGCCGCCTGGCGGACGAAGGCGAGCGTATGCGCATTTACGTGCCGTACGGCGCAGACTGGTACGGGTACTTCATGCGCCGCCTCGCCGAGCGCCCGGCCAACCTCGCGTTCTTCCTGCGCTCGTTCGTCCCCGGCGCCTGAGCCCCCGGCGCCTGAGCCCCGGGCGCCCACCCGCCTCCCCACCGGAACCACCCGCAACCCGTAACCCACGAAGGAGACCCCTTCCCATGGACGCCGTGACCCAGGTACCCGCCCCGGTCAACGAGCCGGTGCACTCCTACGCCCCGGGGAGCCCGGAGCGGGCCCGGCTGGAGGCCAAGCTCAAGGAGCTGAGCGAGAACCCCGTCGACCTGCCGATGACCATCGGCGGCGTCAAGCGGATGGGCGGCGGCGAGCCGTTCGACGTCGTACAGCCGCACAACCACCGCTCGGTGCTGGGCACCTTCCGCCACGCCACCACCGACGACGCCAAGGACGCGGTCGAGGCCGCGCTGGCCGCCGCCCCCGCGTGGCGCGCGATGTCCTTCGACGACCGGGCCGCGATCATCCTGCGCGCCGCCGAGCTGCTGGCCGGCCCGTGGCGGGAGACGGTGGCCGCCGCCACCATGCTGGGCCAGTCCAAGACCGTCCAGCAGGCCGAGATCGACACCCCCTGCGAGCTGGTCGACTTCTGGCGCTTCAACGTCCACTACGCCCGGCAGATCCTCGCCGAGCAGCCGCCGGCCAACTCGCCCGGCGTGTGGAACCGCCTCGACCACCGGCCGCTGGAGGGGTTCGTCTACGCGATCACGCCCTTCAACTTCTCCGCGATCGCCGGCAACCTGCCGACCGCGCCCGCGCTGATGGGCAACGTCGTGGTGTGGAAGCCCTCGCCGACCCAGACCTTCGCCGCCGTCAAGCTGATGGAGCTGCTGGAGGAGGCCGGGCTGCCCAAGGGCGTGATCAACCTGGTCACCGGGGACGGCGTCGCCGTCTCCGAGGTGGCGCTCAACCACCCGGAGCTGGCCGGCATCCACTTCACCGGCTCCACCAGGACCTTCCAGTACCTGTGGAAGACGGTCGCCGCCAACATCGAGACCTACCGCTCCTACCCGCGGCTGGTCGGCGAGACCGGCGGCAAGGACTTCGTGGTCGCCCACCCCTCCGCCGACCCGGCGGTGCTCAAGACCGCGCTGACCCGCGGTGCCTTCGAGTACCAGGGCCAGAAGTGCTCGGCCACCTCCCGCGCCTACATCCCGCGCTCCATCTGGGAGAACGGCTTCAAGGAGGAGTTCGCCGCCGAGGTCGACGCCATCGCCATGGGTGACGTCACCGACCTGGACAACTTCATCGGCGCCGTCATCGACGAGCGGGCCTTCGCCAAGAACAAGGCGGCGATCGACCGCGCCAAGGCCGACCCCACCTGCGAGATCGTGGCCGGCGGCACCTACGACGACACCGTGGGCTACTTCGTCCGCCCGACCGTCCTCACCTGCTCCGACCCGGACAGCGAGTTCTTCCGCGACGAGTACTTCGGCCCGGTGCTCGCCGTCCACGTCTACGAGGACGACGACTACGAGGAGATGCTGCGCCAGATGGAGTCCGTCTCGGCGTACGCGCTCACCGGCTCGGTGATCGCCCGCGACCGGGCCGCCGCCGCGCACACCATGGAGGTGCTGCGGTTCGCCGCCGGCAACTTCTACATCAACGACAAGTCCACCGGTGCCGTGGTCGGCCAGCAGCCGTTCGGCGGCGGCCGGGCCTCCGGCACCAACGACAAGGCCGGTGCCGCCCAGAACCTGACGCGCTGGACCTCCACCCGCGCCATCAAGGAATCCCTGGTCCCGCCGACCGACTACCGCTACCCGCACATGGGCTGACCGCCCGCCCGCCAACGGCGCGGCCCCCCGGCACAACGGCGTGCCGGGGGGCCGTCGCGTTCCCGGCGGGGCCGTCTCAGATAGTAGGACGTCCGAGTAATCGGGGAGACAGGACGGCCGGCGCGGCCTAGCGTGGTAGGAGCCGAACGTCTCGCTCGATCCAGCGAACGGCGGATGAGAGCCGGTGCCTTGACGCAGGTCACCCCTGCCGCACCCGCCCCCCGCCCCTTCCGGCGCACCGCAACCCCTCACCTTCCACCTGGTTGGAGTGCACCATGGATGAGACCGCCCGCAAGAACGCCGCCGAAGCCCTCCAGCGCGCCCTCGACCGCCGGGACAACGGCGGGGTCACCGGCCACGAACGGCGCTGACCCCACCGTCCCCGCCGGGACGGCACCCGGGGCCGCGCGACGGTCCCGGGCGTGCCCCGGCCCGCTGACGGGCGACTGGTGTCCGCCATACGGACACCATGTGTCAGGAGCTGGGACGAGGCGTAGAGTGCCCGTCATGTCTCGCAGCATCGACCTCGCAGTGATCCCCGGCGACGGAATCGGCCAGGAAGTCGTGGCGGAAGGGCTCAAGGTCCTCCGCGCGGTACTCGACGAGGACGTGAAGCTGGAGACCACCGAGTACGACTTCGGCGCCCGCCGCTACCACGCCACCGGTGACACCCTCACCGACGCCGACCTCGCAGCCCTCAAGGGCCACGACGCCATCCTGCTCGGCGCCATCGGCGACCCGTCGGTGCCCTCCGGCGTCCTGGAGCGCGGGTTCCTGCTCAAGCTGCGGTTCGCCTTCGACCACTACGTCAACCTGCGCCCCGGCAAGCTCTTCCCCAACGTGGCCTCCCCGCTGGCCGGTTCCCCGCGGATCGACTTCGTGGTGGTCCGCGAGGGCACCGAGGGCCCCTACACCGGCAACGGCGGCTCGCTGCGCACCGGCACCCCGCACGAGGTGGCCACCGAGGTGAGCGTCAACACCGCGTACGGCATCGAGCGCGTGGTGCGCGACGCCTACGCCCGGGCCCAGGCGCGCCCCCGCAAGAAGCTCACCCTGGTGCACAAGAACAACGTGCTGGTCCACGCCGGCCACCTGTGGAAGTCGGTCTTCGACCGGGTCGGCCGCGAGTTCCCCGAGGTGACCACCGACTACCTGCACGTCGACGCGGCCACCATCTTCTTCGTCACCCAGCCCGAGCGCTTCGACGTGATCGTCACCGACAACCTCTTCGGTGACATCCTCACCGACCTGGCCGCCGCCGTCACCGGTGGCATCGGCCTGGCCGCGAGCGGCAACATCAACCCGGCCGGCGAGTTCCCCTCCATGTTCGAGCCGGTGCACGGCTCGGCGCCGGACATCGCCGGCCAGGGCAAGGCCGACCCGACCGCCACCGTGCTGTCGGTGGCGCTCCTGCTGGACCACCTCGGCCACCGCGAGCAGGCGGCGCGCGTCGAGGAGGCGGTCGCCGCCGACCTGGCCGGCCGCACCGGCGAGCCGCGCACCACCGCCGAGATCGGCGACGCGCTGGCCGCCCGAGTATCCGGCTGACCGCCGGGTACCCCCGCCGGACCCGCCGTCGCGGGCCGCCCCTGCCGATCCCCCCTCGCGCAGGGACGCCCGCGGCGGCGCCCTCCGGCCCGCACCGCACAGCCGGCCCGGACGGTCAGTGACCCGGTACGCCATCACGGCTGCCGCCCGACGCCAGGTTCCTTCCCCCGCCCGGCATCGGCGATAATCGAACCCAGGGCCGCATTACCGCACGGGGATACTCGGACGTCCTACGAACGCCGCGAGGCGAGATAAGCGGTCCGCCACGACCTCACGGTGAAGGACACGCAACCATGACGACGCCCAGGATCGAGCTCAAGCCCACCACCCAGCCCCTGTCCGACGCCGAGCGGGCGAAGATCCTCGCCAACCCCGGCTTCGGCCGCCACTTCACCGACCACATGGTCACCGTCAAGTGGACCGAGGGGCGCGGCTGGCACGACGCGGAGCTGGTCCCGTACGCGCCGCTGGCCCTCGACCCGGCCAACATGACGCTCCACTACGCCCAGGCGATCTTCGAAGGTCTCAAGGCGTACCGGCAGCCGGACGGCAGCGTGGCCACCTTCCGCCCGGAGGCCAACGCCGAGCGGTTCCAGGCGTCGGCGCGCCGGCTGGCCATGCCGGAGCTGCGCGCCGAGCTGTTCGTCGCCGCCTGCGACGCGCTGGTCAACCAGGACAAGGCGTGGGTGCCCAGCGAGGGTGAACAGTCGCTCTACCTGCGGCCGTTCATGTTCGCCACCGAGGTCGGCCTCGGGGTGCGGCCGGCCAACGCGTACCTCTTCATCGTCATCGCCTCCCCGGCCGGCGCCTACTTCCCCGGTGGCGTCAAGCCGGTCTCGGTCTGGCTGTCGGAGGAGTACGTGCGGGCCGCGCCCGGCGGCACCGGCGCCGCCAAGTGCGCGGGCAACTACGCCGCTTCGCTGGTCGCCCAGGCCCAGGCCGCCGAGCACGGCTGCGACCAGGTGGTCTGGCTGGACGCCATCGAGCGCCGCTGGATCGAGGAGATGGGCGGCATGAACCTGTACTTCGTGTACGGGGGCCGGGACGGCGCCAAGGCGCGCATCGTCACCCCGGAGCTGTCCGGCTCGCTGCTGCCCGGCATCACCCGGCGCTCGCTGCTGACCATCGCCGAGGACCTGGGCTACGAGGTGTCCGAGGGCCGGATCTCGGTGGACGACTGGAAGAACGGCAACGCCGACGGCACGCTGACCGAGGTCTTCGCCTGCGGCACCGCCGCCGTCATCACCCCGGTCGGCTCGGTCAAGTCCACCCGCGCCGACTGGACGGTGGGCGACGGGGAGCCGGGCGCGGTCACCATGGAGCTGCGCAAGGCGCTGCTGGACATCCAGACCGGCGCCGCCCCCGACACGCACGGCTGGATGCACAAGCTCGCCTGACGCATCGTCAGACCGTTACCGCCGGCCCCTGGCCGGTCACGGCCGCGTCCTCTTCCGTCTCGCGCGGGAGCGGATGCGGCCGTCGCGCGTCGAGCGCCAGGTAGCACCCGGCGGTCACCGCTGCGGCGATCAGGAAGCTGACGTCGATGCCGCCGGTGTACCTCAGCAGCGGGCCGCTGTAGAGCGGGGTGTCCACCGCCATCAGCCCGACCGCGCTGCCGGCCGCCCACGCCACGGTGGCCTGGAGGTTCCACCCGGCCGTGTACCAGTAGATGCCGCCCACCGTACGGCGGTTGTAGACCTGGAGCGACTCGGGGTCGTACCGCCCCCGCACCCGGGCGAAGCCGAGCAGCGTGATCACCGCCCACGGGGTGCCCACCGCGGTGAGGACGAGGACGAACGAGGTCATGGCGTCCTGCGCGGCCCAGGCGAAGTGGCCGAGGAAGACCAGCACGGTGGAGACCGCGGCGACCACGTAGGTGGCCTGGGTACGGGTGGCCTTCGGCAGGATGGCGTCCAGGTCGAGCCCCATGCTGTAGAGCATCAGGCCGGCGTTGCCCACCGAGCCGGCCGAGGCGTTGACCAGCAGCAGCACCAGGTACCAGGCGGGGCAGGCGGCCACCAGCGGGCCGGCGTAGTCCGGGCCGGCCGCGTCCACCGCGAGCGCCGTGAAGGTGCCGAACAGCTGCGGCACCAGCAGCCCGACGACCAGGCCGAAACAGGTGCCGAGGAAGACCGCGCGCGGGCGGTGCCGGGTGGGGGAGACGTAGCGGGTGTAGTCGCCGAGCAGCGTGATGAAGGCCATCGGGCCGCTGAGCCCGGCGGAGACCGCGGAGAGCAGCCAGGTGGGCCGGAAGCCGCCCAGCAGGTAGTGCGAGCCGTGCGCCGGTGAGGTGTGGAACGCCCCGGCGTAGGCGAGGACACCGGCCAGCAGCAGCACCGTCAGCCCGACCGCGAGGATGTTGCTCAGCCGCAGCAGCATCCGGTAGCCGAAGACCGCCGAGGTGGCGGTGGTGGCGGCCAGCACCGCGTAGACCACCGCGTAGGTGGCGGCGCCGGCGGGCAGCCCCAGCATCCGGTGGAGGCAGCCGACCACCGCGTCACCGCCGACCCACAGCGTCAGCGCGGTGTACCCCAGCGACAGCAGCAGCCCGATCAGGGACCCCAGCAGCCGGCCGCGCACCCCGAAGTGGGCGCCGCTGGAGGTCGACAGGTTGGTCGCCGACCGCAGCGAGACCAGCGCCAGCGGCGCCACCAGCACCACGCCGACCACGGTGCCCGCCGCCAGTGAGGTCAGCGACCCCCACCAGCCCAGCCCGAAGGAGACCGGCAGCCAGCCGAAGACGATCACCCCCAGCGCGAGGTTGGAGCCCAGCAGGATGGCCACCACGTCACGTGGACCGCTGGTGCGCTCCGCTTCGGGGACGGTGTCGACTCCCCGCTGTTCGATCTCCATGGGGCGGCTCCTCGCACGGCACGGGCATTTTAGAACGCCGCTCAATGTGACTCACGGAAGGCTTCCGGTCAATGCCTGGCGTCACGTGGATGAATTTTTAGAGTGATGTTCTAATGTGGGGGGTCGGCAGTTGCCGACCCCTTCGTCCGATCCCATCGGGAGGTGTGGCCGGTGCGGCTGACCCCCACCGAACGCGACCGCCTGTTGCTGTTCGGCGCCGCGCAGCTCGCGCGGACCCGGCTGGCCCGCGGGCTCAAGCTCAACGTCCCCGAGGCCACCGCGCTCATCGCCGACACCGTCTGCGAGGCCGCCCGGGACGGCGCCCGGCTCGCCGACGCCATCGAGGCCGGCCGCCGCGCCCTGCGCCCCGACGACGTGCTGCCCGGGGTGGCCGACGTGGTCGGCGACGTGATGGTCGAGGCCGTCTTCGCCGACGGCTCCCGGCTCGCCGTGGTCACCGACCCCATCGCCGGCGGCTCCCTGGGCGAGCGGGCCCCCGGCGCCGTCCTGCCCGGCCCGGCCGACCCGGCGCCCGAGCCGGCCGTCACCGTCACCGTCCGCAACACCGCGAGCGTGCCGGTGAGCGTCACCTCGCACTTCCACTTCTTCGAGGCCAACCCCCGGCTCCACTTCGACCGGCGGGCCGCCTACGGCATGCGGCTCGCCGTACCGGCCGGCTCCTCGGTGCGCTTCGGACCCGGCGAGGAACACCCGGTCGGCCTGGTGCCGATCGGCGGCGACCGGATCGCCATCGGCTTCGCCGGACTCGTCGACGGACCGCTGGACGCCCCCGGCGCCCGCGAGGAAGCACTGCGCCGCGCCGCTGCCTGCGGCTACCTGGGAGCGGAGGAGGACCGATGAGCCGCACCACCGGCAGCTCGCACCTGAACCGGCACACCGACACCCGTACCACCGTCGACCCGCACGAGTACGCCGCCACCTACGGGCCCCGGGCCGGCGACCGGATCCGGCTCGGCGACACTGGGCTGGTGATCCGCGTCGAATCCGACGCCCAGCGGCCCGGCGACGAATTCCTCGCCGGCTTCGGCAAGACCGCCCGCGACGGACTCCACCTCAAGGCCGCCGCCGTCCGCGACACCTGCGACGTGGTCATCAGCAACGTCGTCGTCATCGACGCCGCCCAGGGCGTCCGCAAGGTCTCCATCGGCATCCGCGAGGGCCGCATCCACGCCATCGGCCGGGCCGGCAACCCCGACACCCTCGACGGGGTGGACGTGGTGGTGGGCACCGGCACCACCATCGTCTCCGGCGAGGGCATGATCGCCACCGCCGGCGCCGTGGACACCCACGTCCACCTGCTCTCGCCACGCGTCATGGAGGCGTCGCTGGCCTCCGGGGTGACCACCGTCATCGGCCAGGAGTTCGGCCCGGTGTGGGGCGTGGGCGTCAACTCCCCGTGGGCGCTGCGCCACGCGGTGAACGCCTTCGACGCCTGGCCGGTCAACATCGGCTTCCTGGCCCGCGGTTCGTCCTCCGACCCCGCCCCGCTGGTGGAGGCGCTGGCCGAGGGGGGCGCCTGCGGCTTCAAGGTCCACGAGGACATGGGCGCCCACGCCCGCGCCCTGGACACCGCGCTGCGGGTGGCCGAGGACCACGACGTCCAGGTCGCCCTCCACTCCGACGGCCTCAACGAGTGCCTGACCGTCGAGGACACCCTGCGCGTGCTGGACGGGCGCACCATCCACGCCTTCCACATCGAGGGCTGCGGCGGCGGCCACGTCCCCAACGTGCTCAAGATGGCCGGGGTCGGCAACGTCATCGGCTCCTCGACCAACCCCACGCTCCCCTTCGGCCGGGACGCGGTCGCCGAGCACTACGGCATGATCGTCTCCGTCCACGGCCTCAAGCCCGACCTGCCCGGCGACGCCGCCATGGCCCGCGACCGCATCCGGGCCGGCACCATGGGCGCCGAGGACGTCCTGCACGACCTCGGGGCGATCGGCATCACCTCCTCCGACGCCCAGGGCATGGGGCGGGCCGGGGAGACGGTGGCCCGCACCTTCGCCATGGCCGCCAAGATGAAGGCCGAGACCGGACCGCTCCCCGGCGACGGCCCCGCCGACGACAACGGCCGCGTCCTGCGCTACATCGCCAAGCTCACCATCAACCCGGCCATCGCCCACGGCCTCGCCCACGAGATCGGCTCCATCGAGACCGGCAAGCTCGCCGACATCGTGCTGTGGCACCCGCGCTACTTCGGCGCCAAACCGCAGCTGGTGCTCAAGGCCGGCTTCCCCGCCTACGGCGTCACCGGCGACCCCAACGCCGCCACCGACACCTGCGAACCCCTCGTGCTGGGACCGCAGTTCGGGGCCTACGGCGCCACCGCCGCCGACCTGTCGGTGGTCTTCACCGCCTCCGCCGCGGCCGAGGCGGCCGGTGACCGGATGCCCACCAGGCGCCGCCGGGTCGCGGTCCGCGGCACCCGCGGCATCGGCCCCGCCGACCTGGTGCTCAACTCCCGCACCGGCAGCGTCGACGTCGACCCCCGCAGCGGCCTGGTCACCCTCGACGGGGAACCGCTCCGCTCCGACCCGGCCGAACAGGTCGCCCTGTCCCGGCTGTACTTCCTGTGACCCGCTGTGACCGTCCCCCACCCCGACCGAGGAATGGCCCGATGACCGCACCGCCCGCCGCCGACGGCTTCCGCATGCCCCCCGAGTGGGCCCCGCACGCCCGCACCTGGATGGCCTGGCCGTCGCCGAACGTCACCTTCGACACCGAGCAGGACCTGGCCGGATCCCGCTCGGCCTGGGCCGCGGTGGCACGGGCGGTCGCCCGCTTCGAACCGGTCACCATGATCGCCCGCCCCGAGGACGCCGACGCCGCCCGCGCCGCGCTCGGCCCCGGGATCGAGGTGGTCGCCCGGCCGCTGGACGACGCCTGGATGCGCGACATCGGCCCCACCTTCCTCACCGGCGGCGGCCGGCTCGCCGCCGCCGACTGGACGTTCAACGGCTGGGGCGCCCAGGACTGGGCGAGCTGGGAGCACGACGCGGCGATCGGCGCCGAGGTCGCCGCCCTGGCCGGCGCCACCCGCTACGCCTCCCGGCTGGTCAACGAGGGCGGCGGCATCCACGTCGACGGCGAGGGCACCGTGCTGCTCACCGAGACCGTCCAGCTCGACCCGGGCCGCAACCCCGGCTGGACCCGCGACCAGGTCGAGGAGGAACTCCACGGCTTCCTCGGCACCAGCAAGGCCGTCTGGCTGCCACGCGGCCTGACCGCCGACTACGGCCGCTTCGGCACCCGCGGCCACGTCGACATCGTCGCCGCCTTCGCCCGCCCCGGCCTCGTCGTCGTCCACAGCCAGCAGGACCCGGCCCACCCCGACCACGAGGTCTCCCGGGAGACCGCCGCCCTGCTGCGCGCCACCACCGACGCCCGCGGCCGGACCCTGGAGGTCGTCGAGCTGCCCGCGCCCACCGTCACCGAGGCCGACGGGGAACCGGTGGACTACTCTTACGTCAACCACTACCTGTGCAACGGTGGCGTCGTGCTGTGCGGTTTCGACGACCCCGCGGACGAACGCAACGCGGAGATCTTCGCCAAGCTGTTCCCCGAGCGCGAGGTGGTCGTGGTCGACGCCCGCACGGTCTTCGCGCACGGCGGCGGCATCCACTGCATAACGCAGCAGCAGCCCGCGGTGTGACCGCCGGTCCGGGTCTGCGCGTTCCGGACGAACAGGAGACACGGTGCCCGGACCGGCCCGGACCCGGCGGCGGCTCAAGCAGCCCCGGGAACAGGTGATGGCCGCCGCCATGACGGCCATCGCCGAGCGCGGCCTGGCCGAACTGACCATCGCCGGGCTCGGCCGCGAGGTCGGCATGAGCAGCGGCCACGTCATGTACTACTTCGGCAGCAAGGACGAGCTGCTGCTGCGCACCCTGGAGTGGAGCGAGGCGCAGCTCGGCGCGGAACGCCGGGCCGCCCTCTCCCGCCCGGTGCCCGCCCGGCAGCGGCTCGACGCCTTCGTCGACCTGTACCTGCCCGACGGCCACCGCGACCCGCGCTGGGTGCTGTGGTCGGAGGTGTGGAACCGCTCCCAGCCCGGCGAGGACGCGCTGCGGCGCCAGCTCGAACTGGAGCTGGCCTGGCACCGCGACCTGGTGGCGCTGACCGCCGAGGGGATCTCCCGCGGCGAGTTCCGAGCCGTGGACCCCGAGCGGTTCGCGGTACGCACCCGGGCGCTGCTGGACGGCTTCGGCACCCACCTGGTCGTCGGGCTCCCCGGCACCGACCGGGCCGAAGTCCTCGGTCACGTCGCCGAGTTCCTCGCCGAGGCGCTGCTCATCCCCGGCGGAACGGACGCCACGCCCGCATCGTGAGACACCCCGCCCGCCCCGGCGGCGATGTGCCACACTGCCCCCGTGTCCTCGTTCGCCATTATCGGCAGCAGGCGCGCCGGTCCGCAGTGACCGCCTCCGCGCAGCACCACGGCGCGAGGACGATCACCGTGTCCCAGACCCGCGCGCAGACCTCTCGCACCCGCGAGGGGTCTTTTCGTTTCCCGGACCATCACCACCGGGCGGCGGGCGCGAGGGAATACTGGGGGCAAGTGGAGCCGGGCCTAGTGCTGCGTCAACCGAGGTTCGCCCGGTAAGGAGCGGCGTCCGGTGCGGTGCCTCGCAAGGCGCCGGGTCGGCCTCGCCCCCTGCCCCGCGGGGGGACCCCCGGGGCCTACTCGGTCGATCCGGCAACGCCGCGAGGCGCCGTGCCGGGCGTCGCGACGGGGCGAACCTCGGTTGACGCAGCACTACGGACAAACGTGCCCGACCACCCACCCGACAGGAGCTCACCACCATGACCGCCGTACCCGACCCAGCCTCCTCGCTCCCCGCGGCCGACGACTTCCACGTCTTCGACACCACGCTGCGTGACGGCGCCCAGCGCGAGGGGATCAACCTCACCGTCGCCGACAAGCTCGCCATCGCGCGCCACCTGGACGACTTCGGGGTCGGATACATCGAGGGCGGCTGGCCCGGCGCCAACCCGCGCGACACCGAGTTCTTCGAGCGCGCCCGGGACGAGATCACCTTCCGCCACGCCCGCCTGGTCGCCTTCGGCGCCACCCGCAAGGCCGGGGTGGCCGCCGCCGACGATCCGCAGGTCGCCGCGTTGCTGGCGTCCGGCGCCCCGGTGATCACCCTGGTCGCCAAGGCCCACGACCGCCACGTGGAGCTGGCGCTGCGCACCACGCTGGAGGAGAACCTGGCGATGGTCCGCGACACCGTCGCCCACCTGCGCGCCCAGGGCCGCCGGGTCTTCGTCGACTGCGAGCACTTCTTCGACGGCTACCGGGCCAACCCCGGGTACGCCCTCGACGTGGTGCGCGCCGCCCACCAGGCCGGCGCCGAGGTGGTGGTCCTGTGCGACACCAACGGCGGCATGCTCCCCGCCCAGGTCGGCACCGTGGTCGCCGCCGTGCTCGCCGCCACCGGCGCCCGCCTCGGCATCCACGCCCAGGACGACACCGGCTGCGCGGTGGCCAACACCCTCGCCGCGGTCGACGCCGGCGCCACCCACGTCCAGTGCACCGCCAACGGCTACGGCGAACGCGTCGGCAACGCCAACCTCTTCCCGGTGGTCGCCGCGCTGGAACTCAAGTACGGCCGCGAGGTCCTCCCGGCCGGCGCGCTCGCCGAGATGACCCGCATCTCCCACGCCATCGCCGAGGTCGTCAACCTCACGCCCTCCACGCATCAGCCGTACGTGGGTGTCTCCGCCTTCGCGCACAAGGCCGGGCTCCACGCCTCCGCGATCAAGGTCGACCCCGACCTGTACCAGCACATCGACCCCGAACGCGTCGGCAACACCATGCGGATGCTCGTCTCCGACATGGCCGGCCGCGCCTCCATCGAGCTGAAGGGGAAGGAACTCGGCTACGACCTCACCGGCGACCGCGACCTCGCCGGCCGGGTGGTGGAACGGGTCAAGGAACGCGAACTCGCCGGATACACCTACGAGGCCGCCGACGCCTCCTTCGAACTGCTGCTGCGCGACGAGGTCACCGGCGCCGCCACCCGCTTCTTCCGTGTCGAGTCCTGGCGCACCATCGTCGAGCAGCGCCCGGACGGCGTCCAGGTCAACGAGGCCACCGTCAAGCTGTGGGCCAAGGGCGAGCGGATCATCGCCACCGGCGAGGGCAACGGCCCGGTGGACGCCCTCGACCGCGCGCTGCGGGTCGGGCTGGAACGCATCTACCCCCAGCTCGCCCGGATGGAACTGGTCGACTACAAGGTCCGCATCGTCGAGGGCCGCCACGGCACCCGCTCCACCACCCGCGTCCTCGTCTCCACGAGCGACGGCGGAGAGTACGCAGGGGCGCGAAGCGCCTCCGTTGAGGGTGGTGGTGGGCGACGGGCGGGCGAGTGGTCCACCGTCGGCGTCGGCGGCAACGTCATCGCCGCCTCCTGGCAGGCCCTGGACGACGCCTACACCTACGGGCTGCTGCGGGCCGGCCTCGAACCGCCCCGGGACTGACCGGCCCCAGGGCCCAAGCCGTCACGCCGACCGGGACAGCGTCTCCGGGCGCACCGGATCGGCGTACGGCAGCCCGGCCGCGTACCGTTCCAGCTCCGCCACCGCGGCGTGCGCCAGGCGGGACAGCTCGTTGCCGAGCGAACCGGCCACATGCGGGGTGAGCAGCACGTTCGGCAGCTCGTACAGGGGTGAGCCGGGCGGCAGCACCTCCGGCTCGGTGTGGTCGAGCACCGCGTGCAGCCGGCCCCGGACCAGCTCCGCGGTGAGCGCCTCGGTGTCCACCAGGGAGCCGCGGGCGGTGTTGACCAGCGTGGCGCCGTCCGGCAGCAGGGCGAGCCGGGCGGCGTCGAACAGATGGCGCGTCGAGGGGAGTTCGGGGGCGTGCAGGGTCACCACGTCGCTGCGCCGGGCCAGTTCGTCCAGGCCGGCCGGTTCCGCGCCCAGCTCCCGTACCTGATCCTTCGTCAGATACGGGTCGTGCAGCAGCACCCGCAGGTCGAACGGGCGCAGCAGCTCGATCACCCGGCGCCCGATCCGGGAGGCGCCCACCACGCCCACGGTGCGGCCGAAGTTCCCCACCCGCCCGAAGGCGGCCGGCCCCGCCGGAGGGCGCCGGTCCCGGCGGTAGGCGTGCGCCGCGGCCAGGACGCCCTTGCCGGCGAAGAGGATCGCCGCCACGGTGTACTCCGCCACCGGCACCGCGTTGGCCGCCGCCGCCGACGCAACGGTGAGCCCGCGCTCCCAGCACGCCGTGGTGACGTGGTGCTTCACCGACCCGGCCGCGTGCACCACGGTGCGCAGCGCCGGCATCCGGTCCAGCGCCTCCCCGGTCAGCGGCGGACACCCCCACCCGGTCAGCAACGCCTCCGCCCCCGCCAGCGCCTCCCGCACCGCCGGATCGGCGAAATCCGTGACCACCAGCCCCGGATCGAACTCCGCCACCGCCGCCAGCCGCCGCACCACCACCGGATCCAGCAACTCCCCGCACACCTCGGCACTCATGGCCAGCACCAGTCGCGGCCGGGCGGAGGACGAGGTCATACGACGGCTCCCGGGGTCGGACCGGACAAAGGCTGAGGCGGACGTCGGTCGGCGGTACCCACGACACCGTACGGGCACCGGTGACGCGACCGGAACGGCGCGGACGGGGCGCCCCGGCTTCGTTCCGGCGGCGGCCGGGGCCGGTGCGGGGGACTGGGAAGCAGCTCCCTCCGGGCGAGTGGGACGCCCCGGCGGCGGCCAGGGCGACGTAGCCCCGGTGTCCGGGCTGCCCGGCGGGAGGCCCCTCGCCGGGGCGGTGGCGCTCACTCGATCGTGGGCGTTTCCGCACGGCCGGTGTCGGGGCTCTCGTCGTGGGGCGCCGTCCGTGCTACACCGGCCATCCGGTCGTCCCTTCGCCGGGCGACGCCCCTCCCGAAGGAGGTTCCGCCGTGGCCGCCGCTTCCCCGTCCCGACGGACGTTCCTCGCCGCGGTGTCCGGCGCGGCGCTCGCCCTCGGTGCGCCGTCCGTCGGCCACGCCGCGGCCGGCGACGAGTTCGACACCCTCAGGCTGCGCTGGAGGGACCTGATCCTCGGTACCGGCTACGACCCCGCCGCCCAGCCCTTCGCCGGGGCCCTGGCCGCCCTCGGGGCCACCGCGGCCGGGTACCACGCCGCCATGGCCCCGGCCGCGGGGTCGCTCTGGCCCGATCTGCCGCTGGCCGCCAACTCGGCGCACATCACGAGCAGTTGGGCCCGGCTGAACGCCATGGCCCAGGCGTGGGCGCAGCCCGCCACCGGGCACACCGGCGACGCCGAACTGGTCGCGGCGGTGGCCAAGGGGATGGACCACCTGTACGACCAGGTCTACAACGAGCGCACCAGCCCCTACGGCAACTGGTGGGACTGGCAGATCGGCAGCCCGCGGCTGAGCCTGGACACCGCCGTGCTGGCGCACGACGCCCTCACGGCGGGGCAGACCGCCCGGTGCGTCAGGGCCGTCGACCACTTCGTGCCCGACTCGGCGGTCGCCTCCTACAGCGGCACCAGCACCGGCGCCAACCGCACCGACCTGTGCCGGGTGCTCGCGGTACGCGGACTCCTCGGCCGCACCGCCGCCAAGCTGGCGCTGGCCCGGGACGCGCTCTCGCCGGTGTTCCCCTACGTCACCAGCGGCGACGGACTCTACGCGGACGGCTCGTTCGTCCAGCACACGTACGTCGCCTACACCGGAACCTACGGCGAGGTCCAACTCGACGGCCTCGCCCGGCTGTTCGCGCTGCTGGCCGGGTCGAGCTGGCAGGTCACCGACCCGGCCCGGGGCCACGTGTTCGACGCCGTCGAGCACGCCTACGCGCCCTTCCTCCACGACGGCCTGGTCATGGACGTGGTCAGCGGGCGTGCCGTCAGCCGCGGGCTGGCGGCCGGCGACCCCGGCGGCGTACCCGCCGACGACCACCTGCGCGGCCACGCCATCATGGCCCACATCGTGATGCTCGCCGACAGCGCCGGTGCCGCGCGCCGCGACCGGTGGTACGGCCTGGTCAAGGGGTGGGTGGCCCGTGACACCTACCGCCCGGCGCTGACCGACCCGGGGCTCGGCGTGGCCGACCTCGCCCGGCTCGCCACCGCCGCCCGCAGCCGCGTCCCCGCCCGCCCCGAACCCGTCGGCCACCGGCTCTTCGCCGCGATGGACCGCGCGGTGCACCGCCGCCCCGGCTGGACCGCCGCGCTGTCGATGTGCTCGCGCCGGATCGCGTACTACGAGACCGGCAACGGGGAGAACCCGTGCGGCTGGCACACCGGCGACGGGATGCTGACGTGGTGGGCGGGGGAGCGCGGCGGCGGCCAGTACAGCGACGGATTCTGGCCCACCGTCGACCCCTACCGGCTGCCCGGCACCACCGTCTCGCGCAAGCGGCTCGCCGACGGCGCGGGCGGCGAGTGGGGCGCGGCCCGCCCCGACACCGACTGGGCCGGCGGCACCACCGACGGGGAGTTCGCCGTGACCGGGCAGCACCTGGAGGGGCTCGACTCCACCCTGACCGCCCGCAAGTCGTGGTTCTGGCTGGCCGACGAGGTGGTCTGCCTCGGCGCCGGGATCACCTGCCGGGACGGCACGGGGATGGAGACCGTGGTGGACAACCGCGACCTCGGCGCCCACGGCACCCCCGTCCTCACCGTGGACGGCGTCCGGCAGCCCGGCGCGCAGGGCTGGACCGCGACCTTCCGGCACGCCCGCTGGGCCCACCTCGACGGCCACGGCGGCTACCTCTTCCCCGGCGGCACCCGGCTCTCCGCGCTGCGCGAGGAACGGACCGGCACCTGGCGCCGGATCAACCCGGGCGGCTCCACCGAGCCGGTCACCCGGCGCTACCTCACCCTGTGGACCCCGCACGGCACCGACCCGTCCGGCGCGGCCTACGCCTACGTGCTGATGCCGGGGGCGAGCAGGGACGCCACCGCCGCCCGCGCCGCCGACCGGGGCCATCTGCGGCTGCTGGCCAACTCCGGTCGCCGGCAGGCCGTCGAGGTGCCCGCCCTCGGCGTCACCGCCGCCAACTTCTGGACCGCCGGCACCGCCGCCCGGCTGACCGTCACCGCCCCGGCCGGCGTCCTGCTGCGCCGCACCGGTGCCACCGCCCGGATCCACCTGGCCGCCCCCGACCGCACCGGCACCCCGGTCCGGCTGCGCTGGGCGCATCCGGTGCGCCGCGTGCTCTCCGCGGGACCGGGCGTCGAGGTGGTCCGCACCGCACCGGCGCTGGAGATCGCGGTGGACCCCGGCACCGCCTGCGCCACCCGCACCGTCGTGGTGCGCACCGGCTGAGGAACGGGCCACGGACGGTGACCAACGGCACAGATACCGACCGGTAACGTAACCGCCCCGGCGCCCCTAGAGTGAGGGCCGGATGGCGCCGCCGGTACGCCGGCGGCCACCGCACCCCTCGATCCGACCAGGGAGACTGCATGCGCTCTCCGAAGGACTTCTTCCGCCCGCTGGCCGTCGGTGCGCCGGCCCCGCTGCGCGAGGTGCCCTTCCGGCCGTCACGGATGATCCACTTCTTCGACCCGGGCAACGCGAAGATGGCGGCCAAGGTCCCCGACATCGCCCCCCAGGTCGACGTCCTGCTGGGCAACCTGGAGGACGCCGTCGCCGCCGACCGCAAGGAGGCCGCGCGGGCCGGACTGGTCGAGATCGCCAAGGCCGTCGACTTCGGCGCCACCCAGTTGTGGACCCGGATCAACAGCCTGGACTCGCCGTGGGTCCTGGACGACCTGGTCACCCTGGTCACCGAGGTCGGCGACAAGCTCGACGTGATCATGGTGCCCAAGGTGGAGGGCGCCGAGGACATCCACTACGTCGACCGCCTCCTGGCCCAGCTGGAGGCGAAGGCGGGGATCACCCGGCCGATCCTGGTGCACGCCATCCTGGAGACCGCCACCGGCGTGGCCAACGTCGAGGAGATCGCCGGGGCGAGCCCGCGGATGCAGGGCATCTCGCTGGGCCCGGCCGACCTCGCCGCCAGCCGCCGGATGAAGACCACCCGGGTCGGCGGCGGCCACCCCGGCTACCTGGTGCGCGAGGACCCGCACGGCGACCAGGACACCCCGCGCGCCACCTTCCAGCAGGACCTGTGGCACTACACCATCGCCCGCATGGTCGACGCCTGCGCCGCGCACGGGATCCTGCCGTACTACGGCCCGTTCGGTGACATCAAGGACACCACCGCCTGCGAGGACCAGTTCCGCAACGCCTTCCTGCTGGGCTGCGTGGGCGCCTGGTCGCTGCACCCGGTGCAGATCGCCATCGCCAAGAAGGTCTTCTCGCCCGCCCCCGCCGACGTCGCCTGGGCCCGCAAGGTGATCGCCGCCATGGGCGACGGCACCGGCGCGGTGATGATCGACGGCAAGATGCAGGACGACGCCACGTACAAGCAGTGCCGGGTGGTGGTCTCGCTCGCGGACGAACTCGCCGCCCGCGACCCGGAACTCGCCGCCGCCTACGCCGCCGCGCAGGACGAGGAGTGAACCACGCCATGACCGAGCCCGACCCGCGTCCGCGCCGCAGCGTGCTCTACATGCCCGGGGCCAACGAACGGGCCCTGGAGAAGGCGAAGTCCATCCCGGCCGACGCCCTCATCCTCGACCTGGAGGACGCCGTCGCCCCGGACGCCAAGCCCAAGGCCCGCAAGCGGGTCGCCGCCGCCGCGGCCTTGGGCGAGTACGGCCACCGCGAGGTCACCATCCGGGTCAACGCCCCCGGCACCGCCTGGCACGAGGACGACCTGCGGGCCGTCGCCGAGGCCGGGCCGGACGCCGTGGTGGTGCCCAAGGTCGAGTCGGCGGCCACCGTGCACGCCGTCGAACGCGCCCTGGAGGCGGCCGGCGCCCCGGACCGCACCGCGATCTGGGCGATGGTGGAGACCCCGCGCGCGATGCTCGACGCCCGCGCCGTGGCCGCCGCCTCCCAGCGGCTGACCGTCCTGGTGATGGGCACCAACGACCTCGCCAAGGAGTTGCACGCCGAGCACGTCCCCGGCCGCGCCCCGCTGCTGACCGGGCTGTCGCTGGCGCTGCTCGCCGCCCGCGAGCACGGCAAGGTCATCCTGGACGGGGTCTACAACGACGTGAAGGACGCCGCCGGGTTCGAGGCCGAGTGCGTCCAGGGCCGCCAGCTCGGCTTCGACGGCAAGACGCTGATCCACCCGGCCCAGGTCGAGCCGTGCAACCGGCTCTTCGCCCCCTCCGCCGACCAGGTCGACCGGGCCCGGCGGATCATCGACGCCTTCGAGGAGGCCACCCGGGCCGGCCGTGGCGTGGTCACCGTGGACGGCCGGATGATCGAGAACCTGCACGTCGACGAGGCCCGCCGGGTACTCGCGCTGCACCGCGCCACCGGCGGGCGCTGACACGCGCGGCCGGGCCGTGGAGGAGACCGGCCGCCCGGACGGCGGCACGCCGCCGCGCCGTCCGGGCACCGGTCGAGTCCGCCGCACGGTGGTGCGGATGGTACAAACATCACCGCGTTCGGCGCAGCACGTGAGGCCATGTGCCGTGGGCCGACTGTGGAGACCCTCCATGAAGTCGCCTCGGACAGTGTGAGGATTCAACGCCGATTCCCGTGCCGGGGCGCTCGTAAGGTCGGTACATGACCGTTGTGGACGAGGTGCCGGCCGAAGCGAGTGACGCGCGTGGGCGGGTGGCGGAACTGCACGCCATCCGCGAGCAGGTGCAGCGGGGCCCGAGTGACCGGGCCACCGAGGCGCAGCACGCCAAGGGGAAGCTGACCGCGCGGGAACGCATCGGGCTGCTGCTGGACGAGGGGTCGTTCCACGAGGTGGAGCCGCTGCGCCGGCACCGGGCGACCGGTTTCGGCCTGGAGGCCAAGCGCCCCTACACCGACGGCGTGATCACCGGCTGGGGGACGGTCCACGGCCGTACCGTCTTCGTGTACGCGCACGACTTCCGGATCTTCGGCGGCGCGCTGGGCGAGGCCCACGCCACCAAGATCCACAAGATCATGGACATGGCGATCTCGGCGGGCGCGCCGTTGATCTCCCTCAACGACGGCGCCGGCGCCCGGATTCAGGAGGGTGTCTCGGCGCTCGCTGGCTACGGCGGCATCTTCCAGCGCAACACCCGGGCCTCCGGGGTGATCCCGCAGATCTCGGTGATGCTCGGCCCGTGCGCGGGCGGCGCGGCCTACTCGCCGGCGCTCACCGACTTCGTGTTCATGGTCCGCGAGACCTCCCAGATGTTCATCACCGGCCCGGACGTGGTCCAGGCGGTGACCGGCGAGAAGGTCACCCAGAACGGGCTCGGCGGCGCCGACGTGCACGCCGAGACCTCCGGGGTGTGCCACTTCGCCTACGACGACGAGGCGAGCTGCCTGGAAGAGGTCCGCTACCTGCTGTCGCTGCTGCCGCGCAACAACCGGGAGAACCCGCCGGCCGTCGAGCCCGCCGACCCCGCCGACCGGCGCTCCGAGGCCCTGCTCGACCTGGTGCCCGCCGACGGCAACCGCGCCTACGACATGCGCAAGGTGATCGAGGAGATCGTCGACGACGGCGAGTTCCTGGAGATCCACGAGCGCTGGGCGACCAACATCATCGTGGCGCTGGCCCGCCTCGACGGCAACGTGGTCGGCATCGTCGCCAACCAGCCGCAGGCGCTCGCCGGCGTGCTGGACATCGAGGCGTCCGAGAAGGCCGCCCGCTTCGTGCAGATGTGCGATGCCTTCAACATCCCGCTGGTGACCCTGCTCGACGTGCCCGGCTTCCTGCCCGGCGTCGACCAGGAGCACGGCGGCATCATCCGGCACGGCGCCAAGCTGCTGTACGCCTACTGCAACGCCACCGTGCCGCGGATCTCGGTGATCCTGCGCAAGGCCTACGGCGGCGCCTACATCGTGATGGACTCGCAGTCCATCGGCGCCGACCTGACCTACGCCTGGCCCACCAACGAGATCGCGGTGATGGGCGCCGAGGGCGCCGCCAACGTCATCTTCCGCAAGAAGATCGCCGAGGCCGACGACCCCGACGCCATGCGCGCCGCCATGGTCAAGGAGTACAAGTCCGAGCTGATGCACCCGTACTACGCGGCCGAACGCGGACTGGTCGACGACGTCATCGACCCCGCCGAGACCCGCTCGGTGCTCATCGGCTCGCTCGCCATGCTCCGCACCAAGCACGCCGACCTGCCGTCCCGCAAGCACGGCAACCCCCCGCAGTAGTTCCGGGTACCGGAAGATTCCTGGAGGAGAGCATCCTGTGAGCACCCCCGCCGAGCCGCTCGTGCGCGTCGAACGCGGCCACGCCGAGCCCGAGGAACTGGCCGCCATCACCGCCGTGCTGCTCGCCCGCGCCTGCGCCGCCCGCCCGGCCCGCCCCGAGCCGGTACGGGCCGTGGCCCACTGGCGGCGCCTGGAGCGCAGCCCCGGCTTCCAGTCGGCCCACTCCTGGCAGGCCGTCGCCTGACGCGGCGCCCGCCCGAAACGCAGCAGGTCCCCGCGGACCGAAGTCGTCCGCGGGGACCTCTTCGTCGTTCCGGCGCTCAGCGCAGCCGGGCCATCAGCGCGTGCTCGACCAGGGTGATCAGCGCGCTCTTGGCCTCGCCGCGGTGGCGGGCGTCGGTGGTGATGATCGGGGTCTCCGGCCCGATCTGGAGCGCCTCGCGCACCTCTTCCGGGGCGTACGGCTGGTTGCCGTCGAAGCCGTTGAGGGCGATGACGAACGGCAGCCCGGAGTTCTCGAAGTAGTCCACCGCCGGGAAGCAGTCCGCCAGCCGCCGGGTGTCGACCAGCACGATCGCGCCGATGGCGCCGCGCACCAGGTCGTCCCACATGAACCAGAAACGATCCTGCCCCGGGGTGCCGAACAGGTACAGGATCAGGTCCTCGTCCAGCGTGATGCGGCCGAAGTCCATCGCCACGGTCGTCGTGGTCTTGTCCGGCGCGTGCGTCAGGTCGTCGATGCCCGCGGAGGCGGACGTCATCACGGCTTCGGTACGCAGCGGGTTGATCTCCGATACGGCACCGACGAACGTGGTCTTGCCCACGCCGAAGCCGCCCGCCACCACGATCTTCGCGGAGGTGGTGGAGCGGGCTGCACCGCTAGAGCTTGCGAAGTCCACTGAGCACCCTTTCGAGCAGTGTCACATCTGGCTGTCCGCCGGCGGCTTCGTCGCCACCGGGCTGGTGGATGGCGACGAGTCCGGCCTCCGCCAGGTCGGCGACGAGGATTCGGGCGACGCCGAGGGGTATGGAGAGAAGAGCCGAGACCTCCGCGACCGACTTGACCTCCCGGCACAGCTGGCAGATGCGCTGGTGCTCCGGCAACTGCCCGCGCAGCCGGCTGTCGTCGGCCGTCGTGGACACCAGCGCCTCGATGGCCAGCTGGTAGCGCGGCCTGGTCCGGCCGCCGGTCATGGCGTACGGGCGCACCAGCGGCTGCTGGTCGGAGCCGACCGGGGTGGGCCGCGCCCGGCGGCCGTGCCGAGGCGGCACCGGGCCGGGGGCGGGCGGCTCCTGCTGCCACCCGGGCCCGCCGTACGGCCCGGCCGTGCCGTACGGCGAGGCGGGGTCGGCCTGCGGGCTGGGCGCGGAAGGGAAGTTGTAGCGGTTCGGTGGCTGGTGCTGACCGCCGTACGGGTGTCCGCCTGGGGGCGTTGCCACGATTCCTCCTCCTCCTTGGCGGGTGCCGATCACCGTCCCGCCTCGGGACCGTCGGACCTGTCCGGCTGTTGATGCGCCTGAGGAACCTTACGGAACGTCGGCGCATCAGCGCACACATGTCCGGCAGTTGAATCAGCCGAGCAGGCTTCCTTGCAGCTCAGCACGGAGATCAGGGGTGAGGACGCTGCCCGCCCGGTCGACGAGCAGCGCCATCTCGTAGCCCACGAGGCCGATGTCGCACTCCGGGTGGGCGAGCACGGCCAGCGAGGAGCCGTCCGAGACCGACATGATGAACATGAAGCCGCGTTCCATCTCGACGACCGTCTGGTTGACGGAGCCGCCCTCGAAGATGCGCGAGGCGCCGGCCGTCAGCGAGGTCAACCCCGAGGCGACGGCGGCGAGTTGGTCGGCGCGGTCGCGGGGGAAGCCCTCGGACATGGCGAGCAGCAGGCCGTCGGCGGAAACCACCACGGTATGGGAGACCCCCGGGGTGTTCTCCACGAAGTTGGTGATCAACCAGTTCAGGTTCTGTGCCGCCTGGCTCATCGGACTCAACTAACGCTCCTGGTGGTTGGGGCCGAGGCCCTGGCTGTCAGTTGGGGTGGACGGTGTGTCGGACCCCGCGGTGCGGCCCTGCTGGACGCCCCGGCGCAGATTGCTCAGCCGGCCGCGGACGTCCTCCGGGGCGCGGGAGACCTGTGGGCCGCCCTGCGGGGTCTGCTGTGCGGCACCGGGGACGAGGTTCGCCCGCGGTACCCGGCGGGGGAGACCGGAGGAGGTCACTCCGCCCGCCTTGGGCAGCTTGACCTGTTCGGCCCGCTGCCAGTTCTCGTCGTTGGCCGACCGCCACTCGTCGTCGTCCGTCCGGTCGGACCGGGGCGCTCCGTCGAAGAGGGAGGACGTCTCGCCGGCGCCGGAGGCCGACGGCGGCCACGGCCGCTGCCGGTCCCGCCGGGGCAGCCCCGCCGCGGTGGTCTCCCCAGGCCCGTCGGGGCCCGGGGTCGCGGAGTCGGGGCTGTCGGCGGAGGACCCGTTGCGCGGCGTGTCGTAGCCTACGCCCTCCGGAGCACCCGTGGGGGATTCCGGTTCAACTCGGTTGGCCCAGGTGCCCTGCGAGTATCCCGGGTCCCACGAGGTCTGCTGGTATTCCGCTTCGGCGCCTTGCCAGCCCTGCTGCGGGTACTCGGGCCGCTGCTCGAAGCCCTGGCCGAAGCCGGCCTGCTCGAACCCCGGCTGCTCGAACCCGGCCTGCTGCCCCAGGCCCTGGTCGTACCCCGGCTGCGGGGTGAAGCCGGTCCGCTGGTCGAAGCCCTGCGGCTGGTCGAAGCCCTGCCCGGGGGAGGGGAAGCCGCCGAAGGCGGACGGATCGGCCGGGGCGGCCTCGTCGTGCGGCGCGGGGGCGTCCTCGTCGCCGCGCCGGCGGTCCAGCGCGGCCCGGCGCTCCTCGCGCAGCAGCGAACGGCCCACCGGGTCCAGCGCCCGCGCGTCGTCCGGCACCTCGAAGGAGCGCTCGTCGAAGCCGAGTTCCGCGGCGGTGAACTCCCCGCTGTGGAAGTCCGAGGCGCTGTGCTCCGGCATCCGGCGGGAGACCTGGAAGTCGCCGCCCGGCTCGTCCTCCTCGCCGCCGCCACCGTGGGTGATCGGCTCCGGCAGCATCACCAGCGAGGTGGTGCCCGCCTGTTCGCCCGACGGGCGCAGCTGCACCCGGATGCCGTGGCGGTCGGCGAGGCGGCCCACCACGAACAGGCCCATGCGCTTGGAGACCTCGGCGTCCACCGTGGGCGGATCGGCGAGCTTGTGGTTGATGTCGGCGAAGTCCTCGGCGGTGAGCCCGATGCCCTTGTCGTGGATCTCGATCATCACCCGGCCGTCCGGCAGCCGGGTCGCGGTCACCGTGACCCGGGTGTGCGGCGAGGAGAACGAGGTGGCGTTCTCCAGCAGCTCGGCCAGCAGGTGCACCAGGTCGGTGACGGCCGCGCCGTGGATGTCGGTCTCCGGCACCCCGGATATCTCGATGCGCTCGTAGGACTCCACCTCGGAGGCGGCGGCGCGCACCACGTCCACCAGCGGCACCGGCTGGTTCCACCGGCGGCCGGGCTCCTCGCCCGCGAGCACCAGCAGGTTCTCGCCGTTGCGGCGCATACGGGTGGCCAGGTGGTCCAGGTGGAAGAGGTTCTCCAGCTGGTCCGGGTCGGCCTCGTTGTTCTCCAGGTCGGTGATGAGCGCCAACTGCCGCTGGATCAGGCCCTGGTTGCGCAGCGAGAGGTTGGTGAAGATCGCGTTGACGTTGCCGCGGAGCATGGCCTGCTCGGCGGCGAGCCGCACCGCCTCCCGGTGCACCTGGTCGAAGGCGCGGGCCACCTCGCCGATCTCGTCACCGGTGGTGATCGGGATCGGGGTCACCCGGGTGTCCACCCGGCCCGGATCGGTACGGGACAACTGGTCCACCAGCGCGGGCAGCCGCTGCTCGGCGACCTCGAAGGCGGCCGAGCGCAGCCGGCGCATCCGGTTGGACATCGCGCGGGCCATCAGACCGGCCACCACGAAGGCGGCGAGCACCCCGAGGAGCACGGCGGCGGCGTTGACGATGGCGTTGGTCCTGGCGTCCGAGGAGATCTGCTGCGCGTCGGTGGCGGCCTGGTCAGCCAGGTGCGACTCGATCGACCGGTAGGCGTCGAAGCCCAGCGTGGTCGCGGCCCACCACGACTGCGGGGTGACCCCCTTGGCGCGCAGCGCGGCCGGGGAGGCGCCGGAGGCGATCAGCTTGACCATGGTGGCGCGGTCCGGCGGCGCGGTGAAGGTGCCGCCCTGCGCCGCCTGGGCGCCGCGCGCCTGCTCCAGCTGCTGCTTGCCCTTGGCCTCGGCCGCGGCCACCGCGTCCTGGAGGCGCCCCAGGTCCTCCGGGGTGCCACCGCCCTTGTACTCCTCCAGCGCGATGTTCTCCAGGTACGCGTAGGAGGCGAGCGCGGTCTGCTGGGTCTTCAGCTCCGCCGCCGGCACCGGGCCCTCGGTGAGGATGTGGGTGCCGATCGCCCGGGTCAGCGACTCGGCGGCCTTGGCCAGCGAGATCGCGTACAGCGTGCGGCCGTAGGAGGTGATGTTGCTGGTGCCGAAGCCGAGGTCGTTGGCGAACTCCATCAGCGGGTGCTGGACCTCGACGTACCCCTCCTCGGTCTGCACGCCGGGGAGCTTGGCGGTGAAGGCGTTCTGCCGCAGCGTCGGCAGCCTCCCCTGCACCTGCCGGAAGGCGGCCAGCCGGCGCTGGAGGTCGGGGGTGCCGGGCGCCTGGCGCACCGTGTCCTCGAACTGCCGGGCGGCGTCGTCGGTGGCGGCCCGGGCCTGGAGCACCGCGGAGTTCTTGTCGTCCCCCTTGAGCAGGGGAACCACCGTGCGGTCCCGTTCGTCTATCAATGCGTGGCTGTAGGTCGCCGCGGCCCGGACGAGCATCGCCGTCCGGTAGGCGTCGTCAGCCTGGCTCCAGCGGTCCACCGCGCTGTTGACGTTGAAGCCGCCGACCACCAGCGCCACGAGGACGGGGATCAGCAGGATGGCGTTGAGCCGGGTGCGCACCCGCCAGTTGCCCGGGGAGAACCGCCCGCCGGACGGCCGTGCGGGTGCCCCCGTCTCGCCCGGGGACGGCTGCGCCCCACCGCCGGTGCCCGGCGGCGGGGTGAAGTTGCCCCGGGCCGGCTCCGCCTGCTCCGGCCGCTTCCGCTTGTTCCTCACTCGACCAACAACCTCTCGGCGCCGACACACCGACGTGCCGCCGTATCTACTCGCTGGTTCGAACGAATTCCAGCACGTCACGCGGGTGCTTTCCAAACGTCTGGAAACGCATCCCGTGGCCTCGACGGCGGGCGCCTAAAAGGGGCATAAGCTCAATTCGACGGCAAAACTCCTGGCTTGAGTGAGCAGTGTGGAGTGATTCGTGTGCGCGCGGTGGTCGCGCGGTGGGGATTGTCTGTCGAAACGTTATGAACGGGCGGACCGGCCGTGTCCGACGACACACCCGGCCCGCCCGGTCACAACTCGGCCGGGAAAAGGGCCACTTGAGCTACTTCAGCCGGGCCAGCAGCGCGTGTTCCACCAAGGTGATCAGCGCGCTCTTGGCCTCGCCGCGATGGCGGGCGTCGGTGGTGATGATCGGGGTCTCCGGCCCGATCTGGAGCGCCTCGCGGACCTCGTCCGGGGTGTACGGCTGGTACCCGTCGAAGCCGTTGAGGGCGATGACGAACGGCAGCCCGGAGTTCTCGAAGTAGTCCACCGCCGGGAAGCAGTCCGCCAGCCGCCGGGTGTCCACCAGCACCACCGCGCCGATGGCGCCGCGCACCAGGTCGTCCCACATGAACCAGAAGCGGTCCTGCCCGGGGGTGCCGAACAGGTACAGGATCAGGTCGTCGTCGAGGGTGATGCGGCCGAAGTCCATCGCCACGGTGGTCGTGGTCTTGTCGGTGACCTTGCTCAGGTCGTCGATCCCGGCGGACGCGGCCGTCATCACCGCCTCGGTGCGCAGCGGGTTGATCTCGGAGACGGCGCCGACGAACGTGGTCTTGCCCACGCCGAAGCCGCCCGCCACCACGATCTTCGCGGAGGTGGTGGAGCGGGCCACGCCGCTAGAGCTTCCGAAGTCCACTGAGCACCCTCTCCAGCAACGTCACGTCCGGCTGCCCGCCGGCCTCGCCACCGCCCGGCTGGTGGATCGCCACCATGCCGGCCTCCGCCAGGTCCGCCACCAGGATGCGGGCCACACCCAGCGGGATGGCCAGCAGCGCGGAGATCTCCGCGACCGACTTGATCTCCATGCACAGATGGCAGATCCGCTGGTGCTCCGGGAGCATCGTCTGGTAGTGCATCGGGTCGGCGGTGGTACTCACCAACGCCTCGATGGCGAGCTGATATCTGGGTCTGGTCCGGCCGCCGGTCATGGCGTACGGCCTGACCAGCGGCTGGTCGCCGTCACCGCCGTACGGCTCGTCGTGAGCGTAGCCGTACGGGCCGGGCGAGGCGGGTGGCGGGGTCATCTGGTTGTCCTCCGGGCGGAAGCTTCAGTGGCACGTGTGCGTGGGGGGAGTTGGAGAGGGTCTCAAGCTCACCCGAGCAGGCTGCCCTGGAGCTCGGCGCGCAGGTCGGGGGTGAGGACGCTGCCCGCCCGGTCGACGAGGAGCGCCATTTCGTAGCCGACGAGGCCGATGTCGCACTCCGGGTGGGCGAGTACGGCCAGCGAGGAACCGTCGGAGATGGACATGATGAACATGAAGCCGCGTTCCATCTCGACGACCGTCTGGTTGACGGAGCCGCCCTCGAAGATGCGCGAGGCGCCGGCCGTCAGCGAGGTCAACCCCGAGGCGACGGCGGCGAGTTGGTCGGCGCGGTCGCGGGGGAACCCCTCGGACATGGCCAGCAGCAGGCCGTCGGCGGACACGACGACCGTGTGGGAGACCCCCGGGGTGTTCTCCACGAAGTTGGTGATCAACCAGTTCAGATTCTGTGCCGCCTGGCTCATCGGACTCAACTAACGCTCCTGCTGGTGATTGGTGCCGCCGTGGAATGCACCGCCGGGGGCACGTCCGTCCATCCGGCCGGTGCCGGCGCTGCGGCCCTGCTGGATGCCGCGGCGCAGATTGGTCAGCCGGCCGCGTACGTCGTCGGGGGCGCGCGACACCTGCGGGGCCGTCGTCTCGCCCGGGGTCTGCTGCGCGGTGCCGGGCACCAGGTTGGCCCGGGGCACCCGGCGCGGCAGGCCGGAGGAGGTGATCCCGCCCGCCGCGGGCTCGCGTACCTGCTCGGCGCGGCGCCACCCCTCGTCGTTGGGGGTGCTGCGCCACTGCCCGGTGTCCTCCGCGCCACCGGCCGGCTGTTCCGGCGCGGCGGACGGGGACGGGGTGGAGCCCGCCGCGGGACCGGCCTGGGTGTGCCGTCCGCGCCAGTCCGACTCCAGCGACTCGAAGATCGGGGACCGGGCGTCGGAGGGGACGCCGGCCGGGGGCAGCGCCATCGGCTCGGCGGCCGGCGGCAACTGGGCCTCCCGGCGCCGCGGCGCGCCCGAGTCCGGCGCCGCGGGGGTGCGGGGCGGACCGAACGACTCCGGCGGCACCGGCCGCGTACCCCGCGGGGCACCGTCGGCACCGGCCGCGAAGAAGTCGATCCCGCCGCGCGGCGCGCCGAAGACGTCCGACCCCGAACCGGCCGGGGCCACCGGGGCCTGCTGCTGCGGCGCGGCGAACTCGCCGGTGGCGTGCGGGTCGGGCATCGCCCGGTACTCGCCGGTGGCGTGCGGCGCCGCGAACTCACCGGTGCTCTGCGGATCCGGCGCCGCCCGGAACTCCCCGGTGGCGTGCGGCATCGTGAACTCGCCGGTGGCCTGCGGGTCGGGCATCGCCCGGAACTCGCCGGTGGCCTGCGGATCGGGGACGGCCGGGAACTCGCCGGTGCGCCGCGCGTTCTCCCGCGCCCGCCCCTCGCGGTCCCGGGGGGCGGGGCCGGAGAAGTCGGGGCGCTCGAACTGGGCGGTGGACTCCACGTCGTCGTGGCCGCGCGGTCCGTCCGGGCCCTGGTCGCGCTGGGCCCAGCTGGGCGCGGGACGGTCGGCCGGGTCCTGCCCGGGGGCGGCCGGCGGCACGGTGCCGCCGCCGCGGGTGGGCAGCCCGGAGCCGGTACGGCCGCGCGGCGGCTGCTGCGGACCGCCGTCGGTGCCGAGCGCCGGACGCTGTCCGCCACCGGGCACCTGGCCGCGGGCCTGCGACATCGCCGCGCCGAGCTGCGCGCCACGGGCGGCCCGCGCACCGGCGCCGGGGCGGCCCTGGCCGCCCTGCGGGGCGCCGCCCGGACCGGCCGGCGGCATCCCCGGGCCGCGCCCGCCCTGCCCGGCGGCCGGCTTGCCGGCGCCCTGGGTCAGTTCCACCGGCAGCATGACCAGCGCGGTGGTACCGCCGGAGTCCGACGGGCGCAGCTGGATGCGGATGCCGTGGCGCAGCGAGAGGCGGCCGACCACGAACAGACCCATCCGGCGGGAGACCGAGACGTCCACCGTGGGCGGGTTGGCCAGCCGCTCGTTGATGTCGGCCAGGTCCTCCGGGGACAGACCGATACCGGTGTCGTGGATCTCCACCAGCACCCGGCCGTCCGGCAGCGCGTGACCGGTGACCCGCACCTTGGTCTGCGGCGAGGAGAACGAGGTGGCGTTCTCCAGCAGCTCGGCGAGGAGGTGGACGAGGTCGTTGACGACCCGGCCGGCCACCTCGGTGGGCGGCACGGTGGTCAGCTCGATGCGTTCGTACTGCTCCACCTCGGAGGCGGCGGCGCGGAGCACGTCGACCAGCGGGACCGGCCGGGTCCACCGGCGGCCCGGCTCCTCACCCGCGAGCACCAGGAGGTTTTCACCGTTGCGGCGCATACGGGTGGCGAGGTGGTCGAGCTTGAAGAGGTTGGAGAGCTGGTCCGGGTCGGCCTCGCGGGACTCCAGTTCGGAGATGAGCGAGAGCTGACGCTGGATCAGACCCTGGCTGCGGCGCGAGAGGTTGGTGAACATCGCGTTGACGTTGCCCCGCAGCAGCGCCTGTTCGGCCGCGAGTCGCACGGCCTCCCGGTGCACGTCGTCGAAGGCCCGCGCCACCTGGCCGATCTCGTCGCCGGTGTTGATGCCGATGGACTCCACGGAGGTGTCCACGTCCTGCGGGTCGGTCTCCGACAGCTGCCGGACCAGGTCGGGCAGGCGCTTGTTGGCGACGTCCTTCGCGGTGTCCTGGAGGCGCCGCAGCGAACGGATCATGGAGCGGGCCACCACGAACGCGCCGACCAGCGAGATGCCCAGGACGAGCAGGATCAGCGCACCGTTGATCAGCGCGTCCTGCTGCGCCCCGGCCCGCAGGGCGAGCGCGCGCTGCTGCATCTGGTCCAGCAGCTCGGCCTCGATGCGGGACATCTCCTGCATCTTGGTGTCGGCCTGGTCGTACCAGTCGAGGTACGACTTCTTCTCCTGCGTGATCCCGTTCTGCGACTTCAGCACCCGGTCGCGGAACTGGTCGGCCTGGGTGATCACCACGTTGCCGCCGTCGAGCGCCTTGAGCAGTTCGGCGGAGCCGGTGCCGTAGATCTCGGAGAACCGCTTGATCTCGGAGTTCTCGCTGTCCGAGGCGGTCTGGGCGAAGAGCCGGTCACTGTTGGACAGTTGGGGTCCGGCCGGGTTGGCCAGCGCGGCGGAGATGACCGCGCGCTGCATCGACTCGTACTCCTTGGCGGATGTAAACGCCGCCAGGGCCCGGGTGCTGCGGATCATGTCGCTGTTGCTGGTCGCCTGCGCCATGTCCTGGGAGAGCGACAGCAGCGAGTCGATCAGCTGGTTGTAGCCGCTGACCGTCTGCGAGATGTACTGGTCGTTGGAGTACGCGCTGCTGCGGATCTGCTTGAGGCTCTGCAGCTGGCGGGTGATGTCCAGGATGGTGCTGCGCACGCCCACCAGCGCGCTGTCGCTGGTGTCGATGTCGTCGGTGGCGTTGCGGAAGCCCTGGATCTCGCGGTCGGTGGCCTGCCGGGAGGCGACGACGCGGTCGTCGCGCGGGTTACGGGCGGTCAGCGGACCGGCGGAGCTGTCCCGTTCGTCCTGGAGGGCGTCGGCCAGCTTGGTGGCGTGACCGGTCATCTCGGTCAGCAGCTTCATGTGGTCCAGCTGCGTGACGGAATTCAGCGTCTCCTGGATGCGCAGGCCACCGAGGGCGGTGGCGGCGACGACCGGGAGGGTCACCAGGGAGACCAGCCGGGTGCGGATCGACCAGTTGCGCATCGCCAGTTTTGAGGCGTGCTTGCCCTGGGGGGCACCGGTGGCGGGCGGCTCCACGTCGGAGCCCGCGGCGGGCGTCGCCGCACCGGCGGACAGCGGGCCGGCCTGGGGGCCCGGCTGCCCTCCCGCCACGGTGATCGCGCCCTCCGGATGCCGCGGTTCGGTGCCGCGGCCGGCTCCGCCGCGCGGCTCCGGGTCACCCGCAGTGCCGCCATCCTTCTTGAAACGTCCCTGCACTAGCGTCGCAACCTCTGGACCAGGCGTCCCCCGCGCGGGCGGCGGGACGGTGTGAGTCTTGGGTCCCGCGGTCTGCCGTAACCGGCCGACCCGCGGATGCCCTTAGGCCACCGCCGCTCGACGCGTCCTTGCGCCCCCCTGCTGCCGGTCGAATGGTCGCGGCGGTCCGTGGAATTCCAGCACAGGCCGGGAACTCCAACAAGGGCCGTAGACCACCCTGTGACCACGGTTACCGTACGCACATGTGGTGTGGACCAGCGGTGACGATCATGTCGGCGATAACGGACTTTTACCGCGAGCCCACTCCACGGCCGGGCCGTCCCGGTAACACCGATCGGCGGAGATTCTGTGCGGGAAGTCCCGGATGTCGCTTTCGTTGACCGGAATAGCCCGAGTGATTTGCCGGGTTTGCCGGGTCCTTCGTGAGCAAAATCACAGGCAATTCGTTGCCAGTGTCACGGAAACGGCGGAATCCACACGCATAGCCTGGCGTTTTACCCGAGGCCGAAGACTGCCAACCCGCGCCGTACGCCGGCGCCCGACTCCAGAGGTCTGGACCGCACCGTGAAGACGACCATGCTCATGCGTCCGATAGCCAACCCGCGCCGCACCACCCTGGCGCACCTGAAGGACGCCGACGAGCAGGCGCCGCAGCCGCCGGCCCTCCCCGAGGCGAGCACCGAACCGCTGCCGGCCCGCACCGCCAACCCCCGGCGCACCGTCCTCAACGAGCTGCCCCGCCAGGCGCAGCCGCGCGACTGACCCGCCGCCCGCCCGCCGGGCCGCCCGCCACGGGCGGCCCGCGCTGCGCGCTGCGCGTGCGCGTCCCGGTGCAAACAGGGCGATAACCTGGAGCGTCAGTCTCCAGCCATCGCCAGTGAGGGGCAGCGCTTCCCGTGCGCATCGCGAGATTCTCCATCGACGGCAACGTGGCCTTCGGCGTGGTCGAGGGCGACCCGGCGCAGCCGGAATCGCTCGTCATCGACATCATCAAGGGCATCCCCTTCGCCGAGTTCGAACGCAGCGGCACCAAGGTCCCGCTGGACAAGGTCCGGCTGCTGCCGCCCGTCCTGCCCAGCAAGGTCGTCGCGATCGGCCGCAACTACGCCGAGCACGCCGCCGAACTCGGCAACGAGGTCCCCCCGGCGCCGTTCGCCTTCTTCAAGCCCTCCACCTCCGTGGTCGGCCCCGGCGACCCGGTGCCGTACCCCACGTTCTCGCGGGAGCTCCACCACGAGGCCGAACTGGCCGTGGTGATCGGACGGATGTGCCGCGAGGTGCCGCTGGACCGCGCCCACGAGGTGATCCTCGGCTACACCTGCGCCAACGACCTCACCGCACGGGACGTCCAGCGCACCGAGAAGCAGTGGGCCCGGGCCAAGGGGTTCGACGCCGCCTGCCCGCTGGGCCCCTGGGTGGAGACCGGCATCGACCCGAAGACCGCCGCCGACCTCGCCATCACGTGCACGGTCAACGGCGAACTGCGGCAGGCCGGCCGCACCAGCCAGATGATCCACGGCATCGCCGAGCTGATCGTCAACCTCACCGAGGCCATGACGCTCCTGCCCGGCGACGTCGTCCTCACCGGCACCCCGGCCGGGGTCGGCCCCCTCAACGTCGGCGACGAGGTCGCCGTCACCATCGAAGGCATCGGCACTCTCGCCAACAAGGTGATCAAGCGTGGCTAGCGCATCAACCGTTTCCCCCGACGCCCCCGTACGCGTCCGGTTCTGTCCCTCGCCGACCGGCAACCCGCACGTGGGCCTGGTCCGCACCGCCCTGTTCAACTGGGCCTTCGCCCGCCACCACAAGGGCACCCTGGTCTTCCGCATCGAGGACACCGACGCGGCCCGCGACTCCGAGGAGTCCTACCTCCAGCTGCTGGACTCGCTGCGCTGGCTCGGCCTCGACTGGGACGAGGGCCCCGAGACCGGGGGGCCGCACGCGCCCTACCGGCAGTCGCAGCGGATGGACGTCTACGCCGACGTCGCCCGCAGGCTGCGCGAGGCCGGCCACGCCTACGAGTGCTTCTGCACCACCGGCGAACTCGACGAGCGCCGCGAGGCCGCCCGCGCCGCCGGCCGCCCCTCCGGCTACGACGGCCACTGCCGCGACCTGAGCGCCGAGCAGATCGACGCCTACCGCCGCGAGGGCCGCGAGCCCATCGTCCGCTTCCGGATGCCGGACGAGCCGATCACCTTCACCGACCTGGTGCGCGGCGAGCTGACCTTCACCCCGGAGAACGTGCCGGACTACGGCATCGTGCGGGCCAACGGCGCGCCGCTGTACACCCTGGTCAACCCGGTGGACGACGCGCTGATGGAGATCACCCACGTACTGCGCGGCGAGGACCTGCTCTCCTCCACCCCGCGGCAGATCGCCCTGTACCGGGCGCTCGCCCAGATCGGCGTCGGCAACGGCACGATCCCGCACTTCGGCCACCTGCCGTACGTGATGGGCGAGGGCAACAAGAAGCTCTCCAAGCGCGACCCGCAGTCCTCGCTCAACCTCTACCGCGAGCGCGGCTTCCTCCCCGAGGGCCTCCTCAACTACCTGGCGCTGCTGGGCTGGTCGCTCGCCGCCGACCGCGACATCTTCACCCTGGACGAGATGGTCGCCGCCTTCGACATCACGGCGGTCAACGCCAACCCGGCCCGCTTCGACCTGAAGAAGGCCGAGGCGGTCAACGCCGACCACATTCGCCGGCTCGACCTGCCCGCGTTCATCGCCGCCTGCGAGCCGTGGCTGACCGCGCCGTTCGCCCCGTGGGCCCCCGAGGCGTTCGACCGCGCCGCCTTCGACGCGATCGCCCCGCACGCGCAGACCCGGCTCACCGTCCTCTCCGACATCACCGCCAACGTCGACTTCCTCTTCCTCGACCAGCCCGTCGAGGACGAGGCGTCGTGGCAGAAGGCGATGAAGGAGGGCTCGGACGCCCTGCTCCGCTCGGTACGCGCCAACCTCGCCGACGCCGACTGGAACGCCGAATCCCTCAAGGCCGCCGTCCTCGCCGCCGGTGAGGAACACGGCCTCAAGCTCGGCAAGGCCCAGGCCCCCCTCCGCGTGGCCGTCACCGGCCGCACCGTCGGCCTGCCGCTCTTCGAATCCCTCGAAGTCCTCGGCCGCGACCGCACCCTCCAGCGCGTGGACGCTGCGCTGGCGAAGCTGACGTCGTAGCGGACGGCTTCCCGCCGCCGGACGCGTGCCGTCTGCGCAACGTGGTCGTTGCGCAGACGGCATCTTCGCGTTCAGGGGGGCGGCGGGTGTTCCCGGAGGAGTTCGAAGAACTGGCGCGTTGCGCCGCCCGCATCGGGGCGGGACTGCAACTGGAGTTCGTGCGTGGCCGCCCGCACGAGCGGCCGGGCCGCGACGGCAACCACGGCATGATCATGCAGTGGCTCACCTGCGTCTGCGTCCAGACGCGTCCTGACCTGTGGCTCTACTGCGGTCGGGGATTGAGGGCCGGGACCGACCGGAACGACTACGCCCGTCCGGACGGCGTCCTCCTCCCCTCGGGCGGTCTCGCGGGCGAGGGGGAGTGGGGCGCCCCCGGCAAGGTGCTGATGGCGGTCGAGGTGACCTCGCGCGCCTCCGACACCCTGGCCGGAAAGACGCGGGCGTACGCGGAGAGCGGGATCCCCGTCCTCCTGGTCGTCGACCGGGACGACGGATGCGTGCTCGTCCGCTCGCGCCCTCACAGCTCCGGTTACCAGCGCACGGAAGCGGTGGCGTTCGGCCGGGCAATCGTGTTGCCCGATCCCGTCGGCATCGCGCTCGCCACCGGGCCGCTCAACGACTGGGCGCACTGACGGGGCGCTCACGTTTCCGCCGGTAAGGCGGTGATCAGGCCATTGACATATGCACGCGGGCTGGGCTCTACTCTTCCGCAGCGGGGCCGCGAGGATGGTTGCAGGTTGAAATTACCGTCCGGTTCCGCTGGATTTTGTGCACGGCTCGGTCAGTTTCACCGTCGAATCGGAGGTGCTGTCATGAAGCTTGTCGGCGCGATCAAGCGGAAATTGGGCGTGGAGAAGAGCCTGAAGTCGTACGCCTGGTACATCTGGTACTGACGGCTCCGGCCGCGCGTCCGGCGGGGTTCGCCGGGCGCGCGGCCGTCTTCGCTGGGAGACCTCCACCGATGGCTGTTTCCGCAACCGACCGGCGCGGCCGGGTCACCGTGTTCACCCCGAGGATCGACCAACTCCTGCGCGAACGCCGGGGGTCGGACCTCTTCCGGCTCGACCCGGGGACGATCGGGATCGCCGGGGCCGACCTCATCGACACCCTGCTGGCGAGCAGGCCCGCCAACGAGAACGAACGCCCCACGTTCAAACCCCTGCAAGGCCGCTCCATCAGCCGCACCGAGGCGGCCACCGTCATGCAGGCCGTCTCCCACGACGTCAAGGCCGCGCTGAAAAAACCCGCGCCGAATAACATCGACCTCTCCGGAGAATGGCCGCACGTCGGCCACGTATACCTCCGCGACATGGTTTTCGGCGCCGACCCCTACCGGCTCCGGGTACTCGTCGACCGCAAACTCGAATTGACCACCAAACTCACCTGGTCGGTCATCGCCACCGGCGCCGCCCGCCCGCTCAGCCCCGAACCGTCGCTCTCCCGCCTCGGCGGCCTCACCACCGCCGCCGGCACCTACAACGACCGCCGCCACGCGATGGGCCTGTACCGCCGCGCCGCCGCGCCGGTCTGCTTCACCGTCTCCACCCTCGTCGCCAACGCGCTCTGGCTCGGCGCCCCCTTCGACGACGACACCCCCAACCTGCACATCCTCCTGGAGTCCATGCGGCTCCTCCCGCCGTCCTGGAACATCCTGCGCGTCGCCTCCCCGGAGTTCCCCGCGATCGACGCCCGCATCGGCGCCACGGACGACATCCTGATCCTCCCGCTCCTCAGCCACCGCGACCCGGCCATCTGGCCCGACCCCGACGACTTCCGCCCCGACCGCTGGGCCGACCTCGACGGCGACAACCAACGCGGCTACCTCCCCTTCGGCCACGCCAACGAACGCTGCTGGGGCCGCCACATGGTCATGCCGCTCGCCGAACACCTCCTCGACCTCCTCCGCACCGGCGGCTACACGGTCGATCCCGCCCAGCGCTCCGCGACCGTTCCCCTCGCGGGGCTGCTCGGCGTCACCGGCGTCCGCGTCACCCGCACGTGAAAACGCCGGTGGCCGCCCCTCGAGGCGGCCACCGGCGTTCTCACCCGCTCACAACCCCCGCGCGAACTCCACGAACGAGGCCCACGCCTCCGGCGACACGGTCAGCGTCCCCCCGTCCGGATCCTTGGAGTCCCTGATGTGGATGGCGGACGGGCACGTGGCGACCTCGACGCAGTCTCCGCCGTCGCTGCCGCTGTAGCTGCTCTTCGTCCAGTTGACGGCGACCTCTACGCAGTCCCCGCCCGACCCACCGCTGTAGCTGCTCTTGAACCAGGTGAGCGGATGGCCAACGTGCTGCTGGATGCTCATAGCACTCCTTGCAGAAGCTTCTCGATGAACTGCATCGACTCCAGGGGCGGCATCGCCTGTGCCCGCAGGATTCCATACCGGACGGCCAACTCGCGGACGGTTTCCTGATCATGGATCACTCGGCCGTAGCCCTGGCTCTCCAGGTAGCCGACCTGCTCCTGGCCCTGAGCCGTCATCAACGTGAACGGGCCGTCCACACAAGCGTGGTCGCTCACGCGGGTCGGCATCACCTGGATCTCGACGTTGGGGTCGTCGCAGACGAGGAGCAGGTGTTCGAGTTGGCCACGTAGTACCTCTACCCCGCCCAATCGACGTTGCAGCACTGACTCTTCCAGCACGAAACTCAACGTTGGTGCGGGCTTGCGGTCGAAGAGTGCGTGGCGGGCCATGCGTGCCGCCACCAACTGCTCGATCTCCGCGTCATGCCGTCGAGGGCGCCACATGCGGAAGATCGCCCGCGAGTAGTCCTCGGTCTGGAGCATGCCGGGCACGATCAGCGGTGCGTACTGATGGAACTCGACGGCTTCCTCCTCGATCCGTGCCGCGTCGCGGAAGAACGCGGGGTAGTGCGCGTAGCCGATCTCGCGTTTGCGGGTGAGGAGGAGGCCACGGGCGCGGAGGACCTTGTCGACGGATTCGATCATCTCCGGGCGGGGGATGCGGGCGCCGCGTTCGACCGCGCTGACGGCGGATTCGGAGTAGCCGAGTTTCTTGCCGAGTTCGGCCTGGGTCAGGCCGGCGGCCTCGCGGAGGATCTTCATCTGGCGGCCGAAGGACCGGAGGAGTTCGTTGACGGAGTCTTCCTCGAACGCGGGTCCGTCGTTCTGGTCTGGGATCTTCATGCGCGGGTTCCCTCCCTCTGCCCGGACAGCAGTCACACGGCGGCGCACAGGCACCGCCTGTAGTGGCGTCGTTACTGGAAACGCTAGGGCGGGTCGATCAGCCTCGTAGGCGTGACGACGAAAGTTCCCTCGACGGAGAAGTTCGAGATGTGTTTCACCCCGACCGAGCGTGGGGCGCGGCTGGCCAGGAGGTTGGCGGCGCGGCGGTTGGAGGGGTGGGGGTATTCGCCGGGCGGTGCGGCGTACGACGCCGTGGTGCTGGTGGTCGGCGAGCTGGCGGCGAACGCGGTGCACCACGGACACGTGCCGGGGCGTGACTTCCAGTTGCGGCTGGCGGCGGAGGACGGGGTCGTGCGGGTGGAGGTGACCGACACCCGGGGCGACCGGATGCCGCCGGAGCGGCCGAGCGTCCCCGGACCGGACGCTGAGGAGGGCCGGGGATTGTGGATCGTGGCGGAGGTGGCGGCGCGGTGGGGGGTGGTGCCGAGGGTGGGTGCGCCGGGGAAGACGGTGTGGGCGGAGGTGGTCGTGTGAGGGGGCGGCGGGGCCGGGGTTTGAGGGGTGGCCGGACGGGCAACCCGAGGGGTCCGCGCCTGGCTGGGCCGGGTCGTACCGCCCTGACCTGCGGCTCGGGAGGGCCGCAGGCCAGGGCGGCACGACGGCCCGCCGGAACCCGTTTTGGAGCACCGCCCCCGATCGGGTAATGTTCTTCCTGCGCCGCCCGGGAAGGCCAAGAGGCCGGAGCGGGAAGCGCAAGCCAAACAAAACCCCAAGGGGTTGAGTTTTGGTGGGGTATGGTGTAATTGGCAGCACGACTGATTCTGGTTCAGTTAGTCTAGGTTCGAGTCCTGGTACCCCAGCAAGAGATCTTGCTCAGCTCGGTCTCTCCTCCTGATCTTCGGTCAGGGAAGCCCCCGTTGTGTAGCGGCCTAGCACGCTGCCCTCTCAAGGCAGTAGCGCCGGTTCGAATCCGGTCGGGGGTACGGATCTCCAAGTGGGATCGCTAGGGCCCCCGTTGTGTAGCGGCCTAGCACGCCGCCCTCTCAAGGCGGTAGCGCCGGTTCGAATCCGGTCGGGGGTACCAGTGGGAAAGGCCCTTCGGGGCCTTTTTCGCGTTGTAGGGGCCGTTGCGACCGGTTCGCTCGCGCTGGCGGTCAGCCATTACCTCCTCGGGGCGGCCCCGGTCCCGGTTTCGTCGTGGCTGACGTCCAGTGTTTCCCGCCCGCCCACCCCGTGGCTGTACTCGTACAGTGCGGGATGCGCACTGTCTGCCCTGGGTCCGGGGGCCCTCCGGGGTGACTCCTCGCTCCGCGTTTCGTCTTCGGCTTTCCGCCGCCCCGCTGGGTCGCTGCGGGGACACCCCTGCACGCCCCCGTTCTGCATCGTTCCGCGCTGCGGCACGGAGGGGGTGAGAGGGAGATCGGGGTGACCCCAACCTCCCAAATCCCCCTCCCCCGCGAAGAGAGGCACCCGCGAACGGACGGGAGGGGGTGTGCCGGGGGTGTCCCCGCAGCGACCCAGTAGCCGGAGCGCAAGTGTGGGGGATACGGGGAGCGAGGAGTCACTCCCGGCGCGCCCCCGACCCCGTACCGGCAATAGGCGAACCCACCCGGTGCCGAACCAAACCAAAAACCCACCGACCACCCACCGGGCAGGAGGCCCGCCGGAGGCGCCCCGACACCCCGAACCGGGCGAACCGGTCACCACGACAGGGGCCACCGGGGCCACCCCGGAAACCCGGAACGGGCGAACCGGGCCACGGAGTAATGGCTGACCGCCAGCGCGAGCGAACCCGCGTGGGCGGGGCCTAGGAGCCGTTGCGGCGCAAGGCGTCCGTGAGGCGGGCGGCGGCGTCGATGACGGCTTGGGCGTGCATGCGGCCGGGGTGGCGGGTGAGGCGCTCGATGGGGCCGGAGACGGAGACCGCCGCGACGACGCGGTTGGAGGGGCCGCGGACGGGCGCGGAGACGGAGGCGACGCCGGGTTCGCGTTCGCCGATGGACTGCGCCCAGCCGCGCCGGCGGACGCCGGAGAGCGCGGTCGCGGTGAATCGCGCCCCCTGCAAGCCCCGGTGCAACCGCTCGGGTTCCTCCCAGGCGAGCAGGACCTGGGCGGCGGAGCCGGCCTTCATGGGGAGCGTGGAACCCACCGGGACGGTGTCCCGCAGGCCGGACAGCCGCTCCGCCGCGGCCACACAGATGCGCATGTCGCCCTGGCGACGGTAGAGCTGGGCGCTCTCGCCGGTCACGTCGCGTAGGTGCGTGAGCACCGGACCGGCCGCAGCGAGCAGCCGGTCCTCGCCCGCGGCGGCGGAAAGCTCCGCGAGGCGCGGTCCGAGGATGAAACGGCCCTGCATGTCGCGGGCCACCATGCGGTGGTGTTCGAGCGCGACAGCGAGGCGGTGCGCAGTGGGGCGGGCGAGTCCGGTCGCGGCGACCAGCCCGGCCAGGGTGGCCGGGCCGGACTCCAGTGCGCTGAGCACCGCAGCCGCCTTGTCGAGAACGCCGACGCCGCTAGTGTTGTCCATGCAACGATACTTACGTCTCACAGTGTGAAACGCAAGTTCAATTTTCCGGCGAACCCGTCACGCTGGGGGTCAACGCCGGATCGGCGTCCGGGTGTGACCGCACCACACCCATGTCCGCACGCGCCAGAGCCCGTACCCACCGAGGCCGCGCACGCGGGAACGGACGCCGCCGAACTCGGACGAGTTGGCCGGCGACGAAGCCGGCCGGAGGGAAAGCGATGGGACGGACACTCGCGGAGAAGGTCTGGGACGACCATGTCGTCCGGCGCGCCGATGGCGAGCCGGACCTTCTCTACATCGATCTGCATCTGCTGCACGAGGTGACCAGTCCGCAGGCGTTCGACGGACTGCGGCTCAGCGGGCGTACGGTCCGCCGGACCGACCTGACCATCGCGACCGAGGACCACAACACCCCGACGCTCGACATCGACAAGCCGATCGCCGACCCGGTCTCCCGCACCCAGTTGGAGACGCTGCGCAAGAACTGCGCGGAGTTCGGGGTGCGGCTGCACCCGCTCGGTGACGTCGAGCAGGGCGTGGTGCACGTGGTCGGTCCGCAGTTGGGGCTGACCCAGCCGGGCACCACGGTGGTCTGCGGCGACAGCCACACCTCCACGCACGGCGCGTTCGGCGCGCTCGCCTTCGGCATCGGCACCAGCCAGGTCGAGCACGTGCTGGCCACCCAGACGCTGCCGATGGCGCCGTTCAGGACCATGGCGATCACCGTCGACGGCGAGCTGCCGGACGGCGTCACCGCCAAGGACCTGATCCTGGCGATCATCGCCCGGATCGGCACCGGCGGCGGCCAGGGGTACGTGATCGAATACCGCGGCCAGGCCATCGAGAAGCTCTCGATGGAGGCCCGGATGACCGTGTGCAACATGTCCATCGAGGCGGGCGCCCGGGCCGGCATGATCGCGCCGGACGAGACCACGTTCGCCTACCTGGAAGGGCGCCCGCACGCGCCCAAGGGCGCCGACTGGGACGCCGCGGTGGCGTACTGGAGGACGCTGCGCACCGACGAGGACGCCGTCTTCGACCACGAGGTCTACATCGACGCCGCCGAGCTGTCCCCGTTCGTGACCTGGGGCACCAACCCGGGCCAGGGCGCGCCGCTGTCGGCCTCGGTGCCCGACCCGGCCTCGTTCGACGACCCCAGCGAGCGGCTGGCCGCCGAGAAGGCGCTGGAATACATGGGGCTGACCGCGGGGACGCCGCTGCGCGACGTCGCGGTGGACACCGTCTTCGTCGGATCGTGCACCAACGGCCGGATCGAGGACCTGCGGGCCGCCGCCGCGGTGCTTCAGGGGCGCAAGGTCGCCGACGGGGTGCGGATGCTGGTGGTCCCCGGCTCGGTACGGGTGGCGCTCCAGGCCGTCGAGGAGGGGCTGGACAAGGTGTTCACCGCGGCCGGCGCCGAATGGCGGCACGCGGGTTGCTCGATGTGCCTGGGCATGAACCCGGACCAACTGGCGCCCGGCGAGCGTTCCGCCTCCACCTCCAACCGCAACTTCGAGGGGCGGCAGGGCAAGGGCGGACGCACCCACCTGGTCTCCCCGCAGGTCGCCGCGGCCACCGCGGTCACCGGCCACCTGGCGTCCCCGGCCGACCTGGCCAAAGCCCCTGTCACCGTGGAGGTCTGAGGACCATGGAAGCGTTCACCACCCACACCGGCCGGGCGGTCCCGCTGCGCCGCGGCAACGTCGACACCGACCAGATCATCCCGGCCCACTGGCTGAAGAAGGTCACCCGCAACGGCTTCGAGGACGGGCTGTTCGAGGCGTGGCGCAAGGACGAGTCGTTCGTGCTCAACGCCCCGGAACGGCAGGGTGCCACCGTCCTGGTGGCCGGACCCGACTTCGGCACCGGCTCCTCGCGTGAGCACGCGGTGTGGGCGTTGCAGAACTACGGCTTCAAGACCGTGCTGTCGTCCCGCTTCGCCGACATCTTCCGCGGCAACTCCCTCAAGAACGGCCTGCTCACCGTGGTGCTGCCGCAGGACGTGATCGAGCGGCTGTGGAAACTGACCGAGTCCGACCCGGCCGCGGAGATCACCGTCGACCTGGTGGCGAGGGAAGTTCGCGCAGAAGGCGTAACCGCTTCCTTCGAACTCGACGACAATGCCCGCTGGCGGCTGCTGGAGGGGCTGGACGACATCAGCCTCACCCTGCGCCACGAGCCCGAAATCGCCGCCTACGAGGCACGACGCCCGGCGTTCAAGCCGACCACCGTCCAGGTCTGACCAGGCCGCCGCGTAGCATCTGCCGACGCGCCCCGCCGCGAGGCGGGGGGCGCGTCGGCGTGTTCGGCCGCCGCGCGCGCCGAGTTGCGGTCCCGCGGAGGTGACAACTCGCCACAGATGGCACAATTGGCGCATGGACGGCAACGATCAACTCGCGCTCTACCGGATCGTCGCCGACCGCCTCAAGCAGGCGCACAGCAGGGTGCGCTCGCTGCAAGTCTCCGAGGACGTACGGGTGGTGCTGACCCGCAAGCTGCTCGTGATCACCGCCGCGGCCAAGCACGACGTGGCCGGTGCCGCGCGCCGGTTGGACCGTCTCATGCGGGACCTCGAGGAAGGCCGATTCCCCGACGACGGAACTCCCTGAGCCGAGTTCGTTGCGGCACAAGGGTGATTCGCCCGTTTCGTATTTGATTTGCGGTATATATCTGCCTAACGTGCGAAAAAGCTTGAACTCTTTCGTTCCAGCAAAGTCTCCGAAGGGGAAGTCGTGAACAAGGCGCAGCTCGTAGAAGCAATCGCCGACAAGCTCGGCGGACGCCAGCAGGCCGCGGACGCGGTCGACGCGGTGCTCGACGCGATCGTCCGGGCGGTGGTGGCCGGCGAGCGGGTCTCGGTCACCGGTTTCGGCTCGTTCGAGAAGGTGGACCGCCCCGCGCGGTACGCCCGCAACCCGCAGACCGGCGAACGCGTCCGGGTCAAGAAGACCTCCGTGCCGCGCTTCCGGGCCGGCCAGGGCTTCAAGGACCTGGTCAGCGGCAGCAAGAAGCTGCCCAAGGGCGACATCGCGGTCAAGAAGGCCCCCAAGGGCAGCCTGACCGGCGGGGTGACCGTCAAGGCCGCGGCGAAGAAGGCCACCGCGAAGAAGGCCACCGCGAAGAAGGCGGCGGCCAAGAAGGCGGCGGCGCAGGCCCCCGCGAAGAAGACCACCGCGAAGAAGACCACGGCGAAGAAGGCACCGGCCAAGGCCACGGCGAAGAAGGCCACGGCGAAGAAGGCGACCGCCAAGAAGGCCACCGCGAAGAAGACCGCGCCCGCGAAGAAGGCGCCGGCCAAGCGCGGCAGCGCCCGCAAGACCACCGCCAAGCGGACCGCGAGCAGGTGAAGCCGGGGCCGCGACGGGCCGGGCTCTCACTCCTGAGCCCGGCCCGCGCCCCGTCGCCCCGCCGCCCCTGAACGACCCCTCGCCCGCGTGCTACACCCCGGCGTCCGCCGCGCCCGGATCCGGGAACGTCTGCAACGTCACGAAGACCACCCGGCGCGCCTCACCCGTCCCCTCGGTACGGATCCGCACCCGCTGCCCCGGCCGCAACAGCCGCAGGTCCCCGGCGTCGAACGCCGCCGCGTCGAACGGCAGCGGCGTCCCGTCGTCCAGCAGCACGCTGCCGGACCGGGTGTCGGGGTCGAACGTGTAGGAAGTCGCCTGCATGGGCCCAGCCTATGACCCCCTGTGCCCCCCGCGAGTTCCGCCGCCGCGGGCTTCGGAGGAGGGCCGGTTCCGCCGAGTGCGCTGGCGTGGCGGTTTCGCTGCCGCGGGCTCGTGATGACCGTTGCGTGCCGCCCGTTCCGCCGCCGCGGGCTTTCATGGGGGCCGGTTCCGCCGAGTGCGCTCCGTGGCATCCGTCGTGGGACGCGTGTTCCGCTGCGCGGGCGCCGGTTTCGCTGCCGTGGGTGCGTGATGGCCGTTGCGTGCCGCCGGTTTCGCTGCGCGGGCTGCGGTCGTGCACTCGTTGCGTGCTGTCCGTTTCGCCGCTGCGGGGTGCGTGTGCCCGTTCCGCTGTGCGGGCTCCGTGGTACCCGTTGCTGGCCGCGCGTTCCGCCGCTGCGGGCTTCCGGCGAGTGCCGGTTCCGCCGAGTGCGCTGGCGTGGCGGTTTCGCTGCGGGCTCCGGTCGTGCTCGTTGCGTGCTGTCCGCTTCGCCGGTGCGGGGTCGTGCTGCCGGTTTCGCTTCGGGCCCCGGTGAGGGCCGTTGCGGGCGTCCCGTTCCGTTGCGCGGGCTCGGGTGAGGGGTTTCCGCCGCGCGGGCTCCAGGGTGCCCGTTGTCGGCCGCCCGATCCGCCGCCGCGGAGTCCGCGAGGCCCGCCGCAGGGGGTCCGTCGGCCGCGCCTGGGCGGGCGGGGGTCACTCGGGATGTTCGGCGAAGGCGCCTCCCTTGGCGAAGATGCCCGTGGTGGCGGTGGTGGTGTGGGGGCCTACGCCCAGGGAGAGGGCGATGCGGAGGTCGGCGGGGGTGTCGACGTCGCGGCGGAGGGAGTCGATGTCGGGGAGGCGGATCTCGCGGGCGCCGGAGGCGAGGTGGCGGGCGCGGGAGGGGCCTTCGAAGGCGGGGGAGAGGTCGGTGCCGCGGGAAGCGGTGAGCAGGGTGGTGCCGAGCCCGGCCGCGTCCGCGACGAAGGCGCGCCGGGCCCGTCCGGCGACCGAAAGGGCCCGGGCCAGTTCCGCCGGGCGCAGCGCCGGCAGATCGGCGTTGAGGGCCGCCACCGACGCCCCCGGCCGTTCCGCGCGCACCAGGCGCGCCCCGTGCGTCAGCGCCGCGTTGAGCCCGCCGCCCGGCGCGTCCGGGAAGACCCGCGCCCCCAGCGCCGCCAGCTCCGGCGCCGCCAGCGGATCGTCGGTGACCACCGTCACCCCGGCCACCGCCGGACACGCCAGCGCCGCCGCCACGGTGTCCTGCGCGAACGCCAGCGCCAGCGGCGGCCGGACCACCACCCCGGCCGCCGCGGCCCCCCGCAGCCGCGACTTGGCCACGGTCAGCGGCTTGAGCGGCACCACCAGATCCCACACGTCTTCCTCGGGCACCGGGACATTGTCACCGCCCGCTTCCCCCGGCCGGCGCACCGCCCGGCGACCACCGGCCACGGCCGCCGGACGGGCGCGCGTTACGGTGTTCGGTACGCGTCCCGGCGGTGGGCTTCTCGACAGACCGCGGACCTGGGGCGACACTTGTGCGGCTGTCCGAAAGCCCGAATCCCGCGGGCAGCGCCAATCGAGGAGGATGTCCTGGTGTCCCGCCGCAGAATCGGCTTCTGGTACCGCTTGGCCGCTGTCATCGTGAAACCGTGGCTCATCGTCCTCTTCAAGCGGGACTGGCGCGGAATGGAGAACATTCCGGCCGACGGCGGATTCATCACCGCCATCAACCACAACTCGTATCTCGACACGTTCTCCTACGCGCACTTCCAGTACAACACCGGACGGGTGCCGCGTTTCCTCGCCAAGGACGCCCTTTTCCGCAAGGGCGTGGCCGGTGCCTTCATGCGCGGCACCGACCAGATCCCGGTCTACCGCGAGTCGGTGAACGCCGCCGGTGCCTTCCGGGCCGCGGTGGCCGCCATCGAACGGGGCGAGTGCGTCGCGTTCTACCCCGAGGGCACCCTCACCCGCGACCCCGGACTGTGGCCGATGACCGGCAAGACCGGGGTGGCCCGGGTGGCCCTGCTCACCAGGGCACCGGTCATCCCGATCGCCCAGTGGGGCGCCAACGAGGCGCTGCCCCCGTACGGCAAGCCGAGGCTGCTGCCGCGCAAGACGCTGCGGGTGGTGGCCGGGCCGCCGGTGGACCTGTCCGCGTACTACGACCAGGAACCCACCCCCGAGGTGCTGCGCGCGGCGACCGGGACCATCATGGACGCCATCACCGGCCTGCTGGAGGAGTTGCGCGGCGAGCGGGCCCCCGCGGAACGCTACGACATGCGCAAGGCCCGTGAGGAAGAACGCCGCCGGGCCGACCGGGCCGCGGAGCGGGAGGAGAGCAAGTGACGCGCTGCGCGGTGTACGGAACCGGCTCGTGGGGCACGGCGTTCGCCATGATCCTCGCCGACGCCGGCTGCGAGGTGACCATGTGGGGCCGGCGCCCCGCCCTCGCCGAGACGATCAACACCACCCGGATCAACCCGGACTACCTGCCCGGGGTGGCCCTGCCGCCGTCCGTCACCGCCACCACCGACCCGGCCCGCGCCGCCGAGGGCGCCGAATTCGTCGTCCTGGCCGTGCCCTCGCAGACACTGCGGGAGAACCTGGCCGCCTGGGCACCGCTGTTCCCCGCCGACGCCGTGCTGGTCAGCCTGATGAAGGGCGTCGAACTCGGCACCAAGAAGCGGATGAGCGAGGTGATCGAGGAGGTCGCCAAGGCGGCCCCGGAACGCGTCGCCGTGCTGTCCGGGCCCAACCTCGCCGGGGAGATCGCCGCCCGCCAGCCCGCCGCCGCGGTGGTCGCCTGCCGGGACGAGGAGGTGGCCCGGCGGCTGCAGAGCGCCTGCCACACCGCCTACTTCCGCCCGTACACCAACACCGACGTGGTCGGCACCGAACTCGGCGGCGCGGTCAAGAACGTCATCGCGCTCGCCGTCGGCATCGCCGAGGGCATGGGCCTGGGCGACAACGCCAAGGCGTCGCTGATCACCCGCGGCCTGGCCGAGACCACCCGGCTGGGGCTGGCCATGGGCGCCGACGCGCACACCTTCGCCGGGCTGGCCGGCATGGGCGACCTCGTCGCCACCTGCGCCTCCCCGCTCTCCCGCAACCACACCTTCGGCATCAACCTCGGGCGCGGGATGACCCTGGAGGAGACGGTGGCGGTCACCAAGCAGACCGCCGAGGGCGTCAAGTCCTGCCGGTCGGTGCTGGATCTCGCCCGCGACATGGGCGTCGAGATGCCGATCACCGAAACCGTGGTGGGCATCGTGCACCAGGGCAAACCGCCGCTGGTTGCGCTGAAGGAGCTGATGTCGCGGTCGACCAAGGCCGAGCGTCGCTGAAGCACCGGGAACCAACGGGTAGGGTCACAGCGACATGAGCAACATGCCTTCACACCACAGCCGGCCGCCGTCCGGCCGCAAGCCGCGGGTCGCCGTCGTCTTCGGCGGACGCAGCTCCGAGCACGCCATCTCGGTGGTCACCGCCGGAGCCGTCCTGCGCGCCATCGACCGGACCAAGTACGACGTCCTGCCCATCGGCATCACCACCGACGGCCGCTGGGCGCTCGCCGCCGACGAACCCGACCGCATGGCGATCACCGCGGGCCAACTGCCCGACGTGGCACGCCTGGCGGAGTCCGCCGAGGGCAGCGTCGTGCTGCCGGTCGACCCGGCCAGCCGCGAGGTCGTCCTGTCCGAGCCGGGTTCGGTGCCCAAGGCGCTCGGCGAGGTCGACGTCGTCTTCCCGGTGCTGCACGGCCCGTACGGCGAGGACGGCACCCTCCAGGGGCTGCTGGAGCTGTCCGGGGTGCCGTACGTGGGCGCCGGCGTGCTCGCCTCCGCGGTCGGCATGGACAAGGAGTACATGAAGCGTGTCTTCACCTCCTTCGGCCTGGCCGTCGGCCCCTACCTGGTGATCCGCCCCCGCGAGTGGCACGCCGACCCGGCCGCCGCCCGCCGCCGGATCACCGACTTCGCCGAGCGTGAGGGGTGGCCGCTGTTCGTCAAGCCCGCCCGGGCCGGCTCCTCGATGGGCATCAGCAAGGTGGACGGCCCCGACGAGCTGGACGCCGCCGTCGAGCTGGCGCAGTCCCACGACCCCAAGATCCTCGTGGAGTCGGCGCTGTCCGGCCGGGAGATCGAGTGCGGGGTGCTGGAGTTCGAGGACGGGCCGCGGGCCAGCGTCCCGGCCTGGATCCCGCCCGCCGACGCCCACGGCTTCTACGACTTCGAGGCCAAGTACATCGACTCCGCCGAGGGCGTCGTCCCGGCCCCGCTGACCGACGAGGAGACCGCCCGGGTACGGGAGCTGGCGGTGCGCGCCTTCGACGCGGTCTCCTGCGAGGGCCTGGTCCGCGCAGACTTCTTCCTCACCGACGACGGCGAGTTCGTCATCAACGAGGTCAACACCATGCCCGGGTTCACCCCGATCTCGATGTACCCGCGGATGTGGGAGGCCACCGGGGTCGACTACCCGGAGCTGGTGGACCGGCTGATCCAGGCCGCGCTGCGCCGCTCGACGGGGTTGCGCTGAGCCACGCCCGCCGGTGCCGTGGCCGCCGCGCGGCTACAGCTCCGTCGGGTCGGCCCGCTTGACGGCCGCGGCCAGATCGGTCAGCGGGTTGACCTCCGGCTTGTAGGCGCTGGGCACGGTGACCTCGACGAAGGCGGCGCGGCCGGTGGTGGTGAAGCGGTAGCCGCCGTCGAACTGCTGGGGCAGCCAGGTGACGTCGTTCACCCCGACCGCCTCCGCCGTGGGGTCGTAGTGCGGATCGCCCGGGGTGAGCGACCTCGGGCGCGGCACCCCGCAGCGCAGCTCCACCTGGGGGTTGCCCCAGGCCGCGGTGAACGGCGAGGCGGGGGTGGTGGCGTGCCGGGCGAGCCCGTCGACGGTGCCGGGCAGCCTGTCGTGCAGGGCGCGGCAGATCGCGGCGGCCGACGGGGAGGGGCTCGGCACCGCGACCGCGTTCGCCGGGCCGGACGAGCAGCCCGCCACCGTCAGCAGCACGGTGGCGGGCAGCGGGAGGAGGGGCCGGAGTCGGGCGGGCACGAAGACGTTCACCGCCCGAGCATAGGCCGCGGCTACAGATGGACCACCGGGCAGGTCAGGGTGCGGGTGATGCCGTCCACCTGCTGGACCTTGGCGACCACCATGCGGCCGAGTTCGTCCACGGTGTCCGCCTGGGCCCGCACGATCACGTCGTACGGGCCCGTGACGTCCTCGGCGGTGAGGACCCCGGGGAGCTTGGAGATCACCTCGGCCACCACGGTGGCCTTGCCGACCTCGGTCTGGATCAGGATGTACGCCTGTACCACGGAACCTCCAGGCGGCTACGAGGATCATGGGGGAGGGGACGGCCACGGTACCGCGTCCCCGCCTGACGTGGGGAGACCCCGCGCGGCGGGTTCGGCCCGCCGAAGGCCGCCCGGCAAGCGGCGTTGACGGCCGTCCGCCGGGCCGCCGTCCGCCGTCGGGAAACCGGCACGAGGAACCGGCACGAGAAGGGGACAGTGTTGCTGAAGGAGCGAGGGGCATGAAGGGCACCGTGGGTGAGCTGGGCGAGTTCGGGCTCATCAGGGAGTTGACCTCCCGGCTCACCACCACCCCGGCGGTACGGCTGGGGCCCGGCGACGACGCGGCCGTGGTGGCGGCCCCGGACCGCCGCGTGGTGGCCAGCACCGACGTGCTGCTGGAGGGGCGCCACTTCCGGCGCGACTGGTCCACCGCGTACGACGTCGGCCGCAAGGCGGCGGCGCAGAACCTCGCCGACATCGCCGCCATGGGGGCCACCCCCACCGCCCTGCTGCTCGGCCTGGTGGTCCCGGCCGAACTGCCCGCCACCTGGCCGCTGGAGCTGATGGACGGCATCAGCGACGAATGCCAGGTGGCCGGCGCCGCGGTGGCCGGCGGCGACGTGGTGCGCGGCGACGCCATCACGGTGGCCATCACCGCGCTGGGCGACCTCCAGGGCCGCCGCCCGGTCACCCGTTCCGGTGCCCGCCCCGGGGACGTGGTGGCCGTCACCGGCTGGCTCGGCTGGTCGGCCGCCGGGTACGCGCTGCTCTCCCGGGGCTTCCGCAGCCCCCGCGCCTTCGTCGAGGCCCACCGCCGCCCCGAACCCCCGTACGCCGAGGGCCCGGCCGCGGCGGCGCTGGGGGCCACCGCGATGACCGACGTCAGCGACGGACTCCTGGCCGACCTCGGACACATCGCGGAGGCCAGCGGGGTCAGCATCGACGTCAAGCGCGCGGCGCTCGACGTCCCCGCGCAGATGACCGACATCGGGCAGGCGGTCGGGGTGGACCCGGTCGACTGGGTGCTCACCGGCGGTGAGGACCACGCCATCGTGGCCGCCTTCCCCGCCAAGGCCAAACTCCCGGCCCGCTGGCGGGTGATCGGCGAGGTGCTGGGCGCCGGGGCCGGCCCGCAGGTGACCGTGGACGGCGCGGTGTGGGAGGCGGCCGGCGGCTGGGACCACTTCGGCGCCCCGGCCGGCTGACCGGCGTCCGCGCCCGGCGGGGGTCGGCGTTCGCGAGGCGTTCACCCGCCGCCCGGGACGACCCGTTAGGTTCGGGTCATGCGCATACCACCACGGGTGCTCACCGTCGCCGGATCCGACTCCGGCGGCGGCGCGGGCATCCAGGCCGACCTGAAGACCATGCTGGCCCTCGGCACGCACGGCATGAGCGTGGTGACCGCCGTCACCGCGCAGAACTCGCTGGGCGTGCAAGGCGCCTGGGAACTGCCCGCCGAGGCGGTCCGCGCCCAGTTCCGCAGCATCGTGGACGACATCGGGGTGCAGGCGGTGAAGACCGGCATGCTCGCCTCACCGGAGCTGGTGCGTACCGTCGCCCGACTCCTGGCCGGCGTCGACGCGCCGGTCGTGGTGGACCCGGTCGGGGTCTCCAAGCACGGCGACCGGCTGCTGGCCGCCGAGGCGCTGGAGTCGGTACGCGAACGGCTGCTGCCCACCGCCACCGTGGCCACCCCCAACCTCGACGAGGTGGCCGAACTCACCGGCGTGAAGGTCACCGACGAGGACGGCATGCGTGAGGCGGCCCGCGCGATCCTGGCGTACGGGCCGCGCTGGGCCCTGATCAAGGGCGGCCATCTGCCCGGCGCCCCGGTCGACCTGCTCAGCGACGGCCGCGAGGAACACTGGTTCCGCGGGGCGCGCCACGACAACCGGCACACCCACGGCACCGGATGCACCCTCGCCAGCGCGATCGCCGCGCACCTCGCCAAGGGCCTCGACGTGCCGCAGGCGGTCGGCGCCGCCAAGGCGTACGTCACCGGCGCCATCGCCGCCGGATTCCCGCTGGGCGCCGGAATCGGCCCGGTGGACCACGCCTGGCAGTGGGGGTGACCCGGGCCCCGCGTGACGGCGACTTCCCGCAACGACGAAGCGGCCGGCCCACCACGAGGGTGGACCGGCCGCTCCGCACGAGCCGCAGGGCTGCGCTACGACGACGTCAACCGTCAGCGCGCGACCTTGCCGGCCTTGATGCACGAGGTGCAGACGTTGAGGCGCTTCGGCGTCCGACCGACCACGGCACGCACCGTCTGGATGTTGGGGTTCCAACGACGGCGAGTACGGCGGTGCGAGTGCGAGATGTTGTTGCCGAAGCCCGGCCCCTTGCCGCAGACGTCGCAGTTGGCAGCCACGGGTCACTCCAAAGACTTCAGATGCACGTACGGTGAATCTCGGCGGAACCGAGAGGAAGACCCGACCGGCGTCGGGCAACCGGAGCAGCATACAACGACCGCTCACGTACTTCGAATCTACCATGGGCGCCGGGAGCCTTCTCCCGGTCCACCAGCCAGGCTCCGCGCCCGGCCCTCCTCCGGCCCCGCGCGGGGACCCCACTACTGTCGGTGCTGTCGTGCCCACCCGTGCCGTCAGGAGGAACCCGGTTGCCGCCCACGTTGGACGCCGTCGCGGTGCGCACCTGGTGCCGGCTCGCCCTCGCCGAGCTGGGCCGGGCCCGGGAGGAGATCGACGCCATCAACGTCTACCCGGTCGCCGACGGGGACACCGGCACCAACCTCTACCTGACCGTGGAGTCCGCCGCCCAGTCGGTGGACGCGGTCTTCGACGGCCACGCCTCCTCCGGCGCCCGCCCCGACCGCGCCCAGACGGTACGGGCCATGGCGCACGGCGCGCTGATCGGCGCCCGCGGCAACTCCGGCACCATCCTCGCCCAGCTGCTGCGCGGCATGAGCGAGATCCTGGCCGCCCCGCAGCCCCCGCGCCCCGACGACGCCGACACCCTGCGCCGCGCCCTGCGGCACGCCGCCGCCTCGGCCCACCAGGCGGTCGCCCACCCCGCCGAGGGCACCATGCTCACCGTCGCCGCCGCGGCGGCCGACGCCGCCTGCGCGACGGCCGGGGACGTGGCCGCCGCCGCCCGCGCCGCCTACGACGCCGCCTGCGCCGCGCTGGCCCGTACCCCCGGACAGCTCGCCGCGCTCGGCCGGGCCGGGGTGGTGGACGCCGGCGGACGCGGCCTGGTGGCCGTGCTCGGCGCGCTGGCCCGGGCGGTCGGGGCCACCGCGCAGGCACCGCCGGCCACCACCGCCCGCCCGCTGCCCGACCCGCGGCACGACTGCGCCGCCGGCCGCGATCCGCACCTGGCCCAGGACGGCCCCGCCTTCGAGGTGGTCTACCTGCTGGAGGCCGCCGACTCCGCGGTCCCCGCGCTGCGCGCCCGCCTCGACGCGCTCGGCGACTGCCTGGTGGTGGTCGGCGGCGACGGGCTGTGGAACGTCCATGTGCACGTGGACGACGCCGGGGCCGCGGTGGAGGCCGGGGTGGACGCCGGACGCCCGTACCGGATCCGCATCACCCACTTCGGCGACCAGTGCCGTACCGGACGGCGCACCGCCGCCCTCGAACAGCGCGCCGTGGTCGCCGTGGCCGACGGCGACGGGCTCGCCGCGCTCTACGCCGGGGCCGGCGCCACCGTGGTGCCGGTGCCCGCCGGGGAACCGCTGGCCAGCGGCGACCTGGCGGCGGCGGTACGCCGGGCGCACGCCCGCGAGGTGGTGCTGCTGCCCAACGACGCCGAACTGCTGCACCTGGCCGGGGTCGCCGCCGAACAGGCCCGCGCCGACGGCCTGCGGGTCGCCCTGATCCCCACCCGCTCCGCGGTGCAGGGCATCGCCGCGCTCGCCGTCCACCAGCCCTCCCGCCGGTTCGACGAGGACGTGGTGGCGATGACGGCCGCGGCCGGCGCCACCCGGTACGCCGCCGTGGCGGTCGCCGAACGCGAGTCGTGGACCATGGCCGGCGTCTGCCAGGCCGGCGACCTGCTCGGCCTGATCGACGGCGACGTGGTGGTGATCGGCGACGACCTGGCCCGCACCGCGGTCACCGTCCTCGACCGGATGCTCGCGGCCGGCGGCGAGATGGTCACCCTCGTCCCCGGCGCCGGCGCCCCACCCGGCCTCGCCGACCACCTCACCGACCACGTCCGCGAACACCACCTCGCCGTCGACACCGTCGTCCACCCCGGCGGCCAGCACACCTGCCCGCTGGTGATCGGCGTGGAGTGAGCCGGCCTCCGGCGCCGGCGCGGTGAGGCGGCCCGGCCGGTCGGCCGGGTGCGGCCGGGAAACGCCGCCGCGTGGGGGGGGCGGCTGTGCCGCGTCGGTGGCGGGCGCTTGCCGTCGGCCGGGTGCGGCCGGGACGCGGCGCAGTGCGTGATCGCGTGTCCACGCGGGCGCCGCCGGCAGTGCCGTGCGTAACGGGCGTGCGTCGGCCGGGTGCGGCCGGGACACGTTGCCGTGCGGCGCGGAGCCGGGTGTGTGCGTGGGGGCGGATTCCGCCGCGTGGTGCGAGCGTGTAGGCGGACCGGTGTCTGCGCCCGGCGCGGAGCCGGCCTCCGGGGCCGGGACGCGTTGCCGCCCGGTGCGGAGCCGGGTGTCCGCGTGGGGGCGGATTCGCCACGTGCGTGGCGGGTCGCGGCCGGTGGGGCGGCCCCGCCGCGCGGGCGGACCGGCGGCTCCGCCCGGCGCGGAGCCGGCCTCCAGGGGCGTCGCGCCCGGCGCTGTCACAGCGTTGCGCCACTATGGAGGGCGATGGCTGCCCTCGACGAACCGCTGCGCAAGGTCGTCGGCGACCGCACCGCCAAGGTGCTCGCCGACCACCTCGACCTGCACACCACCGGTGACCTGCTCCACCACTACCCGCGCCGCTACGCCGAACGCGGTGAGCTGACCAGGCTCGCCGACCTGCCGCTGGACGAGCACGTCACCGTGGTCGCCCAGGTGGCCAAGGCGGAGAAGAAGACCTACAACCGGGGCGCCGGGGTGCGCCTGGAGGTGGTGGTCACCGACGGCAGCGGCTCGCTGCAACTGGTCTTCTTCAACAAGGCCGCCCACTTCCACCACACCAAGCTGGTGCCCGGCCGCCGCGGGATGTTCGCCGGCAAGGTCACCGTGTTCAACCGGGTACGCCAACTCGCCCACCCCGACTACCAGTTGCTCGACGCCGAGGACGGCGAGGAGGCGGTGGACGCCTTCGCCGGCCGGCTGCTGCCGCTGTATCCGGCGTGCAAGCAGATCGCCTCCTGGCAGATCGCGCAGGCCGTGGACGTCGTGCTCGACTCGCTGACCGGCACCGAATGGGCCGGCGTCGCCGACCCGCTGCCCGCCCGGCTGCGCGCCGACCGCGGGCTCGCCCCGCTGCCCGAGGCGCTGCTCAAGGTGCACCGGCCGGCCACCCGGGCCGACATCGCCGACGCCCGGGAACGCCTCAAGTGGGACGAGGCGTTCGTCCTCCAGGTGGCGCTGGCCCGGCGGCGCGCCGACGACGCCGCCCGGCCCGCGGTGGCCCGCCGCCCCAAGGACGACGGCCTGCTCACCGCGTTCGACGCCCGGCTGCCGTTCACCCTCACCGAGGGGCAGACCAAGGTCTCCGCGGAGATCTTCGCCGACCTGGCCGCCGAACACCCCATGCACCGGCTCCTCCAGGGCGAGGTCGGCTCCGGCAAGACGCTGGTGGCGCTGCGGGCCATGCTCGCCGTGGTCGACTCCGGTGGCCAGGCCGCCATGCTGGCCCCCACCGAGGTGCTGGCCCAGCAGCACCACCGCTCGATCACCGAGATGATGGGTGACCTCGCCGAGGGAGGGATGCTGGGTGGGGCGGACGTGGGCACCAAGGTCGTCCTGCTCACCGGCTCGATGGGCGCCGCCGCGCGCCGTCAGGCCCTGCTCGACCTGGTCAGCGGGGACGCCGGGATCGTGGTCGGCACCCACGCCCTCATCGAGGACAAGGTCACCTTCCACGACCTGGGGCTGGTGGTCGTCGACGAACAGCACCGGTTCGGCGTCGAGCAGCGCGACGCCCTGCGCGGCAAGGGCAACCGCCCCCCGCACCTGCTGGTGATGACGGCCACCCCGATCCCGCGCACGGTGGCCATGACGGTCTTCGGCGACCTGGAGACCTCGGTGCTCGACCAGCTCCCGGCCGGCCGCTCGCCGATCGCCACCCACGTCGTCCCGGCCAAGGACAAGCCGCACTTCCTCACCCGCGCCTGGGAACGGGTCCGCGAGGAGGTCGCCGCCGGCCACCAGGGGTACGTGGTCTGCCCCCGCATCGGCGACGAGGAGGAGCCGGCCAAGGCCAAGGAGACCAAGGAGGGCAAGGAGGCCGCGGACGACGCGGAACGCCGTCCGCCGCTGGCCGTGCTCGACGTCGCCGAGCAGCTGGCCACCGGTCCGCTGGCCGGGCTGCGGGTCGAGGTGCTCCACGGCCGCATGCAGCCGGAGGCCAAGGACGACGTGATGCGCCGGTTCGCCGCCGGCCAGGTGGACGTCCTGGTGGCCACCACGGTGATCGAGGTCGGGGTCAACGTCCCCAACGCCACCGCCATGGTGATCATGGACGCCGACCGGTTCGGCGTCTCCCAGCTCCACCAGTTGCGCGGCCGGGTCGGCCGGGGCGCCGCGGCCGGGCTGTGCCTGCTGGTCACCGAGGCCCCCGAGGTGAGCCCGGCCCGCACCCGGCTGGACGCGGTCGCCGCCACCCTGGACGGCTTCGAGCTCTCCCGCATCGACCTGGAGCAGCGTCGCGAGGGCGACGTCCTCGGCCAGGCCCAGTCGGGCACCCGCTCCTCGCTGCGGATGCTCACCGTCATCGCCGACGAGGACATCATCGCCGCCGCCCGCGAGGAGGCCACCGCCCTGGTCGCCGCCGACCCCTCGCTCGCCGGCCACCCCGAGCTGCGCAGCGCGCTCGACAGCCTGGTGGACGCCTCCCGCGAGGACTACCTGGAGAAGGGGTGAGCCCCGCGGCGGACGGGTCGCCCAACTCCCGTCCGCCGGGCGGCGATTGTCATACCCCCCTGGGAGAATTGGAGACAGTCCAGGCCGGTCCGACCGCGGATGGGCCACTGTGGACCCTTGGGGGCTGAAACATGGCGTTCCGTCACATCAACGAACTCCCGCTCGGCGAGAAGGTCTTCCGGATCGAGCTCGCCAGCGAGGACGACACCACCGTCACCGTGACGCTCTCCGGCTGGCACGAGAGCGACCCCGACACCCTGCTGGCCTCCGGCGAACTGCGGCTGCCGCTCCAGGACGTGGCCTCGCTGCGGCTCGCCGTCAACCGCGCCCTGCGCGCCATCGCGCTCGTCGCCGACGTCGCCGAACCCATCCCCGACCGCGACGTGCTGCGCGAGCTGTACCCCGGGCACGGTGCCCCCTGGGTGCCCCAGCACGAGCAGGAGCTGGTCCGCCGCTTCCACGACGGGGAGACCGTCGCCCGGATATCGGCCCGCTTCGGCCGCACCCCGGACTCGGTGCGCACCAAGCTGCGTGAGCTGGGCCACGACCCGCGGCGCCCGGAGTACTGCCCGCCCGACGGCTGCCTGTCCTGGTCCCGCTACGCCTCGCCCGCCCTGGTGGGGGCGGCCGAGGAGCCGGGGCGCGGCTGAGCTACGTATCGTGGTGGGGCGGCGCCGCGGCGGCGCCGTTCCACCCGTTACCCCGAGGACGTGACCGACGTGACCCGCGTGATCGCCGGTGCGGCAGGCGGCCGACGCCTCGCCGTGCCGCCAGGCCAGGGCACCCGCCCCACCTCGGACCGGGCGCGCGAGGGGCTCTTCTCCACCTGGCAGGCGCTGCACGGCCCGCTGACCGGGGCCCGGGTGCTCGACCTGTACGGCGGATCGGGCGCGGTCGGGCTGGAGGCGCTCTCCCGGGGCGCCGCCCACGTCCTGCTGGTGGAGGCCGACGCCCGCGCGGTGCGGGTGATCCGGGAGAACGTCCGGGCGCTCGGGCTCCCCGGCGCCGAGGTGCGGGCCGCCAAGGCCGAGAAGGTGGTGGCCGGCCCGCCCCCCGCCGACCCGTACGACGTGGTCTTTCTCGACCCCCCGTACGCGGTCTCCGACGACGAACTGCGCGAGATCCTGATCACACTCGCCGCCGGGGGCTGGCTCGCGGCGGACGCCATGGTCACCGTGGAACGCGGCACCCGAGGCGGTCAGTTCCACTGGCCCGCCGGATTCGAGGGACTCCGGGCCCGCCGCTACGGGGAGGGCACCCTTTGGTACGGTCGCGCCGCCCAGGTCACCGACGCGTCATGACCCACCCGGAGAGCGAGGAGTCACCGTTGCGCCGCGCAGTCTGTCCGGGGTCCTTCGACCCCATCACCAATGGCCACCTCGACATCATCGCCCGCGCGTCGCGCCTGTACGACGTCGTGCACGTCGCCGTGATGATCAACAAGTCGAAGCAGGGCCTGTTCACCATCGACGAGCGCATCTCGCTGATCGAGCAGGTCACCGCCGAGTTCGGCAACGTGCGGGTGGAGTCCTTCCACGGCCTGCTGGTCGACTTCTGCAAGCAGCGGGAGATCCCGGCCATCGTCAAGGGGCTGCGGGCGGTCAGCGACTTCGACTACGAGTTGCAGATGGCCCAGATGAACAACGGCCTCTCCGGCGTCGAGACGCTCTTCGTCCCCACCAACCCCGCCTACAGCTTCCTCTCCTCCAGCCTGGTCAAGGAGGTCGCGGCGTGGGGCGGCGACGTCTCCCACCTGGTGCCCGCGCCGGTGATGGAGGCGCTGCGCGGCAAGCTCGGCAAGGACCGGTGAGCACCGGTTTCCTGACGATGCGTCAGTCAGTGGGTCGGGCGGCCCCGGGGGTCGTAGAGTCTGCTTCACCCCACCGGCTCCAGCCGGGCCCGGGTCCCGCCGGGTTCCGCCGAGGAAAGACTTGACGCACATGGACGTGCAGAAGAAGCTCGACGAGATCGTCGCGGCCGTCGAAGGCGCGCGCTCCATGCCCATGTCGGCCTCCTGCGTGATCAACCGTGCCGAGCTGCTCGCCATGGTCCGTGACCTCCAGGCCGCGCTGCCCGAGGCCCTCTCCCGGGCCGAGGCGGTCATCGGCGACCGCGAACAGGTGGTCGCCGAGGCCCGCGCCGAGGCCGACCGGGTCATCGCCGCCGCCCACGAGGAGCGCGCCGCGCTGATCTCCGGCACCGAGGTCGCCCGGCACGCCCAGGAGGAGGCCGACCGCCTGCTGGCCGAGGCCCGCGCCGAGGCCGACGAGGTCCGCGCCGAGGCCGACGAGTACGTCGACAGCAAGCTCGCCAACTTCGAGGTGGTCCTCACCAAGACCCTCGGCTCCGTCGACCGGGGCCGCGAGAAGCTGCTGGGCCGCGACCCCGGCGCGTCCCCGGCCGAGCAGGCCGACCCCGAGTACGACGCCGCCCCGGAGCGCACCTCCGACCCCGACGAACTGCGCCGCCGGGCCGACGCCTACGTGGACGCCAAGCTCGGCGCCTTCGAGGCGGTCCTCGCCAAGACCCTGGAGGCGGTCGGCCGGGGCCGCCAGAAGCTCACCGGCCACCGCCCCATCGACGACCTCGCCGCCCACCTCGCCGCCCAGGACGCCCTGGGGGCCGCGCCGCAGAGCGACGACGAATACCTGGCCGGACTGGCCGCCGGTCTCAACCAGACCCCCGTCGCGCCCGCCGTCCCCGCCCCGTCCCAGCCCGGCGACTACGGCTACCCGCAGCAGCCCGGCTACGCCCCGGCCGCCGCCGGGTACGAGGGCACCGGCTACCAGGACCCCTCGCTCGGCTACGGCACCACCGCCGAACCCCAGCACCCCGGCTACCAGGGGTACTACGGCACCTACCAGGAGCAGCCGGGCGGCTACGGCGACTGGCCGGCGCACCACGGCTACCAGGAGGCCGTCGGGCAGGCACCGGCCCCGCAAACCCATCCCCAGCAGCCCCAGGGCGCCCACGCGCACGTACCGCAGCAGCCGGCCGGGCTGGACGAGACCAGCTTCTTCGACACCTCGCTGATCGACCTCAACCAGCTGCGGGAACTCGACGGGGGCCGGTGAGCCCGAGGGCGAGTTGGGTCAGCGCCGCCGGTCAAGTATCCTGACAGCTCCGGCCCGCATATGAGCCGGTTTCCGGCTGCCCTCTTCCGGGACGGCGAGGGGCTCCTCCCACGCCCGCAAGGCTGTGGGGGAGCCGTACGGCACATGCACCGAGGAAAGCAGGAAGCCATCAACGCCCGCCTTGACCACCGCGACCCGCTCGTGCTCGACACGCGTGAGCTGGGCCGTCGGCCTGGCGCGATGAAGCGGATCGCGCGGACCGTGCCCGCGCCCGCCGATCTGGGCGTGGCCGATGTGATCGGGGTCCCCGCCTCCGCGGAGATCGAGCTCGACCTGCGGCTGGAGTCGGTGATGGAGGGCGTGCTCGTCACGGGTACCGCCCGAGCGCCGGTCACCGGCGAATGCGTAAGGTGTCTGGAGCCGATCGAGCGCGAGCTCGAAACGGACTTCCAGGAGCTGTTCTCCTACCCCGACGCCGGGGAGGGCTTCGGCGGCCACGCCGACGAGGCCGACGGCGACGAGGAGGAGGAACTGCTCCAGGTCGAGGACGATCTGATCGGCCTCGAACCCGTGCTGCGGGACGCGGTGGTGCTCGAACTGCCGCTGCAGCCGGTGTGCCGGGAGGACTGCCCGGGGCTGTGCGCCGATTGCGGTGCCCGTCTCGCGGACGATCCCGGTCACCACCACGACGCCACCGACATCCGTTGGGCGGCGTTGCAGGGACTCGCCGATTCCCTCCAGGGCGGCGAGAAGGACAACATGAGCGGCGCCGAGGGCGGCGTCGACGAGAAGCAGGAGAAATAGCCGTGGCTGTTCCGAAGCGGAAGATGTCGCGCAGCAACACGCGCCACCGCCGTTCGCAGTGGAAGGCTGCGCCCGTGACCCTGGTGGCATGCGAGCGCTGCCACGAGCCCAAGCAGCAGCACATCGCGTGCCCGAGCTGCGGCACCTACAACAAGCGCCAGGTCCTCGAGGTCTGATCGGCGGGTGACAGGCTTCATGTCAGACGCCGATCGCAGTCCCCACAAACGTGGGGGTGACCCGGCGCAGGCGGACACGGCCTCGTCCCACACGCTTCTGGAAGGGCGGCTCGGGTACACACTCGAACCCGCCCTTCTGGTGCGTGCGCTGACCCACCGGTCCTTCGCCTACGAGAACGGTGGCCTGCCGACCAACGAGCGCCTGGAGTTCCTCGGGGACTCCGTGCTCGGCCTGGTCGTCACGGACACCCTCTACCGTGTCCACCCCGACCTTCCGGAGGGGCAGCTCGCCAAGTTGCGGGCGGCCGTGGTCAACTCCCGTGCGCTGGCCGAGGTGGCCCGCGGGCTGGAGCTGGGCCGCTTCGTCCGGCTCGGCCGGGGTGAGGAGGGCACCGGAGGCCGCAACAAGGCGTCCATCCTCGCGGACACCCTGGAAGCGGTCATCGGCGCGGTCTACCTCGACCAGGGGCTCGACGCCGCCTCCGAACTCGTCCACCGGCTCTTCGATCCGCTGATCGAGAAGTCGTCCAACCTCGGCGCCGGCCTGGACTGGAAGACCAGCCTCCAGGAGCTGACCGCCACCGAGGCGCTCGGTGTCCCCGAGTACCTGGTGACCGAGTCGGGCCCGGACCACGAGAAGACCTTCACGGCTGCCGCCCGCGTCGGTGGTGTCACGTACGGCACCGGCACCGGCCGCAGCAAGAAGGAGGCCGAGCAGCAGGCGGCCGAGGCCGCCTGGCGGGCCATCGGCGCCAAACGCGACGCCGCGGCCAAGGCCGCCGGCTCCGCGGAGCCCGCCGCCTCCTGACCGGCGCACCAGCGACACGACGCACGGGCCCGGCCCCCGCCACCCGCGGGGGCCGGGCCCGTCGTCCAGGTTTCCAGCACTTCCAGGAGGGGACATGCCTGAGCTGCCCGAGGTCGAGGTGGTCCGCCGCGGCCTGGAACGGTGGATCAGCGGCCGGACGGTCGCCGAGGTCACCGTCCTCCATCCGCGGGCGGTGCGCCGCCACCCGGCCGGCGCCGAGGACTTCGCCTCGCGGCTGCGCGGCACCGTGCTCGGCCCCGCCCGGCGGCGCGGCAAGTACCTGTGGCTGCTGCTGGACGACGGCGGCTCGCTCCTGGGCCACCTCGGGATGAGCGGGCAGCTGCTGGTCCAGCCGCTCGACGCGCCCGCCGAGACGCACCTGCGGGTCCGGATCCGGCTCGCCGACGACCTCGGCACCGAACTGCGCTTCGTCGACCAGCGCACCTTCGGCGGCCTGTCGGTCCACCCCTGCGTCCCCGACGGCCCGGACGCCGCCGTCGGCCTTCCGCTGCCGCTGGCGCACATCGCCCCGGACCCGCTGGAGGCCGCCTTCGACGAGGACGCCTTCCACGCCGCGCTGCGCCGCCGCCGCACCACCATCAAGCGCGCGCTGCTCGACCAGTCGCTGATCAGCGGCGTCGGCAACATCTACGCCGACGAGGCGCTGTGGCGCAGCAGGCTCCACTACGACCGCCCCACCGCCACCTTGACCCGCCCGCGCACCGCCGAACTCGTCGGCCACATCCGCGAGGTGATGAACGAGGCGCTGGCGGTCGGCGGCACCAGCTTCGACAGCCTGTACGTCAACGTCAACGGCGAGTCCGGGTACTTCGACCGCTCGCTGGACGCCTACGGGCGCGAGGACGAGCCGTGCCGGCGCTGCGGTACGGCGATCCGGCGGCGGCCGTGGATGAACCGGTCGAGCTACTACTGCCCGCGCTGCCAGCGGCCTCCGCGCCCCACGGCCGGCTGATCCGCCCCGCTCAGGCCGGGCGCCGCCCGTCGTAGCGGTGCTGCGCCGCCAGCACCTCGGGCATCTTCCCCTCGATCAGCTCGATCAGGGACAGCAGCCGCTCGGCCACGCTCTCGCCGAGCGGGGTGAGCCGGTATTCCACCCGCGGCGGGTTGGTCTGCCGGTCCTCGCGGTGCACCAGGCCGTCGCGTTCCAGCGCGTGCAGCGTCTGGGAGAGCATCTTCTCGCTCACCCCGTCCACCCGGCGGCGCAGCTCGTTGAAGCGCAGCGTGTTCTCGCTGAGCGCGCCCAGGGTCAGCGCTCCCCAGCGGCCGGTGACGTGCTCCAGGGTGTGGCGCGACGGGCAGCTGCGGGCGAAGACGTCGTAGGCGAGGTCGATGTCCTCGTCCGGCGCGGGGGCGGTCACGGTGGCGTCGTCCATGGCGGCCAGGGTACTCCGGCACGGTGTCTTCCGCAGCGCTTTCTGCCGAGAGGGTGCTAACTGTTGGCTTGCGCTTTCGTTTGGAAAGTGTTCTCCTTCGTGGCGGACCCATCCCGTTCCGCCCGGGCACCCCGGGCGTCAGCAAGGAGCACCACCATGCCCGCCACCCCTGTCGTCGCCATCGCCTATCACTCCGGCTACGGCCACACCGCCGTGCTCGCCGAGGCCGTCCGGGACGGCGCCGTGGAGGCCGGCGCCACCGCGCACCTGATCGACGTCGAGCGCATCGACGACGAGCGGTGGGCGCTGCTGGACTCCGCCGACGCGATCGTCTTCGGCTCGCCGACCTACATGGGCACCGCGTCCGGCGCCTTCCACGTCTTCGCCGAGGCCAGCTCCAAGCGCTGGGCCACCGCCGCCTGGCGGGACAAGCTGGCGGCCGGCTTCACCAACTCGGCCTCCAAGAGCGGCGACAAGCTGCACACCCTCCAGTTCTTCACCGTGCTCGCCGCCCAGCACGGCATGCACTGGGTCAGCCTCGGCCTCCACCCGGGCTGGAACTCCTCCACCGCCTCCGAGAACGACCTCAACCGGCTCGGCATCTTCCTCGGCGCCGGCGCCCAGACCAACAACGACCAGGGCCCCGAGGGCGTCCACAAGGCCGACATCGCCACCGCCCGCCACCTGGGCGGCCGGATCACCGAGACCGCCCGGCGCTACACCCCGGCCACCGTCTGACCCGGCCGGAACGGCTCAGTAGCCGAAGTCCTGCGTCCACCACGGCCCGCCGTCGCCGGGGTGGAAGCCGACGCCCAGGGCACGGTAGGCGCAGGTCAGGATGTTGGCGCGGTGGCCCGGGCTGTGCATCCAGGCCGCCATCACGGCGGCGGCGTCGGGCTGTCCGCGGGCGATGTTCTCCCCGCCCAGGCGGCCGACGCCGAACCGGGCCGCCCGGTCCCACGGCGATCTGCCGTCCGGATCGGTGTGCGAGAAGTAGCCCCGGGCCGCCATGTCGTCGCTGTGCGCCTGGGCGAGCCGGGCCAGTCGGACGTCCCGGGCCGGCGGACGGCACCGGGCCCCGGCGCGCTCCCGGTTGACCAGGACGAACACCCGGGCGGCCTGGTCCGCCAGGACGCTCCGGGACACCGGTGTGCCGGCCGGGCCCACGTCACCGCCCGTTCCAACGGGCGCGTTGCCCCGGCACCGTCCCGGCCGGCGCGACCGCGCACACCGTCACCAGCCCGATCCACACCGGCGCCGCCCCCGCCGGACGATCACACCCCATCCGAACACCCCCTCGGCGCTCCCGGCGTCCAGCCCCGAACGCCCCCGAACGGGTGAGGCGCGCCGCGGCGCGACGCTACCGAAGCCCCCGGGCGGTGCGGATGAGACGCTCGTAACTGGCCGGATAACGTGCCGGTATGAACGAATCTGTACGTCTCACCGCCTGGGTGCGCGGTCACGTCCAGGGGGTCGGCTTCCGCTGGTGGACCCGGGCCACCGCACTGGAGATCGGCGGGCTCACCGGCTACGCCTCCAACCTCGCCGACGGCCGGGTGGAGGTGGTCGCGGAGGGCGACCGGGACCGCTGCCGCCGCCTGCTCGACTGGCTGCGCGACGGCCGCACCCCCGGCCGGGTCGACGGGGTCACCGAGATCTGGGGCGAGGCGCGCGGCGGATACGACGGCTTCGAGACACGTTGAGACGCGCCCCGAAACGCCTCCACATGCCTCGAAGCGCCCCGGCGCGCCCGCCGGACGCACGGGCGGCCCGGGGCGCGCGTCGGCGGGCGTGGGGGAGGGGCCCGGAACCGTTGTCCGGCGGGCAAACAGCCGTTCGACCGCGGAGCGTCGTCACGTCACCGTACGGCCAGGTCGGAGCCGGTTTTCCGGAGCCCGGAGCGGGTGGTACCCCCGCAAAACGACCGTCCGGCGGGCAACTGCACGCGGTATGTGCCCGGGACGGTTGCCAATTCTTCACCGACGTGCCAGGCTGCGGCAGCAAGGTGATCTCTCCACAGCCCATGCGGGTGCCCCCGCGGCGCGTTGACGCCGTGCGTGTGACGGCACGCGTACGTCCGGGCTTTGATCGTGTTGACCGTCAAACCATTTGGTGAGACGCTGGAAGCCCCGCGCACCTTAGCTGTTTGGCTGGGAGAACCACAACAGGAGCGGCGCAAACAGCGGGTGCAAGCCCCCTCACGACCCACACCGCTCAGGTCGGTCACTCAGCGTGGAGGACCATCCATCATGGCAAAGGCGCTTCTCGGTTACGTCGGCGGCCCCGACCCGCGACTCCTCGCCGAGATGCGACGGCTTCAGCAGCGCGTTCAGGACCTGGAATCCGAGCTCGTACGTATCCAGGCGGAGAACGACGCGCTGTCTGCGTCGCGCGACGAGTCGCTGCTCAACAGCATCGACGTATCCCAGGCGGAGCCGGCGCTGGCTTGACCCGGCTCGTCGGGACGGCCACCGGCACCGCAAGAAGGTCTGCAAGGGACGCCTCCAGGCGTCCCTTCGTCGTTTCTCCCGGCTGGTCGTCTCTCCGGCTCGACGGTTCCCCCGGCCGCCGCGACGTCCACGCTTCCGAGCGGCCCGGCGTCCCCTGCCGCTTCCCTCCCCCGATCTTCGCCGGCCCACCCTTACCGTCTTAAGTGCCCTCCACCTGCGCAGGTGAAACCGCCCGCCGAGCGATGCGCGCCCGGCCGCCGGGGCGCCCGCCGGTAGAGTCCGGAACCGGTGCGGGACCCGACGCGGACGGCACCGGCGCTACGCCACCGGAGGAGGAGAGCCCGGCGTGCACCTGAAGAGCCTGACCCTGCGGGGGTTCAAATCCTTCGCCTCGGCCACCACCCTGCGCTTCGAACCGGGGATCACCTGCGTCGTCGGCCCCAACGGATCCGGCAAGTCCAACGTGGTCGACGCCCTCTCCTGGGTCATGGGCGAACAGGGCGCCAAGAGCCTGCGCGGCGGCAAGATGGAGGACGTGATCTTCGCGGGCACCACCGGCCGCCCGCCGCTGGGCCGCGCCGAGGTCTCGCTCACCATCGACAACTCCGACGGCGCCTTGCCCATCGAGTACACCGAGGTCACCATCACGCGGACGATGTTCCGCAACGGCGGCAGCGAGTACCAGCTCAACGGCGACACCTGCCGCCTGCTGGACATCCAGGAACTCCTCTCCGACTCCGGCATCGGCCGCGAGATGCACGTCATCGTCGGTCAGGGCCAGCTCGACTCGGTGCTGCACGCCGACCCCATGGGGCGCCGCGCCTTCATCGAGGAGGCCGCCGGCGTCCTCAAGCACCGCAAGCGCAAGGAGAAGGCGCTGCGCAAGCTGGACGCCATGCAGGCCAACCTGGCCCGCGTCCAGGACCTCACCGGCGAACTGCGCCGCCAGCTCAAACCGCTCGGCCGGCAGGCCGCGGTCGCCCGCCGCGCCGCCGTCATCCAGGCCGACCTGCGCGACGCCCGGCTGCGGCTGCTCGCCGACGACCTGGTCACCCTGCGCGAGGCGCTGCGCGCCGAGATCGCCGACGAGGCCGCGCTCAAGGAACGCCGGGACGCCGTCGAGGCCGAACTGGCCACCGCCGCCCGCCGCGAGGCCGAACTGGAGGCCGAGGCGCGCCGGATCGGCCCCCGGCTCACCGCCGCCCAGCAGACCTGGTACGGCCTGTCCCAGCTCGCCGAACGCGCCCGCGGCACGATCAGCCTCGCCGAGCAGCGGATCCGGCACGCCGAGACCGCCCGGCAGACCGAGGAGCGCCCCGGCCGCGACCCGCGGGAGCTGGAACGCGAGGCCGCCCGGGTACGCGAGCAGGAGGCCGAGCTGACCGCCGCCCTGGAGGCCGCCCGCCTCGCCCTGGAGGACACCGTCGCCCACCGGGCCGAACTGGAACGCCTGCTGGCCGAGGAGGAACGCCGCCTCAAGGCCGCCGCGAGGGCCATCGCCGACCGCCGCGAGGGACTGGCCCGGCTGCACGGCCAGGTCAACGCCGCCCGCAGCCGCGCCGCCGCCGCCGAGGCCGAGATCGGCCGGCTCACCACCGCCCGCGACGAGGCCGCCGAACGCGCGGTGACCGCCCAGGAGGAGTACGAGCGGCTGGCCGCCGAGGCCGACGGCGCCGAGGCCGACGACGCCCGGCTGGAGGCCGACTTCGAGGCGGCCCGCGCCGCCCGCACGGCCGCCGAGGAGGAACTGGCCGCCGCCCGCGACGCCCTCACCGCCGCCGAACGCGAACGCGCCGCGCTCACCGCCCGACGCGACGCACTCGCCCCGGCCGCCCGCCGCAAGGACGGCACCGGCGCCCTGCTGGACGCCGCCGACCGGATCGCCGGACTGCTCGGCCCCGCCGCCGAGCTGCTCACCGTCGCCCCCGGCCACGAGGTCGCGGTGGCCGCCGCGCTGGGCGCCGCCGCCGACGCCGTCGCCGTGGGCACCCCCTCCGCCGCCGCCGAGGCGCTGCGGCTGCTGCGCAAGGACGACGCCGGCCGCGCCACGCTGCTCATCGGCGGCGCCCCAGCCCCGGAGCCGACGACCGCCGCGCTCCCCGGCGGCGCCCGCCCCGCCGCCGAACTGGTCGGCGCGCCACCGCAGTTGCTCGGCGCGGTACGGCTGCTGCTGCGCGACGTGGTCGTGGTCGAGACGCTGGAGCAGGCCGAGGAACTGGTGCTGCGGCGGCCCGGGGTGACCGCGGTGACCGCCGACGGCGACACCCTGTCGGCACACCTGGCGCACGGCGGCTCGGCGAGGGCGCCCAGCATGCTGGAGGTCCAGGCCGCGGTGGACGAGGCCGAGCAGGGGCTGGCCCGGCTGGACGCCCGCTGCGCCGAGCTGACCGCCGTCCAGGACGCGGCACGGCGGACGCTGGCCGACCGTACCCGCGCGGTGGAGGAGCTGGAGGCGCGGCGGCGCGGGGCGCAGCGCGAACGGTCAGAGCTGGCCCAGCGGCTCGGCCGGCTCGCCGGAGGGGCCCGGGGCGCGGCCGGCGAGGCGGAACGCGCCGCCACCGCGGTCGCCCGCGCCCGCGAGTCGATGGACCGCGCCGCCGCCGAACTCACCGCCCTCACCGACCGCCTCGCCCAGGCCGAGGCCGCCCCCGCCGAGGAGGAGCCCGACACCGCGCACCGCGACCGGCTCGCCGCCGACGGCGCCAACGCCCGCCAGACCGAGATGGAGGCCCGGCTCCAGCTGCGTACCCACGAGGAACGCGTCAAGGCGCTGGCCGGCCGCGCCGACTCCCTCGACCGGGCGGCCCGCGCCGAACGCGAGACCCGGGCCCGCGCCGAACGCCGCCGGGCCCACCTGGAGCACGAGGCCCGGGTGGCCGGCGCCGTCCTCACCGGCGCCCGCGCCCTGCTCGACCACGTCACCGTCTCGCTGGCCCGCGCCGACCACGAACGCGCCGCCGCCGAGGCCGCCAAGGCCGAGGCCGAGACGGCGCTGGCCGCCGAACGCGAGACCGCCCGCGCCCTCAAGGGCGAACTGGACAAGCTCACCGACTCCGTCCACCGCGGCGAGGTGCTCGGCGCCGAGAAACGGCTGCGCATCGAGCAGTTGGAGGCCAAGGCGCTGGAGGAGTACGGGGTCGAGCCGGCCGGTCTCGTCGCCGAGTACGGCCCCGACCAGCCGGTGCCGCCCTCCCCGTCCGTCGACGGCGAGGAGCCGCCCGCCGACCCGGACCACCCGCAGGGCCGGCCGCGCCGCTACGACCGGGCCGAGCAGGAACGCCGGCTGCGCGCCGCGGAGAAGGCGTACCAGCGGCTCGGCAAGGTCAACCCGCTGGCGCTGGAGGAGTTCGCGGCGCTGGAGGAACGCCACAAGTTCCTCAGCGAGCAGCTGGAGGACCTGCGGAAGACCCGGGCCGACCTGCTCCAGGTGGTCAAGGAGGTCGACGAGCGAGTGGAGCAGGTCTTCACCGCCGCCTACCAGGACACCGCGCGCGAGTTCGAAGGGGTCTTCGCCCGGCTCTTCCCCGGCGGCGAGGGGCGGCTCGTCCTCACCGACCCGGACGACATGCTCGCCACCGGCGTCGAGGTGGAGGCCCGCCCGCCGGGCAAGAAGGTCAAGCGGCTCTCGCTGCTCTCCGGCGGCGAACGGTCGCTGACCGCGGTCGCCCTGCTGGTGTCGATCTTCAAGGCCCGGCCGAGCCCGTTCTACGTGATGGACGAGGTGGAGGCGGCGCTCGACGACACCAACCTCCAGCGGCTCATCGGGATCATGCGCGAACTCCAGGAGTCCTCGCAGCTGATCGTGATCACCCACCAGAAACGCACCATGGAGGTGGCCGACGCCCTCTACGGGGTCTCCATGCAGGGCGACGGCGTCTCCAAGGTGATCAGCCAGCGGCTGCGCTGACGCTCCGCAGTTGCGTTCAACGTGTGAAGGAACATTGCCCGTCCGGTGCTCGGAATGTGGCCAAAGAGACGTCCTGCGAACTCTTGACTTCGAAACTTGAAGGAATACGCTCTGACACGTTGTTTTAACCTTCGACGAGTGGTCGAGTGGTGATGGCCGTCGGATCGGCCGACACTCGAAAGAGCGCGAAGATCCAGGCCCCCACCGGCGGGCTCGGCACGGAGCCCCAGGAGTTCACGTTGACCAGCACCAAACAAGACATAGCCCCGGGTGGCGGTCCCGGCACCACGCACGACCACCTCGGTCACGTCGTCTTCATCACCGCCGCCGCGGCGATGGGCGGCTTCCTCTTCGGCTACGACAGCTCCGTGATCAACGGTGCGGTCAACGGCATCCAGGGCAAGTTCGGCATCGGCCACGCGCTGCTCGCCCAGGTCGTCGCCGCGGCGCTGCTCGGCTGCGCGGTCGGCGCCGCCACCGCGGGCCGGATCGCCGACCGGATCGGCCGTATCTGGGTGATGCGGATCGCCGCGGTGCTCTTCACCGTCAGCGCCGTCGGCTCCGCGCTCCCGTTCGCCGTGTGGGACCTGACGCTGTGGCGCGTCATCGGCGGCTTCGCCATCGGCATGGCCTCGGTCATCGGCCCCGCCTACATCGCCGAGGTCGCCCCGCCGGCCTACCGCGGCCGGCTCGGCTCCTTCCAGCAGGCCGCGATCGTGGTCGGCATCGCCATCTCCCAGCTGGTCAACTACGGCATCCTGCAGATGGCCCACGGCCAGCAGCGCGGCCACCTGGCCGGGCTGGAGGCGTGGCAGTGGATGCTCGGCGTGATGGTCGTCCCGGCCGTCCTGTACGGGCTGCTCTCCTTCGCCATCCCCGAGTCCCCGCGCTTCCTGATCTCCGCGGGCCGCATCGACGCGGCCAAGAAGGTGCTCGCCGACGTCGAGGCCCGCGGCACCGACCTCGACGCCCGCGTCGAGGACATCAAGCTGGCCATGCGCCGCGAGCACAAGTCCAGCTTCCGCGACCTGCTCGGCGGCAAGGGCGGCTTCCTGCCGATCGTCTGGGTCGGCATCGGGCTCTCGGTCTTCCAGCAGCTCGTCGGCATCAACGTGATCTTCTACTACTCGTCGTCGCTGTGGCAGTCCGTCGGCATCGACCCGAGCAGCTCGTTCTTCTACTCGTTCACCACGTCGATCATCAATGTGATCGGCACCGTGATCGCGATGGTCCTCGTCGACAAGATCGGCCGCAAGCCGCTCGCGCTGATCGGCTCCGCCGGCATGGCGGTCTCCCTGGGCCTCGCCGCCTGGGCGTTCTCCCACAAGACCGGCAGCGGCACCAACATCCACATGCCCAACACCGAGGGCGCCATCGCCCTGGTCGCCGCCCACGCGTTCGTGCTCTTCTTCGCGCTGTCGTGGGGTGTGGTGGTCTGGGTGCTGCTCGGTGAGATGTTCCCGAACAAGATCCGTGCCGCGGCGCTCGGCGTCGCCGCCGCCGCGCAGTGGATCGCCAACTGGGCGATCACCGTCAGCTTCCCGTCGCTGTCGGACTGGAACCTGTCCGGGGCGTACGTGATCTACACCTGCTTCGCGGTGCTTTCGATTCCCTTCGTCGCGTTCTTCGTCCGCGAGACGAAGGGCAAGACCCTGGAGGAGATGGGCTAAACCCCCGCTGCCCGACTTCTCCAGCGCGCTGGCGTCAGCCACGGACTCCTCGGGGTGCCCCGGTTCCCCGTTCCGTGGCTGACGCCAGCCATTAGTTTCTCGGGGTTCGCCCGTTTCCGCTTCGTCGTGGCTGGTGTCACAGCTGTTTCCCGCCCGCCCACCCGTGGCTGTACGCGTATAGCGCGGGGTGCGCACTGTCTGCCTGGGGTCCGGGGGCCCTCCGGGGTGACTCCTCGCTCCGCGTATCCGCCAAGGCTTGGCTCCGGCTGTTGGGTCGCTGCGGGGACACCCCTGCACGCCCCCGTTCTGTTGCGTTCCGCGCTGCGGCACGGGGTGGGTGAGAAAGGAGATCGGGGTGACCCCAACCTCCTATCTCACCCTCCCTCCGCGAAGAGAGGCACCCCCGACCCCGCACGGCGCATAGGCGAAGCCCACCCCTGTGCCGAACCAAACCAAAACCCACCCCAACCACCCACCGGACAGGGGCGAACGGGGGCCACCCCGGAACCCTGAAACGGGCGAACCGGGCCACGGAGTAACGGCTGACCGCCAGCGCGAGCGAACCCGCGCGAGCGAACCCGCGCGAGCGGAGCCTCAGTGGGAGTGGGCCGTGGGGCGTTCGGCGGGGGTGGCCGGGGTTGCGGGGGCGGCCGGGGCGGGGGTCGCCGTGGAGCGGGGGAGGACCGCGTAGAGGGCCGCGGCGACGACAACGGTCACGGCCCACCCCAAGCCGTTCCGCCCGACCCACGTCTGCGCGAGCGGGCCGCTGAACCAGGAGACCGAGGTGAGGCAGAGGCCGACGACGAGGGCGGCGGCCCAGGCGGTCATGGCCTGCCAGGCGAAGCCGCCCCGGTACCAGTAGGCGCTGGTGCGGGTGGTGTCCATCAGCGCGACCGGGTCGTACTCCTTGCGCCGCAGCATGTCCACGCCGAAGACGCCGATCCACGCCGAGAAGGAGACCGCCAGCAGCGTCAGGAAGGAGATGAAGGAGCTGATGAAGCTGGTCGCCACGATCATCAGCAGGGAGCCGAAGACCAGGCTGATCAGCGCGTTGACGCTGACCGCGGCGGCCCGCGGGATCTTGAAGCCGAGGGTCTGCGCGGTGAAGCCGGCCGAGTACATCGACATGCTGTTGATCAGCAGCATGCCGATCAGCGCGATCAGCAGGTATGGCACCGACAGCCAGGTCGGCAGCAGCTTGCCGATGAAGGAGACCGGGTCGGAGGCGTGCGCCAGGTCCGGGGTGGCCACCGCCATCACCGCGCCCATGAGCACCATCGGGACCACCACGATGCCGGCGCCGGAGACCGTGGCGCCCACGATGCCCTTGCCGGAGGCGTTCCGCGGCAGGTAGCGGGAGAAGTCCGCGCCGGAGGGGGCCCAGCTGATGCCGCCCGCGGCGATGGTGCCGACGCCGGCGATGAGCATCGCGGTGCTGCCGCCGGGGCGGGAGAAGACCTGCGACCAGTGGGTGGTGGCGATCAGGTAGATGAGCACGGCGACGCTGAACGCGCCGAAGAGGTAGGCGGACCACCGGTTGCACAGCAGCAGCACCTTGCGTCCCATGCCGCTGACGGTGAAGGTGCAGCCGACGAAGAAGAGCAGGGTGACGATGATCAGCCAGGTGCTGCTCTTGATGCCGAAGAGCAGGTCGAGGATGGTGAGCACGGCGTAGGCGCCGGTCACCGCGTTGATCGTCTCCCAGCCCCAGCGGGCGATCCAGGTGACCGCGCCGGGGAAGAGGTTGCCGCGCTGGCCGAAGACCGCCCGCGACAGCGTCATGCCGGGGGAGCCGCCGCGCTTGCCGGCGATGGTCAGCAGGCCCACGATGCCGTAGCTGACCACCGGGCCCAGGATGGCGACGAGGAGCACCTGGAAGAAGTTGAGGCCGTTGGAGACGACCAGGCCGGCGCCCATGGTCAGCAGCAGCACGCTGATGTTGGCGGCCACCCAGGTGGGGAAGAGTTCACGGACCCGGCCACCGCGCTCGGCGTCCGGTACGGGCTCGATGCCTCGGGTCTCGATGGTGCCTTCGGCATCGGGTGCGGACGTGTGGTCCATATGCGGGGATCTCCGGCGGCGGGACAGCGGGTGGGACCGACGCGTCGACGGTGACGGAAACCTGGACGCCGAATGAACGGCGAACTGACGGAAGACCACGTCTTTGTTGTCTACGCGCGTTGCGCTCAGGATCGTATGGCGATCCGCCGACCGTCAAGGGTGACCTTTGTCCCATTGTGGAAGGGGCGGTGAGCGGTCTTTGTCCCATTGTGCCGGATCGGTTGGCAAACGGGGATCCGTTGTGGAGGACGGCCTGAGATCGCCGGACGTCTTTGCCGCGCGGCGGCGAGGGGTACGGGTCCGGACGTACTTCTCCGGCGGGTTGCCCCGGCGCACGCGCGCGTGCCGTGGAGGTGCCGACCGGGTGGCCGATACTGGGGAGCGTTATGGAAACCGTCATCCTTGCTGTAGTCATCGCCCTGGTCGTGGTCGGCGCGCTCAGCGGCCTCGTGGTCGGCACCCGCCGTAAGAAGCGGCTGCCCTCCGCCCCGCCGCCCACCGCGGAACCGCAGATCACCGCTCCGCCGGCCGAGCCGCACGTCGGCGAGGAGGCGGAGACCCCCCAGGAGGAACCACGCCGCACCATCGAGGAGGTCGGCCTCCCGGAGGCGGGCACCACGGTGGCCCCGCCGCCCGAGGAGGCGGCCGAGGTGGTCGAGGAGCCGGCCGCCCCCGCGGTCGAGGTCCCCGAACCCACCGCCGGCCGGCTGGTCCGGCTGCGTTCCCGGCTCTCCCGTTCGCAGAACACCCTCGGCAAGGGGCTGCTCAGCCTGCTCTCCCGGGAGCACCTGGACGAGGACACCTGGGAGGAGATCGAGGACACGCTGCTCACCGCCGACGTCGGCGTCGCCCCCACCCAGGAGCTGGTGGAGCGGCTGCGCACCCGGGTCAAGGTGCTGGGCACCCGTACCCCCGCCGAGCTGCGCGCGCTGCTGCGCGAGGAGCTGCTCACCCTGGTCGGCCCCGGCCTCGACCGCACCCTGCACACCGAGAGCCCGCAGGACCAGCCGGCCGTGCTGATGGTCGTCGGGGTCAACGGCACCGGCAAGACCACCACCACCGGCAAGCTCGCCCGGGTGCTGGTGGCCGACGGGCGCAGTGTGGTGCTCGGCGCCGCCGACACCTTCCGGGCCGCCGCCGCCGACCAGCTCCAGACCTGGGGCGAGCGGGTGGGCGCCCGTACCGTGCGCGGCCCCGAGGGCGGCGACCCGGCCTCGGTGGCCTTCGACGCGGTGAAGGAGGGCATCGCCGAGGGCGCCGACGTGGTCCTGATCGACACCGCCGGCCGGCTGCACACCAAGACCGGGCTCATGGACGAGCTGGGCAAGGTCAAGCGGGTGGTGGAGAAGCACGGCCCGGTGGACGAGGTCATCCTGGTGCTGGACGCCACCACCGGCCAGAACGGGCTGGTGCAGGCGCGGGTCTTCGCCGAGGTGGTCGACATCACCGGTATCGCGCTCACCAAGCTCGACGGCACCGCCAAGGGCGGCATCGTCGTCGCCGTCCAGCGGGAACTGGGCGTCCCGGTGAAGCTGATCGGTCTCGGCGAGGGGCCGGACGACCTGGCCCCGTTCGAGCCGGAGGCGTTCGTCGACGCGCTGATCGGCGACTGACCGTCCTTCGTCCGCACGGCCCCCGGGGATCCGTCCCCGGGGGCCGTCGTCGTCCCCGGCGGCCGGGTGCCGGGTCAGCCGGAACGGGCCAGGGTGCCGTGCCGGTGGCAGACGTAGGCCAGGGTGCCCAGCAGCAGCCGGGCCTCCGGGGGCTGCCGGTCCACCGAGGGCGGACGCAGCCAGCGCACCGGCCCCAGCCCGCCGAGGTCGGAAGGGGGCACCGTGACGTGGTCACCCAGGCCGAGGCAGCGCAGGTCGAGCGCGGCGCCGTCCCAGCCCATCCGGTACAGCAGCCGGGGCAGCTCGCGGGCGGCGCCGGGGGCGACGAAGAAGAGCGCCCGGCCGGTCGGGGTGGCCAGCACCGGGCCGAGCCGCAGCCCCATCCGCTCCAGCCGCACCAGCGCCCGGCACCCGGCCTCCTCGGCCACCTCCAGCACGTCGAACCAGCGGCCCACCGGCAGCAGCACGGCCGCCCCGGGGGTCAGCTGCCACGCCTCGGTCACCTCGTCCAGGCCGGCCCCGGCCGGGATCTCGTCCGCCAGCGGCAGCGCGTGGGCGCCGGGCGCCGGGCACCTGTCGTCCCCGCAGCTGCACGGGCCGCCGGCCCGGCCGACCCGGGCCCCGGGGATCACCGCCCAGCCGAACCGTCCGGTGTACTCGGCGATCGTGGTACGGACCGAAGCGCGGCCACGGCGGCGCCCGCCGGGCGTGAACTCCCGGATGTCACGGATGCTGCCGATCGTGAAGCCCATGCCACCTCCAACACTGGGAAACCGTCGTTGGTTACGCCTCGTCGCGGTCGGCCACCGGCCGGAGCCCGCCGTGCGGCCGGGGCGCGTCGTATCGCGACGAGGGGTGCGCGGCCGGTTCCGCGCTCCCACGTGCTTCCCTTCACCCGTTCGACGATCGTCACGTGTCAAGTGAATCGCGACCGGCCACGGAAGAGTTCATTCGAAGGGGTGGCGAATGGTGGCGAATCCCCGCCTCGCGCCAGTCGGACCGTGATCGTAGGATTACTTTCGGTTCAACTGCCCGTGGGGAGCGCGCCGTTCGCGGGTATGCCACGGGCACGTACGTACGGCGGCGGGCGCGGGGTTCGCCGGTGGCCGGGGCGGCCGGTTTGTGGGGGATCGCGGGAAGTTGCGTGAAACGCCCGCCAACACCGGCCGCCGCGGGGAGAATTCGACACGCTCGGCGCGAAGAAGCGAATGGGGGCGTTCCGTGGGCGGAGGCGACGCGGCCGGCGGCACCGGCGGCAAGCAGGCGAACGACCGGCTCGGGTCCTGGTTCGTCCGCAGCGGATGGTCCAAGGGCGAGCTGGCCCGGCAGGTCAACCGGCGGGCCCGCCAGATGGGGGCCCACCACATCAGCACCGACACCTCCCGGGTGCGCCGCTGGCTCGACGGCGAACAGCCCCGCGAGCCGATCCCGCGCATCCTGTCCGAGCTGTTCTCCGAGCGCTTCGGCACCGTGGTGGCCGTCGAGGACCTCGGGCTGCGCGCCGCCCACCAGCCGCCCGGCGCCTCCGGGGTCGACCTGCCCTGGGCGGCGCCGCAGACGGTGGCGCTGATGAGCGAGTTCTCCCGCAGCGACCTGATGCTGGGCCGCCGAGGCTTCCTCGGCGCCTCGCTGGCGCTCTCCGCCGGGCCGGCGCTGGTGGAGCCGATGCAGCGGTGGCTGGTGCCGACCCCGGCCGGACCCGGCGGCACCGGACGGGAGGGCGCCGCCCGGCAGGATCGTTCCGGCCACCCGGTCAGGCTCTCCGGCCCCGAGCTGGACCTGCTGGACACCACCACCGTGATGTTCCGCGCCTGGGACGCCCAGTGCGGCGGCGGGCTGCGCCGCAAGGCGGTGGTGGGACAGCTCCACGAGGTCACCGACCTGCTCCAGGACCACCACCCGGAAGCGGTGACCCGCCGGCTGTTCAAGGTCGCCGCCGAACTGGCCGAGCTGGCCGGGTGGATGAGCTACGACGTGGGGCTGCAACCCAGCGCCCAGAAGTACTTCGTGCTCGCCCTGCACGCCGCCAAGGAGGCCGGCGACCGGCCGCTCGGCGCCTACGTGCTCTCCAGCATGAGCCGCCAGATGATCCACCTCGGGCGCCCGGACGACGCCCTGGAGCTGATCCACCTCGCCCAGTACGGCAGCCGCGACTCGGCCACCCCGACCACCCAGGCGATGCTGTACGCGATGGAGGCCCGCGCCTACGCCGGGATGGGCCAGGTCAACAAGTGCCACCGGGCGGTGCGGATGGCCGAGGAGACCTTCACCGATTCCCGTCCCGAGGAGGACCCGGACTGGATCGGGTTCTTCTCCGAGGCCGAGCTCAACGCGGAGAACGCGCACTCCTACCGCGACCTGGCCTACGTGGCCGGGCGCAGCCCCACCTACGCCTCGCTGGCCGAGCCGGTGATGGCCCGGGCCGTCGAGCTGTTCGGCGCCGACCCCGGGCACCAGCGCTCCTACGCGCTCAACCTCGTCGGCATGGCCTCCGTCCACCTGCTGCAAAAGCGCCCGGAGGAGGCCGCCGGGTTCGCCGGACAAGCCCTCGACGTGGCCGGACGGCTCCGTTCCGAACGGGTCAACACCCGCATCCGGCGCACCGCCGACACCGCGCTGCGCGACTACGGGGAGGTTCCCGAGGTCGCCGAGTTGAGCGACCGGCTGCGGGTGGAGCTGCCGGACGACTGCGAGAGCGCGGCGGCCCAAGCGGTCTGACCCGCCGACCGGCCCCGGTTCACCTCCCCGTAACACCGGCGCCGCCTTCGTCACCGAGGTGAAACACCGGAAAACGGCGACGGAAACGCCGCTGCGCGAATCTCGTGGCGAAAACCGGCCCGGCGCCCTCGTCGGCGTCCGCACCGGGCCGGAACCGACCACGAGGAGACGCCCATGCCAGCAGCAGGCATCGTGGCCCTGGCCGCGGACAAGCCGGCTTTGGACACCGGTCACACCGCCTTCATGCTCGTCAGCGCCGCCCTGGTGATGGTGATGACCCCGGGGCTGGCGTTCTTCTACGGCGGCATGGTGCGCGTCAAGAGCGTGCTCAACATGCTGATGATGAGCTTCATCAGCCTGGGCGTGGTCACCGTGGTGTGGACGCTCTTCGGCTTCAGCCTCGCCTTCGGCACCGACCACGGCGGCTTCATCGGCGGCACCGACTGGCTGGGGCTGCGGCACATCGGGATCACGCAGCTGTGGCCCGGCTTCGGCATCCCGGTCTACGTCTTCGCCGCCTTCCAGATGATGTTCGCCGTCATCACCCCCGCGCTGATCAGCGGCGCCCTGGCGGACCGGGTGAAGTTCACCGCCTGGACGCTCTTCAGCACGCTGTGGGTGATCGTGGTCTACCTGCCGGTGGCGCACTGGGTGTGGGGCGCCGGCGGCTGGCTGGCGAAACTGGGCGTGATCGACTTCGCCGGGGGCACCGCGGTGCACATCAACGCCGGTGCCGCGGCGCTCGGCGTGATCCTGGTGACCGGCCGGCGGATCGGCTTCAAGAAGGACCCGTTCCGGCCGCACAACCTGCCGCTGGTGATGCTCGGCGCGGGGCTGCTGTGGTTCGGCTGGTTCGGCTTCAACGCCGGTTCCTGGCTGGGCGCCGACGGGGTCGCCGGGGCCGCGTTCGTCAACACCCAGGTGGCCACGGCCGCCGCGATGCTCGGCTGGCTCGGGTACGAACGGCTGCGGCACGGCAGCTTCACCACGCTGGGCGCCGCCTCCGGAGCGGTCGCCGGGCTGGTGGCGATCACCCCGGCGTGCGGCTCGGTCTCGCCGCTGGGCGCGATCGCCGTCGGGCTGATCGCCGGGGTGCTCTGCTCGGCCGCGGTGGGGCTCAAGTACAAGCTGGGGTTCGACGACTCGCTCGACGTGGTCGGCGTGCACATGGTGGGCGGCATCGCGGGGTCGCTGCTGGTCGGCCTCTTCGCCACCGGCGGGGTGGGCCAGAGCGCCAAGGGGCTCTTCTACGGCGGCGGCTTCGGCCAGTTGGGCAAGCAGTGCGTGGGCGTGCTCTGCGTCCTGCTGTACTCGCTGGTCGTCTCGGCGGTCCTTGCCAAGGCCATCGACCGGGTGATGGGCTTCCGGGTCGGTGCCGACGAGGAGGTCGCCGGCATCGACCAGGCCGAACACGCCGAGAGCGGCTACGACTTCGCCGGTGTCGGCTCGGCCACCCGCCCGGTCCTGGCCGGCCTCGCCCAGCTCACCGCCCGCGCCGAGGACCGGCGGACCCCCGGGGCGCCGCCCGGCGACCCCGGACCGCAGGCCCAGGCCCCGCAGTCGAAGGTGGACGCATGAAGCTCATCACCGCCGTCGTCAAGCCGCACCGGCTCGACGAGGTCAAGGAAGCCCTCCAGGCGTACGGAGTCCAGGGGCTGACGGTCACCGAGGCCAGCGGCTACGGCCGGCAACGCGGCCACACCGAGGTCTACCGGGGCGCCGAGTACACCATCGACCTGGTGCCCAAGGTCCGCATCGAGGTGCTGGTGGAGGACGCCGACGCCGACCAGGTGATCGAGATGGTCGTCAAGGCGGCCCGCACCGGCAAGATCGGCGACGGCAAGGTGTGGAGCGTCCCGGTGGAGACCGCGGTCCGGGTCCGCACCGGCGAACGCGGACCCGACGCGCTGTGACCTCCGGGCGCCCCGACGCCACCGACGCCGCCGGCGCCCCGGCCGGCCGGGCGCCGGGCGACTACGCCGCCGCCCGGCGGGACCTGCTCGGCCAGGAGGGCGTCCCGGGGGCGGACCGGCGGGCCAGGCTGTCGTCGCTCACCGACGCCTGGCTCGCCGGACTCCTGCCCGACCCGGTGCCGGACGGGGTGGCGCTGGTGGCCGTCGGCGGCTACGGACGCGGGGAGCTCTCCCCGCGCAGCGACCTCGACCTGCTGCTGCTCCACGACGGCGACGCGGACGGCCCGGTGGTGGCCGCCCTCGCCGACCGGATCTGGTACCCGGTGTGGGACCTCGGGCTCGCCCTCGACCACGCGGTGCGCACCCCGGCGCAGGCCCGCCGCACCGCCGCCGAGGACCTCAAGGTCCACCTCGGCCTGCTGGACGCCCGGCACATCGCCGGCGACGCCGCGCTCACCGCCGCGCTGCGCACCGCCGTCCTCGCCGACTGGCGCGCCCAGGCCGCCCGGCGCCTGCCGGAACTCGCCGAACTCGGCCGCCACCGCGCCCACCGCCACGGCGAACTCGCCCACCTGCTCGAACCCGATCTGAAGGAGGCCCGCGGCGGACTGCGGGACGCCACCGTGCTGCGCGCGGTCGCCGCCTCCTGGCTCGCCGACGCCCCCCGCGCCGGACTGGACGCCGCCCGCGCCCGGCTGCTCGACGTACGCGACGCCCTCCACCTGGTCACCGGCCGCGCCACCGACCGGCTCGCCCTCCAGGAGCAGGACGAGGTGGCCGCCCGGCTCGGCCTGCTGGACGCCGACACCCTGCTGCGCGAGGTCTACCGGGCCGCCCGGGTCATCGGCTACGCCGCCGAGGTCACCTGGCGGGAGACTGCCCGGGTGCTGCGTTCCCGGCGGGCGAGGCCCCGGCGGCTGGGCATCCCGCTGCGCGGACGCGGCGGCGCCCCGGGGGAGCGCACCCCGCTCGCCGACGGCGTGGTGGAGCACGAGGGGGAGGCGGTGCTGGCCCGTACCGCGCGTCCGGAACGCGACCCGGTGCTGCCGCTGCGGGCCGCCGCGGCGGCGGCCCAGGCCGATCTGCCGCTCTCCCCGCACGCGGTACGGGCGCTGGCCGCCACCGCCCCGCCGCTGCCGGTGCCCTGGCCGGCCGAGGCCCGGGAAGCGCTGATCACCCTGCTGGGGGCGGGCGCCGCCGCGCTGCCGGTGTGGGAGGCACTGGAGGCCGAGGACCTGGTCACCCGGATGCTGCCGGACTGGGCCCGGGTACGGTTCCGTCCGCAGCGCAACGCCGTCCACCGGTGGACCGTCGACCGCCACCTGGTGGAGACCTGCGTGCGCGCGGCCGGCCTCACCCGCCGGGTCGGCCGCCCCGACCTGCTGCTGACCGCCGCCCTGCTGCACGACATCGGCAAGGGGTGGCCCGGCGACCACAGCGTGGCCGGTGAGGTGATCACCCGGGACACGGCCGCCCGCCTCGGCTTCGGCCGCCAGGACGTGGCCACCCTCGCCCTGCTCGTCCGCCACCACCTGCTGCTCGCCGAGACCGCCACCCGCCGCGACCTGTCCGACCCGGCGACCGTCGAGCAGGTGGCCGGGGTGGTCCGGGACCACGGGACGCTGGAGCTGCTGCACGCGCTCACCGAGGCCGACGCGTTGGCCACCGGCCCGGCGGCGTGGACGAGTTGGCGGGCCTCGCTCGTGGCCGACCTGGTCCGCCGGGTCGCCGCCGTCCTGGCCGGCGCCCCCGCCGCGTCGTCCGCCCCCCGGCAGGCCACCGCCGAGGAGGAACGCCTCGCCGTGGAGGCGGCCCGCACCGGCGGCCCGGTGCTCACCCTGCGACCGGAGCCCGAACCCGGCCCCGCCGAGGCGCGCGACGACGCGGAGGCGGACGACGCCGGGACCGAACCGGTCGGGGTCCAGCTGCTGATGGCGGTGGCCGGCCGGGACGGGCTGCTGCCGGCCGCCGCCGGGGTGCTGGCGCTCCACCGGCTCACCGTGCGCGCCGCCGACCTGCGCACCATGGACCCGGTGGGCACCGGCCCGGTCACCGTGCTGAGCTGGCGGGTGGCCGCCGAGTACGGGGCGCTGCCGGAGGCCGCCCGGCTGCGGGCCGACCTTCAGCGGGCGCTCGACGGTTCGCTGGACATCGGCGCCCGGCTGGCCGAACGCGAGGCGGCCTACCCGCGCCGCCGCCCCGCCGCCGCCCCGCCGCCCCGGGTCACCGTGGCCCCGGGCGGCTCCGAGGTGGCCACCGTGATCGAGGTGCGCGCCCACGACGCCCCCGGCCTGCTGCACCGCATCGGCCGCGCCCTGGAGGCGGCCGGCCCGGTCACCGTGCGGGCGGCCCGGATCAGCACCCTGGGCGCGGACGCGGTCGACGCGTTCTACCTGGTCGACGCCGACCACGGCGGCCCGCTGGCGGACGACCGGGCCGCCCGCCTCGCCCGCGAGGTGGAACGGGCGCTCACCGTTAACTGACGCTACGTCAGATCACGATGCGCAGCGGATCCTCCAGCAGCCCGGCCAGCTCCTCCAGGAACCGGGCGGCCGTCGCCCCGTCGGCGGCCCGGTGGTCCACCGACAGCGTCAGCTCCACGGTGTGCCGGGGCACCACCGCGTCGTCCACCACCACCGGCCGGCGACGGATCGCCCCCACCGCCAGGATGGCCGCCTCCGGCGGGTTGATCACCGCCTGGAAGTCGTCCACCCCGAACATGCCGAGGTTGCTGACGGTGAAGGTGCTGCCGCTCAGCTCCGCCGGCGGCAGCGTGCGGGCCCGCGCACCCTCCGCCAACTCCCGCGTCCGCGCGGCCAGTTCGGTCAACGGCAGCCGGTCGGCGTCGCGTACCACCGGCACCAGCAGCCCGTCGTCGGTGGCCACCGCCACCCCGAGGTGGACGCGCCCGTGCCGCAGCAGACGGTCGTCCACCCAGGAGGAGTTGAGGTCCGGGTGATGGCGCAGCGCGGTGGCGCACGCCTTGAGGATCAGGTCGTTGGGGCTGACCCGGGTCTGCCGGCCGGAGTTGACCCGGGCGCGGAAGTCGCGCAGCGCCTCGGCGTCCACCGTGCGGTGCAGGTAGAAGTGGGGCGCCTCGCGCTTGCTCGCGGCCAGCCGCGTGGCGGCCACCTTGCGCATCCGGCTGACCGGGGCCTCCATCGACCCCTTGGCGTCGTCGGCCGCGGCGTCGGTGCGTGCCGGTCCGGTCCGGGCGGCCTCGGGCTCCGATGCTTTCAGGGCCTTCGCGGCTTTCTCGACGTCCGCCCGCACCACCCGACCGCCCGGCCCGCTCCCCGGGATCGCCGCGATGTCCACCCCGTACTCCCGGGCCAGGCGGCGGGCGAGGGGTGAGGTGCGCACCACGTCGCGTTCGCCGACGGGGGCGGGGGCGGCGGGGGCCGGCTCGGGAGCCTCCCGCGCCACGGGAGTTGACGGTACGTCAGCTCGTACCGGTACCGTCTCGCCCGCGACGGCCAGCAGCGCGATCGGCTCGCCGATCTTCGCCGTGCCGCCCTCCGGCACCAGGATCTCGGCGAGCGCGCCGGCCTCGTACGCCTCGTGCTCCATCACCGCCTTGTCGGTCTCGATGTCGACGAGGGTGTCGCCCGGGGCCACCGGGTCGCCGGGGCGCTTGTGCCAGGCGGCGATCACGCCCTCCTCCATGGTGTCGGAGAGCCGGGGCATCAGGATCTCGGTCATCGGTGTGCTCCTTCGCGGATGCGGCCGGTGGCGCGCAGCGTGCGGCGCGCGGCGGTGGCGAGGGACCGGGCCGACGGCAGCGCCGCGGTCTCCAGGGACTTGGCGTACGGCAGCGGCACCTCGGCCATCGCCACCCGGGCCACCGGCGCGTCCAGCCAGTCGAAGGCGCCCTCCTGGATGGTGGCGGCGATCTCCGCGCCGATGCCGTAGGTCAGCCAGTCGTCCTCGGCGACCACGGCCGAGCCGGTCCGGCGCACCGACTCCACGATCGTGGCCCGGTCCAGCGGACGCAGGCTGCGCAGGTCGACCACCTCGGCGCTGATCCCCTCCCGGGCCAGGTCGTCGGCGGCCTGGAGGGCGACGCCGGCCATCCGCGAGTAGCCGATCAGCGTGATGTCGGTGCCCGGGCGGATCACCGCGGCCCGGCCGATCTCGGCGACCTCCTCGGTGTCGGGCACCTCGCCCTTGGTGTTGTACAGCCCCAGGTTCTCCAGCAGCAGCACCGGGTCGTCGTCGCGGATCGCGGCCCGCAGCATGGCCGCCGCCTCGGCCGGGGTGCTGGGCGCCAGCACCTTCAGCCCGGGGACGAAGGCGTAGAACAGCTCGATGTTCTGCGAGTGGGTGGCGCCGAGCTGCTGCCCGCCGCCGCCCGGGGTGCGGATCACCATCGGCACGCTGCACTGGCCGCCGAACATCCCGTAGATCTTCGCCGCGTGGTTGACGATCTGGTCCAGCGCCAGCAGCGAGAAGTTGATCGTCATGATCTCCACCACCGGCCGCAGGCCCAGCATGGCCGCGCCGATCGCGGCGCCGACGAACCCCTCCTCGGCGATCGGGGTGTCCCGCACCCGGCGCGGCCCGAACTCCTTGAGCAGCCCCTCGGTGATCTTGTAGCTGCCCTCGAAGTGGCCGATCTCCTCGCCGATGAGGAAGACGTCCTCGTCGCGCTGCATCTCCGCGCGCAGCGTCTCGCGCAGCGCCTGACGATAGGTGATGACGGGCATACCGGCCTCCTTCTAGAGCGGCTGCGGGAAGAGCGCGTCGGCGGGCAGCCGGGGCTCGCTGTTGGGTACCGGGGTGGCGTAGGTGTGGTCGAAGAGCGTCTCCACCGCCGGGTGCGGGCTGTTCTCCGCGAACTCCGCGGCCCGCGCGACCTCCTGGCGCACCGCCGCGTCCATCGCCTCCCACCCGGCGTCGTCCAGCGCGCCGTCGGCGGCGAGCCGGGCGCGCAGCGCGGGCAGCGGGTCGGCGGTGGCGGCCCGGGCGGCCTCCTCGGGGTCCCGGTAGCGGGCCGGGTCCACCACGGAGTGGCCGCGCAGCCGGTGGCTGACGGTCTCCAGCAGGGTGGGCCGGTGCTCCTCGCGGGCGAGCCGGACGGCCTCGCGGGCCGCCTCGCGCACCGCGAGCACATCGGTGCCGTCCACCCGTACGCCGTTGATCCGGTAGGCGGCGGCCCGGCGGTGCAGCTCCGGCTCGGCCGACGACTCCTGGACCGAAGTGCCCATCCCCAGCTGGTTGTTGACCACCGCGAAGACCACCGGCAGGTCCCACAGCGCGGCGATGTTGAGCGACTCGTGGAAGGCGCCGATGTTGGTGGTGCCGTCGCCCATCTGGCACATCACCACCTCCGCGCCGCCCCGGTAGGAGATGGCCAGCGCCGCCCCGGTGGCCAGCGGGAGCTGCCCGCCGACGATCCCGTACCCGCCCATCAGCCGGGCCTGCGCGTCGAACATGTGCATGGAGCCGCCCCAGCCCTTGGAGACCCCGGTGCTGCGGCCGTACAGCTCGGCCATGATCCGCCCGGCCGGGATGCCGCGGCCCAGCGCGTAGCCGTGCTCGCGGTAGTTGGTGAACAGGTAGTCACCCGGTTCCAGCGCCGCGGTCAGCCCGACCACGGTGGCCTCCTCGCCCAGGTTCAGATGGCAGTAGCCGCCGACCCTGGCCTGGGTGTACGCCTGCGCCGCGCGCTCCTCGAACCGCCGCACCAGCAGCATCCGCCGCGCGCACTCGATCAGGTCCTCGGGGTCGTACGACCCGCCCGACCGCACCACCTCGGCGCGGGTTCCACGCCTCGTCCTGCCGCCCATGACGGGCCTCCTTCGGTCGCTTTGTGGGCGGCGCCACTCTAGAAAGTGATCGATGATCGATCAAATGCTCGTCCACGATGTGGTCCGGAACACAGTGCGGAACACAGTGCTGAACGCCGTGCGGAACGCGAACGGCCGCGCGCCCCGGACGGGACGCGCGGCCGGGCGGGGCTGCCTCGTTACGCCGCCGGGTGCGCCTCGGCCGTCGCGCAGCCGAGCACGTGGTCGCGGAGCAGCGTGCCGATGGCCGGATCGCCCCGGCGGAACGCGGCGACGATCGGCTCGTGGTCGGCCGCCTCCTCGGCCAGCGTCAGCCCGCGCAGCCGCAGGCCCACCGCCGTCCACACCTCCAGGCCCAGCGACTCCCAGGAGTGCAGCAGCACGGCGTTGCCGGCCGCGCGGACGATCTCCCGGTGGAAGGCGAAGATGTTGCGCACCTGGGCGGCGGTGTCGGTGGCCTGCCGCATCCGGGCCAGGTGGTGTTCGAGCGCGGTGACGTCCCCGGACAGCCGGGGCAGCGCCAGCTCGGCCGCCACCTGCTCCAGGCCGGCCCGTACCGGGTAGATCTCGGCAAGGTCGTCGGCGGTGAAGGCGCGCACCCGGGCCCCCTTGTTGGGCGAGGACTCCACGATGCGCAGCGTCTCCAGCTCGCGCAGCGCCTCGCGCACCGGCGCCTGGCTCACCTCCAGCTCGGCGGCGATCCGGCGCTCCACGATGCGGTCGCCGGGCTGCCAGCGGCCGGACACCAGCCCGTCGACGATCATCTGCCGGATCTGGTCGCGCAACGAGCCGCGCACCAGGGCGGTGGAGGTGGACGGCGAGGACTCGGTCATGGGGTGCGCTCTCCGGCGGGGAACGGGGGACCCGCCCCATTATGGCCGTACGCGGGGCGCTTCCGGGCGGTACGCGGAACCCCGCCCCCGGGGCGCGCGACGGCCCCCGCCACGCCCCGCGCGGACCCGCCGCGCGCCGGCCGTGGCCCCCGGTCCCCATGGCGGTGGAGACCGGGCCGGGGGCTTACCGATACCCTGGAGGGCGCACCGAAACCGCCCGCCCCCGTCACGAGGATCCGCGACCGCCGTGTTCGACACTCTTTCCGACCGCCTCGCAGCGACGTTCAAGAACCTCAGGGGCAAGGGCCGTCTGTCCGAGGCGGACATCGACGCCACGGCCCGGGAGATCCGCATCGCGCTGCTGGAGGCGGACGTCGCGCTGCCCGTGGTGCGCGCCTTCATCAAGCAGGTCAAGGAACGCTCGCTCGGCGCCGAGGTCTCCCAGGCGCTCAACCCGGCCCAGCAGGTCGTCAAGATCGTCAACGAGGAGCTCGTCGGCATCCTCGGCGGCGAGACCCGCCGGCTGCGGCTGGCCAAGAACCCCCCGACGGTGATCATGCTGGCCGGCCTCCAGGGCGCCGGCAAGACCACCCTGGCCGGCAAGCTCGGCCGCTGGCTCAAGGGCCAGGGCCACGCCCCGCTGCTGGTCGCCTGCGACCTCCAGCGCCCCAACGCCGTCAACCAGCTCTCCGTGGTCGCCGAACGCGCCGGCGTCGCCGTCTACGCCCCCGAGCCCGGCAACGGCGTCGGCGACCCGGTCAAGGTCGCCAAGGACTCGATCGAGTACGCCCGCACCAAGCAGTACGACGTGGTGATCGTCGACACCGCCGGCCGCCTCGGCATCGACCAGGAGCTGATGCAGCAGGCCGCCGACATCCGCGACGCGGTCTCCCCGGACGAGACGCTCTTCGTGGTCGACGCCATGATCGGCCAGGACGCGGTCAACACCGCGCAGGCGTTCCTCGACGGCGTCGGCTTCGACGGCGTCGTCCTCTCCAAGCTCGACGGCGACGCCCGCGGCGGTGCCGCCCTCTCGGTGGCCCACGTCACCGGCCGGCAGATCATGTTCGCCTCCAACGGCGAGAAGCTGGACGACTTCGACGCGTTCCACCCGGACCGCATGGCGTCCCGCATCCTCGGCATGGGCGACGTCCTCAGCCTGATCGAGAAGGCCGAGCAGACCTTCAGCCAGGCCGAGGCCGAGAAGATGGCCGCCAAGCTGGCCAAGGGCCCCAAGGAGTTCACCCTCGACGACTTCCTCCAGCAGATGGAGCAGGTCCGCAAGATGGGCTCGATCTCCAAGCTGCTCGGGATGCTCCCCGGGATGGGCCAGATGCGGGACCAGATCAACAACCTCGACGAGCGCGACGTCGACCGCACCGCCGCCATCATCAAGTCGATGACCCCGGCCGAACGCCAGGACCCCACGATCATCAACGGCTCGCGCCGCGCCCGGATCGCCAAGGGCTCCGGCGTCGAGGTCGGCGCGGTCAAGAACCTCGTCGAGCGGTTCTTCGACGCCCGCAAGATGATGTCCAGGATGGCCCAGGGCGGCATGCCGGGCATGCCCGGCATGCCCGGCCTCGGCGGCCCCGGCAAGAAGAAGAAGCAGACCAAGCCGGCCAAGGGCAAGCGGCGCAGCGGCAACCCGCTCAAGCGCGCCCAGGAGGAGGCGGCAGCCGCCGCCCGGCGCGAGGCCCAGCAGCAGGGCGGCGCCTTCAACCTCCCCGCCGACGGCGAGGACTTCGAACTCCCCGAAGAGTTCAAGAAGTTCATGGGCTGAGCGGCGGACGGCCGGACGATGAGCGACCAACGGGCCGTACGCGTCCACGTACGGCCGCCCCGGCCCTCCGACGCCGAGGCGTACACCCAGGCGGTGCTGCGCTCCGCCGAGCACATCGGCGCCTGGAACCCCGTCGAGCCGGACGGCTTCCCCGAGCTGCTGCGCAAGCAGGGCCCGACGCTGCGCACCTTCCTCATCCTCGACGAGGAGGACGGCGGCCTGGTCGGCAAGTGCAACGTGTCCAACATCGTCCGCGGCCGGTTCCGCAACGCCAGCCTCGGCTACGACTCCTACCTGCCGTACGCCGGCACCGGGCGGATGACCGAGGGCATGCGCAAGGTGGTCGACCTGTGCTTCGCCCGCCCGTCGCCCACCACCACCCGTGAAGGAGGCCCTTCGGGCCGCTTGCTGACTCACCCCGACGGCCTCGCGCTGCACCGGCTGGAGATCAGCGTGCAGCCCGGGAACACGCGTTCCATCGCGCTGGCCAAGCGGCTCGGCTTCCGGTACGAGGGGTTCTCGCCGCGGATGCTGTACATCAACGACGCGTGGCGTGATCACGAGCGGTTCGCCCTGACGGCCGAGGAGTGGCCGGGCGTCTGACCGGGGCGCCCCGGGCCCGGCGGGAGGGGGCGGACGGCCCCCGTTCGGCCGTACCCGGGGCCGCTGCGAGGGGTGCGCCGGGCGGGGCGTTCGTATGGTCGGTTCATGAGCAACCCGGTCCCGCCCCGCAGCAGCCCCGACCAGCCGTGGCGGTCCGAGGGCGCGCCGCCCGGGCCGCCGGGCCGGCGCCGCCGACGGCTGGGCAGCTGGTGGTCGCTGCTGATCGCCGCCGTCCTGGTGTTCATCGTCACCGACGCCCTGCTGTCGTACTTCGGCGGCGCCTCGACCCGGTCGATCTCCTACACCGAGTTCGGCCGGCAGCTCGGCTCCGGCAACATCGGCAAGATCTACGCCAAGGGCGACGCCATCCAGGGCCAGCTGAAGAACCCGGCACCGGTGCCCGGCGGCAAGGGCACCTACCGCAAGTTCAGCACCCAGCGGCCCTCCTTCGCCGACGACCGGCTGTGGGCCCAGCTCACCCGCGAACACGTCACCGTCACCGCCGAACCCGTGGTGCAGCAGCGCGGCTTCTGGTCCAACCTGCTGATCTCGCTGGCCCCCATACTCGTGCTGGTGGTGGTCTGGCTGGCGATCGCCAAACGGCTCGGCGGCGCCATCGGCGGACTGCCGTTCGGCCGCAAACCACCGCCCAAGCCGGTCACCCCCAACGGCCACAAACGCACCACCTTCGCCGACGTGGCCGGCATCGACGAGGTCGAGGCCGAACTGAGCGAAGTGGTCGACTTCCTCAAGCACCCCGACGCCTACCGCGCCCTCGGCGCCCGGATGCCCCGAGGCGTGCTGCTCGCCGGACCGCCCGGCACCGGCAAGACGCTGCTCGCCCGCGCCGTGGCCGGCGAGGCGGACGTGCCGTTCTTCTCCGCCTCCGCCTCCGAGTTCATCGAGATGATCGTCGGTGTCGGCGCCGGACGGGTACGCGAGCTGTTCGCCGAGGCCCGCCGGTACGCCCCGGCGATCATCTTCATCGACGAGATCGACACCATCGGCCGCACCCGCGGCGCGGCCGGCGGCGTCGGCGGCCACGACGAACGCGAACAGACCCTCAACCAGATCCTCACCGAGATGGACGGCTTCTCCGGCTCCGAGGGCGTCGTGGTCCTCGCCGCCACCAACCGGGCCGACGTCCTCGACCCGGCCCTGCTGCGCCCCGGCCGCTTCGACCGCGTCGTCACCGTCAGCCCGCCGGACCGGGCCGGCCGCGAGGCGATCCTGCGCATCCACACCCGCGACGTCCCCCTCGCCCCCGACGTCGACCTGGCCCGCATCGCCCGCGCCACCCCCGGCATGACCGGCGCCGAACTGTCCAACCTCGCCAACGAGGCGGCCCTGCTCGCCGTCAAACGCCGCCGCGACAGCGTCCGCCAGACCGAGCTGTCCGAGGCGCTGGAGAAGGTCCAACTCGGCGCCGAACGCCCGCTGGTGATGCCGGCCGCCGAACGCCGCCGCACCGCCTACCACGAAAGCGGCCACGCGCTGCTCGGCATGGTCCAGCCCGGCGCCGACCCGGTGCGCAAGGTCACCATCGTGCCGCGCGGCCGGGCGCTCGGGGTGACCCTGTCCACCCCGGAGGCCGACCGCTACGCCTACACCGAGGAATACCTGCGCGGCCGGATCATCGGCGCCCTCGGCGGGATGGCCGCCGAACACATCGTCTTCTCCGAGATCACCACCGGCTCCGAGAACGACCTGGAGCAGGTCACCCGCATCGTGCGCGGCATGGTCGGCCGCTGGGGCATGAGCGAGCGCGTCGGCCGCCTGTCCGCCGTCCCCGAGGACGCCCAGCAGCCGTACGGGCTGGTGGCCGCCCCCGGCACGCTGGACGCCGTCGACGCCGAGATGCGCCGCATCGTCGACGACTGCTACGAGGACGCCTGCCGGCTGCTCACCGAGAACCGGCACCGCCTCGACGCCCTCGCCGCCGCCCTGCTGGAACGCGAGACGCTGGAGGAGGCCGAGGCGTACCGCGCGGCCGGCATCCCCCGGCACACCCGCGCCGAGGACTCCGGCCCCGGCCGCGAACCCCCGCCGCCCGACACGGAGTGACCCCCGCGCGGACGGTCAGGCGCGGGCGATCAGATACCGCAGCACGTTCTCCATCCGCACCGTGCCGTCCGGCCGCCGGTACGGCTGGAGCGCCTCGGTCAGCTCCTTGCGGGTCTGCGTCGCGTCGGCCGCCACCGCCGCGTCCAGCAGCCCGGTGGAGAGCAGCCCGCGCACCGCGCTGTCGAGGTCCGGGTAGGCGAACGGGCAGGAGACCCGGCCGGATCCGTCCGGCCGCAGCCCGGCGTCCCGGGCCGCCGTCTCCAACTCGTCCCGGTCGTCCGCCCCGGTCCCCGCGGTGCCCCCGGCGGACCGCAGCACCCCGGTGGTGGCGCACCGCTCCGGCGGACCCCAGCCGGCCAGCACCACCGGGCTGCCGTCCGCCGCCAACGCCGCCGCCGGGGCCACCGCCGCCGACGGCACCGGAGCGCCCCCGGTGAACGCCGCCTCGAAGACGGTCACCATGGTGAACGCCGCCCCGTCCGCGGCCCGTTCGGGGTGGCCGGGCAGCAGCCGCGGGCGGAAGCCGGCCGGCCGGTCGGGGCGCACCGGGCCCAGCAGCCGCTCCCGGGCCAGCGCCAGCCGGGCCCCGTCGGACTCGTAACCGGTCACCTCGGCGCCCCGGGCCGCCGCCATCAGCAGCGCCAGCCCCGAGCCGCAGCCCACCGCCAGCAGCCGGGTGGCCGCGCCCACGTCCAGCCGCGCGTACACCGCCTCCACCAGCGGCACCAGCATGCGTTCCTGGATCTCCGCCCAGTCCCGGACCCGCGACCGCGCGGCGCCCAGGTCCCGCCCGGTCCAGCCCGGTGCGGTGCCGGCCGGTACGCCGCCCGCCGGATCACCGGTCGCGCCGGGGGTGGTTCGCGGGTGTCCGGCGGGGGAGTGTCCGGGCGCGACGTGCCCGGGTGCGAGCGTGGGTGTCATCGAGCAGCCTCTCGTTGCGCGCAAGTGGACGTCGAGTGCCCCCCGTAGGTGCTTCCAGGCCCCGCAAGCCAGGGAACCCCGCTACGGCGCCGTAGTCCAGAGGGTAGGCAGCGATGCCCGAACGCGCCCCCCGTGCGCCGGGGCGGCGACGCCGATTCACGCTCGGGCGTGTCGTCCCCGTACCATCGGCGCCATGGCAAAGGCACCCGTTCTCACGCCCCAGGCGGACGACTTCCCCCGCTGGTACCAGGACCTGATCACCAAGGCCGAGCTGGCCGACAACGGCCCGGTGCGCGGCACCATGGTCATCCGGCCGTACGGGTACGGGCTGTGGGAGCGGATGCAGCAGGAGATGGACGCCCGCATCAAGCAGGCCGGCGCCAGCAACGCCTACTTCCCGCTCTTCATCCCGCAGTCGTACCTGACCCGGGAGGCCGAGCACGTCGAGGGGTTCGCCCCCGAACTCGCGGTGGTCACCCACGGCGGCGGCAAGGAGCTGGAGGAGCCGGTGGTCGTCCGGCCCACCTCCGAGACCATCATCAACGAGTACTTCTCCAAGTGGGTCCAGAGCTACCGCGACCTGCCGCTGCTGATCAACCAGTGGGCCAACGTGGTCCGCTGGGAGCTGCGCCCCCGGGTCTTCCTGCGCACCAGCGAGTTCCTGTGGCAGGAGGGGCACACCGCGCACGCCAGCTACGAGGACGCCCGCGACTACGCCGCCCGCATCCACACCGACGTCTACGGCGACTTCATGACCAACGTCCTCGGCATCGACGTGGTGCTGGGCCGCAAGACCGCCAAGGAACGTTTCGCGGGCGCCATCAACACCCTCACGCTGGAAGCGATGATGGGTGACGGCAAGGCCCTCCAGATGGGCACCAGCCACGAACTCGGCCAGAACTTCGCCAAGGCGTTCAACACCCAGTACCTGTCCAAGGACGGGCAGCAGGAGCTGGTCTGGCAGACCTCCTGGGGCGTCTCCACCCGCATGGTCGGCGGGCTGATCATGTCGCACGGCGACGACAACGGGCTGCGGGTGCCGCCGCGCCTCGCCCCCGTCCAGGCCGTGGTCCTCGCCATCAAGGGCGACGACGCGGTGATCGCCAAGGTCCGGGAGATCGGCGACCGGCTGCGCGCGGCCGGGGTCCGGGTCACCGTCGACGACCGCACCGACACCCCGTTCGGCCGCCGCGCGGTGGACTGGGAGCTCAAGGGCGTCCCGGTGCGCATCGAGGTCGGCCCGCGCGACCTGGAGAACGGCACCGCGATGCTGGCCCGCCGCATCCCCGGCGGCAAGGAGCCGGTCGCCGTGGACACCCTGCCCGAGGTGGTCCCCGCCGTGCTGGAGGAGGACCAGGCGCTGCTGCTCGCCCAGTCCCGCGAGCGCCGCGAGTCCCGCACCGCGGATGTGACCACCCTCGCCGAGGCCGCCGAGGCCGCCGCCACCGGCTGGGCCCGCATCCCCTGGTCCGAGCTGGGCCCGGAGGGCGAGGCCAAGCTCGCCGAGCAGGGCGTCACCGTGCGCTGCCTGATCGCCGAGGACGGCACGGTGCCCACCGCCGACGACGCCCCCGGCACCCTGGCGCTGGTCGCCCGCGCCTACTGACCGGACGGGAACCGCTCACCCCTGGTCCCTCGTCACCTGTACGAGGGACCCGGGTGACCGGTGGTGACCCCGGCCCCGTACCGTGGAGGGCGGAGCCGCTTGGAGGGCGCGCCGCCCGGAAGCAGGGCGGCCGGTACGCCCCGGCTTGTTCCACCGACGCACCGCTCATCCCTCTCGTCCGCACCCGCCCTCAGACGGGATGCATGGGCCTGAACTGACGAGTACGTGCAAATTATTTGGGATGCCCCGGAATCGGAACACCGGGGCCTTCCTACTCGTTGTCACGACGTGAGCACGACACCACCAGTTCTCGCCGCCGAGCTGGCGGTCGCGTGGGCCGACATTCAACGGCACCACCCCGACCTGCCGGATCTGGCCGCCCCAGAGTCCCTGATCGGAGAGTCGTCGTCCGCCTGCGGCACGGAGCTCTCCTTCGAAAGGCTGCTGCACGAGGCCGTCCACGGAATCGCCGCCGCCCGCGGGATCCGGGACACCTCCCGCGCCGGCCGCTACCACAACCGACGGTTCCTGGCCATCGCCGACGAGCTGGGCCTGGACCACGCCGAGGAGCCCCATCCCAGCAGCGGCTTCTCGCTCGTGGTGCTGCGCCCGGAGACCAAGAAGCGCTACCGCCCGACCATCGAACGGCTGCAACGCGCGCTCAAGGCCCACGTCGCGGCCACCGCCGCCGACACCACCCGGGCCTTCCGCGGCCCCGCCGCCCGCCACGGCTCCTCCGGCGGCGGCGTACGGGTCAAGGCGGTCTGCGACTGCGGGCGCAACGTCCGCGTGGTCCCCTCGGTGCTGGAGCAGGCCCCGATCATGTGCGGCGCGTGCGGCCAGCCGTTCCGGATCCCGGAGGTGGTCGGGGTGGCATGAGACGGGGGGCTCGTCGGGAGGGCGCGGTTACGGAGCAGCCGTGCGCATGTGGCAAAATGGTCCGCTGAGCACTCGGCAGCCGTGCAGGACCCCTCTCTCCTTCGGCTGACGCGTCCGTCGGGCGTCCCGGCTCCCACCACCCCACGTGGCGAACCGCGGCCTGCCCAACCACGTCAAGACCAGGAGAACCCACTCCAGTGGCAGTCAAGATCAAGCTGAAGCGTCTGGGCAAGATCCGTTCGCCTCACTACCGCATCGTCGTCGCCGACTCCCGTACCCGCCGTGACGGCCGGGCCATCGAGGAGATCGGCCTGTACCACCCGATGGAGAACCCCTCGCGGATCGAGGTCGACGGCGAGCGCGCGCAGTACTGGCTCGGTGTCGGCGCCCAGCCGACCGAGCCCGTCCTGGCGATCCTGAAGAAGACCGGCGACTGGCAGAAGTTCAAGGGCGAGGCCGCCCCGGCTCCGCTGCTCGTCGCCGAGCCCAAGGCCGACAAGCGCGCGCTCTTCGAGGCCGCCGCCAAGGAGGCCGCGGACGAGCCCAAGGGTGAGGCCATCACCCCGAAGGCGAAGAAGACCGAGAAGAAGGCCGAAGAGGGCACCGAGGGCGAGCAGTCCCCGGCCGAGTCCACCGAGTCCTGAGCATGCTTGAGGAGGCTCTTGAGCACCTCGTGAAGGGCATTGTCGAGCACCCTGACGATGTGCAGGTCGCCTCGCGCACCCTGCGCCGGGGGCGTGTGCTGGAGGTCCGGGTCCACCCCGACGACCTCGGCAAGGTGATCGGCCGCAACGGCCGCACCGCCCGCGCCCTGCGGACCGTCGTAGGCGCGCTCGGCGGACGTGGCGTCCGCGTCGACCTCGTCGACGTCGACCAGGTCCGCTGACCTCAGCAGCACCGGCTCGGGCCGGGACGGCTTCGGCCGCCCCGGCCCGAGCCGTTCCGGGGCCCGCCGGTCCGCAACCGGCGGCCCCTGTCCGTACCCCGCGCACCGGAAGGTGACCCCACGTGCAACTCGTAGTGGGCCGGATCGGCCGCGCCCATGGGATCAAGGGCGAAGTGACGGTCGAGGTGCGCACCGACGAGCCCGAACTGCGGCTCGCCCCCGGTGCCGTCCTGCTGACCGACCCCGCCTCCACCGGGCCGCTGACCATCGAGTCCGGCCGGGTGCACAGCGGCCGGCTGCTGCTGCGCTTCGCGGGCGTCGCCGACCGCAACGCCGCCGAGGCGCTGCGCAACACCCTCCTGATCGCCGAGGTCGACCCCGAGGAGACCCCGGAGGACCCGGAGGAGTTCTACGACCACCAGCTGATCGACCTCGACGTGGTCACCACCGACGGCACCGAGGTCGGCCGGATCACCGAGATCAGCCATCTGCCCTACCACGACCTGCTGGTCGTGGCGCGTCCGGACGGCGGCGAGATCATGGTCCCGTTCGTCACGGAGATCGTCCCGGAGATCGACCTGGCGGCGCAGCGGGCCGTCATCGACCCGCCGCCCGGCCTGCTGGACCCCGGCGCCGCCGAGGTGGCCACCGCCCGCGGCGCCGAGGACGGGAACGAGGACCAGGGCGAGGACCAGGGCGGCGCCTGACCGATGCGGATCGACGTCGTCACCATCTTCCCCGAGTACCTGGAGCCGCTGAACGTCTCGCTGGTCGGCAAGGCCCGGGCCCGCGGCCAGCTCCTGGTCGAGGTGCACAACCTGCGCGACTGGACGCACGACCGGCACAACACCGTCGACGACACCCCGTACGGCGGCGGCCCCGGCATGGTCATGAAGCCCGACCCGTGGGGCGAGGCGCTCGACCGCGTGGAGGCGCGCGGCCGGGCCGACGAGCGCACCGCCACCGCCGACCCGGTGCTCGTCGTCCCCGCCCCCAGCGGCCGGCCGTTCACCCAGGCGCTGGCGGTGGAGCTGTCGGAGAAGCCCTGGCTGGTCTTCGCCCCGGCCCGCTACGAGGGCATCGACCGCCGGGTGATCGACGAGTACGCCGGCCGCTGGGAGGTCCACGAGGTCTCCATCGGCGACTACGTGCTGGCCGGCGGGGAGGCCGCGGTGCTGGTGATCACCGAGGCGGTGGCCCGGCTGCTGCCCGGGGTGCTCGGCAACGCCGAGTCCCACCGCGACGACTCCTTCGCCCCCGGCGCCATGGCCGACCTGCTGGAAGGGCCGGTCTACACCAAGCCGCCCGAGTGGCGCGGGCGCGGCATCCCCGAGGTGCTGCTCAGCGGCCACCACGGCCGTATCGCCCGGTGGCGCAGGGACGAGGCGTTCCGCCGCACCGCCGCCCACCGCCCCGACCTGATCGAGCGGTGCGACCCCGCCGCCCTCGACAAGCACGACCGCGCGGTCCTGGCCGAGCTGGGCTGGCGACCGGGCCCGGACGGCCGATTTGGGCGGCCGGGCTCCGACGTGGAAGAATAGGCCGCTGCCGTACGCCGCCGAGCGCCCCTGCCACAGGGGGAGACGACGCCCGGCCCACGCGGCGGCCATCCGATATCATCTCGAACTACCGCCGATGACCTGTGGCATCGGCGAGGAAAGCAGACACTCATGTCGAACCTGCTCGACGTCGTCGACTCCGCCTCCAAGCGCGACGACATCCCGGCCTTCCGCCCGGGTGACACCGTCAACGTCCACGTCCGGGTCATCGAGGGCAACCGCTCCCGGGTCCAGCAGTTCAAGGGCGTCGTCATCCGCCGCCAGGGCTCCGGCATCCGCGAGACCTTCACCGTCCGCAAGGTCAGCTTCAGCGTCGGCGTGGAGCGGACCTTCCCGGTGCACACCCCGATCGTGGAGAAGATCGAGGTCGTCACCCGCGGTGACGTGCGTCGCGCCAAGCTGTACTACCTGCGCGAGCTGCGCGGCAAGGCCGCCAAGATCAAGGAGAAGCGGGAGAACTGACCTCCCGCGACCGTCGCGGCCCCACGGCCCTGACGGCGCGTTCACAGGGGATGCGGATAGGCTTCGCCCCCGATGAACACCGAAGCACCACACGCGGAACGCGATCGCCCGGCCCGCCCCTCGGGGGCGGACGAGCGGTCGCGTTCCGCGCGTTCCACCGCCGGACCGGAAGAGCCGGAGCCCGAGCCGGAAGAGGGGGCGCCCCCGGCCCGCCGGGGGTGGCGCCGGGCGGCCGACTGGTGGCGCGGGCTCGGCCTGTGGCAGGAGACGCTCGTGCTGGCCGGGGTCTGCTTCACCCTGCTCTGCCTGGTCAACGCCTTCCTGGTGCAGCCCTTCCTGATCCCCAGCGGATCGATGGAGAACACCCTGAAGATCGGGGACCGGGTCCTCGTCGACAAGCTGGCGTACCGTTTCGGCGGCCGGCCGCAGCGCGGTGACGTCATCGTCTTCGACGGCACCGGCTCCTTCGTCCAGGACCCTCCGCCGCGCAATCCGGTGACCCATCTGGCGCAGCGGCTCGGCGGGCTCCTCGGCCTCGCCCGGCCGGACGGGACGGACTACATCAAGCGGGTGATCGGGGTCGGCGGGGACCGCGTCACCTGCTGCGACGCACAGGGCAGGATCTTGGTGAACGGCCATCCGGTGGACGAGGACTTCCGGTACCCCGGGGACGCCCCGTCCCAGGTCCCGTTCGACATCGTCGTCCCGCCGGGCAGGCTGTGGGTCATGGGCGATCACCGCGCGGCCTCCCGCGACTCCCGCGACCACCTCGGCGACCCCGGCGGCGGCACGGTCCCGGTCGACAAGGTGATCGGCCGCGCCGACTGGATCGTGTGGCCCCTCGGCCGGCTGCGCACGCTGCACCGTCCGGCCGGTTACGCCGCCGTGCCGGCCCCCGCCGCGGGCGGCGCGCATGGGTAGCCGCGGACGCCCCCGCCAGGTGCCCGCCCCGGCCGAGGCCACCGCCGCCACGCCCGCCGGAACCGACCCGGCCCCGCCGCGTACCGGGGCCGGCCGCGCCGAACGGCGGCGCACCGTCAAACGCATCAAGCGGCGCAAACGGCGTTCCGCGCTGCGCGAGGTGCCCATCCTCATCGGGATCGCGCTGGTGATCGCGCTGGTCCTCAAGACCTTCCTGGTCCAGGCGTTCGTCATCCCGTCCGGCTCGATGGAGCAGACCATCCGGATCGGCGACCGGGTGCTCGTCGACAAGTTCACGCCCTGGTTCGGCTACCAGCCGCAACGCGGTGACGTGGTGGTCTTCCAGGACCCCGGGCACTGGCTGGACGGCGAGCCCAAACCCGCCCCGGACCCGCCGGTGGTCAAGCAGGTCAAGGCGTTCTTCACCTTCATCGGCCTGCTGCCCGCGGCCAACGAACAGGACCTGATCAAACGGGTGATCGCGGTCGGCGGCGACCACGTGAGGTGCTGCGACGCGCAAGGCCGCGTCACCGTCAACGGCACCTCGGTGAACGAGCCCTACATCGACCCCGGCAACCCGCCCTCGCGGATCCCGTTCGACATCACCGTGCCGCCCGGACGGGTGTGGGTGATGGGCGACCACCGTTCCGACTCGGCCGACTCCAGGTACCACATGACCGAGCCGGGACAAGGTACGGTCGCGGTCAAGCAGGTCGTGGGGCGGGCGTTCGTCATCGCCTGGCCCACGTCGCACTGGCGGACGCTGAGCGATCGCGGCGCGTTCGCCGGGGTACCGAAGGCGCCCCCCGCGGCACCGCGGGCGTCCGGCACCGGCCCTGGCCCCACCGGCGCGGTGGCGTCCGGTGCGGTGGACGGCGGTACGCCGGCCGGTGGTCCGGCGGCGTCCGACGGGCCCGGCACGGTACAGGCCAATATTCGGCAAGGAATGATCCCGCTCCCGACTCCTGCGGAACTGCCGCTCGTTATGGGAGTGATGGGCCTGCACCGCGTCCGGCGCAGGCGGTGGCGCGGAGTGAGGAGTGGATGTGGGGGACCTGGTGGTCGGAGCACGATCCGGACCTGGCGATCCCGAAGGGCAGGGCCCATCGGCAAGCGCCGTCGAGGATGAGACGGCGGTGGAACCCGGCACCTCCCCCGGCGCGGGCGGTGCCACCCCGGTCGGCGGCCCGGCCGGGACGCAAGGCGGTACGCCCGTACGCACGGGCGGTGAGGAGCACGGCATGAACGGCTCTGGCCGGGCGGTCCCCGGTGAGCCGGGCGACGACGGGCCGGACGGCCCCGGTCGCGGCGGATGGCGGAACGGTACGGGCCCGGGCGGAGCGGCCGGCGGCGACGGCGGTTCGGGTGGCTCCGACGGTGCCGGCGGTTCCGGCGCCACGGGTCCGGCGGACGGCGCGGGCCCCGGGCCGGAGGCGCCCCCCGATCCGGCCGACCGGGTACGGCGTCCGGCGAAGAAGCCCCGCTCCTTCTGGAAAGAACTGCCGATCCTCGTCGTCATCGCGCTGGCGCTGGCCCTGGTCATCAAGACCTTCCTGGTCCAGGCGTTCTCCATCCCCTCCCAGTCGATGCAGAACACCCTCCAGGTCGGCGACCGGGTGCTGGTCGACAAGCTCACGCCCTGGTTCGGCGCCAAGCCCTCCCGCGGCGAGGTGGTGGTCTTCCACGACCCGGGCGGCTGGCTGGAAGGCACCCCGCCCACCACCACCAACCCGGTCGCCGAAGGCGTCCAGAAGGTGCTCAGCTTCATCGGCCTGATGCCCTCGGCCGAGGAGAAGGACCTGATCAAGCGGGTCATCGCGGTCGGCGGTGACACCGTCGAGTGCAAGGTCAACGGTCCCGTCAAGGTCAACGGCAAGGCCCTCGACGAGCCCTACATCTACCGCGGCAACACCCCCTGCAGCGACCACCCCTTCGGCCCCATCAAGGTGCCGCCGAACCGCATCTGGGTGATGGGCGACCACCGCCAGGACTCCGAGGACTCCCGCTACCACCAGGACCTGGAGGGCGGCGGCACGGTCTCCGACAAGGAGGTCGTGGGGCGCGCCATCGTCGTGGCCTGGCCCGTCAACCGCTGGTCCACGCTGCCCGTCCCGTCCACCTTCGACCAGCCCGGCATCAACTCGGCCCTGGCCGCCACCCCGGCCGCGCTGGGCTTCGTCGGCGCCGTCCCGCTGGTGCTGCTGCGCCGGCGCCGGCTGATCGCCAGGGCGAGGAAGTAGCCCGGCGCGCGCCACGCCCCCCCGCCGCCGTCCGCGCCGCCCACCGGCGGCACCGGGGACGCGTCCACGGCGGCGACAACCGTGCCGCCCCCCTGACCCCGGTGGGTACCGCCGGGTAGGGTGCGCCCCATGAGCAGCGGCGCGATACGTGGGAAGAACGGCCCCGGCCGTCTGGGCAACGTGCTGTCCGGCCTGGCCGTGGCCGTCGGCTGCGTGCTGTTCCTGGGCGGGTTCGCCTGGGGGGCCGTGGTCTACCAGCCGTTCACCGTGCCCACCGACTCGATGCAGCCGACCGTGGACCCCGGCGACCGGGTGCTCGCCGAGCGGATCCACGGCGACCAGGTACGCCGCGGCGACGTGGTGGTCTTCCAGGACCCGGCCTGGGGCGACACCCCCATGGTCAAGCGGGTCGTCGGGGTCGGCGGTGACACCGTGGCCTGCTGCGACAAGCGGGGCCGCCTCACCGTGAACGGCACCCCGGTCGACGAGCCCTACCTGTACGCCTCCGGCCGCCTCACCCCGCGTTCGTTCTTCCCCCGGACCAAGGTGCCGGCGGGCAGGCTCTTCCTGCTCGGCGACAACCGCGGCGTCTCCGACGACTCCCGGGTCCACCTCGACGACCTCGACCACGGCGCGGTGCCGGCGAGCACCGTCAAGGCCCGGGTGGACGCCATCGCGTGGCCCACCGGCCGGATCGGCGAGCTGGCCAGGCCGGCCGCGTTCGCCGCGCTGCCCGGCGGCGTCTCCCGGCCCGGCCCGATCACCTGGGTGGTGACCTCGGTGGCCGTCGGCGCGATGCTGGTGCTCGGCGGCGCGGCCTACGGCCCGGTGGCGCGGAGCCGGGAACGGCGCAGGTCACGGCGGCGTGTCCCGGCACAGGCGTGAGGAGGCGGCGATGACGGCGGAACCGGACGAGGACCGTACCGGAACGGCCCCGGGCGCGATGCGGATCGAACGGCGGCGGGCGGCCCGGGTGGTACTCCTCGACGCCGACGACCGGATCCTGCTGCTGCACGGCTTCGAGCCCGCCGACCCGGCGCGCACCTGGTGGTTCACCCCGGGCGGCGGCGTCGAGCCGGGGGAGAGCCTGGCCGCCGCCGCGCTGCGCGAGGTGGCCGAGGAGACCGGGATCACCACGGTGCGCCTGGGCCCGGTGCTCTGGCAGCGCTCGTGCGCCTTCGACTTCGACGGCCGCCGGTGGGAACAGGACGAGTGGTACCACCTGGGCCGCACCGAGGCCACCGCGGTCGACATGGCCGGCCACACCGAGCTGGAACGGCGCAGCGTGCGGGCCCTGCGCTGGTGGACCTGCGAGGAACTGCTCGCGGCACGTGAGACCGTGTATCCGACCAGGCTCGCCGAGCTGCTGCGTAGGCTGCTCGATGAGGGACCCCCGCGGTCACCGCTGCTCCTGGAGCCCGAACGGGAACCGGAGGGCGGCTGAACCGCCCGCGGGGGGACGTACGGCTGAAGGGGAACATGCCATGAGCGCCGAGGACCTCGAGAAGTACGAGACCGAGATGGAGCTGAAGCTCTACCGGGAGTACCGCGATGTCGTCGGTCTGTTCAAATACGTGATCGAGACCGAGCGGCGCTTCTACCTGACCAACGACTACGAGATGCAGGTGCACTCGGTCCAGGGCGAGGTGTTCTTCGAGGTGTCGATGGCCGACGCCTGGGTGTGGGACATGTACCGGCCGGCCCGCTTCGTCAAGCAGGTCCGTGTTCTCACCTTCAAGGACGTGAACATCGAGGAGCTGAACAAGAGCGATCTCGATCTGCCGTCGGACAACGCCGGGTTCAGCGGGTGACACCGTCCCGAAGATATCCCCCGTAAGAGTGGCCGCTTTTTCCACAACCAGCCGGTAATCCACTGATTTCCGGCAAGATCATCTTTCTCGCCCCGGGACCCGCACAGTGGGTCCCGGAGGTGGTACGCATGAACGCCAGGACCGCCCTGGGCCGCTACGGCGAGGACCTCGCCGCCCGACTCCTCACCGGCTCCGGCCTCACCGTGCTCGCCCGCAACTGGCGGTGCCGGACCGGAGAGATCGACATCGTCGCCGCCGACGGCGACGCCCTGGTGATCTGCGAGGTCAAGTCGCGCAGAGCCCGTTCGGCCGGCGCCCTCGGGGCCCGCGCCGCCCCGCCGGGCGGCGGCGGACCCCCGCCCCCGGTCGGCCGCCCCTACGAACACCCGCTCGCCGCCATCACCCCGCGCCGCGCCCGCCGCCTGCGCGACCTCGCCGAACACTGGCTCGCCCAGCACCCCTCCACCCCGCCCGGCGGCGTACGGATCGACGTGGTCGCCGTCCTCCTGCCCGACCGCGGCCCCGCCCGCCTCGAACACGTACGGGGGATCGACTGATGGTCTTCGCCCGCACCGGCTCGGTCGCCCTCGTCGGCGTCGAAGGCGTCGTCGTCGAGGTCCAGGCCGACCTCGAACCCGGAGTCGCCGCCTTCACCCTGGTCGGCCTGCCCGACAAGAGCCTGTTCGAAAGCCGTGACCGGGTCCGCGCCGCCCTCGTCAACAGCGGCGAGACCTGGCCGCAGAAGAAGCTCACCGTGGGCCTCAGCCCCGCCTCGGTGCCCAAGTCCGGCAGCGGTTTCGATCTCGCCGTGGCCTGCGCCGTCCTCGCCGCCGCCGAACGGATCGACCCGGCCGCCATCGCCGACCTGATGCTGATCGGCGAACTCGGCCTGGACGGCCGGGTCCGCCCGGTACGCGGCGTGCTCCCCGCCGTCCTCGCCGCCGCCGACGCCGGCTACCGGCAGGTGGTCGTCCCGGAACGCACGGCCGCCGAAGCCAGTCTCGTCCCCGGGGTCTCCGTGCTCGGGGTACGCACCCTGCGCCAGCTGATCGCCGTGCTCAACGACGAGCCCGTCCCCGACGAGCCCCGCGACGACGAGGAGGGCCGCCCCGATCCGCTCGGCGCCGCCCTCACCGTCCCCGGCCTCGCCGCCGCGGGCCCCGGCCGCGACATCGGCCCCGCCCTCGACCTCGCCGACGTGGCCGGGCAGCACACCGCCCGGCACGCCCTGGAGATCGCCGCCGCCGGCGGCCACCACCTCCACCTGTGCGGACCGCCCGGGGCCGGCAAGACGATGCTGGCCGAACGGCTGCCCGGCCTGCTGCCGCCGCTGTCCGCCAAGGAAGCGCTGGAGGTCACCGCGATCCACTCGGTGGCCGGCGTGCTGCCGCCCGGCAAACCGCTGATCGACACCCCGCCCTACTACGCCCCGCACCACTCGGCCACCATGCCCGCCCTCGTCGGCGGCGGCAGCGGCCTGCCCCGCCCCGGCGCCTGCTCGCTGGCCCACAACGGGGTGCTCTTCCTGGACGAGGCGCCCGAGTTCCCCTCCCGGGTACTGGAAGCGCTGCGCCAGCCGCTGGAGTCCGGCCATGTGGTGGTGGCGCGGGCCGCCGGGGTGATGCGGCTGCCCGCCCGGTTCCTGCTGGTGCTCGCCTCCAACCCGTGTCCGTGCGGGCGCCACGGCATGGCCGCCGGTGGCTGCGACTGCACCCCCAGCGCCGTCCGCCGCTACCAGGGCCGGCTCTCCGGACCCCTGATGGACCGCGTCGACCTGCGCGTCACCGCCGAGGCCGTCAGCCGCGCCCAACTCGCCGGAGCCGGCCGCCAGGAGAGCAGCGCCGAGGTCGCCGTCCGGGTGCGCGAGGCCCGCGACCGCGCCGCCGCCCGCTACCGCGAACTGCCCTGGCACACCAACAGCCAAGTCCCCGGCCACGAACTGCGCACCCGCTGGCAACTGGCCCCCGGCGCGCTGCGCGACGTCGAACGCGAGATGGAACGCGGCCTGCTCACCGCCCGCGGCCTCGACAGGGTCCTGCGGGTCGCCTGGACCGTCGCCGACCTCGCCGGCCACGACCGCCCCGACGCCGACGACCTCGCCCACGCCCTCCACCTGCGCACCGGCGTCCACCGCGGCGTCCCCGTCCCAGCCGGGAGCGCCCCATGACCACCCCCACCCCCCGCCCGAATCCCGACCACCCGCCCGGCACCGCCTCCCACGACCCTCTGGCCGGCCACCGGGACCCGGCGACCGTCCAGCGTCCCGGTCCCTACCAGCACGCCGCGCCCCCCATGGATCCCCCGGTCCTCCCCGGTCCCAGAGCGCGTCCGGACGGAACGGCTCGCTCGGACTCGCCAGGCCACCCGAACCCGTTGCCCGAGCCAGCCCCTGCGGGCTACCCGGACTCCGCGTCCCTCACGGAACCGTCAGTTCTGCCCGACCCCGGGGCCCACCCAGGCCCATTGGCCCAACAAGCCCCGGCGGCCGACCAGTCCGGGCCGGGCGACCCGTGTCCCGGGCCCTGCCGGGACTCCGCGTGCTTCGCGGATCCGCCGGTTCTTCTCAGCGCCGGGGCGCCCCCGGGCCGGGCGGTCCATCCGCATCCTGACTCCCTTCCGGGCGCCGCGACCCACCCAGGCCCGTTGGCCCAACAAGTGTCAGCAGCCGACCAGCCCCGGCCGGGCAACCCGTATCCCGGGCCCTGCCGGGATTCCACGTCCCTCGCGGATCCGCCGGTTCTCCCCGGTGCCGGGGCGCCCCCGGGCTGGGCGATCCACCCGCACGCTGAGCCCCTTCCGGGCGCCGCGCCCCACCCGAACCCAGCGATCCAGCAAGTCTCCGCGGCTCACTCCGATCCCGAGGCCGTGCACGCCTCGGCGTCCTACCCGCGCGCCGACCCCCTCCCCGGCATCTCCCCGGAGCCGGCGACCCGCTCGGGCTCCGCGGACGACCGGGGCCCGGAGGTCGGCCCCGGCACCGGGATCTCCCCGCCCCCGGCGATCCGCCCCGGCGCCGCGGCCTCCCTCGCCCCGGCGGCCTTCCCGGGCCGGGCCACCGCGCGGTGGGAACAGGGGGAGCGGTGGGCTCGGGCCGCGCTGACCCGGATCACCGAGCCGGGGGACCGGGTGGTGGGGCGCAGTCTGCGGGAACGGGGGGCCGAGGCCACGTTGCGGGCCCTGGTCGCGGGGCGCGGGCTGCCGGGGATGGGGGCACGCCGGGCCGCCGGATACCGGGCCCGTGCCGAACGGGCCGACCCCGACGCAGACCTCGCCACGGTCACCGCGCGCGGCGGGCGCTTCATCTGCCCCGGCGACCCCGAATGGCCGGGGCAACTGGCCGACCTCGGCGACGAGGAACCGGTGGGGCTGTGGCTGCGGGGCCGGCCCAACCTGCGTCTGTGGGCGCTGCGTTCGGTCGCCGTGGTCGGGGCCCGGGCGTGCACCGAATACGGCAATCACGTCGGCGCGGCACTCGGCGCCGGGCTCGCCGAGGCCGGCTGGACGGTGGTCTCCGGCGCCGCGCACGGGGTGGACGGCGCGGCCCACCGCGGCGCCCTCGCGGCCGGCGGGGCGACCGTCGGGGTGGTCGCCGGGGGCGTCGACGTCCACTATCCGCCCAGTCACGCCGAGTTGCTCGAACGCATCGCCCAACAGGGGCTGCTCGTCGGCGAGCTGGCCCCCGGAGACCACCCGACGCGCAGCCGGTTCGTCCTGCGCAACCGGGTCATCGCGGCGCTCACCCGGGGCACCGTGGTGGTGGAGGCCCGGCTGCGCAGCGGCTCCCTGATCACCGCGCGGCGCGCCGCCGAACTCGGCCGGGTGGTGATGGCGGTGCCCGGCCCGGTCACCTCTGACCTGTCCTCCGGCACCCACGGACTGCTGCGCGGCACCGCCCAGTTGGTGACCGACGCGGCCGACGTGGTCGAACTCGTCGGCAGCATCGGTGACGACCTGTCACCACCGCGCCGTGGCCCCGTCCTCCCGCGCGACCTGCTCCCGCGCGGCGCCGCACAGGTGCTGGACGCCTTGCCGGCGCGCGGCGCCGCGCCCGCCGAAGCCGTCGCCCGGCAGGCGGCGACCACCCCGGACGACGCCCTGGCCCGCCTGCACGAACTGCGCGCGCTCGGCTTCGTGACGCACGACGACACCGGGTGGCGGCTGGCCCGTCCGGCCGGCGGGGGACGGCTGGAGCCGGCCGGGGAAGGAGGCGCCCGGCCCTGACGGCCCGTCCCGGTCACCGACCCGGTCAACACACCATCAGGTGACAGCACGGTTCTTGACCTGGGCCGACCGGATGATGAGGTTAGGGGGAGACCGCAGGGCGCTCCGTCCCGCACCGGCCGCGGCAACGGCCGGGGAGGACGACCCCCGTCGCTCCATGTGCAGGACGGAACGTATCTGCGGGCAAGCTCACCCGAACGTCGTAGCGCAGAGCGACGGTCCGGTCACGCTACGCTCCCGGTGACTGAGACCCCCACCAACGTCACGGCAGAACGGCTCAAGGCGACGCATGCCCCAGCACACCTCCGGGCCTGACCGCTCGGCGGCGGCGACCGACCGCCGCGCCTCTCCGCACGCCCGGAACGCCGCCCCGACCGCCCTCGACGAACTGTGGCGCACCTACAAGGCCACCGGGGAACCCCGCCTGCGCGAGCAGCTGATCCTGCACTACTCGCCCCTGGTCAAATACGTCGCCGGGCGGGTCAGCGTCGGCCTGCCGCCCAACGTCGAACAGGCCGACTTCGTCTCCTCCGGGGTCTTCGGCCTGATCGACGCCATCGAGAAGTTCGAGCCGGAACGCTCGATCAAGTTCGAGACCTACGCCATCACCCGGATCCGCGGCGCCATGATCGACGAGCTGCGGGCGCTCGACTGGATCCCGCGTTCGGTACGCCAGAAGGCCCGGGCCGTGGAACGCGCCTACGCCACGCTGGAGGCCAAGTACCACCGCACCCCCTCCGAGGCCGAGGTGGCCGAGGAGATGGACATCACCGTCGAGGAACTCCACTCGATCTTCAGCCAGCTCTCCCTCGCCAACGTGGTCGCCCTGGAGGAACTGCTGCACGTCGGCGGCGAGAACGGCGACCGGCTCAGCCTCGTCGACACCCTGGAGGACCGCGCCGCCGACAACCCCGTCGAGGTCGCCGAGGACCGGGAACTGCGCCGGCTCCTCGCCCGCGCCGTGGCCACCCTCCCGGAGCGCGAGAAGACCGTCGTCACCCTCTACTACTACGAGGGGCTCACCCTGGCCGAGATCGGCCAGGTGCTCGGGGTCACCGAGAGCCGGGTCAGCCAGATCCACACCAAATCGGTGCTCCAGCTGCGGGCCAAGCTCGCCGACGTGGGACGCGGCTGACCCCCGCGCACGGCCGGGTCCGTACAGTGGTGAGGTGCCCAAGATTCGAGCGGCCTCGGTGGCCGAGCACCGGACGATGCAGCGCGGCGCCCTGCTGGACGCGGCGCGTTCCCTGCTCTCCGAAGGGGGTACCGAAGCGCTGACCTTCCCCGCCCTCGCCCGCCGCACCGGGCTCGCCCGTTCCTCGGTGTACGAGTACTTCCGCTCCCGGGCCGCCGTGGTGGAGGAGCTGTGCGCCGTGGACTTCCCCGTCTGGGCGGCGGAGGTGGAGTCGGCGATGGCGGCGGCCGACACCCCCGAGGGCAAGATCGAGGCGTATGTGCGGCGGCAGCTCGCGCTCGTCGGCGACCGCCGCCACCGGGCCGTCGTGGCGATCTCCGCCGGTGAGCTGGACGCCGGCGCCCGGGAGAAGATCCGGGCCGCGCACGGCGGACTGATCGCCATGGTGGTCGAGGCGCTCGGCGAACTCGGCCACGAGGAGCCCAGGCTGACCGCCATGCTGCTCCAGGGCGTGGTCGACGCCGCGGTGCGCCGCATCGAACTCGGCGCGGCCGAGGACCCGGAACGGATCACCTCCGCCGCCGTCGCCATGGCGCTCGACGGCGTCCGCGCCCCCCGGCACCGCCCGTCCGGCCACTGACCCGCCCGCCACCGGGCCTCGCGGCGCCCCCGGCACCGGCACCCCGAACACCGGCAGCAGCCGGGACCGTCCGCCGTACCGCAGCCGGGGCGGCAGCAGCGACAGCGGGTCCAGATACGCCTCGCCCCGCAGCAGCCCCCAGTGCAGACACCCCGCGGGGCAGTGGTAGGGCCCCGGGCCCAGCGTGCCCACCGGGTCTCCGGCGCCCACCACGGTGCCGTCCCGCACGGCCGCCCGCACCGGCTCGTACGTCGTGCGCAGCGCCGGGGTGCCGGTGCCGGACAGCTCGACGGTGACCACGCCGGCCCCCGCCACCGTCCCCGCGAAGACCACGCGGCCCGGCGCCGCCGAGACCACCGGGGTGCCGGGCGGTGCCGCCAGGTCCACCCCGCGGTGGCCGGCCGACCACCGCCGGGCCGGCGGCGCGAAGCCGCGCACCACCACCGGGCGGCGGCCGTCCGCGGCACGCACCGGCCACGCCCGGCCCCCCGGTACGCCGGACCCCTCGGCGTACCGGGACCCGTACCCGTACGCGTACGCCCACAGCACCCGCGCCGGGCGGGCGGTGGCCGGCAGCAGCGTGAGGAGCGCGGCGAGCGCCGCCACCGGCACCCACTCGTGCAACCGCTTCGTCCCCGTCTTCATGGCCGTACCGTGCACCAGGGACCGCTCCGCGTGGGGATCATGGGCGCAATCTGTGGAGAACCCGCCGCCTGTGGAGAACCCGGTCACCGATTCGGTGGAAATCGGCCGTGTCGCCCGGCGGCGGCACGGTCCCGTACACTTTCCCTGGCGGCCCGGGCCACCGGGTCGACTTCGCACGCCCCGCCGCTGTCGAACCTCCTTGGCGAACCCGCAGTGAACCAAGGCCGACGGCGGACAGTGCCCCTCGGTCCTCGGAAAGACGCGCCTCCGCGCGACGCCCGCGGCACGGCGCTCCGGGGCGTCAGGAGTGGCGGCCACCCGGCCGTCGCGGAAACCGAGTACCCAAGGAGTACGGCCATGGCCGTCGTCACGATGCGGGAGCTGCTGGAGAGCGGCGTCCACTTCGGGCACCAGACCCGCCGTTGGAACCCGAAGATGAAGCGCTTCATCTTCACCGAGCGCAACGGCATCTACATCATCGACCTGCTCCAGTCGCTGTCGTACATCGACCGCGCCTACGAGTTCGTCAAGGAGACCGTCGCCCACGGCGGTTCCATCCTCTTCGTCGGTACCAAGAAGCAGGCCCAGGAGGCCATCGCCGAGCAGGCGACCCGCGTCGGCATGCCGTACGTCAACCAGCGCTGGCTGGGCGGCATGCTCACCAACTTCTCGACCGTCTACAAGCGCCTGCAGCGCCTGAAGGAGCTCGAGGAGATCGACTTCACGGACGTGGCCGCCTCCGGCCTCACCAAGAAGGAGCTCCTGGTCCTCGAGCGCGAGAAGAACAAGCTCGAGAAGACCCTCGGCGGTATCCGCGACATGCAGAAGGTGCCCAGCGCCGTCTGGATCGTGGACACCAAGAAGGAGCACATCGCCGTCGGTGAGGCGCGCAAGCTGCGCATCCCGGTCGTCGCCATCCTGGACACCAACTGCGACCCGGACGAGGTCGACTACAAGATCCCGGGCAACGACGACGCGATCCGCTCGGTCACCCTGCTCACCCGCGTGATCGCCGACGCCGTCGCCGAGGGCCTGATCGCCCGTTCCGGCGCCGCCACCGGTGACAAGGCCGCCCCGGCCGAGCCGCTGGCCGAGTGGGAGCGCGAGCTGCTGGAGGGCGAGAAGGCCAAGGCCGAGCAGGCTCCGGCCGAGCAGGCCCCGGCCGCGGAGGCCACCGAGGCCCCGGCCGAGACCGCCACCGAGGCGCCCGCCGAGACCGCCACCGAGGCCCCGGCCGAGGGCGACCAGGCCTGAGCCCACACGGCTGACCGACGGCGGGGGACGGGGACTTCACAAGGTCCGGCCCCCGCCGTTCACCGGTAACCCCCCGACTTTCCGAGAAGAGATTCCAGGGACCATGGCGAACTTCACCGCCGCCGACGTCAAGAAGCTCCGCGAGAGCACCGGCGCCGGCATGATGGACTGCAAGAAGGCGCTGGACGAGGCCGAGGGCAACCTCGAGAAGGCCGTCGAGATCCTCCGCGTCAAGGGCCAGAAGGGCGTCGCCAAGCGCGAGAGCCGCACCACCGCCAACGGTGCCGTCGTCGCCGTCCTCGAGGACGGCAAGGCTGGCGTGCTGCTGGAGCTGGACTGCGAGACCGACTTCGTCGCCAAGGGTGACAAGTTCGTGGCCGTCGCCGAGACCATCGCCAAGCACACCGCCGCCACCAAGCCGGCCGACCTGGCCGCCCTGCTCGCCTCCGAGATCGAGTCCGGCAAGACCGTGCAGGCGTTCGTGGACGAGGCCAACGCCACCCTCGGCGAGAAGATCGTGCTGAGCCGCTTCGCGCAGTTCACCGACGGCTACGTCGCCTCCTACCTGCACCGCACCAACCCGGACCTGCCCCCGCAGGTCGGCGTGCTGGTCGAGCTGGACCAGGAGAACGCCGAGATCGCCAAGGACGTGGCGCAGCACATCGCCGCCTTCGCGCCGAAGTTCCTCTCCCGCGACGAGATCCCGGCCGAGACCGTGGAGAACGAGCGCCGGGTCGCCGAGGCCACCGCGCGCGAGGAGGGCAAGCCGGAGGCGGCCCTGCCGAAGATCGTCGAAGGCCGCGTCAACGGCTTCTTCAAGGAGAACGTCGTCCTGGAGCAGGCGTTCGCCAAGGACAACAAGAAGACCGTGCAGCAGGTGCTGAACGAGGCCGGCGTCACGCTCAAGCGTTTCGCGCGCTTCCGCGTCGGCGTCTGATCCGCACCGGAGAAGACCCGCGGCCCGGTCAGGGTCGTACGCGGTCGGCCGTGCGCCGGCCGGCCGCAGTTGTGACGAGGAGGCCATTGCCGTCGAGGGAACCACACCCGGACCCACGGCAATGGCCTTCTCGCGTGTGCACGAGGAGGACCCCATGGACAAGGACGCCCGCAACGACGACGGCACGCACCGCGAGGACGGGAGCGCCAAGCGCTTCCTGTTGAAGCTGTCCGGTGAGGCGTTCGCCGGGGGAGGGGGCCTCGGCGTCGACCCCGACGTCGTGCACGCCATCGCCCGCGAGATCGCCGCCGTGGTCCGGGACGGCACCCAGATCGCCGTGGTGATCGGCGGCGGCAACTTCTTCCGCGGCGCCGAACTCCAGCAGCGCGGCATGGACCGGGCCCGCTCGGACTACATGGGCATGCTGGGCACCGTGATGAACTGCCTCGCCCTCCAGGACTTCCTGGAGAAGGAGGGCATCGACACCCGCGTGCAGACCGCCATCACCATGGGCCAGGTCGCCGAGCCGTACATCCCGCTGCGCGCCATCCGCCACCTGGAGAAGGGGCGCGTGGTCATCTTCGGCGCCGGCATGGGCATGCCGTACTTCTCCACCGACACCACCGCCGCCCAGCGCGCCCTGGAGATCCACGCCGAGGCCATCCTGATGGGCAAGAACGGCGTGGACGGGGTCTACGACTCCGACCCCAAGGTCAACCCGGACGCGGTGAAGTTCGACGCCCTGGAGTACGGCGAGGTGATCTCCCGCGACCTGCGGGTGGCCGACGCCACCGCGATCACGCTGTGCCGCGACAACGAGCTGCCCATCCTCGTCTTCGAGCTCCTCACCGAAGGGAACATCGCGCGCGCCGTGAAGGGTGAGAAGATCGGCACGCTGGTGAGCGGGCACGGCACCCGGGACTGACCCGTCCGCCGCCCCGCCGGACCCGAGGCGACGAAGGTCCGGCGCGGGGATGGACAAACGCGCTGCCGGTTCGCCACCGTGCAGGGAACACGCGCGCACGCAGGGGCGAGATGTGAAGCTCACGACCCAGACCAGGAGCACATGGTGATCGAAGAGACCCTCCTCGAAGCCGAGGAGAAGATGGAGAAGGCCGTCGTGGTCGCCAAGGAGGACTTCGCCGCGATCCGCACCGGGCGTGCGCACCCGGCGATGTTCAACAAGATCGTGGCCGAGTACTACGGCACCATGACGCCGATCAACCAGATGGCGTCCTTCTCGGTGCCGGAGCCGCGCATGGCGGTGGTGACCCCGTTCGACAAGAGCTCGCTGCGGGCCATCGAGACCGCGATCCGCGACTCCGACCTGGGCGTCAACCCGACCAACGACGGCACCATCATCCGGGTGGTCTTCCCGGAGCTGACCGAGGAACGGCGCAAGCAGTTCATCAAGGTCGCCAAGGGCAAGGCCGAGGACGCCAAGGTCTCCATCCGCAGCGTCCGCCGCAAGGCCAAGGAGACCCTGGACAAGCTGGCCAAGGACGGCGAGGCCGGCGAGGACGAGGTCCGCCGCGCCGAGAAGGAACTCCAGGACGCCACCGACAAGTACGTGGCCCAGGTCGACGAACTGCTCAAGCACAAGGAAGCCGAGCTCCTCGAGGTCTGATGAACGACTCTTCACGGGGAGCTCCGCCGGGCGCCGGCTACTGGGGAGCCCCCGAGCAGGCGCGTGCCGCCGGGGGGTTCCCCGCGGGGCAGGCGGAGGGTGCCGGGTACGACGGCGGCGGGGCGGCGCACACCGGGTACGTGCCGCCGTCCCCGGACGCCGTCGGCGCGGGACCGGCGTACCGGGCGGAGCACCCCGTGCCGGACGGCTCCGGCGGGCCGCGGCCGGAGGGCCGTCCCGCGCCGGGTGAGCCGGGGCCGGAGGGGCGGCCGGGCCGCGCCAAGAAGAAGGCGGGCCGCAACCTGCCCGCCGCCATAGGGGTCGGCCTCGGCCTCGGCGCGGTCATCATCGCCTCGCTGTTCGTGGAGAAGACGGTCTTCGTCGGCGTCGTGGTGCTCGGCGTGGTCGTCGGGCTGTGGGAGCTGACCAGTCGGCTCGCCGAACGCAAGCGGATCCACGCCCCGTTGATCCCGCTCGCGGTGGGCGGCGCCGCGATGGTGGTGGCCGGCTACGTCCGCGGCGCGGAGGGCGCCTGGGTGGCGATGGCGCTCACCGCGCTGGCGGTGCTGGTGTGGCGGATGACCCAGCCGCCGCAGGACTACCTCAAGGACGTCACCGCCGGGCTCTTCGCCGCGTTCTACGTACCGTTCCTGGCCACCTTCGTGGTGATGATGCTGGCCGCGCACGACGGTCCGTGGCGGGTCTTCGTCTTCCTGCTGCTCACCGTGGTCAGCGACACCGGCGCGTACGCGGTCGGCTGGCGCTTCGGCAACCACAAGCTGGCGCCGCGGATCAGCCCCGGCAAGACCCGCGAGGGGCTGGTGGGCGCGGTGGCCTTCGCCATGGCGGCCGGCGCGCTCTCCATGACGTACCTGATCGACGGCGGCCGGTGGTGGCAGGGGCTGCTGCTGGGACTGGCGGTCGCCGCCAGCGCCACCCTCGGCGACCTCGGCGAATCCATGATCAAGCGGGACCTGGGCATCAAGGACATGGGCACCCTGCTGCCCGGCCACGGCGGCATCATGGACCGCCTGGACTCCCTGCTGCCCACCGCCCCCGTGGTCTGGCTGCTGCTGGTGATCTTCGTCGGCGCGAGCTGACCCGTACCCCGCCACCGCCCCGCACCTGGCCCGCCGCACACGCGGCGGGCCTTGTCGTACGGATCTGCGACACTGGACAAATCATGCCTGCACCCGGAGAACTGACCTTCGCCGCGCCGCGCGGCGCCAAGAAGCCGCCGCGGCACCTCGCCGACCTCGACCCCGCCGAGCGCCGCGCCGCCGTCGCCGAGCTGGGCGAGAAGCCGTTCCGCGCCAAGCAGCTGTCGCAGCACTACTTCGCGCGGTACGCCGACGACCCGGCGACCTGGACGGACATCCCGGCGGCGGCGCGGGGCGCGCTGGCCGAGGGGCTGCTGCCGGAGTTGATGTCGGTGGTGCGCCACGTCTCCTGCGACGACGACACCACGCGCAAGACGCTGTGGCGGCTCTTCGACGGCACGCTGGTCGAGTCGGTGCTGATGCGCTACCCGGACCGGGTCACCATGTGCATCAGCTCGCAGGCCGGCTGCGGCATGAACTGCCCGTTCTGCGCCACCGGCCAGGCCGGGCTCACCCGCAACCTGTCCACCGCCGAGATCGTCCACCAGATCGTGGCGGGCATGCGGTCGCTGCGCGACGGCGAGGTGCCCGGCGGTCCGGCCCGGCTGAGCAACATCGTCTTCATGGGCATGGGCGAGCCGCTGGCCAACTACAACCGCGTGGTGGCCGCCATCCGCCGGCTCACCGACCCCGCGCCGGACGGCCTCGGGCTCTCCCAGCGCGGCATCACCGTCTCCACCGTGGGCCTCGTCCCGGCCATGCTGCGCTTCGCCGACGAGGGCTTCAAGTGCCGGCTCGCGCTGTCGCTGCACGCCCCCGACGACGAGCTGCGCGACACCCTGGTACCGGTCAACACCCGCTGGAAGGTACGCGAGGTGCTCGACGCCGCCTGGCACTACGCCGAGGTCTCCGGCCGCCGGGTCTCCATCGAGTACGCGCTCATCCGCGACATCAACGACCACGCCTGGCGGGCCGACCTGCTCGGCCGCCTGCTCAAGGGCCGCCGCGCGCACGTCAACCTGATCCCGCTCAACCCCACCCCGGGTTCGAAGTGGACGGCCTCCAGCCCCGAGGACGAGAAGGCGTTCGTCCGCGCCCTGGAGGCGCACGGCGTGCCGGTGACGGTACGCGACACCCGCGGCCAGGAGATCGACGGCGCATGCGGCCAGCTGGCCGCTTCCGAGCGCTGACCTGGCACTGATATCGTCTGAACGCCCAAAAGTGAACACCTGATCCAATTCCGACAGGGGAGCGCGCCAGCGCTGAGAGTGCGGCCGGCCACGCCACGCCGCAGACCCTCGAACCTGATCCGGGTAATGCCGGCGAAGGGAGTTCGGCCATGACACCGGCCAATCCGCGACCGCGGCCCGATTCCGCGGCCACCACCACGCCCGCCCGCACCAACCGCTGGCGCACCGTCGACATCGTGGTCGCCGCCGTCCTCGGCGCCGCCTTCGGCGTCATCTTCTGGGGCTGGAGCACTCTGTGGAACGGCCTGGCCAGCGCCATCCCGCTGCCCGCCCGCGGGGTGATCTACGGCGTGTGGCTGGTGCCCGCCGTCCTCGGCCCGCTGGTCATCCGCAAGCCCGGGGCCGGCATCTTCTGCGAACTGGTCGCCGCCAGCGTCGCCACCCTCTTCGGCTCCCCCTGGGGCCTGGTCACCCTCGCCTACGGGGTGCTCCAGGGCATGGCCGGCGAGTTCGGCTTCGCGCTCACCGGCTACCGCGTCTGGCGGTGGCCCACCGCGCTGGCCGGCGGCGCGCTCGCCGGGATCGCCGCCTCGCTGCTGGACAACGCGCTGTACTACGCCGCCAGCTCCACCGGCTGGCAGATCGCCTACGCCGCCCTGGTCACCGTCAGCTCCGCGGCCATCGCCGGCCTCGGCAGCCTCGCCCTCACCAGGTCGCTCGCCCAGACCGGGGTGCTCGACCCGTTCCCGTCCGGCCGCGAACGCGCCGCGGTCTGACGGCACTTCGGTGAGCACGGCATGAGCACGGTACGGCTGCGCGGCTTCGGACACCGGCACGCCGGACGCCGCCGCTGGGCGGTACGCGGCGTGGACCTGGAGATCGGCCACGGGGAACGGGTCGGACTCCTCGGCCCGTCCGGCGCCGGCAAGTCCACCCTGCTGGCCGCCCTGGCCGGACTGCTGCCGCCCGAGGCCGGCGACCGCGAGGGCACCGTCGAGATCGACGGCCGCGACCCGCGCGAGGCCCGCGAGCGCATCGGCATGGTCTTCCAGGACCCGCAGTCCCAACTGGTCATGGAACGCGCCGGGGACGACGTCGCCTTCGGCCTGGAGAACCGCGGCACGCCACCGGAGCGCATCCCCGCCCTCGTCGCCGAGGCGCTGCGCCGCGTCGGGTTCCGGTACGACGTACGGCGGCCCACCAGCGCGCTCTCCGGCGGCGAACAGCAACGCCTCGCCCTGGCCGGTGCCCTGGTCACCGGCCCCGGTCTGCTCCTGCTGGACGAGCCCACCTCCAACCTCGACCCGGCCGGCGCCGCCCTCGTCCGCGAGGTGCTGGCCGGGCTGGACGGCACCACCCAACTCGTCGTCGAGCACCGGATCGCCGAACTCGCCCCGCAACTGGACCGGATCGTCGTCCTCGAACCGGGCGGCGGCGTCCGCGCCGACGGCCCGCCCGAAGCGGTCTTCGCCGAACACGGTGAACGCCTCGCCGCCGAGGGCGTCTGGGTGCCCGGCCACCCGCTGCCCGCCCACCCCCCGGCCGGCGCCGCCGGCCCCGAACTGCTGCGTACCCGTTCCCTCGGCCACCGCCCGGTCTTCGAACGGCTCGCCGACACCGCGGTCCAGGCCGGCGAGGCGCTCGCCGTGGTCGGCCCCAACGGCGCCGGCAAGTCGACCCTCGCCCTCCTGCTGGGCGGCCTGCTCGCCCCCACCGACGGACGGGTGGCCGCCACCGCCGAACTCGCCGGCCCCGACGCCGCCCGCCCCCCGCACCGCTGGCGCCCCCGCGTGCTCGCCGGACGCATCGGCTCCGTCTTCCAGAACCCCGAGCACCAGTTCGTCACCGCCCGGGTACGGGACGAACTCACCCTCGGCGCCGGCGATCCGGCCCGCGCCGACGAACTCCTCGTCCGCCTACGGCTGGACGCCCTCGCCGAGGCCAACCCGCACACCCTCTCCGGCGGCGAACAACGCCGGCTCTCGGTGGCCACCGCGCTCGCCGCCGCCCCCCGCCTCCTCGTCCTGGACGAACCCACCTTCGGCCAGGACCGCCGCACCTGGACCGAACTGGTCGCCCTCCTCGCCGGCCTGCGCGACGAAGGCCACGGCATCGTCGCCGTCACCCACGACCCCGACTTCACCACGGCACTCGCGGCCCGTGAACTCCGGCTCGGCGCGGCGCGGTTGGAGGTGTCCCGGTGATCAACCGTGCCGCGCCCATCGCCGACCCCGCCGCGCCGCTGGCGCGGCGGAACCCGGTGGCCAAACTGGTCGCCGCCGCGGTCGTCGCGCTCGCGCTCGTGCTCAGCCTGGACCCGGTGGCGCCCGGCATCGCCTTCGGCGTCGAACTGGCCGTCGTACCGTTCTTCGGCATCCGCTACCCCGTACTCGCCCGGCGCGTCTGGCCGTTGCTGCTGGGCATCGTCGGCGCCGTGGTCACGCTCTTCCTCTTCGCCACCGACCGGCAGCACATCCTCACCTCCGCCCTGGCGCTCGCCCTGCGCCTGCTGGCCGTCGCCCTCCCCGGCGTCCTCGCCTTCGCCACCACCGACCCCACCGACCTGGCCGACGCGCTCATCCAGAACGCCAAGGTCCCCCCGCGGTTCGCCATCGGCACGCTGGCCGCCTGGCGGCTCGTCCCCCTCCTCGGCGACGAATGGCGCCTCATCCACCACGCCCGCCGCGCCCGCGGCGTCGACCCCGGCCGCAACCCCCTCGCCCACCTCCGCCTCTTCGCCTCCGCCTCCTTCACCTTGCTCGTCGGCGCGATCCGCCGCGGTACGCGTCTCGCCACCGCGATGGACGCCCGCGGCTTCGACGCGGGCACCCCCCGCACCAGCGCGCGCCGCGTCCCCTTCGGCGTGGCCGACGCCCTACTGATCGCCGCCGCGACCGGTGCCGCCGCGCTGGCGGTCGGAGTGAGCGTGTGGACAGGCGAGTTCCGCCCGATCTTCACCGCCCCCTGACGGTTCGCCCGCGCGGGTCCGCTACGCGCTGGCGGTCAGCGGGTTCGCTCGCGCTGGTGGTCAGCCATTACTCCGTGGCCCGGTTCGCCCGGTTCGGGGTGCCGGGGTGGCCCCCGTTCGCCCCTGCCCGGTGGGGGGTTGGGGTGGGTTTTTGGTCTGGTTCGGCACGGGGTGGCTTCGCCTATGCGTCGTACGGGGTCGGGGGCGCGCCGGGGGTGACTCCTCGCTCCAGGTATCCGCCACAGCTTGGCTCCGGCTACTGGGTCGCTGCGGGGACACCCCCGACACACCCCCTTGCGCCGTCGTGCGGGTGCCTCTCTTCGCGGGTGGGGGTGAGTAAGGAGGTTGGGGTCACCCCGATCTCCTTCTCACCCCCTCCGTGCCGCAGCGCGGAACGCAACAGAACGGGGGCGTGCAGGGGTGTCCCCGCAGCGACCCAGCGGGGCGGCGGAGAGCCGACGACGAAACGTGGAGCGAGGAGTCACCCCGGAGGGCCCCCGGAAACCAAGGCAGACAGTGCGCACCCCGCACTGTACGAACACAGCCACGGGTGGGCGGGGGAAGCATCAGTGACGCCAGCCACGACGAGACGGGGGGCCGGGGGCGCCCCGAGGAGGTAATGGCTGACCGCCAGCGCGAGCGAACCCTCACCCCGGAGGGCCCCCGGGAACCCAGGAAGACAGTGCGCACCCCGCGCTATACGCGTACAGCCACGGGTGGGCGGGGGGAAGCATCAGTGACGCCAGCCACGACGAGACGGGGGGCCGGGGGCGCCCCGAGGAGTCAATGGCTGACCGCCAGCGCGAGCGCGGCCGCTTTGGGGAGGACGGCCACCACCACGACGGCCGAGGTCAGCGCGAGCGCGCGCACAAGCAGGGCACGGCGCAGCACCCCCACCGTCGCCCCAGCCTCCCGCAGGGAAACCGTCACCGCCCGCCTCGCCTCCCTCGCCTCCGTCGTCGCCGCTGCCGCCGCCGTCACCGCCGCGGCCAGCACGATCGCGGCACCCACGGTGGTGAAAGGGGTCGCGTACGGCGCCGGGACAGCGGCCGGGACGGCGCACACCACCGTGGCGAGCACGGCGAAGGGGCGGCCGAGATGCCCCGCCTCGGCCTGCAGGGTGCGGCCGGAGATCAGCCGAAGGGCGCCGGGCCGCCGCCAGGACAGCAGGCGCCCGCACAGGTGCACCAGTCCCGGCCCGGCCGTCACCACCCCGACGGCGGCCAGCACCCACCCGGCCAGCGCCAGCGGCGGGACCCCGCCGAGGTGGCCGGGGAGCGGCAGGGCGGATACGCGCGGCGGGCGGCGGGCGGCGTACCCGGCGACGGCCGACCCGGCGAGGGCCGCCGCGCAGCCCCAGCCGAGCGCGGCCGGGGCGGCCGGACGCCGGCGGCGCGGACGTACCGCCACCGCGGAGGCCACCGCCGACGTCAGCGGCGCGGCCAGCAGCAACGTGGCCACCCCGGCGGCCGGCAACCGGGCCGCCTCGTGCGCCCGCGCCACCCCGGCGAGGGCGACCGCGCTGCCCAGGGCGGCGGTGACCGCGGTGGCGAGGGCGGCGGGGAGCGCCGGGCGTCCGCGGCCGACCCGGGCCACCGCCGGGTGCGCGGGGTGGCGGCTGCCGTGGTCGGCCCGGCTCACCGCGCCCGCCAGGTAGGCCAGCGCCGCCAACGGCACCGCGCACCACGCCAGCCGCAGCGCCGAGGCGGCGGTGTCCTCCGGGTGGCGTACCGCGTTCCCGAGCGCGGCGAGCAGCAGCAGCCCGGTGCCGGCCGCCACGGCCAGCAGGACCAGCCGCCGCAGCAGGGCGGAGGGACGCGGACGCAGGATCAGTCGCAGATGGAGCATGACGTGGCGCCTTCGCAGCGGATGTCGTGACGGGCGGTGCGCCGCACGGGCCTCACGCGGAGGTCACGCACGGGGCCGTACCCTCCTGCGCCGGTCCGGCGGGCCCCGCGTCGAGCAGGCCGTCGAGGATCGGGACGGTGCGGTCGGCGTACCGGGCGGCCTCGGGGTCGTGGGTGGCGAGCACCACGGTGATCCGGTGGGTGCGGGCGGCGGTGGTCAGGGCGCGTAGCACGTGGGCCTGGTCGGGGCGGTGCAGCGGGGCGGTGGGCTCGTCGGCGAAGAGCACGTCGGGCACGGTGACCAGGGCGCGGGCGACGGCGACGCGCTGGCGCTGGGACTGCAGGAGGTCGGCCGGGCGGCGGCGGGCGAGCGGGGCGACGTCGAGCCGTTCGAGCCATTCGTCGGCGGCGCGGCGGGCCGTCCGGTAGGAGGCGCCGCGCAGCAGCAGCGGCAGCGCCGCGTTCTCCCGCGCGGTCAGCTCCGGCACCAGGCCGGGGACGGGGCCGACCCAGCCGAACCGGTCGCGCCGCAGCCGTTCACGGGCGCCACGGGAGCGGCTGTGCAGCGGCGTGCCGTCGAACCACACCTCGCCGGCCTCCGGGCGCAACTGGCCGGACAGACAGGCCAGCAGCGTGGACTTGCCGGCTCCGCGGGGGCCGAGGACGGCCAGGATCTCACCGGGCGGCACGCCCACCGTGGCGCCGAGCAGCGCGGGGGAGCCCTGGTGCGAGCAGCGCAGCCCGCGGGCCCACAGCAGGTGGTTGCCGGGCGGCGCCGTCATGCGGGTACCTCCGCTCGTCCGTCCGTTCGTCCTCACCGGGGCGAACGAGCCGGGGGCGGATCGGTTACCGCGCGCACGGGCCCCGTGCCGTCCGTTCGGGGGAGGACGGCGGCACGGGGCCCGCGGGTCAGGGAGGGATCGCGTCGCGCGAGGGGGGTTACAGCTTGGTCCACGCCTCCGTCAGGACGGTACGGATGATCTGCTCGATCTCGTCGAAGGTCGACTGGTCGGAGATGAGCGGCGGGGAGAGCTGGATGACCGGGTCGCCGCGGTCGTCGGCGCGGCAGTACAGGCCCTCCTCGAACAGCTTCTTGGAGACGAAGCCGTACAGGATGCGCTCGGACTCCTCGTCGTCGAAGGACTCCTTGGTGACCTTGTCCTTGACCAGCTCGATGCCGTAGAAGAAGCCGTTGCCGCGCACGTCGCCGACGATCGGCAGGTCGTGCAGCTTCTGCAGGGTCTTCAGGAAGGCGCCCTCGTTGGCCAGGACGTGCTGGTTGAGGCCCTCGCGCTCGAACAGGTCGAGGTTGGCCAGCGCGACCGCGGCGGAGACCGGGTGGCCGCCGAAGGTGTAGCCGTGCAGGAAGGTGTTGTCCTGCTTGTAGAACGGCTCGGCGATGCGGTCCGAGACGATCGCGGCGCCGATCGGCGAGTAGCCGGAGGTCATGCCCTTGGCGCAGGTGATGATGTCGGGCACGTAGTCGAACTTGTCGCAGGCGAACATCGTGCCGAGCCGGCCGAAGGCGCAGATGACCTCGTCGGAGACGAGCAGCACGCCGTGGCGGTCGCAGATCTCCCGCACCCGCTGGAAGTATCCGGGCGGCGGCGGGAAGCAGCCGCCGGCGTTCTGCACCGGCTCCAGGAAGACCGCGGCGACGGTCTCCGGGCCCTCGAAGAGGATCTGCTGCTCGATCTGGTCGGCGGCCCAGCGGCCGAACGCCTCCGGGTCGTCGCCGTGGATCGGGGCGCGGTAGATGTTGGTGTTGGGCACCTTGTGGGCGCCGGGGACCAGCGGCTCGAAGGGGGCCTTGAGGGCCGGCAGGCCGGTGATGGACAGGGCGCCCTGCGGGGTGCCGTGGTAGGCGACGGCCCGCGATATCACCTTGTACTTGGTGTGGTTGCCGGTGAGCTTGTGGTACTGCTTGGCCAGCTTCCAGGCGGTCTCCACCGCCTCGCCGCCACCGGTGGTGAAGAAGACCTTGTTGAGGTCGCCCGGGGCGTAGTGCGCCAGCCGCTCGGCCAGTTCGATCGCCTTGGGGTGGGCGTACGACCACACCGGGAAGAAGGCCAGCTCGGCCGCCTGCTTGGCGGCGACCTCGGCGAGCTCGCGGCGGCCGTGGCCCGCCTGGACGACGAAGAGGCCGGCCAGCCCGTCGAGGTACTTCTTCCCGTCGGTGTCGTAGATGTACGTGCCCTCGCCGCGGGTGATCGTCGGCACCGGGGCGTTCTCGTACGACGACATGCGGGTGAAGTGCATCCACAGGTGGTCGTACGCAGTCTTTGACAAGTCCGCGCTCATGGCTATCTGGTTCCCCAGGTGTAGGTCTGCTTCCGGAGCTTGAGGTAGACGAAGCTCTCGGTGGACCGCACGCCGGGCAGCGCGCGGATCCGCTTGTTGATCGTCTCCAGGAGGTGGTCGTCGTCCTCGCAGACGATCTCGATCAGCAGGTCGAAGGAGCCGGCCGTCATGACGACGTACTCCACCTCTCCCATCTCGGCCAGCGCGTCGGCGACCGGTTCGAGGTCGCCCTCGACGTTGATGCCGACCATCGCCTGGCGCCGGAACCCCACGGTGAGCGGGTCGGTGACGGCGACGATCTGCATGACGCCCTGGTCGAGAAGTTTCTGGACACGCTGCCGTACGGCCGCCTCGGACAGGCCGACGGCCTTGCCGATTGCGGCGTAGGGCCGGCGTCCGTCCTCCTGCAACTGCTCGATGATCGCCTTGGAGACGGAGTCGATCACCGGAGCGCCGTTGCGGTCCTTCGGGTCAGGTGTACGAGTGGCCACGACCCCACTCTGCATGAGAGGTCGTCTTTCCCGCAACCCAGAATCGATGAAATCCGTTGTTGATCGCTCAAAATTTTACTGATTCCATTGCGAGCGGCGTGTGGGTATGTCGAAACCGCCCGTCCTCCCGTTAGGGTGGGAGGTGTCTCGACGTACGGACACCAGGTCGTACGGACATCAGGTCCACCGAACCGGCACAGCACCAGACAGGAGAAGGCAGTGAGCGAACTCCGTACCCTGCGCAACTACATCGACGGGGAGTTCCGCGACGCCGCCGACGGCCGCACCACCGACATCGTCAACCCGGCCACCGGTGAGGTGTACGCGACCGCGCCGCTGTCCGCCGCCGCGGACGTCGACGCGGCCATGGCCGCCGCCGCTGCCGCCTTCCCGGCCTGGCGGGACACCACTCCGGCCGAGCGGCAGCGGGCGCTGCTGAGGATCGCCGACGCGATCGAGGCGCGCGCCGAGGAGCTGATCGCCGCGGAGAGCGAGAACACCGGCAAGCCGATCGGTCTGACCCGGACCGAGGAGATCCCGCCGATGGTCGACCAGATCCGGTTCTTCGCCGGGGCCGCGCGGCTGCTGGAGGGGCGCTCGGCCGGCGAGTACATGGAGGGGATGACCTCCATCGTGCGCCGGGAGCCGGTCGGGGTGTGCGCCCAGGTGGCGCCGTGGAACTACCCGATGATGATGGCGGTGTGGAAGTTCGCCCCGGCGATCGCCGCGGGCAACACGGTGGTGCTCAAGCCCTCCGACACCACCCCGGCCTCCACCGTGCTGCTCGCCGAGATCCTCGGCGGCATCCTGCCCAAGGGCGTCTTCAACGTGATCTGCGGCGACCGGGAGACCGGCCGGCTGATGGTGGAGCACCCGACCCCGGCGATGGCCTCCATCACCGGTTCGGTCCGGGCCGGCGTCCAGGTGGCCGGCAGCGCCGCCAAGGACGTCAAGCGGGTCCACCTCGAACTCGGCGGCAAGGCCCCGGTCGTGGTCTTCGAGGACGTCGACATCCACAAGGCGGTGGAGGACATCGCGCTGGCCGGCTTCTTCAACGCCGGCCAGGACTGCACCGCCGCCACCCGCGTGCTGGTCCACGAGTCCGTCCACGACGAGTTCGTCACCGCGCTGACCAAGGCCGCCGCCGAGACGAAGACCGGTCTGCCGGACGACGACGACGTGCTCTACGGCCCGCTCAACAACGCCAACCAGCTCGCCCAGGTCACCGGGTTCATCGAGCGGCTGCCGGAGCACGCCAGGGTGGAGACCGGCGGCGCGCGCGTCGGCGACAAGGGGTACTTCTTCGCCCCGACCGTCGTGACCGGGCTGCGCCAGGACGACGAGATCGTCCAGAACGAGGTCTTCGGCCCGGTGATCACCGTGCAGAAGTTCACCGACGAGGAGCAGGCCGTCGAGTACGCCAACGGCGTGGAGTACGCGCTGGCCTCCTCGGTGTGGACCAAGGACCACGCCCGTGCCATGCGGATGTCGAAGAAGCTCGACTTCGGCTGCGTGTGGATCAACACCCACATCCCGCTGGTCGCCGAGATGCCGCACGGCGGCTTCAAGAAGTCCGGCTACGGCAAGGACCTGTCGGCCTACGGCTTCGAGGACTACACGCGCGTCAAGCACGTGATGACCTCGCTGGACGGCTGACCGGACCCGGACCGGGACGGCCGCCGCGACCAGGTGTCGCGGCGGCCGTCGTCCGTTCCAACGGCCCCGCGCCGCAGGGCCGTTGACCGGCGCGGGGTCAGCTGCGGGCGGCGGTGTACGCGTCGATCTCGGCGGCCAGCCGGGACTTGCCCGCCTCGTCGAGGAAGGACGCGGTCACCGCGTTCTTCGCCAGGGCGGCCACCCCGGCCGCGTCGAGGCCGAGCAGCCGGGCGGTCACCGCGTACTCGGTGTTGAGGTCGGTGCCGAACATCGGCGGGTCGTCGCTGTTGACGGTGACCAGCACCCCGGCCGCCACCATCTCCTTGACGGGGTGCTCGTCCAGGGTGGCCACCGCGCGGGTGGCGATGTTGGAGGTGGGGCAGACCTCCAGCGGGATGCGGTGCTCGGCGAGGTGGGCCAGGAGCCGCGGGTCCTGGACGGCGCTGGTGCCGTGGCCGATGCGTTCGGCGCCCAGCTCGGTCAGCGCGTCCCAGATGGTCTGCGGCCCGGTGGTCTCGCCGGCGTGCGGCACGCTGTGCAGCCCGGCCGCCCGCGCCCGGTCGAAGTACGGCTTGAACTGCGGCCTGGGCACCCCGATCTCCGGGCCGCCCAGCCCGAAGGAGACCAGCCCCTCGGGTGCCTGGTCCACCGCGATGTCGCAGGTGACGGCGGCCGACTCCAGCCCGGCCTCGCCGGGGATGTCGAAGCACCAGCGCAGCACGGTGCCCAGCTCCGCCTCGGCGGCCTTGCGGGCGTCCTCGATCGCCTCCAGGAACGCCTCGGCCGGTATGCCGCGCCGCACCGAGCTGTAGGGGGTGATGGTCAGCTCCGCGTACCGGATGTTCTGCCGGGCCATGTCCCTGGCGACCTCGTAGGTCAGCAGCCGGACGTCCTCGGGGGTGCGGATGAGGTCCACCACCGACAGGTAGACCTCGATGAAGTGGGCGAAGTCGCGGAAGGTGAAGTAGTCGGCGAGGACCTCGGGGTCGGCCGGGACCTTCGAGTCCGGGTGGCGGGCGGCCAGTTCGGCAACGATGCGCGGCGAGGCCGAGCCCACGTGGTGCACGTGCAGCTCCGCCTTGGGCAGCCCGGCGATGAACGCCGCCAGATCCTGGTCGCCGGCCGGTACGGAACTGGTGGTCATCGGTCCTCCACATGTCGTCGGTCGGCTCATGGTAGACGCCGGGAACGACACGGCGGGCCCGGGCGGTTCACGCCCGCCCGGGCCCGCGTCCGGTGACCGGGGTCAGCCGATGTCGAGCGCGGTGTCGTCGATCAGGAAGTCGGTGGCGAGCGAGGAGTCCTCGGTGCCGGTGAACTTCAGGGTCACCGTCTGCCCCGCGAACGAGGACAGGTCGAAGGACTTCTGCACGTAGCCGGTGTTGGCATTGGCGTTGGAGTAGGTCGCCAGGGTGGTGGAGCCGGCCTGGACGGTCAGCTTGTCGTAGGCGGTGGTGCCCGACTCCTGGGTGTCGATGTGCAGCCAGAAGCTGAAGGTGGCCTTGCAGCCGGCCGGGATGGTCACCGTCTGGGACAGGGTGTCGGTGTGGGTGGTGCCGTAGCCGTCCAGCCACGCCTTCCACGAGCCGGAGTGGGCCGGCTCACTGCTGCTGTTGTCGATCACGCCGGAGGAGGCGCTCCACGGCGCGGCGCTGCCGGTCTCGAAGCCGGGGTTGCCCAGCAGCTGCGAGGCGGTGCAGCCGCCGCCGGAGGAGCTGGTGACGGTCCAGGTGAAGGTGGTCGAGCCGGTGGCGCCGGTGGTGTCCTTGGCGGTCACGGTCACCGTCGAGCTGCCGGCGGTGGTCGGGGTGCCGCTGATCAGACCGGTCGAGGAGTTGATCGACAGCCCGGCCGGCAGACCGGTGGCGCTGTAGGTCAGGGTCTGGCCGGAGGCCGAGTCGCTCGCCTTGATCTGGAGCGAGGCGGCGGTGTTCACCACGGTGGACTGGTTGCCCGGGTTGGTCACCGTCACCGTGTTGCCGGTGCTGGAGCCGGAGGTGAAGGCGGCGGTGCCGTTGGGGGTGCCCAGACCCGTGGGACCGTCGTAGCCGGGGCCCGCGGTGCACAGGTACGACGGCGAGCACGAGCCGTTGCTGCCCGAGGTCACGTCGTTGAGCGCGGAGGTGTGGGCGTACGGGTACGAGGCCGGGTAGCTGTTCGCGGCCGGGGTGCCGGCCAGCGCGTAGACCGAGGCGATGATCGGCGAGGAGGCGCTGGTGCCGCCGTAGACGTTCCAGCCGGAGCCGCCGTAGGTCTGGTAGACGGCCACGCCGGTGGCCGGGTCGGCGACCGCGGAGACGTCGGAGATGGTGCGCTTGGCGCAGCCGGTGTCCTTCTGCCAGGACGGCTTGGGGTCGTAGGCGGAGCAGCCGGAGCCGGTGCCCTCGGTGCTGGAGGTGTTCCAGACCGACTCGCTCCAGCCGCGGGAGTTGCTCGCCCGGGTCAGCGCGGTGCCGCCGACCGAGGTGACGTACTGCGAGGCGGCCGGGTACTCGGCCCCGTAGGCGCTGTCACCGGCGCTGACGGTGATGGCCACGCCGGGGTGGTTGAAGTACTGGCTGTCGGCGGTCAGGTCGGAGGAGTCCTCCGCGCCGCCGTAGCTGTTGGAGACGTACTTGGCGCCCTGCGCGACCGCCTGGTTGACGGCGGTGCCCAGGTCGCTCATGTTGGCGCTGTTCGCCTCGACCAGCAGGATGTGGCACTGCGGGCAGGTGGCGCTGACCATGTCGACGTCGAGCGATATCTCGCCGGCCCAACCGGAGTCCGCGGTCGGGTAGTTGGTGCCGCCGTTCTGGTCGATCTTCTTGAAGCAGCCGTTGGCGGTGGTGCAGGCCGGCAGGCCGTACTGCGAACGGTAAGTGGCCAGGTCCGACTCGGCGTTGGGGTCGTCCTGGGCGTCCACGATGGCCACCGTGGCGCCGGCGCCGGCGGAGGAGGGCAGGTTGTAGGCGCTCTGCAGGTCGGAGGGGCCGTAGCCGGAGGGGGCCGCGTTGGGCGCCAGCGACATGTGCTGCACCAGGTCGGTGCGGGCCTCGGCGAGGCACGCCATCTTGCCCGGCTCGGTGGGCTGCGCGCACAGGTGGCGGGTGTGCACCGTGGAGGCGGTGGCGGCGGCCGGGTGCGCGGGGGCGGCACCGGCCGGGGCGGCGGCCATCAGACCGCCGGTGACCAGCGCCGCGGCCGACAGCAGGGCGGTGGCGGCGGATTTCGCCACACGTCTGCCGGAGTCTCTTTTCGAACGCAATGAACTGCCCTCCAGTGGGGGACGCGCAGGGCAGGGTAGTCCTGCGCATGACAACACGAGGGTGGTGCTGTGCCGCCGACGGATACGACGGACGGGCCGTTGGCGCGCCGCACCGCGACGGAAGGTGCGCACGTCGCGGCCGCGCGGCGACCACGGCGGGGCCGACGGGCCGGTCACGGCTTGCTGGAACGGGTAGCGGGCGGTACGGGTACGGAGTGGTACGGGTACGGCGGTACGGGGTGGTGCGCTGAGCGGCGGGACGCGTCGCGCTGCGTCGGGTGACGCCTCCCTGGCTGCCACCCCGTGCAGTGGTGGCTACCGGCCCCGAAAGTAGCGAAGACGCCACCCAGTGACAACCAGGAAAGTGCAAATCCTTTGCTCTGCCTTCATGGCCAGGGCGTATACGGTGTCCTGCCATGGAGCCGCAGGAAGAGTCAGTCGGCCACCTCATGTCCTTGGGGCTGGCCAGATACGAAGCACGCGTGTACCTCGCGCTGATCAGGCGGGAGTCGTACACCGCGGCCGAGGTGGCCCGCGCCGCCGACGTACCGCGCCAGCGCATCTACGACGTGCTCGACGCCCTGGTACGCCGCCGGCTGGCGCTCCAGCACCCCGGCCGGGTGGCCACCTTCTCGGCGGTCGACCCGGAGCTGGCGCTGACCCGGCTGATGGCCCAGCAGCGCGAGGCGCTCGACCGGATGGAACGCGTCTCCACCTCGCTGGCCACCGCGCTGCTGCCGATCTGGTCCGACGGGCGCTCCCACTCCGACCCGCTGGACTACATCGAGGTGCTGCGCGACCCCAAGGCCATATCCGAGCGCTTCGCCGACATCCAGGACCAGGCCGAGCACGAACTGCTCAGCTTCAACAAACCGCCCTTCATCGCCCCCACCGAGAACACCACCGGCATGAAGGCGGTCCGCCGGCTGCGCCGCAACCACGGCATCGTCCGCGCCCTGTACACCTACGACGTGCTCGCCGACGAGGCCATGATCGAGAACGTCGAGCAGTTCGGCCGGGCCGGCGAGGAGGCCAGGTTCACCGAGAGGCTGCCGCTCAAACTGGTCGTCGCCGACGCCTCCATGTGCCTGTTCGACATGCCCGACCCGGTGGCCGGAACCGGTGCCACCACCGCGCTGTACATCGAGCACCCGGCGCTCGCCGGCTGCCTGCGGCTGGCCTTCTCCACGGTGTGGGAGCAGGCGGTGACGCAAGCGGACGCCCGCACCCGGATCGGCGTCTGACCGCCGTCGTCCCCGCCGGTCAGCCGCGCACCGCCTCCAGCGCCAGCAGCGCCACGTGCAGCGACAGACACGACTCCACCTGGTCCAGGTCGACCCCGAGCACCCGCTCCACCTTGTGCAGGCGGTCGTAGAACGACGGACGTGACATGTGCGCCGCGTCGGCCGCCGCCGACTTGTTGCGCCCGCTGGTCAGGTACACCGTCAGGATGCGGATCAGATCGGTGCCGTGCTCCGCGTCGTACGCCAGCAGCGGCCCCAACTCCCGTTCCACGTACGTCTGGAGCCGGGCGTCGTCGCGCAGCAGATGGAGCAGACCGCGCAGCCGAACGTCCGGCAGCCGGTAGTACGAGCCGGTCCGCCGGCCGGGCACCCTGGCGCGCCCCGCGGTCCCCTCCGGCAGCCGCGGCTCGGCGTGCAGCGCGGCGTCGGCGACCTGCGCGGCCTCCAGCAGGGTGCGCCGGGCGTCGCGCAGCGAACCCACCGAGGAACCGGCCGCCATCAGGTACGCCGGGGCCGGCGAGGCCGCCTCCAGCAGCCGTTCCAGGGCGGCGGCGAACCCTTCCAGCGCCGCGTGCTCGTCCTCCGAGGGGCCCAGCGAGACCAGCAGCCCGACCCCGCCGTCGTCCAGGGCGCCGATGAGCGCGGTCACCCCGCGTTCCCGCGCCGCCAGGGCGGCCGTCTCGGTGAAGTCCCGCAGCCGGGCCTGGGCCTCCAGCGCCGCCGACACCGGCGTGCCGCGCAGCCGCAGCATCACCCCGACCAGCCGCCGGCCCTCCAGCGGCACCCCCAGCGCCCGGGCCCGCAGCGCCACGTCGGAGACGGTCAGCGCGTGGGTGAGGACCCCGGAGAGCAGGGTGCGGTGGGTCTGCCGCTCCAGCGACTCGCGGTCCCGCTCCAGCAGCCGGCCCAGGGCGAGGGTGGAGGCGCCGCGCTCCAGCACCACGGTGAGCCGGCCCGCCCCGTCCGCCTCCGTGCCCGGGACCCCCACCAGCACCAACCGCCCCCAGTCCCGCCCGCGCGCCCCGACCGCGGTCACCAGCCACCCGGCCCGCTCGTCGTAACCGGTACGGGCGGCCGTGCGCACCCCGCGCGAGCGCCGCTCCCAGCCGTCCAGCAGCCCCTGCGGATCACGGCCGGCCGCATCGAAGGCGAGCACCTGGTGCGAGAGGTTCTCCAGCACCGCCGGCGCCCCCGCCATCCGGGCCACCTCGCGCACCACCTCGCCCGGCTCGGCGCCCTCCACCGCCAGCTCGTTGAAGGTCTGGTGGACCGCCTCCGAGGCCCGCAACTCGGCCAGCTGCGCGTTGACCACGTGCTCGTGCACCGCCTCGGTGACGGCCACGAAACGCACCTCGGTACCGAGCGCCACCAGCGGCAGCCCGCGCCGTTCGGCGGCCCGCACCAGCGGCCGGGGCAGCTCGTCGGCGTACCGCCGGCCCAGCTCCACCACCAGCCCGGCCGCCCCCACGTCGGCCAGCTCGCCGATGTAGCGGGCCAGCGACTCCTTGTCGGCCGGGAGCATCACCCCGGTGGTGAGCACCAGTTCGCCGCCGCGCAGCATCCCGGCGATGTCGGCCAGCTCGCTGACGTGCACCCAGCGCACCCGGTTGGCCAGCGCGTCGGCGCCCGCCACCACGCCGGGGTTGCCGCGCCGCAGCACGTCGAGTTCGAGCACCTCGGCGACGGTGGGATACACGGGGCGGCCTCCGGTGGGGTGGGCGGTGTTCGGTGGCTGAATTTACGCACTGTAAGGCGATCCTCGGCAAGCCGAGCGGACTGTTGGTTGCCAGCCTGCCGGGACTGCGGCATCGTCCGTGCACAGTGGACGCAGATTCCGTTGCCCAACCCCAAGGCAACAACGGAATCGCTTGTTAGGGCAAGGCCACTCTGTCAGGATCGGCCATCGACTCGGCCGGATGCCACGCAGTGACGGTACCGCCCAGGTGCGACGAGGAGAGCGTGAATGGACCACAGCGACCACAGCCGCGACGCCGCGATCGAGGTGGCCGCGGGGCTGCGCGCCGGGGCCCAGTACATCGCCGGGCGACTGCGCCCCGGCACCTCCGGCCGCCACCACGAGGTGGTCGACCCGGCCACCGGCGAGGCGGTGTACAGCTGCGAACTGGCCGGCCCGGCGGACGTGGACGCCGCCGTCGCCGCCGCCCGCGCCGCGCTGCCGCAGTGGGCCGGCGCCACCCCGGGCGAGCGCTCGCAGGCCATGCACCGCTTCGCCGAGGTGCTCGCCGGGCGGGCCCGCGAGCTGGCCCTGGCCGAGTCCCTCCAGTGCGGCAAGCCGGTACGGCTGACCACCGGGTTCGACGTGCCCGGCACCATCGACAACACCGCCTTCTTCGCCGGCGCCGCCCGCCGTCTGCAGGGCCAGGCCGCCGCCGAGTACTCCGGCGACCACACCTCGTACGTCCGCCGCGAGCCGGTCGGGGTGGTGGGGTCGATCGCGCCGTGGAACTACCCGCTCCAGATGGCCGCCTGGAAGGTCCTGCCGGCCGTCGCCGCCGGCAACACCGTGGTGCTCAAGCCCGCCGAGCTGACCCCGCTCACCTCGCTGATGTTCGCCCAGGCCGCCACCGAGGCGGGGATCCCGGCCGGCGTGGTCAACGTCGTCACCGGGGCGGGCCGGGACGCCGGAGAGCACCTGGTGGGCCACCCCGACGTGGCCATGACCTCCTTCACCGGCTCCACCGCCGTCGGCAAGCGCGTCGCCGAGATCGCCACCCGCACCGTCAAACGGCTCCACCTCGAACTCGGCGGCAAGGCACCCTTCGTGGTCTTCGACGACGCCGACCTCCAAGCGGCGGCGCACGGCGCGGTGGCCGGCGCCCTGATCAACACCGGCCAGGACTGCACCGCCGCCACCCGCGCCTACGTCCAGCGCCCGCTGTACGACGCCTTCGTCACCGCCGTCGCCGACCTGTTCAACGCCGTCACCTGCGGCGACCCCTTCGACCCGGCCACCGACCTGGGCCCGCTGACCTCCTTCGCCCAGCGCGACCGGGTGGCCGCCTTCGTCGACCGCGCCCGCTCCTACGCGACCGTGGTCACCGGCGGCACCGCGCCGGACGCCAAGGGCGCCTACTACCGGCCCACCCTGATCACCGGCGCCGCCCAGGACAGCGAGGTGGTGCGGAGCGAGATCTTCGGCCCCGTCCTGGTGGTGCTCCCCTTCGACACCGACGAGGAGGGGCTGCGGCTGGCCAACGACACCCCCTACGGACTCGCCGCCTCCGCCTGGACCCGGGACGTGTACCGGGCCGGCCGCGCCACCCGAGAGATCGCCGCCGGCTGCGTATGGGTCAACGACCACATCCCGATCATCAGCGAGATGCCGCACGGCGGTTACCGGGCCTCCGGCTACGGCAAGGACATGTCCGCGTACTCCTTCGAGGAGTACACCCAGGTCAAACACGTGATGCTGGACAACACCGGGCAGGCCGCGAAGGGCTGGCACCGCACGGTGTTCGCCCTGCGCGGCGAGAGGTAGGCGCGGTCCGCCCGGCCACCGCGCCGCCGTCCGGCACGCAGCAACCGTCATTTCCGTCAAGGATGTGAGAACGATGGACCCAGCCCGTTCGCTCGCTGAGGCGCGCCCGGCACCGTTCTGGCTGGAGGACCCCGGCAGGCCCGCCGCCAACCCCGCGCTCGTCGGTGACGAACACTGCGACCTGCTGGTGGTCGGCGGCGGCTACTCGGGGCTGTGGACCGCGCTGATCGCCAAGGAACGCGACCCCGGCCGGGACGTCGTCCTGGTCGAGGCCAAGGAGATCGCCTGGGCCGCCTCCGGCCGCAACGGCGGCTTCTGCGCGGCCTCCCTCACCCACGGCCTCGGCAACGGCCTGGAACGCTGGCCCGCCGACCTGCGCGCCCTGGAGGAGCTGGGCGCCCGCAACCTCGACGCCATCGAGGAGACCGTCACCCGCCACCGCATCGACTGCGACTTCGAGCGCACCGGCGAGATCGACGTGGCCACCGAGCCCTACCAGCTCGACGACCTGCACGCGCTCGCCGAGGAGGCGGCCGGGCTCGGCGTGGAACTCGACCTCCTCGACCGGGACGCGATGCGCGCCGAGGTCGACTCGCCCACCTTCCTCGGCGGTCTGTGGGACCGGCGCGGGGTGGCCATGCTCCACCCGGCCAAGCTCGCCTGGGGCCTCAAGCGCGCCTGCGAGGAGGCCGGGGTGCGCGTCTACGAGCACACCCCGGCCACCCGGCTGGCCGCCAACGGCACCGCGGTCGCCGCCCGCACCCCCTACGGCCGCGTCTTCGCCCGCCAGGCCGCCCTCGGCTCCGGGGTCTTTCCCTCCCTGGTGCGGCGCGTCCGCCCGTTCGTGGTGCCGGTCTACGACTACGCGCTGGTGACCGAGGTGCTCAGCGACGCCCAACTGGCCTCCATCGGCTGGAAGAACCGGCAGGGCCTGGGGGACAGCGCCAACCAGTTCCACTACTTCCGGCTCACCGCCGACAACCGCGTCCTGTGGGGCGGCTACGACGCGATCTACCCCTTCGGCGGCCGGGTCGCCGCCGAGTACGACCAGCGCCCGGAGACCTTCGCCAAGCTGGCCCGCCACTTCTTCACCTGCTTCCCGCAGCTGGAGGGGGTGCGTTTCAGCCACGCCTGGGGCGGCGCCATCGACACCTGTTCGCGCTTCTCGGCGTTCTTCGGCACCGCCCACCGCGGCCAGGTCGCCTACGCGGCCGGGTACACCGGGCTCGGGGTGGGCGCCACCCGCTTCGGCGCCGAGGTCATGCTCGACCTGCTCGCCGGTGAGCCCACCGAGCGCACCGAGCTGGAGATGGTGCGCACCAAGCCGCTGCCGTTCCCGCCGGAACCGGTCGCCTGGGCCGGCATCGAGCTCACCCGCCGCTCACTGGCCCGCGCCGACCGCAACGCCGGCCGCCGCAACCTGTGGCTGAAGACCATGGACAAGCTGGGCCTCGGTTTCGACAGCTGAACCGGCCCGCCCGCCCCGCGCCCCCGCCCGCCCACCGGCCGGGGGCGCCGCCGTCTTCACACGCCCTCACGTTTTCTCCGCCCCGTCCCGCGTCATGACCGCCGCCGAGCGCGCTCTGACGGTACGGAGCCGGTCGAGTGGGAGGAGCGGACATGGACGGGGCGCAGGCGAGGAAGGCGGCCGACTGGCTGGCATCGGCGGCACCCGACCCCCGCGCGTGCCGCTGGGCGTGGGAGCGCGACCCCAACGGGGTGGCGCTGCTGCCCGCCGGACGGCGCTGGGACGTGGCGATCACCGACGGCACGCTGGGCCGCACCGCGCTCGCCGTCCTGGTCCGGCTGGCCGGCCGCCCCGGCCCGGTGCTCGCCACGGCCGGGGAGACCCGGCTGGGCTGGCTGGTCCCACCGGGCACCGGGCGGTACTGGGTGGCCACCGGGGTACGCACCGCGGGGTCCGGCAGCTGGATCGCCGTACCCCACCCCGGCCGCCGGCCGCGCGGCATCCGCTGGCTGGTGCCACCGGACGGCTCCGGGCGGCTGACCGACCCGGCGCTGCTGGAGAGCGCCCTGCACGAGGCGGTGGCGCTCCGCCACGACGACTTCCGGGGCTTCGATGTGTAAAGCGGATCGCGCTCACCCCGACACCTTGCGTGTTGTGGCGTGCCCGGCCGGCCGCGAGACTGACCGGGGAGGCTTCCGACAACGGCTCCGGCCACGCTTCGACAAGGAAGGTCTGACGTGACCACCAAGCACATCACGCACTGGATCGCCGGCCAGGAATGGTCCGGCTCCGCCGAGCGGCGGGGCGACGTGTACGACCCGGCGACCGGCAAGGTCACCGGTCAGGTGGACTTCGCGTCGATCGCCGAGGTGGACCAGGCGGTCGGGGCCGCTGTCACCGCGTTCCGCGGCTGGCGGGACGCCTCGGTGGCCAAGCGCACCCAGGTCCTCTTCGCCTTCCGCGAGCTGCTCAACCAGCACCGCGACGAACTCGCCGCGATCATCGTCTCCGAGCACGGCAAGGTGCACTCCGACGCGCTCGGCGAGATCGCCCGCGGCCTGGAGGTCGTCGAGTACGCCTGCGGCATCCCGCAGCTGCTCAAGGGCGGCTTCACCGAGCAGGCGTCCACCGGCATCGACGTGTACTCCATCCGCCAGCCGCTCGGCCCGGTCGCCGTCGTCTCGCCGTTCAACTTCCCCGCCATGGTGCCGATGTGGTTCTTCCCCATCGCCATCGCGGCCGGCAACACCGTGGTGCTCAAGCCGTCCGAGAAGGACCCGTCGGCCGCCGGGTTCCTGGCCCGGCTGTGGCAGCGCGCCGGGCTGCCGGACGGTGTCTTCAACGTGGTGCACGGCGACAAGACCGCCGTCGACCGGCTGCTGGAACACCCCGACATCAAGGCGGTCTCCTTCGTCGGCTCCACCCCGATCGCCCGCTACGTGTACGAGACCGGCACCCGCTACGGCAAGCGCGTCCAGGCGCTCGGCGGCGCCAAGAACCACATGCTGGTGCTCCCCGACGCCGACCTCGACCTGGCCGCCGACGCCGCCGTCAACGCCGGCTTCGGCGCGGCCGGCGAGCGCTGCATGGCCGTCTCCGTCCTGGTCGCCGTCGACCCGGTCGGGGACGAACTGGTCGCCCGGATCAAGGAGCGGATGGCCGCCTTGAAGGTCGGCCCCGGCTGCTCCGGCGACTCCGAGATGGGCCCGCTGGTCACCGGCGCCCACCGGGACAAGGTCGCCTCCTACCTCGACGCGGGCGTCGCCGACGGGGCCACCCTGGCGGTGGACGGCCGCAGCCACCCGGTCGACGGCGCGGAGACCGCCGACGGCTTCTGGCTCGGCCCGACCCTCTTCGACCACGTCAAGCCCGGCATGTCCGTCTACAACGACGAGATCTTCGGCCCGGTGCTCTCCGTGGTCCGGGTCGGCTCCTACGACGAGGGCCTGGAGCTGATCAACGCCAACCCGTACGGCAACGGCACCGCGCTGTTCACCAACGACGGCGGCGCCGCCCGCCGCTTCCAGCGCGAGGTCGAGGTCGGCATGGTCGGCATCAACGTGCCGATCCCGGTGCCGGTGGCCTACTACTCCTTCGGCGGCTGGAAGGCGTCGCTCTTCGGCGACACCCACGCCTACGGCCCGGACGGCGTCCACTTCTTCACCCGCGGCAAGGCCGTCACCCAGCGGTGGCTCGACCCCTCGCACGGCGGCATCAACCTGGGCTTCCCCACCAACTCCTGACGACCCGTCGGGTCACCTCCAGCACGATCGCGGCCAGCGCCCAGCCGGCCGCCACGTCCAGCGGCCAGTGGTAGCCGCGCCACACCAGCGCGGCGCCCACGGCCACGTTCAGCAGCACGGCGGCGCCGGCCAGGCACCGCCGTGCCGCCGCCGTACCGGGCGCCAGCGCCAGCACGCACAGCCCGTACCCCACCGCCGCCGTCACCGCGTGACCGGAGGGGAAGTAGCCGGAGTGGGCCACCAGACGCGTGGCGCCCGGCGCCGGCCGCGCGACCAACGCCTTGAGGCCCACCACCAGCGGCAGCGCGCACGCCATCGCCACCGCCTGCGCCACGGCCGGCCCCCACCACCGCGCACCGCCCCGGCGCCGGCGCCGCCAGGCCCCGTACCCCACCGCGAGCGCCAGCACCGGCAGCACCACCGTCACGTTGCCCGCGTCGGCCCAGAACTGGGCGACCGGGGCCACCGCGCGACGACCTGCCGCCAGCCGCAGCACGGCCGCGTCCGCCGAGGTGTCCCACCGGTACAGCGGCCCGTGGCCGGCGACCTGCCAGGTGAGCGCCGCGACCAGCAGCACGGCGAACGGCACGAGGGCGGCTCGGAGCGGGGAAGAAGTCGGCCGCCCCGGAACAGGGGGGGATGTTCCAGGGCGGCCGTGCCGGTCGCCGTACCGGGCGTCCCGGGGGGTTTGGGACGCGCGGCCGGACGAGCGGCGAAGGGTGCCGGGGCCAGTGGCTCCGACGGTGTTGTGCGCGAGGGCACTGCCGTGTCGACGATGGGGATCCGTCGACGGGGTGTCGCCCGCGGTCTCCCGCGAGCGGCGGGGTGTTTCCTTCATCTGCGACCACCGTAGGTCACGGACGGGACCTCGCGGGGGAGCGCTCACCCACCCCTCATCAGCCCCGCACAGGTTCTTCACGCCGACCGGCACCCGCCCGGCGACTACCTACCGTCACGACGCCCGGCCCCGCCCCCCGGGCCGGAACGGCGGGGGAGGCGGGGCCGGGCGCGGCGATGTCACCGCGGGGTGCTCACAGCGCGGCGAAGGCGTTCTCGATGACGTCCAGGCCCTCGGTGAGCAGGTCCTCGCCGATCACCAGCGGGGGCAGGAAACGCAGCACGTTGCCGTAGGTGCCGCAGGTGAGCACCACCACGCCGTTGGTGTGGCAGAACTTGGCCACGGCGGCGGTCGCGGCGGCGTCCGGCTCCTTGGTGCCCGGCTTGACCAGCTCCACCGCGATCATCGCGCCCCGGCCGCGGACCTCGCCGATCACCGCGAACTTCTCCTGGAGCGCGGTCAGGCGGCCCTTCATGACCTCCTCGATCCGCTTCGCCTTCGCGTTGAGGTCGAGCTCCTTCATGGTCTCGATGGCGCCCAGCGCGGCGGCGCAGGCCACCGGGTTGCCGCCGTAGGTGCCGCCCAGGCCGCCGGCGTGGGCCGCGTCCATGATCTCCGCGCGCCCGGTGACCGCCGCCAGCGGCAGCCCGCCCGCGATGCCCTTGGCGGTGGTGATCAGGTCCGGGACGACGCCCTCGTCCTCACAGGCGAACCACTGGCCGGTACGGCAGAAGCCGGTCTGGATCTCGTCGGCGACGAAGACGATGCCGTTCTCCCGGGCGAACCGGGCGATCGCCGGCAGGAAGCCCTTGGCCGGCTCGATGAAGCCGCCCTCACCCTGGATCGGCTCGATGATGATCGCGGCCACGTTCTCCGCGCCGATCTGCTTGGAGACCACGTCGATCGCCTGCGCCGCGGCCTCGTCGGCGCACTTCTCCGCCCCGGTGGGCCAGCGGAACGGGTACGCCAGCGGTACCCGGTACACCTCGGGCGCGAACGGCCCGAAGCCGTGCTTGTACGGCATGTTCTTGGCGGTCAGCGCCATCGTCAGGTTGGTGCGGCCGTGGTAGCCGTGGTCGAAGACGACGACCGCGGTGCGCTTGGTGTACGCCCGGGCGATCTTGACCGCGTTCTCCACCGCCTCCGCGCCGGAGTTGAACAGCGCCGACTTCTTGGCGTGGTCGCCCGGGGTCAGCTCGGCCAGCCGCTCGGCGACCTCCACGTAGCCCTCGTACGGGGTCACCATGAAACACGTGTGGGTGAACGCCGCCAGCTGCTCCGTCGCCCGGCGGACCACGGCCTCGGCGCTGTTGCCCACCGAGGTGACCGCGATGCCGGAGCCGAAGTCGATCAGCGAGTTGCCGTCCACGTCCTCCAGCACGCCGCCGCCCGCCCGGGTCACGAAGACCGGCAGGGTCGTGCCCACGCCGTCCGCGACCGCGGCCGTCTTGCGCGCCAGCAGCTCCTGCGACTTCGGGCCGGGGATCGAGGTGACGAGACGACGTTCCTGGGGCAGCGCGGGGCCACCGGACACTTCGGTCATGAGGGCTTACTCCTTGCGATCACAGCCTTTTCCCGCAGGCTATGCCGTGACCGGCGCGCCGCGCACACTCCGATAGGGAGCAGTGCGCGAGGACGTTTCGACGCCGCGGACAGTGGCGCCCGGGGCGACCACCCCCGGCCTGCCGCTGCCCATCACCGGCCGTTCCTCAGTACATTGAGCCCACCGGGCCCCGGGCACCGGGACAGGCAGACGGTCGGCTGGTCAGGGCGAGGGACAGCGATAGATGGACGTCGAAGGCGCACACGGCTACGGATACCGCGAGTCCACCCCGGCGTCGTCCCCGGCGGTGCCGCCGCCCGCCCCGCCGCCGAAGCCCTCCTACGCCCCCGGCGCCCCGCCGCCCCCCGGCCCGGGCCACGTCCCCGGGCAGGCCCTCGGCGCCGCCCACGAGGACCGGGCCGCGCCCTTCCTGACCTGGCTGCGCACCCCCCGCGTGGCCGGCGCCCCCGGCACCTACGCCTACGGCCACGTCCCGCGCCCCGCCCAGGAGCCGGAGCGGCTGCCGGATCGGCGGCTGGTGGGGGGCGCGGTGGGGGCGCTGGTGTGCGGGGCGGTGGTGTGGTCGCTCTTCTGGGACGGCTACCTGCCGTTCCTGATCTGGCCGCTGGAGTGGGTCACCCCCGACTCCTGGCTGGGCACCGGCTCGGCCGAGGCCCTCGGCTACTCCTACTACGTCCTCCTCGCGCTGGTCATCGCGGTGCTGTGCGGGCGCGCGGGCCGCTGGCCGGAGGCCGTCCGCCGCTACCTCCTCCCCCTCCTGCGCCGCACCGCCCGCGCCGCCTCCGCCGCCAAGGCGGCCCGCTCCGCCGGCACCGCCGCGGACCCCGCCGCCACCGGCGCCGACGACCCCGCCGGATGGCCCGAGCTGCGGGCCGCCGGGGAGCACGCGACGGCGGACCGGCTCGCCGACGAGACGTTGCGCGGCGCCCTCAACGACGTGGACTTCGTCCGCCTCCACCGGGCCTGGGCCCGGCTGCGTACCCGGCCCGACGGCACCGCGGCGTACGCCCGCGCGGTGGCCGAACACGGCGCCGCCGCTTTCGCCCACCCCTCCGGCGCCCGCGACCTGCCGGTGCGCACCGCCCGGCACGACCTGTACACCGCCCAGGTGCGCCTGGGCGCCGCCGACGACGGCAAGCGCAACCCCTACGCCTACCGCGGCGTCGGCTTCGCGCTCGACCCGGCGCTGCTGGGCACCTCGCTGCTGGTGGTCGGGCCGCCCGGGGCCGGCAAGACCCGGCACGTGGTGCGCCCGGTGGTCGAGTCGCTGTGCCTGCAGGCGCTGGCCGGCGGCGCCGCCGTGGTCGCGGTCGGCGCGGCCGGCTCCGCGCTCGGCCCGGACGACGCCTTCGACGTGGTCATCCGCCTCGGCGACCCCGCCTCCGGCTACGACCTCGACCTGTACGGCGGCACCGCCGACCCCGACGAGGCGGCCGGACTGCTCGCCGAGGCGCTCCTCGACGGCTTCGACGGACCCGAGGCCGACCCCCGCCGGGCCGCCACCGCGCTCGCCCGCGTCCTGGGCCCCTACCGCGCCGCGCACGGCCGCTTCCCGGCCGTACCCGAACTGCGCGAACTGCTGGACGGCAACCAGCCCGCCCTCGCCACCCTGCGCGACGCCCTCGAAGCCGCCCAGGAACACGCCTGGGCCCGCGAACTGGCCGCCTGGGAGCGCCAGTCGGGGCGCCCCGGCGACATCGGCGCGCTGCTGGCCGACCGGGTGGCGCTGCTCGACCGGCCCGCCTTCGCCGGCTTCTTCGACGTCAGCGGCAAGACCCGGCCGTTCGCCCTGAGCGCCCTGGAACACCCGGTACGGGTCCGGATCGACCTGCCGCAGCGCGGCCACGCCGAGGCCAGCAGGATGCTCGCCCGGCTGCTGCTCGCCCAGTTCACCGCCGCCGCCACCGCCCGCCGCGACCGCTCGGTCTTCGCCTGCCTCGTGCTGGACGACGCCGCCCGCGCCGTCACCGCCGAAGCGGTCCGCGGACTGCAACGGCTGCGCTCCGCCCACGCCGGCGTGGTCCTGGCGCTGCGCACCCTGGACGACGTCCCCGAGACGCTGCGCAGCGCGCTGCTCGGCGCCACCGGCTGCCGCATGGCGCTGTCCGGGGTGACCACCTGGGACGGCAAGCGGTTCGCCGAGTCGTGGGGGACCACCTGGGTGGAGGAGTCCGACGTCACCCGGGCGCCCGACGTCTCCGGCGGGATCGTGCGCCGCACCGCGCGCGGGGCGCGGCGGCTGTTCACCGGGGAGGCGGCCACCACCGAGTCGGTCACGGTACGCAAGGTGGAACGGGAACGCTGGTCGGCCTCGGACCTGGCGCACGCGGTGCCGCCCGGCCACGCGGTCGCCTCGCTGACCACGGTCGGCGGCGACCACTCCCCGCCGGTCCTGGTCGACCTGCGCGGCTGAACCGCCCCCGGGCCCGACGCGCGGCGCGGCCGGGGAGGCGGGGTGAGGCAGAATCGGTAACGCCATGCCAGCCACCCTCGCCTCCCTCGTACGCACCTCCGCGCTGGGGCTCACCGTGCTCGCCGGGGGCGACCGGCTCGACGCCGCCGTCCGCTGGGTGCACACCAGCGAACTCGACGACCCCACGCCCTACCTCGAAGGCGGCGAACTGCTGCTGACCACCGGGCTCAAACTGGGCACCGGCCCCGAAGCGCTCACCGGTTACGTCCACCGGCTGGCCGACGCCGGGGTGGTCGGCCTCGGCTTCGGCGTCGGACTGGGCCACGACACCGTCCCCGCGCCGCTGGTCACCGCAGCCGGCGACCGCGGACTGCCGCTGCTCCAGGTGCCCCGTCCGACCCCGTTCATCGCCATCAGCAAGGCGGTCTCGGCGGCGCTCGCGGCCGACCAGTACCGCGAGGTCACCGCCGGTCTGGAGGCCCAGCGCGAGCTGACCCGGGCCGCGCTCACCCCGGACGGCCCGCGCGCGCTGCTGGCCCGGCTCGCCGCGCACCTCGACGGCTGGGCCGCGCTCTACGACGCCTCCGGCGGCGTGGTGGACGCCGCCCCCGACTGGGCCGGCCGCCGCGCCGCCCGCCTCGCCGGCGAGATCGAACGGCTCCGGGACCGCCCCGCCCCGGCCAGCGCCGCCGTCGCCGGACCCGGCGGCACCGACGACCGGGTGGAGATCCAGTCGCTGGGCACCGGCCGCCGTCCGCGCGGCTTCCTCGCCGTGGGCACCGGCGAACGCCTGGCCACCTCCGACCGCTACGTGGTGCACGCCGCCGTCGCCCTGCTCACCCTCTCCCTGGAGCAGTCCCGCACCGTGCAGGACGCGCAACGCCGGTTCGGCGCCGCCCTGCTGCGCATGCTGCTGGCCGGCGAACCCGGCCACGCCCGCACCGTCGCCGGCCGGCTCTACGGCGATCTGCTGGAGCGTCCGCTGCGCGTCCTGGTCGCCGAACCCGTCCGCCGTCAGCCCGCCGAGGAGGACGCCGCGCCGGCCGCCCTCGGCCTGCTCGCCGAACGCGCCGAGACCGCCGCCGGCCGCGCCGCCGAAGCCGTCCTGGCCACCCAGGACGGCCCCCGGCTCACCGTGCTCGCCGCCGCCGACGGGGCCGTGCTGCGCGCCTGCGTCGGCCACCTGGAGGAACACGGGGAACTGGCCGCCGGCCTGTCCACCGCCCGCCCGGCCGAAGAACTGCCGGCCGCGGGCCAGGAGGCGCAGCGCGCCCTCGCGGTGGCCCGCCGCCGCGGCCGCACCCTGGTCGGCCACGACGAGGTGGGCGCCGGATCGGTGCTGCCGCTGCTGGGCGACGACGCGGTACGGGCCTTCGCCGAGGGGCTGCTGCGCCCGTTGCGCGAGCACGACGCCACCTCCCGCGGCGACCTCGTCGCCTCGCTGTCGGCGTGGCTGTCCCGGCACGGCCAGTGGGACGCCGCCGCCGCCGACCTCGGCGTCCACCGCCACACCCTGCGTTACCGGATGCGGCGCGTCGAGGAGATCCTGGGCCGCTCGCTGGACGACCCCGACGTGCGCATGGAGCTGTGGCTGGCGCTGAAGTCCGGCGCCTGACGAATCGGCGTGCCCGGCCACCCGCGCACTACGCCGTGGACAAACCCGGATCCGGCCGCCGCCCCCTACCGTGGAGCCACCGAACAACACCACCACGGGAAAGGCGGGGATCCGCTGTGTCTTCCACCCGCGAAGCCGTCGAGGCGTTCTGGGTCGCCGGACGCCGGGCCACCGGTGACGACGCCTTCGACGTCACCAACTCCTGGGACGGGCGCGTCGTCGCCACCGTGAGCGTCCCCACCGACGCCCAGGTGGAAGAGGCCGTCGCCGCCGCCCACGCGGTCACCGCCGAGTTCGCGGCCACCCCGGCGCACGTCCGGGCCGCCGCCCTGGACCACGTGGCCAAGCGGCTCGCGGAGCGCACCGAGGAGCTGGCCCGGCTGATCACCGCCGAGAACGGCAAGCCGGTCAAGTGGGCGCGCGGCGAGGTCGGCCGCGCGGTCTCGGTCTTCCGCTGGGCCGCCGAGGAGGCCCGCCGCTTCAACGGCGGCGAGGCGCAGCGGCTGGACACCGACGCCGGCGGCACCGGCCGCCTCGCGCTCACCCGGCGCTTCCCGCGCGGCGTGGTGCTGGGCATCGCGCCCTTCAACTTCCCGCTCAACCTGGTCGCCCACAAGGTCGCCCCGGCGATCGCGGTCGGCGCCCCGATCATCGTCAAGCCCGCCCCGGCCACCCCGCTCTCCGCGCTGGTGCTCGGCGAGATCCTGGCCGAGACCGACCTGCCGGCCGGCTCGTGGAGCGTGCTGACCGTCCCCAACGACAAGATGCCCGCCCTCGTCCAGGACGAGCGGCTGCCGGTCATCTCGTTCACCGGCTCGGACAAGGTCGGCTTCCAGATCCAGGCGGACGTGCCGCACAAGCACTGCACCCTGGAACTGGGCGGCAACGCCGCGGCCGTGGTGCTCGCCGACTGGTCCTCCGAGGAGGACCTGGAGTGGGCCGCCACCCGGATCGCCACCTTCGCCAACTACCAGGCCGGCCAGTCCTGCATCTCCGTGCAGCGGGTGATCGCCGACGCCGCCGTCTACGACCGGCTGGTGGAGAAGGTCGTGGCCCGGACCGAGGCCCAGGTCACCGGCGACCCCTCGGACGCCGCCACCGACGTGGGCCCGCTGGTCAGCGTGGCCGCCGCCGAACGCGTCGCCGCCTGGGTGGACGACGCGGTGGCCAAGGGCGCCAAGCTGGTCACCGGCGGCGTACGGGACGGGGCCAACTACGCCCCGACGATCCTCGCCGACCTGCCCGCCGACGCCGTCCTCGCCACCGAGGAGGTCTTCGGCCCGGTGCTCACCCTGCACAAGGTGGACGGCACCGACGAGGCGTTCGCCGCCGTCAACGACTCCAAGTTCGGCCTCCAGACCGGCGTGTTCACCCACGACCTGCGGACCGCCTTCCGGGCCCACCGGGAGCTGGAGGTGGGCGGCGTGGTCGTCGGCGACGCCCCCTCGTACCGGGCCGACCAGATGCCGTACGGCGGCGTGAAGGCGTCCGGCGTCGGCCGCGAGGGCGTGGCCTACGCGATGGAGGACTACACCTACGAGCGGGTCCTGGTCCTGACCGGCCTGGAGCTGTAGGCCGTAAGCCACCTGAATGGAGGAGGGCGCTCTGTGCGGGAGCGCCCTCCTCTGCCTTTTTGTGTTCGCTCGCCTCCGGGCGCTCATTTCCGATGCCGACACTCCTCAGGACTGCGCTCGCTCGTTCCTCGCTCCCTCGCCTTCGTCGCTTTCGGCATCGGCGCGCCCTTCGGCTCGCTCACCCCCTCGGCGGCGTGCGTGAGGGAAAGCGGCGTCCCTCGGACCGGGCTCGTGCACTGGCGGAGGCGGCCGGGCGCGGGCAGAATGACACCCGTACGTGTGAGTAACATCACACCACCGGATCTGGCGGCAAGGCGGCGACCAGGAGGTAGGCCATGACCGCACAATCCGCAGGACCCAAGGTCTCCGAGCGGGAGGCGCGGCAGGTCGCCGAGGCGGCCAGGGAGCAGCACTGGCGCAAGCCCAGCTTCGCCAAGGAGTTGTTCCTCGGACGGTTCCGGCTCGATCTCATCCACCCGCACCCGACCCTGCCCCCGGACGCGGTGCAGCGCGGGGAGGAGTTCCTCGGCAAGCTCGCCGACTTCCTCACCGCCCACGTGGACGGCGCCCGCATCGAGCGGGAGGCGCGCGTCCCCGACGAGGTGGTGCGCGGCCTGAAGGAGCTGGGCGCCTTCGGGATGAAGATCGACGCCCGGTACGGGGGCCTCGGGCTCACCCAGGTCTACTACAACAAGGCGCTCGCGCTGGCCGGATCGGCGAGCCCGGCGATCGGCGCGCTGCTCTCGGCCCACCAGTCGATCGGCGTACCCCAGCCGCTGAAGCTCTTCGGCACCCAGGAGCAGAAGGACGCCTTCCTGCCGCGCTGCGCCCGCACCGACATCTCCGCTTTCCTGCTCACCGAGCCCGACGTCGGCTCCGACCCGGCCCGGCTGGCCACCACGGCGGTGCCCGACGGGGACGAGTACGTCATCGACGGGGTGAAGCTGTGGACCACCAACGGGGTCGTCGCCGACCTGCTGGTGGTGATGGCCCGGGTGCCCGCCGGGGAAGGGCGCAAGGGCGGCATCACGGCCTTCGTGGTGGAGGCGGACAGCCCCGGCATCACCGTGGAGAACCGGAACGCGTTCATGGGCCTGCGCGGACTGGAGAACGGGGTCACCCGCTTCCACCAGGTGCGGGTCCCGGCCGCCAACCGCATCGGACCGGAGGGCGCCGGCCTGAAGATCGCGCTGACCACGCTCAACACCGGCCGCCTGTCGCTGCCCGCGATGTGCGCCGGGGCGGGCAAGTGGTGCCTGAAGATCGCCCGCGAGTGGTCGGCCGCCCGGGAGCAGTGGGGGCGCCCGATCGCCGAGCACGAGGCGGTCGGCGCCAAGATCTCGTTCATCGCGGCCACCACCTTCGCCCTGGAATCCGTCCTGGAACTGGCCGGGCTCATGGCCGACGAGGACCGCAACGACATCCGCATCGAAGCCGCGCTGGCCAAGCTCTACGGCAGCGAGATGGCCTGGCGGATGGCGGACGAACTCGTCCAGATCCGCGGCGGACGCGGCTTCGAGACCGCCGACTCGCTGGCCGCCCGCGGCGAACGGGCCGTCCCCGCCGAGCAGTTGCTGCGCGACCTGCGGATCAACCGGATCTTCGAGGGCTCCACCGAGATCATGCACCTGCTGATCGCCCGGGAGGCGGTGGACGCCCATCTGTCGGTCGCCGGCGACCTGATCGACCCCGGCAAGAACCTCAAGGAGAAGGCGCGGGCCGGTGCCCGGGCCGGCGGCTTCTACGCCCGCTGGCTGCCTCAGCTCGTCACCGGACCCGGCCAACTGCCCACCGCCTACGCCCAGTTCCGCCCGGCCGGCCATCCCGACCTCGCCACCCATCTGCGGTACGTGGAGCGCTCCGCGCGCCGGCTGGCCCGCGCCACCTTCCTGGCCATGTCCCGCTGGCAGGGCCGGATGGAGACCAAGCAGGGCTTCCTCGGCCGCGTGGTGGACATCGGCGCGGAGCTGTTCGCCATGAGCGCCTCCTGCGTGCGCGCCGAGATGCTGCGTGCCAAGGGACAGCACGGCCGGGAGGCGTACCAGCTCGCCGACGCCTTCTGCCGGCAGGCCAGAATCCGGATCGAGGAGCTGTTCGGGCGGCTGTGGACCAACACCGACGCCCTCGACCGCACGGTGGTGCGCGGTGTCCTCGGCGGCGCCTACACCTGGCTGGAGCAAGGCGTCGTCGACCCTTCCGGGGACGGCCCCTGGATCGCCGACGCGACCCCGGGGCCGAGTACGAAGGCCAACGTACACAGGCCGGTGCGCTGAGCCGGCCGGGCGGGCGAGCGGGCCGGGCGGCGCCATGGAGCACGGTACGGGGCGCGCGCGGGGCCCACGCGCTGTCGGCATCGCCGACGGCTGCGGACACAATGGGGGCATGACGGTAAGTTCCGCGCCCCTCGCCGCGCCCGCGCCCCTCGCCGATCCCCACGTGCTCTACCGGCCCCAGCCGGACGGCGACCCCGGTGGCCCCCGGCGGATCGTGATCCTCGGCTCGACCGGATCGATCGGCACCCAGGCGATCGACGTGGTGCTGCGCAACCCCGACCGCTTCCAGGTGGTCGCCCTCTCCGCGGCCGGCGGCCGGGTACGGCTGCTCGCCGAGCAGGCCCACCGGCTGCGGGTCCGGACGGTCGGCATCGCGCAGGCGGACAAGGCGGCGGCGCTGCGCGAGGCGCTGGCCGACGCCTACGGGCCCGGCGAACCGCTGCCGGAGATCGTGGCCGGCCCGGACGCCGCCACCGAGCTGGCCGCCCTCCCGTGCGACTCGGTGCTCAACGGGATCACCGGCTCCATCGGCCTGGCGCCCACCCTGGCCGCGCTGAAGGCGGGCCGGATCCTGGTGCTGGCCAACAAGGAGTCGCTGATCGTCGGCGGCCCGCTGGTGACCGGGCTGGCCGCGCCGGGGCAGGTCGTACCGGTCGACTCCGAGCACTCGGCGCTCTTCCAGGCGCTGCTCGGCGGCGCCCGCTCCGAGGTGCGCAAGCTGATCGTCACCGCCTCCGGCGGCCCGTTCCGCGGCCGTACCCGGGCCGAGCTGGCCGGGGTCACCCCGCGCGACGCGCTGGCCCACCCGACCTGGGACATGGGGCCGGTGATCACCATCAACTCGGCCACCCTGGTCAACAAGGGCCTGGAGGTGATCGAGGCCCACCTGCTCTACGACATCCCCTTCGACCGCATCGAGGTCGTGGTCCACCCGCAGTCCCACATCCACTCGATGGTCGAGTTCACCGACGGCTCCACCCTCGCCCAGGCGAGCCCGCCGGACATGCGCATGCCCATCGCGCTGGGCCTCGGCTGGCCCGACCGGGTGCCTGACGCGGCCCCCGCCTTCGACTGGTCCAAGGCACTGACCTGGGAGTTCTACCCCCTCGACGACGAGGCGTTCCCCTCCGTCGGCCTCGCCCGGCACGTCGGCGGACTCGGCGGCACCGCCCCGCCGTCTTCAACGCGGCCAACGAGGAGTGCGTGGACGCCTTCCTGGCCGGACGGCTGCCGTTCACCGGGATCGTGGACACCGTCGCCGAGGTGGTCGAGCAGGGGCTCACGGCCGGGGTGGTCAAGCCGGGCACCCCCGATCGGGGGGCGGCGGCGGGAACGGGAACTTCCCTGACCCTCGCGGACGTACTCGATGCGGAGACGTGGGCACGGGCCCGCGCCCGTGAACTGGCGACGAAAGCGACAGCGGAGGCTCGCGGATGACGGCTTTGATGACGGTCCTCGGCATAGTCGTCTTCGCGATCGGCCTGCTGATCTCCATCGCGTGGCACGAGCTGGGCCACCTGTCCACCGCCAAGCTCTTCGGCATCCGGGTGCCGCAGTACATGGTCGGCTTCGGCCCGACGATCTTCTCGCGCAAGAAGGGCGAGACGGAGTACGGGATCAAGGCGATCCCGCTGGGCGGCTACATCCGGATGATCGGGATGTTCCCGCCCGGTGACGACGGCCGGGTCAAGGCGCGCTCCACCTCGCCGTGGCGCGGCATGATCGAGGACGCCCGGTCGGCCGCCTTCGAGGAGCTGCGGCCCGGCGACGAGACCCGGATGTTCTACACCCGCGCGCCCTGGAAGCGGGTCGTGGTGATGTTCGCCGGCCCCTTCATGAACCTGGTGCTGGCCGTCGCGCTCTTCCTCGGCGTGCTCATGGGGTTCGGGATCAACTCCCAGACCACCACCGTCAGCACCGTCTCCGACTGCGTGATCTCCCAGGCCGCCGCCAACAACGGCAAGACCACCTGCGCCGCCGGCGACCCGGCCTCCCCGGCCAAGCTGGCCGGCCTGAAGGCGGGCGACACCATCACCGCCTTCGACGGCCACCCGATCAAGGACTGGGCCACCCTCCAGAAGGACATCCGGGAGACCACCGGCCCGGCCACCATCACCGTCCGCCGCGACGGCCGCACCCTGGACCTGCACGCCAGCCTGATAGAGAACCAGGTGGCCAAGTCCGACGGTCACGGCGGCACCGTGGCGGGCCAGTACGTCCGGGCCGGCTTCCTCGGCTTCACCCCGGCGCCCGGGATCATCCGGCAGTCCTTCTCCGACTCGGTGAGCCGGATGGGCGACATGGTGGTCACCGCCACCAAGTCCCTGGTCGACCTGCCGCAGCGGATCCCGGACCTGTGGAACGCGGCGTTCAACGGCGCCCCCCGCAAGGCCGACTCCCCGATGGGCGTCATCGGCGCCGCCCGGGTCGGCGGTGACGTGTTCTCCCTGCACATCCCGCCGGAGCAGCGGGTGGCCACCATGCTGATGCTGGTCGCCGGGTTCAACCTGTCGCTCTTCCTGTTCAACATGCTGCCGCTGCTGCCGCTGGACGGCGGCCACATCGCCGGGGCCCTGTGGGAGGCGCTCAAGCGCCATCTGGCCCGGGTCTTCCGGCGGCCCGACCCCGGACCGTTCGACGTGGCCAAGATGATGCCGGTCGCCTATGTCGTCGCCGGTCTGTTCCTGTCGTTCACCGTGCTGGTACTGATCGCGGACGTGGTCAACCCGGTCAAGATCGCCTGATCGCCGTTCGAAAGCGGCCGTCACCCCACGGACGGACCACCGGCCGGGCACCATCAGGTGTCCGGCCGGTGGCGTGTCACCGGTGAATGTGCCCGGCCCGAAGGGCGTGCCGTAGGCTCGGTGAACGGAGCCCGCTCAGGCCGGGACCTTGGATCCACACGTTGAGGATGCACAGCACATGACCGCGATTTCGCTCGGGATGCCGTCCGTGCCGCTGAAGCTGGCCGATCGTCGTAGGAGCCGTCAGATCCAGGTCGGGTCGGTGGCGGTGGGCGGGGACGCTCCGGTGTCGGTGCAGTCGATGACGACGACGGTGACGGCGGACATCGGTGCGACGTTGCAGCAGATCGCGGAGTTGACGGCGGCGGGGTGCCAGATCGTGCGGGTGGCGTGTCCGTCGCAGGACGACGCGGACGCGTTGCCGGTGATCGCGCGTAAGTCGCAGATTCCGGTGATCGCGGACATTCATTTCCAGCCGAAGTACGTGTTCGCGGCGATCGATGCCGGGTGTGCGGCGGTGCGGGTGAATCCGGGGAACATCCGGCAGTTCGACGACAAGGTCAAGGAGATCGCGGCGGCGGCGTCGGCGGCGGGGGTGCCGATCCGGATCGGGGTGAACGCCGGGTCGCTGGACAAGCGGCTGCTGGAGAAGTACGGGCGGGCGACGCCGGAGGCGTTGGTGGAGTCGGCGTTGTGGGAGTGCTCGCTGTTCGAGGAGCACGGGTTCCGGGACATCAAGATCTCGGTGAAGCACAACGATCCGGTGGTGATGGTCAACGCCTACCGGCTGCTGGCGCAGAAGTGCGACTACCCGTTGCATCTGGGTGTGACGGAGGCGGGGCCGGCGTTCCAGGGGACGGTCAAGTCCGCGGTGGCGTTCGGTGCGCTGCTGGCGGAGGGGATCGGGGACACCATCCGGGTGTCGCTGTCGGCGCCTCCGGCGGAGGAGGTCAAGGTGGGGATCGCGATCCTGGAGTCCCTCGGCCTGCGGCAGCGGCGTCTGGAGATTGTGTCGTGTCCGTCGTGCGGGCGTGCGCAGGTGGATGTGTACAAGCTGGCGGACGAGGTGACGGCGGGGCTGGACGGTCTTGAGGTGCCGTTGCGGGTGGCGGTGATGGGGTGTGTGGTCAACGGTCCGGGGGAGGCGCGGGAGGCGGACCTTGGGGTGGCCTCGGGCAACGGCAAGGGGCAGATCTTCGTCAAGGGTGAGGTGATCAAGACCGTGCCGGAGTCGAAGATCGTGGAGACCCTGATCGAGGAGGCGATGAAGATCGCCGAGCAGATGAAGGACGACGGCACCCCCTCCGGCGAGCCCTCCGTCTCCGTCTCCTGACCCCCGCCCGGTCCCCGGCCCGCCTTCCGCCCGCCCGCCCGCGTGGCGGGACGTCGCGGTACAGTGCGCAGATCGGCGGCCCGTGCACCGGGGCCGCCGATCAGCAGCCCACCCGAGGGCAGACGTACCGGCGAGGCGCCCACGTGTTGACCACCACCACGACCAAGGTCCTGGAGCCCGGCGAACTCGACGCCGCGCTCGCCGTCCTCGACCGCGACCCGGTGGCGAATGCTTTCGTCGCCGCCCGCGTCCAGGTCGCCGGGCTCGACCCCTGGCGCCTCGGCGGCGAGATGTGGGGCTGGTACAGCGGCGGCCGGCTGGAATCGCTCTGCTACGCCGGCGCCAACCTGGTGCCCATCTGCGCCGGCCCCGAGGCCGTACGGGCCTTCGCCGAACGCGCCCGCCGGGCCGGCCGCCGCTGCTCGTCCATCGTCGGCCCCGCCGACGCCACCGCCGCCCTGTGGGCCCTGCTGGAACCGAGCTGGGGCCCGGCCCGCGAGGTCCGCGCCCGGCAGCCGCTGATGGTCACCCGCTCGCTGCCCGCCGACGTCCGCCCCGACCCGCTGGTGCGCAGGGTCCGCCGGGACGAGATGGACCTGATCACCCCGGCCTGCGTGGCGATGTTCACCGAGGAGGTCGGCGTCTCCCCGCTGGCCGGCGACGGCGGCCTGCTCTACCAGGCCCGGGTCGCCGAACTCGTCGCCGCCGGACGCTCGTTCGCCCGCATCGAGGACGGCCGGGTGGTCTTCAAGGCCGAACTCGGCGCCGTCACCTCGCACGCCTGCCAGATCCAGGGCGTCTGGGTGGCCCCCGAACACCGCGGCCGAGGGCTCTCCGAGACCGGCATGGCCGCCGTCCTCCACTACGCGCTGCGCGAGGTCGCCCCGGTGGCCAGCCTCTACGTCAACGACTTCAACGCCCCCGCCCGCGCCGCCTACCGCAGGGTCGGCTTCACCGAGGTCGGGGCCTTCATGAGCGTGTTGTTCTGACCGCTTGGGGCGGTAGTGTCCGGGCATGGACGACGTGCTGGTGGAAAAGCTCGATCTGGCGGACCGGGTCGACGACGCGCTCGCCGTGCAGGCCCTCGCCTTCGGCCTGACCGACGACGAGATCGCGATACGCCGCCAGATCGTCCTGCGCCATCTGACCCAGCCGGGGGTACGCGCGCTGGGCGCCACCACCCCCGGCGGCCGGCTCGTCGGCTTCGGCTACGGCATGCCCAACGACCGGGCCCACTGGTGGTCCACCGTGGTCGAGCCCTACCTCCACCGCGACGGCCTCGACCACTGGCTCGACGCCTCCTTCGTCGTGGTGGAGCTGCACGTCCTCCCCGCCTTCCAGGGCCGCGGCGTCGGACGCCGGCTGATCACCGGGCTGACCGATCCGGCCGGGCTGCCGCGCAGCATCCTGTCCGCCCTCGACCTGGACAGCCCCGCCCGCCACTTCTACCGCTCCCTGGGCTACACCGACCTCGCCCACCCCGTGCACTTCCCCGGCGCCCCCACCCCGTACACGGTGATGGGCGCCCCGCTGCCGCTGCGCCGCGGCTGACCGGGGGAGGGGCCGGTGCTCACTCCGCCAGCCAGGAGGCGAACTCCAGCAGCAGCTCGCCGCCGGTCCGGTCCCCCACCGACCAGCACCACACCCCGGCCTCCACCGCGCGGAAGACCGTCCAGTCACGCAACCGGCCCGGGTCGGTCTCCAGCGCGTCGGAGAGCCTGGCCAGACGGCGGCGGGCGGCGGCCCGGCCGCCCGGGGAGGCCACCAGGTCCTCCCGCCGGTCCAGCAGCAGCCAGGCCAGGTCGTACCCCGGGTCGCCGACCAGCGGCTTGGGGTCGATCGCCAGCCACGGCAGCCGGTCGGCGGCGAGCACGTTGCCCTGGTGGAAGTCGCCGTGCAGCAGCACCGGCCCACCCGGCACCGGGGAGCCGGCCAGCCGCTCGTACGCCTCCAGCGCCTCGTCGATCAACGGGCGGCCGGACTCGGCCCACGGCCGCCCGCGCCGCTCGCGCAGCAGCGCCGCCAGGCGGGCGGTGTGGTCGGCGACCGCGGTGAACGGGTGGGCCTCGGCCGGCGGCACCCACAGCCGGCGCAGCACCCCGGCGGCCTCCAGCATCGCCTTGGCGTCCGGCAGCGACCGCAGGCTGATGTCCGGGTGGAGCCGCTCCAGCAGCAGCGCGCCCGCCTCCGGCGCGTGCTCGAGCAGCCTTACCGCCCCGGTGCCGTTCCAGTGCGCCAGCGCGGCCGGCTCCTGCGCGGTCTCGGCGGTGACCATGCCGATCTTCAGCGTGGCCGCGGTGGTGTCGGCCCGCCGGACGAGGACCACCATGCTGACGTTCCCGCCCGGGTACTGCACCCGTTCCGGGGTCAGCTCCCAGCGCTCCAGGCACCCGGCGACCAGCCCCGGAAGCCCGGCCAGCCAGGCGCGGCCCGCCTCGCCCTCCCAGGCGGTGACGGTACGCACCAGCCGGTCGGGCGGGTCCAGCGGGACATGCGGTGCCGGGGCCATGGCTGCGGAAACCTCCGATTGGTCGCGCGGGACGGATACGGCACGGACGGACCCGGCGCACCCGAAGGCGTCCGCGCCCGGAGCACACGCGTCGGAACGCCGGGGGCGAGTGGTGCGGGGTCCGCCGGGCGGGGGGCGCCCGGGGCGGTGAGCGCGGCCGGGCGCGCGGCGGGTACGGCTCGGCCGCCCGGCCCGGCCGGGTACGGGGCGCTCTTCGCGTGCGGCACGTTCCCCTTCCTGGCCTCTTCCCGGCCCGGCGGCTTCACTGGCCGACGGCCGGCCCCGAGCCTACCTGCGGGTACGCTGCGGGCGGCGGGCGGCCTGCCGGATTCGCGGTGCCTGCGCCGAATCGTCAGCCGGGTGCCGGAAACGATAGGCTCATGCCCGACACGCGACGATCCCCTACAACAGCACACGCGGCCGAGGAGTCACCCGGATGAGCACCACCCAGAGCCACAGGCTGCGCGAGTTGCTGGAGCCGCTCGCCGACGCGGCGGGACTGGATCTGGAGGAGGTCGCGGTGACCCCGGCCGGCCGGCGCCGGCTGCTGCGGGTCGTGGTGGACAGCGACACCGGGGTCGAACTGGACACCGTCGCCGCGCTGAGCCGGCAGATCTCCGAGGCCCTGGACGACTCCGACGTGATGGGCGGCGCCCCCTACGTCCTGGAGGTCACCTCGCCCGGCACCGACCGGCCGCTGACCGAACCGCGGCACTTCGCCCGCAACACCGGCCGGCTGATCACCGCCCGGCTGGCCGACGACACCTCGCTGACCGCCCGGATCACCGGCGTCGACGACTCCGGCGTGGACCTGGAGGTCCCCGGGGTCAAGGGCCGCAAGCCCACCGCCCGCCGGCTGGCGTTCGCCGAGATCACCCGGGCCAAGGTCGAGATCGAGTTCAACCGCAAGAGCAACGACACGGACGACGCATCGGACCTGGCCGCCTCCGACGTCGACGAGAGCACCGAGGAGGCGTAGCCGTGGACATCGACATGAGTGCCCTGCGGGGACTGGTTCGGGAGAAGGAGATCTCGTTCGACCTGCTGGTCGAGGCGATCGAATCGGCCCTCCTCATCGCCTACCACCGGGAGCCCGGCAGCCGCCGGGACGCCCGCGTGGAGCTGGACCGCAAGACCGGCCACGTGACCGTCTGGGCCCGGGAGGACGCCTCCGAGGTGCCCGAGGGCGGCGAGCCGCGCGAGTTCGACGACACCCCCAGCGGCTTCGGCCGGATCGCCGCCACCACCGCCAAGCAGGTCATCCTCCAGCGGCTGCGGGACGCCGAGGAGGAGGTCACCTTCGGCGAGTACGCCGGCCGCGAGGGCGACATCGTCGCCGGCGTGGTGCAGCAGGGCAGCGACCCGCGCAACGTGCTGGTCGACATCGGCAAGCTGGAGGCCATCCTGCCCCCGCAGGAGCAGGTCCCCGGCGAGGACTACAAGCACGGCACCCGGCTGCGCTGCTACGTCGTGCGGGTGGTCAAGGGGGTACGCGGCCCCTCCGTCACCCTCTCGCGCACCCACCCCAATCTGGTGAAGAAGCTCTTCGCGCTGGAGGTCCCGGAGATCGCCGACGGCTCCGTGGTGATCGAGGCGATCGCCCGCGAGTCCGGCCACCGCACCAAGATCGCGGTCCGCTCGGCCCGGCAGGGGCTCAACGCCAAGGGCGCCTGCATCGGCCCGATGGGCGGCCGGGTCCGCGCGGTCATGGCCGAGCTGGGCGGCGAGAAGATCGACATCGTGGACTGGTCGGACGACCCGGCGCAGATGGTGGCCAACGCGCTCTCCCCGGCCCGGGTGACCAAGGTCGAGATCGTCGACCTGGTCGGCCGCTCCGCCCGGGTGACCGTGCCCGACTACCAGCTCTCCCTGGCCATCGGCAAGGAGGGGCAGAACGCCCGGCTGGCCGCCCGGCTCACCGGCTGGCGGATCGACATCCGGCCGGACACCGAGCCGGAGGGCGCCGAGCCCGCCCACGGTGCCGAACGGCAACGCTGACCGAAACCGATCACCGTAGCCGACGAAGATGTCATCGCGAGCCTTACCCGAAGGGGTGAGGCCCGCATGGGGAGGTAGACTTAGAGTGTCTGGCCGGACGCGAGCCCGAGCATGCCCTGAGCGAACCTGCGTGGGCTGCCGGAAGCGGGCGGCCAAGCGCGATCTGTTGCGTATCACGACGGTCGAGGGACGCTGTCTCCCCGATCCACGCGGTACGCTGCCCGGCCGGGGTGCGTATCTGCACCCCGACATGGCGTGTTACGACCTGGCGGTCCGCCGCCGGGCCTTCCCGCGGGCCCTACGGACCCAGGGACCGCTCGACACGGCGGACCTCCCGCCGTACCTCGGGCGCGAACACGGCACGGCGTAGCGCGGCGACGTGCTACGGAACAGAAACACACGTCGGAACGCTGTACGGAACGACAGAACGGCACGGGTGACCGTGCGGTCAGGTACCTCGCGAGTCGGAAGTAGGTCGAGATTGCGATGAGCACTCGATGAGTACGCGATGAGTACGCCCATGAAGTAGCGACGGTCCGGCGGACGACCACCCCGGACCAGAAGGAGCGATGTGGCTAAGGTCCGGGTATACGAACTCGCCAAGGAAATGGGAGTCGAGAGCAAGGTCGTCATGGCCAAGCTCCAAGAACTTGGTGAATTCGTCCGTTCGGCGTCCTCGACGATCGAGGCGCCGGTTGTTCGTAAATTGACTGATGCTCTCCAGCAGGGGAACGGCGGCGCCGGTTCCTCCGCCAAGCCGTCCGCGCCGCGCAAGCAGGCGCCCGGCAAGCCGGCCCCCACCCCGGGTCCGGCCCGTCCGGCCGCGCCCAAGCCCGGCCCCGCGGCGCCGAAGCCGGCCGCCGCCGCGCCCGCGCCCGCCCCGGCCCCCGCGCCGCAGCAGGCCCCGCGTCCGGCGGCGTCCCCCGGCCCGCGTCCCGGCCCCAAGCCCGGCCCGGCCCAGCCCGCGCCCGCCGCGGAGTTCTCCTCCCCGGCGGCTCCGGCGGCTCCGGCGGCCCCGGGCCCGGCCGCGCCGCGCCCGGGTGGCTCCGGCCCGCGTCCGGGCGGTCAGCGTCCGGGTCCCGGCCCGCGTGACCGCGGTCCGCGCCCCGGCGGCGACCGTCCGTCGCGTCCGGCCCCGGGTCAGGGCGCGCCGCGTCCGGCCGGCCCGCGTCCGGGCAACAACCCGTTCAGCTCGTCCGGCAGCACCGGCATGCCGCGTCCGCAGGCCCCGGGCGGTGCCCGTCCCGGCGGTCCGCGTCCGGGCCCGGGTGCCCCCGGTGCCGGTCCGCGTCCGCAGGGCGCGCCGCGCCCCGGCGGCCAGGGCGGTCCGCGGCCGAGCCCCGGCTCGATGCCGCGTCCGCAGGCGGGCCCCGGCGGTCCGCGTCCCAACCCGGGCATGATGCCGCAGCGTCCCGCGGCCGGTCCGCGTCCGGGCCCCGGCGGCGGTCGTCCCGGCGGTGCCGGGCGTCCGGGCGGCGGTGCCGGTCGTCCCGGCGGCGGCTTCGCAGGCCGTCCCGGTGGCGGCGGCGGTGCCGGTCGTCCCGGCGGTGGCGGCGGTTTCGCCGGCCGTCCGGGTGGCGGCGGTCCCGGTGGTGGCGGCGGCTTCGGCGGTCGTCCCGGCTTCGGCGGCCGTCCCGGTGGTCCGGGTGGCCGTGGCGGCACGCAGGGTGCCTTCGGCCGTGGTCCGGGCGGGCGTCCGGCCCGTGGCCGCAAGTCGAAGCGGCAGCGGCGCCAGGAGTACGAGGCCATGCAGGCCCCGTCCGTCGGCGGCGTGATGCTGCCGCGCGGCAACGGCCAGACCGTTCGCCTCTCGCGCGGTGCGTCCCTCACCGACTTCGCGGAGAAGATCAACGCCAACCCGGCCTCGCTGGTCCAGGTCATGCTGAACCTCGGCGAGATGGTCACCGCGACCCAGTCGGTCTCCGACGAGACCCTCCAGCTGCTCGCCGACGAGATGAACTACGTCGTCGAGATCGTCAGCCCGGAGGAGGAGGACCGCGAGCTGCTCGAGTCCTTCGACATCGAGTTCGGCGAGGACGAGGGCGGCGACGAAGCGCTGATGCCGCGTCCGCCGGTGGTGACCGTCATGGGTCACGTCGACCACGGTAAGACCCGCCTGCTCGACGCGATCCGCAAGACCAACGTGGTCGCGGGCGAGGCCGGCGGCATCACCCAGCACATCGGTGCGTACCAGGTGGCCACCGAGGTCAACGGTGAGGACCGGCGCATCACCTTCATCGACACCCCCGGTCACGAGGCGTTCACCGCCATGCGTGCCCGTGGTGCCAAGTCGACCGACATCGCGATCCTGGTGGTCGCGGCCAACGACGGCGTCATGCCGCAGACCGTCGAGGCGCTCAACCACGCCAAGGCGGCCGACGTGCCGATCGTCGTCGCGGTCAACAAGATCGACGTCGAGGGCGCCGACCCGATGAAGGTGCGCGGTCAGCTGACCGAGTACGGCCTGGTGGCCGAGGAGTTCGGCGGCGACACCATGTTCGTCGACATCTCCGCCAAGCAGGGCACCAACATCGACGGCCTGCTGGAGGCCGTGGTCCTCACCGCGGACGCGGCGCTGGACCTGCGGGCCAACCCCGAGCAGGACGCCCAGGGCATCGCGATCGAGGCCCACCTCGACCGCGGCCGGGGCGCCGTGGCCACCGTGCTCGTCCAGCGCGGCACGCTGCGGGTCGGCGACACCATGGTGGTCGGCGACGCGTACGGCCGGGTCCGGGCGATGCTCGACGACAGCGGCAACAACGTCGAGGAGGCCGGCCCCTCCACCCCGGTCCTGGTGCTCGGTCTGACCAACGTGCCCGGCGCCGGCGACAACTTCCTCGTGGTCGAGGAGGACCGCACGGCCCGCCAGATCGCCGAGAAGCGCGCCGCCCGCGAGCGGAACGCCGCGTTCGCCCGCAAGGGTGTGCGCATCTCCCTGGAGGACCTGGACAAGGCCCTCAAGGCCGGCGAGGTGCAGCAGCTCAACCTCATCATCAAGGGCGACGCCTCCGGTTCGGTGGAAGCCCTGGAGTCGGCGCTGCTCCAGCTCGACGTCGGCGACGAGGTGGACATCCGCGTCCTGCACCGCGGTGTGGGTGCGGTCACCGAGTCCGACATCAACCTGGCGGCGGGCTCCGACGCCATCGTCATCGGCTTCAACGTGCGGGCCGAGGGCCGCGCCACGCAGATGGCCGAGCGCGAGGGCGTCGACGTCCGGTACTACTCGGTGATCTACCAGGCCATCGAGGAGATCGAGGCGGCCCTGAAGGGCATGCTCAAGCCGGAGTTCGAAGAGGTCGAGCTGGGTACCGCGGAGATCCGCGAGATCTTCCGCTCCTCCAAGCTGGGCAACATCGCCGGTGTGCTCATCCGCTCCGGCGAGGTCCGGCGGAACACCAAGGCCCGCCTCATCCGGGACGGCAAGGTCGTCGCGGAGAACCTCACGATCGAGGGGCTGCGTCGCTTCAAGGACGACGTCACCGAGATCCGCGAGGGCTTCGAGGGCGGTATCAACCTCGGCAACTTCAACGACATCAAGGTCGACGACGTCATCGCGACCTACGAGATGCGGGAGAAGCCGCGCGGCTGACGCGAGCGGAGGCCGGTCCGGGTACGCCCTGGCCCACCACGGGTGGGCGGGGCGCCGGGCCGGCCGCACCGGGGCCGGTCGGCGGAGGAAATTCCGTCGATCGGCCCCGGCCGTTGCGGGTACCGTGCACCACAGTGAGCGCCCCTGTCACCGGGGGCACAACGACGAGTGCCTGCCAGGTCGGCTCTGACCTGTTGCCCATGTATGTAGGGACCTGTTCCTTCGACCTCCTCCTCGGCGACGTGCGATCGCTGAAGGAGAAACGGTCCGTGGTCCGCCCGATCGTCGCCGAGCTGCGCCGCCGTTTCGCGGTGAGCGCCGCGGAGACCGGCGACCAGGACCTCTACCGGCGGGCCGAGATCGGCATCGCCGTGGTGTCGGGGGAGCCGGCCTTCGTCCGGGACGTACTGGACCGGTGCGAACGCTGGATGGCCTCCCGGCCCGAGGTGGATCTGCTGTCGGCACGGCAGCGCTTCCACGGCGACGACGACTGAGAGCGTCATGTCGCCACGTCAACGCAGTGAGAAGAAGGAGACGGACAAGTGACCGACACCGCGCGGGCGCGCAAGCTGGCGGACCGCATCCGGGTCGTGGTCGCGGAGACCCTGCAGCGCCGGATCAAGGATCCGCGGCTGGGCTACGTGACGATCACCGACACCCGGGTCACCGGTGACCTGCGGGAGGCGACCGTCTTCTACACGGTCCTCGGCGACGAGGAGGAACGGACCGCCTCGGCGGCGGCGCTGGAGAGCGCCAAGGGCGTGCTGCGCTCCGAGGTCGGCCGGCAGACCGGGGTGCGTTTCACCCCGACCCTCACCTTCGTGCTGGACGCCGTCCCGGACACCGCCCGTACCATCGACGACCTGCTGGCCAAGGCGCGCGCCTCCGACGACGAGGTCCGCCGGGCCGCCGAGGGCAAGGGGTACGCCGGGGAAGCCGACCCGTACCGCAAGCCGGCCGCGGACGACGGCGACGACACCGCGGACGAGGCGTGAGGCGCTCCGGCACGGGTCCGGACGGGCTGGTCGTCGTCGACAAGCCCGCCGGGCTCACCTCGCACACCGTCGTCTCCCGGATCCGCAAGCTGGCCGGCACCCGGCGGGTGGGCCACGCCGGCACGCTGGACCCGATGGCCACCGGCGTGCTGGTGATCGGCGTCGAACGGGCCACCCGGCTCCTCGGCCACCTGGCGCTGACCAGCAAGACGTACCAGGCCACCATCAGGCTCGGCCAGGACACCGTCACCGACGACGCCGAGGGCGAGGTGACCGCCACCGCCTCCGCGGCGCGGGTCACCCGGGCGGCGATCGACACCGGCATCGCCAAGCTGACCGGCGACATCCTCCAGGTGCCCGCCAAGGTCAGCGCGATCAAGGTGGACGGGCAGCGCTCGCACCGGCTGGTGCGGGCCGGCGAGGAGTTCGAGCTGGCCGCGCGGCCGGTGACCGTCTCCGCGTTCACGCTGCACGAGGTGCGCCAGGCCACCGCGGCCGACGGCACCCCGCTGCTCGACCTGGACGTCACCGTCGACTGCTCCTCGGGCACCTACGTGCGGGCGCTCGCCCGCGACCTCGGCGCCGACCTGGGCACCGGCGGCCACCTGACCGCGCTGCGCCGCACCCGGGTCGGCCCCTACACCCTGGAGCAGGCGCACACCCTGGAGCAGCTCACCGACTCCTTCGGCGTGCTGCCCATCGGCGAGGCCGCCGCGGCGGCGTTCCCGCGCTGGGACGTGGACGAGGAGAAGGCCCGCCGGCTGATCAACGGCGTACGGCAGAAGGCCCCCGGGCTCGGCCCCGGCCCCATAGCGGTCTTCGGGCCGCAGGAGAGGTTCATCGCGCTGGTCGAGGAGCGGCGCGGGGAGACGAAGATCCTCGCCGGCTTCGCCTGACCGGCGGGGCCGCCGGGGCGGCCCGGGCACCGCGGGCCGGCCGGCGTGCGGCCCGGCCCGGCGGCCGGTGGCCCCCGCCCGACCCCGTAGTCTTGGACCCGGCACATCGAAAGAGTCAATCGGTCGGGCGAGGAGCGGTCACAGTGGAGCGCTGGCGGGGCTTGGAGGACGTTCCCGGGGGATGGGGGCGGAGCGTCGTCACCATCGGCTCGTACGACGGCGTCCACCGCGGGCACCAGCTCATCATCGGGCGGGCCGTGGAACGCGCCCGGGAGCTGGGCATCCCGTCGGTCGTGGTCACCTTCGACCCGCACCCCAGCGAGGTGGTCCGCCCCGGCAGCCACCCGCCGCTGCTCGCCGCCCACCACCGGCGCGCCGAACTCATGGCCGAACTGGGCGTGGACGCGCTGCTGATCCTGCCGTTCACCACCGAGTTCTCCGAGCTGTCGGCGGGGGACTTCGTGCGCACCGTGCTGGTGGAGGCGCTGGGCGCCAAGGTGGTCGTGGAGGGCCCCAACTTCCGCTTCGGCCACAAGGCCGCCGGCGACGTGGAGTACCTGTCGGCGCTGGGCCTGAAGTACGACTACGAGGTCGAGGTGGTCGACCTGTTCGTGACCGGTGAGGCCGGCGGCGGACTGCCGTTCTCCTCCACCCTGACCCGGCGGCTGATCGCCGAGGGCGACGTGGCCGGCGCGATGGAGATCCTGGGCCGCCCGCACCGCGTCGAGGGCGTCGTGGTGCGCGGAGCGCAGCGCGGCCGGGCGCTGGGCTACCCCACCGCCAACGTGGAGACGCTGCCGCACTCGGCGATCCCGGCGGACGGCGTCTACGCCGGATGGCTGGTGGTCGAGGGCGAGGTGATGCCCGCCGCGATCTCGGTGGGCACCAACCCGACCTTCGACGGCACCGCCCGCACCGTCGAGGCGTACGCCATCGACCGGGTGGGCCTGGACCTGTACGGGCTCCACGTGGCCGTGGACTTCCTGGCGTTCCTGCGCGGCCAGGAGAAGTTCGACTCCGTGGACGCGCTGCTGGAGCGGATGGCCGACGACGTCAAGCGGGCCCGGGAACTGCTGGAGTCGGCGGAGGCGTGAGCCCCGCCGCCCGGCGGATACGGAAGAAGGGGCCGCCCGGACGTCTCGCGTCCGGGCGGCCCCTTCTAGCGTGCGGTGTCAGGGCGTCACTGCTGCGGCGGCGGGGGCGGCGGGTAGCCGTACCCCTGCGGCGGCTGCGGCCAGCCGGGCGGCGGGTGCTCGGCGCCGGGGTGCTGCTGCGGGGGAGCCTGGTCGGGGCCGGACTGGCCCTGCCGTTCGACGGAGCCGGGCTGCGCCGGCCAGTGCGGCGCAGGGCCGGGGGCCGGGGCGTAGCCGGGCGGCACGGCCCCGTACGGCGCCGCCGGGAAGGCGCCCTCCCCGGTGCCGTACGGCTGGCCCTGGCCCGGCACCGGGGGTGCCAGGTGCGGCGGCTGCGCCTGGCCCTCGCCCTGCGTCCACAGCCCTTGTGCCTGCTGGGCCCGGGTGAAGTCCTCGGCGACCATCGCGGCGAGGTTGAAGTACGCCTCCCGTGTCTTGGGCCGCATCATGTCCAGGTCGACCTCGGCGCCCGCGGCCAGGTGCTCGTCGAACGGCACCACCACGACCCCCCGGCAGCGGGTCTCGAAGTGGGCCACGATGTCCTCGACCTTGATCATCTTGCCGGTCTCGCGGACCCCGGAGATCACCGTCAGGCTGCGCTGCACCAGCTCGGCGTAGCCGTGCGCGGAGAGCCAGTCCAGCGTGGTGCTGGCGCTGCTGGCGCCGTCGACGGAGGGGGTGGAGATGATGATGAGCTGGTCGGCGAGGTCGAGCACGCCGCGCATGGCGCTGTAGAGCAGCCCGGTGCCCGAGTCGGTGAGGATGATCGGGTACTGCCGCCCCAGCACGTCGATGGCGCGCCGGTAGTCCTCGTCGTTGAAGGTCGTGGAGACCGCCGGGTCCACGTCGTTGGCGATGATCTCCAGCCCGGAGGGGGCCTGCGAGGTGAACCGCCGGATGTCCATGTAGCTGTGCAGGTACGGGATGGCCTGCACCAGGTCGCGGATGGTGGCGCCGGTCTCCCGGCGCACCCGGCGGCCGAGCGTGCCGGCGTCCGGGTTGGCGTCGATCGCCAGGATCTTGTCCTGCCGCTCGGAGGCGAGGGTGGAGCCCAGCGCGGTGGTCGTGGTGGTCTTGCCGACGCCGCCCTTGAGGCTGATCACGGCTATCCGGTAGCAGGAGAGCACCGGGGTGCGGATCAGCTCAAGCTTGCGCTGGCGCTCGGCCTCGGCCGCCTTGCCGCCGATGCGGAACGGGGAGCGGCCGGGCAGGTTGCCGCCGGGCTTGCGGACCTTGGGCTGGTTGCGCAGCAGCCGGTCGGAGGAGAGCTCGACGGCCGCGGTGTACCCCAGCGGGGCCCCGCCCACGGTGCGCTGCCGCTGCTCGGGGGAGACCGTGGGCCAGCCGCCGGTACGCGGATCGGCCGGCGGCTGGACGCCGTCCGGGGTGGCCGGCGGCATCGGCACGCCGGGCTGGCCGGGGTGCGGGTAGCCGTAGCCGGGCTGCGGCGGATGGGGCTGCGCGGGCGGCTGCGGGTAGCCGTAACCGGTGGGCGGGGCGGGCGGGTTGGCGGGGTGGCCGCCGAACGCCGGTGCGTTGAGCGGGGGTTGCTGGGCGGTGCCGTCGGGGCCCGGGGCGGGCGGCGGCAACGGGGCGCCGGTGGCGTACGGGTTGGCCGGGTACGCCGGGCCGGGCGGCGGCATGTGCGGCGGGTAGCCGGGGGCCGGCGGCTGCGGTGCCGGGGGCGCGGCGTCGGCGGGGTGCGGCGCGGGCGGGGCGGCGGGCGGCGGGGCCGGCTGGTACTGCGGCGGCAGCGGCGGCACCGCGTTCTGCGGGGCGGGCGCGGGCGGCCAGCCGGGGGCGGCGGGCTGCGGCGCGGCCGGCGGCGGGGTCGCGTTGGGCGGGGCCGGGTGCGGGGCGCCCTCGGCGGCGGCGCCGTGCGTCGCGTCGGCCTGCGCCCACGGCGGCGCGGGGGCCGGTGCCGTCGGGGTGCCGCCGGGCGCGGCGTCGGCCGGGGGCGTCTCGGGGACGGGCGGAACGGCGGGCGCCGGGGCGGCCGGCGGCTGCGCGGGGGCGGGGGGCCGGGGACCGGCGGGGTCGGCGGCGTCGCCGGTGGCCGGGGCGGCGGGCGGCGCGGCCGGCGCCGGGGTGGCCGACGGGGTCGACTGGGCCGCGGCGGCCTGCGACGGGCCGGCCGGATCGCCCGGACCCGCCGCCTCCTTGAGCTTCTTCATCGACAGCGCCGAGAACCGTTCGGTGGAGCGGGACACCTCCGGCGACATCCCCGGGTTGTCCGGCACGACGGTGCTGCCCGCGGCCTCCGCGGGGCCGGCGGCGGGCTCCTGGAGCTTCTTGGGGTCCTTCAGCGACAGCGCGCTGAAGCGCATCGTGGACTGGTGGGGCACCGCGCCCTTGGGCTCGCCCCCGTCCGGCGCCGGGTCGTCCGCCCGCACGCCGGACGCGCCGGTGTCGCCCGGCGCCGGGATCAGCGGCGGGCCCTGCGGGGGCGGCGGCACCACCTTGGGCGCGGGCGCCGACTCGGACTCCTCGGTCGCGGACGAACCACCGGCGTCCTCACCATTCGTCATGTACCAGGCGGGCGGCGTGTAGTCGATGGTGAACTCGCCCGTGTAGTCGGCTTCGGTCGACCGCCCGTCGCCGCCGACGCGGTTCTCGTCCCGATCGCTGCTCACTGTGCCTCCTGGATCGCTGTCATGCTCGCGAACGGCCATGTCGTCGCGGGCGCGCGGCACTTGAGGGTGGCGGCGGCGACCGCCGCGTCCCACGGTGGAACTGTCCCCCGCACCGCGGCAGCCCGCGCCGGCCGGCCCCCGCTCCGTGTTCCAGGGGTCCCGCGGAGCCCGGACGGGACACCTGCCCGTACGCACTCCCTGCCGCTCTCAAGGACAGCCTAATCGTGCCGCGCCCCTCGACGGCAGGGCCTTCACCCCGCCACCACGGCGAGGCCGTCCCGCCCCCGCCGTACCCGGCGGCCGGGGCGAGCGGCCCGACAACCCGGCGCCGCCGTCAGTCCACCCGGCGGGCGACGCCGAGCAGCGCCGTCTCCTCCGCGGTCGGCCGGGTGGTGACCACCTCGCGGTACGTGCGCGTACACCACATCGTGACGTTGTCGGCCAGCTCCGGCAGCGTCCCGGCCTCCGGCGCCGGCACCGACATCACCCGGCCGATCAGCCGTGCCTCGTCCGGCGAGACCCGCTGGACACCCACCACCGAGGCGCTCTCCAGCAATTGCGGCGCGGTGGGCCCCAGGTACGGAAGGAGCGTCAGCACCGACTGCCACGGCGCCGCCGTCACCCGTCCCCGGGGCGGCCGTATCCCGGCGTCCCGCACCACCAGCACCGGCGAGGTCACCGAGGCGCCCTGCGGCGGCACCCGGCCGACCTCGTGCACCGTCACGCACTGCTGGCCGCCGCCCGCCGCCTGGGCCAGCGCCGACCACAACCGGGGCCGGCCGGTCTCCACGGCCACCCGGGCCCCGACGGCCGCGGTGCGCAACGCGATCACCTGGGCCGTCCACACCCCGCCGACCAGCACGACCTCCAGCGGGGCAGGCCGCCCCAGCCCCAGCACCGCCGGTCTGCCCTGGGCGTCCGCGCCGATCACCACGCCGTCGTCACCGACCGGCAGACCGACGCCGCCGAGCTGCTCCACCGGCAGCGTGTGCCGCACCCGGCGCGGCCCGCGCAGCCCCGAACCCAGCCGACCCCGTGCCCTCACCGCGTACCTCCCAACGGCAGCGTCGCCAGCGCCCCCGGCACCTGCTCGTGGTCCAGGCGCACCAGACCGACCTTGACCCCGCGCGCCGCCCGCTCCAACTGCCGACGCGCCGCCGTCAGTTCACCGTCGCTGCGCCCGGTGATCCGCACGTGCCCGGTGAGCGCCGCCCCGCCGCCCGGCCCACGGCCCACGGTGAGCGAGAAGGTGCTCGCCAGCGCGGGCATCGAGGTGAGCAGCGCGACCAGGTTGGGCGCCGGGGTGGCCCCGGGGCCCAACCGGGGCCAGCGGGCCACCCAGTACGTGGTGTGCCAGCGGTCGTCGCACCGCCAGGTGCGGGCCGTCTCCCGGGTGCGGCGCGCCGGGACGTCCGCCCGGCCCGCCCGCTCGCCGGCTCGCGGGTTGGCGCAACTCGCCGTCTCCACCGCCGACATCAGCTCCGCCTCGGTCAGCAGCGTCGCCTCGAAACCGGCCGCCGCCAACCGCGCGGCGAGCTGGTCGGCCGCCCGCACCACCGCCCGCTGCGCCCCGGCCAGGCCACCGCCCCGGGCCCGCACCGCCTCCGCGCACAACTGCGGGTCGAGCTTGAGCGCCACCCACGTCAGCCGCACCGCGGGCGCCCCCGAACCGGCCTGCAACGGACCGTAGGAGCGGGCGGCCAGCGCCTCACCGGGCAGATGCGGGGCCGGCGCCGGCTGGGTGTGCTGGACCACCTGCACCGACTCCAGGCGTATGCCGTCCACCTCCAGCGCCCCGTACAGCAAATCCAGCGGCAGCGGACGCGCGGTGCGCCCCGGGCGCAGCGGACGGTCGCGCGACTGGACCAGGAGCACCGCGGAGAGGAACGTGCCGTCCCCCACCAGCCCGGCCTCCCGCCCGCCCCGGCCCGTCCAGCGGTAGGTGCGCAGACTCGGATCGCACTCCACGGCGGGGGCGAACCCCGGATCGACCCCGGCCGCCGGGGACCCGGTCGCGGACCTGCGGCGCCGGGCCAGCCCCCAGGCCGCCAGCAGCCACTCCAGGGCCGGCCGATGCCTGCGCCGCACCACCGCCACCAGCACCAGCGCTGCGGCCACCACCGCGGCCGGCACCAGCAGCCACGGCTCGGTGACGTACGCCAGCAGCAGCACGGCCGCCGCCGCCTCCACCAGCACCAACTGCTGCAACCGCACCGGGCCCAGCCGCCCCGTCCGGGGCTGCGGCCGGGGCACCACACCGGGACCGGACGCACCGGCCCGCGGGTCCGGCGCACCGGAAGCGCGCCGCGCCCCCCGGACCGTCACCGTGCCGCTCATCCCCGCCACCCCCTGCGCGTACTGCCGCGAACCGCCCTGCCGCGGTCGCCGGTCCGGAGCGCCCAGCCGCACCCGCGCGGCACACCCCGACCCTCAACCGGCATAGTAGAGGCCCGGTACGACAACGCCCGTCCGGCGAGCGCCGAGCGCGCCCGGAACGGGCCACCGGTGACGTCCGGCCGACAGCGTCCGGAACGTGCACGGCTGGGGGAGGCACACGCAGGCATGGCTTCACGGCGGGACGAGCTCAACGCCTACACCTTCGCACGCAAAAGGACCGTGGCCGCGTTCCTGCGCCCCTCGGCCGGCGGCTCCGACGAGGGGGCGCCACGGCCGCTGAAGGCGCTGGGCCCGGGGCTGGCCGCCGGGGCGCTGCTGCTCGCCGGCTTCGGCGCCTGGGGGATGATCAGACCGGGCGCCCCCGAGCACTGGGACACCCCCGGCGCCAAGGTGCTCGTCGGCAGCGAGTCGACCACCCGGTACGTGGTCCTCGAATCGGGCGGACGGCGCGAACTCCACCCGGTGCTCAACCTCGCCTCCGCCAAACTCCTGCTGGATCCACGGCAGTTCGGCGTCCTCAAGGTCGACGAGTCGGTGCTCGACAACGGCAAGCTGCCGCACGGCCCCACCCTCGGCATCCCCTACGCCCCCGACCGGATGCCCTCCGCCCAGGACGCGGGCACCGCCAAGCAGTGGGCGGTGTGCGAGGAACCGGACGGCGGCGACGCGGGCGCGGTGCGCAAGGCCGCCTTCGTCCTCTCCGGCCGCGACGCCGCCCGCACCGAGGGCGGCGGACGCCTCCACGGCGACCAGGCGCTCTACGTCCAGACCCCGGACCGCGCCCAGTACCTGGTGGACCCGGCCGGCACCGCCCACCTCATCGGCGGCCCCGCGGGCGGCGCCATGGACCCGGCCGACCGGCAACTGCTGGTGCGTACCGTCTTCGCCGCCACCGGCCGCTCCGGCGCCGCCGCCCGCCCGCAGCCGGTCACCGCCGACTGGCTCGCCACCTTCACCCAGGGCCGGCCGCTGGAGTTCCCGGTGGTGGACGGCCTCGGCACCCGGGCCGGCGTCCCCGGGCTCGACCCGCGCCACGACCGGGTCGGCATGGTGCTCACCGCCCCCGGCACCGGCGGACCGCAGAAGTACGTCGTCCTGCGCGGCGGCGTCGCCCCGGTCTCCGACCTCGTCGCCCGCCTCCTGCTCAACCTCCCCGAACACGGCGGCCACCAGGTCACCGCGATGTACCCGGGCGGCCTGCCGCAGCCCCAGCCGGTCGCCGCCCAGGACTTCACCCCGCTCGGCACCCCCTTCTACGGCGACCGCGACTGGCCGCAGGCGCCCTCCGTCCAGGTCGACGCGGCCGGCCAGGCGGAGACGGTGTGCAGCGTCTACCTCGGCGCCATCGGCGACCAGGGCCGCCCGAAGACCGCGGTCTGGGCCGGCCGGGACTACCCCGCCCCGGTGGCCGACGGCACCAGCGCCTACGTCACCCCCGGCAGCGGACTCCTCTACCGCCAGGTCACCGGCGCCAACCAGCCCGACAACGGCCAGGTCTACCTGGTCACCGACACCGGTCTGCGGTACGCGGTGCCCGGCGGCGGGACGGCGGACGCGTCCGCCGCCGGACAGCAGCCGGCGGGCGAGGCGCAGACCCGGCTCGGCTACGCCCAGGTACGGCCCGTTCCGGTGCCCCGCGCCTGGTCGGACTTCCTGCCCAAGGGGCCCACGCTCGACATGGCCGCCGCCGGCCGGCCGCAGGGGTCGTGATGGGCCGTCCGATCCGCGGCCGGCGCGCCCTGGCGTTCCGCGCCCCGCTCGCCGTGCTCGCCGCGCTGCTCACCGCGGCCCCGGTCGCCGTACCCGGTACCGCCGCCACCGCCCTGACCGGCGGCGGCGCGTGCACCTACCCGGCGCCCCTGATCCCGGGCACCCCCTGGTCGCTGCAACGGGTGCTGCTCGACCAGTTGTGGCAGCACACCCGGGGCAAGGGGGTCCGGGTCGCGGTGATCGACACCGGCGTCGACGACCACAACCCGCAGCTCGCGGGGGCCGTCGACGCCCGCGACGGCATCGACCTGGTCGGCGGGGCGGCCGGCGGCGGCGCCACCACCGACCCGGTGGGCCACGGCACCGAGGTGGCCGGCATCATCGCGGCCCGCCCGGCGGCCGGCACCGGGTTCGTCGGCATCGCCCCGCAGGCCACCATCATCCCGGTGCGGCAGAACGACGGACAGGGCCACGGCACCCCGTTGACCCTCGCCGAGGCCGTCGACCGCTCGGTGGCCGCCGGGGCCGACGTCATCAACATCTCCCAGGACACCACCGGACCGGACGTCCCCGACCCGCGGCTGGCCCGTTCCGTCGCCGCCGCCGTCGACCGGGGCGTGGTCGTGGTGGCCGCCGCCGGGAACGGCGGCGCCGACGGCCGCCGCCGCACCGTCTACCCGGCCGCCTACCCCGGCGTCCTCGCGGTGGCCGCCTCCGACCGCGACAACCAGCGCGCCGCGTTCTCCCAGCCCGGCCCCTTCGTCGGGGTGGCCGCGCCCGGCGTGGACATGGTCTCCACGGTGCCCTACGGCGGCCAGTGCGTCGGCGACGGCACCAGCTTCTCGGCGCCCTACGTCGCCGGGGTCGCCGCCCTGCTGCGCGCCGCCCACCCGGAGTGGACGGCCGCCCAGGTCGTCGCGCAGATCGAGCAGACCGCCGAACGCGTGGACCGGGGACGCAACGACGACATCGGCTGGGGCGTCGTCGACCCGGTACGCGCCCTCACCGAGGACGGCCCGCCGCGCGCCGGGCCGGTGCCCGACAGCCGCCCCCGGCTCGCCGCCGCCGTCGCCCCGGCCCCGCTCGGCGCCGGGGAGCGCGCGCACCAGCGCATGGTGCGCACCGCGGTCTGCGCGCTGGGCGCCGCCGTCCTGCTGGTCGCGGCGATCGCCGGGGCGGCCGTGGTCGTCCGGGACGCCGGGCGCCGCCGGACGGCCACGGTGCGCGGCGGCCCGGGTCAGCCGGCCGGGTAGGGGCGCACGGTGCTGGTGATCTTGTCGATGTCGGCCATCGGCAGCGCGTCCGGCACGCCCTGGTCGGCGAAGAGCACCCAGCAGTGCACCTGCCCGTCCTTGCCCTTGTACGCCAGGCCGCGGGAGACGGCGGTCGGCGGTACGCAGGCGCTGGGGCGGTAGGTGACGGTCACCTTGGCGGTGGCGATGTAGCCGTCGATGCCGTTGTGCTTCCACGGCACCGGCGTGCCCATCGAGATCTTCGGCTTGTGGGCCTTGCCGCCGTACGCGGCGAACGCCCAGTTGCCCGCCACGTTCACCGCGTTGGTGCCCAGGTCGCCCTGGCCGCCCTGGGTGATGGCGGTGGCCAGCTGGCCCTTGCCCGCGGTGCCGAAGGCGTTGGGGTTGTCCGCGGAGGCGCAGCCGCCCTCGCGGTAGGTGGCCTCGCCCTCGCCGGCCACGACCGGCTTGCCGGCGGCGTCCACGTAGGAGGAGCCGGTGCCGAGCTTCCAGTGCTGGGCGGCGGGCGGCACGTCGTAGGCGATGTGGTTGGTGGCGTTGGCCTGCGGCTGCCAGCCGGCGATCAGCGGCTTGAGCTGCTGGTCGGTGTTGGGCCCCGGGCCGGCCGGCGGGGGAGCGGCGGTATCCGGGGCGGCGGACGCGCTCGGCGCCGGACCGGCCTTGTCCTTCTTGTCGTCACCGCCGCCCAGGAAGAGGGCCGCACCGCCGCCGATCACGGCGAGCGCGACCACGCCGCCTATCGCCGCGTACAGCCCCTTGCGACCGCCCCCGCCGGCCGGGGCGGGACCGGGCGCCGCGGGCGCGGGAGGCGCCGGGGGCGTGCCGTAGCCGGCCGGCGCGCCGAAACCGTGGGGCTGTTGGCCGTAGGGCTGGCCGGCGGGCGGTTGCTGCGGCGGGTACGGCTGGTGCGGCGTGGGCGGTCGCTGTCCCGGCGGCGGGAACGGCGGTGCGGGCGGCTGTCCTTGGGGAACCCCGGGGGAGGGCGGTGCGTTGTGCGGTGTGACGGCTGGTTGTTCCCCCGTGGGTGTCCAGGCTGGCGGCGGCCCGAACCCCGGCGCGGGCGCGGGGCTGGGCTGCTCGGAGGCGTGCTGATCGTCGGGGTTCTGCGGCCAAGACATGGCGGACACCCTATGCGGCGCGCACTTCCGGCCATATCCGGGAGGTGGGCCGGTACGGCGGCGAAGGGGCCGGCCCCGCCCGGGAAGGGGCCCCGGGGCGGGGCCGGCATCCGCTCACGCCACCGCCGTCAGCGGTTGGCGGCGGGCCAACCGACCTGCGGCGAACGGTAGTAGTCGATGCCGAGGGCGTCCCAGCGCGGCCCCTGCGCGGCGAGCCGGACGCGGAACGACTCCCAGTTGTGCGTGGCCGCCGGCGACCAGCCCAGCTCGGCGATGGCGGGCAGCCGCGGGAACGCCAGGTAGTTGATGTGGTCCTCGGTGGAGATGGTCTCCGACCACAACGGCGCCTCCACGCCCAGCACCGCCGAGGCCGGCGCACCCCGCAGGAACGTGGCCGGATCCCACCCGTAGGCGTCCTTCACCTCCACGTACCCCGCCCAGTTGAGGCCCAGCGGCGACGAGGGGTTGTACTTCATGTCCAGGTACGCGTGGTTGGCCGGGGACATCACCAGCTTGGTGCCCGCCTTCGCGGCGGCCACCACCTTGGCCTCGTTGCCCGCCGTCCCCCAGTACTGCGCGATGGCGCCCCGCACCGGGTGGGCGTCGGTCAGCTGGTGCCAGCCGATCACCGTCTTGCCCAGCTTGCCGACGATCGGCTGGATCCGGTCCATGAACGACACGTAGTCGGCCGGCTTGGTGGAGTGCGCCTCGTCCCCGCCGATGTGCAGGTACGGCCCCGGGGTCAGCGCCGCGATCTCGCGCAGCACCTGGGCCACGAAGCGGTAGGTGACGTCCTTGGGCACGCACAGCGAGCTGAAGCCGACCTTGGTGCCGGTGTACAGCGGCGGCGCCACCCCGTTGCAGTTGAGGTCGGCGTAGGAGGCGAGGGCCGCGTTGGTGTGCGCCGGCATGTCGACCTCGGGCACCACGGTCAGGAACCGGCTCGCCGCGTACCGCACGATCTGCTGGTACTGCGCCTTGGTGTAGTAACCGCCCGGCCCGCCGCCGACCTCGGTCGAACCGCCGTAGGAGGCCAGCCGTGGGTACGCCGAGACCGCGATCCGCCAGCCCTGGTCGTCGGTGAGGTGCAGGTGGAGCCGGTTGACCTTGTACAGCGCGAGTTCGTCGATGTAGCGCTCGACCTGCGGCACGGTGAAGAAGTGCCGGGCCACGTCCAGCATCGCGCCACGGTAGGAGTAGCGGGGCACGTCGGTGATGGTGCCGCCGGCCACGGTCCACGGTCCGTGCTGCCGTACGTGGCGTTCGACGCCGGCCGGCAGCAGCTGACGCAGCGTCTGCACGCCGTGGAAGAGCCCGGCCGGCCGCGCCGCCCGGATCTCCACGCCGCCCGGGCCGGACGTCAGCCGGTACCCCTCGTCGCCGAGCGCCCGGTCGCCGTCGAGCCGCAGGACGATCGCGCCGCCCGTCCGTGCGGCGGTCACCGGCAGCCGGTACCCGGTGGCCGGCCGCAGCAGCCCGGCCAGGTAGTCGGCGACCGGCCGGGCCGCGCGCGACCGGGCCGCCACGTCGATCCGGGTCGCCGGGGTGAGGGTGAACGGCGCGCCGTGCGGTCGCACCGAGGCGGGTACGGGAACGACCTGGCCCAGCGGGGTGGCCGCCACCGTGGCGGCCGTGGCGGGGGCCGCCGCCTGGACCGCGGTCCCGGTTCCGGCGGCGGCCACCACGGCCACCGCGCACAACAGCCGCGACAGCCGTGAGGTGGCCGCCGCGGCGTATCGATTCTGCCCGGATCCTCTGATCTGTCGCCAAGCACTGCGTCGTCTCACGAACGATCCCTTCGCCGGTGGCCGGAGCAATGCCCCGCGGGCGTTTCGGAACTCCGGTTGACCGATCGGATTGGCCATTCCTGGGTACCGCGCGCCTGATGGGGCGTCAAGGAATGGCAAGGCCGTCCGGGGCACCCGGACCCCGGCATCGCCCGATCGGAGGACGGCGGGAAAACACCCGGTGACGGGGTGCCGGAATCCCGGTCGGAATACCGGGTTCCGGTGGAATGCCCGCGAGCCGGGGAATGCCGTGGGGGCTGTCACAGGCGATGGCTAAAGTAGGTCGCGCGTCGTTGGTCCACGACGCGCCGGGGGCCCGCGCCACGCGTACGGATCCCCGCGCACATCACAACCTTGGGGGGAGGGACCATGGCAGGTGACCTCGATGTCGAACGCCATGATCTGACCACGCTGTCCAACCGGCTGCAAAGCATGCAGACCACACTCGAACAGCAGGTCCGCGCGCTGCAGAACATGGTCGACACGGTGAAGGCGGGCTGGAAGGGCGCCGGCGGCAGCGCCTTCCAGCACCTGCAGACCGAGGTCAACCAGGACGTCGAGAAGCTGAAGGGCTACCTCCAGCGGATCAAGGAAGCGGTGGACGCGAGCAACCGCGGCTACACCGCGCGGGACGAGGAGGAGGAGTCCAAGTACCGCCGCGCCGCCGCGGGCGGCGGCGACATCCTCTCGCGCCTCGGCTGACCGAGGCCGCCACACCGGTCCCTACCGATCCGCACCCATCCGCCAAGGAGTGAGCCGTGTCCGGAGCTCCCGGAATTTCCGTCTCGTACCACACGGTCGGCGAAGCAGCCAACGACCTGCGCAACGCCGCCGGCGCGATCGAGCGTGAGCTCGACGACCTCCAGAAGTACGTCGCCCAGGTCACCGAGAAGTGGCACGGCGAGGGCCAGACCGCCTACCAGCAGGTCCAGAAGCCCTGGTCCGACACCACCCGCGACCTCGGCGACAAACTCCGCTCCATCGCCTCACTGCTCGACGACTCCGTCGACGGCTACCGCGACACCGACCGCCGGGCCGCCCGCGGCTTCGGCAACTGAGCAGCACGGCCGGCCACCGCCGAGTTCTGCAACCACCGTTCGGGGGTACCCCCGCGTCACCGGTACCCCCGAACGGCTGAACACCCAGGGGGGAAGGGCAGCAGATGGCACTGCGACCCGACGACGCGCCACCACACGCCGTCCGAACACCACCGCCGTCCGGCGGCCAAGACCTGCACACGGTGACCGAGTCCCTCGTCACCTTCAAGAACGGCGTCGACCAGATCCTCGCCGACCTCGAGCACTCCGACGCCTCCCACACCCGCATCCGCGACCAGATCATCACCAAGGCCGCCTTCGGCGCCGACCACTTCCCCGAAGCCGCCGACATCTCCGCCGCCTACGACGAAGTCCACGACCGCCTCGCCACCCTCTCCCAACTCCTCGGCGACCAACTCGAAGCCATGGGCATCACGGTCGACATGGCCCGCCACGGCTACGAAGACGTCGACGCCGACCAGGCCCAGCGCCTGATGAGCATCCAGCGCCGGACGCAGCAGTATGTGGACCGGCTGAACCGGAAGGGCGTGACGCCGGCCGACCCGGCGACCACGACCGGCCACCGGCCGCCCGACCCCGTCGGCGACGCCAAACAAGCGAGCGACATCTAACCGGGGGCTGCACAACGATGAGCGGGACCGACTTCGAGCACGTCTCGTTGTTCGACATGCACGCCATGGTCGCCAACGCCGACCCGCAACTGATCCTGGCCCGGGCCCAGGCCCTCGAATCCGCCATGAACCAGCTGCAGACCATCGGCAGCCAACTGATGTCGAGCATCCAAGGCGTCGAATGGCAGGGCGAAGGCGCACGCGCCTTCCACGACTGGGGCCGACAACTCGCCCGCAACACCCTCAAACTCGCCGACTACACCTACAACGCCGCCTCCTTCATGAACGACGCCGGCTCCGCCCTCTCCCGCGTCAAGAACGGCCTCCCCCCGGTCCCGGCCGACCAGTGCTACGTCGACCCCAAGAAGGACGCGGAAGCCCGCGCCAGACTGGAGTCGGCCCGGCAGGAGGCGATCCCGCAGATGAACATGTTGGCGTCGGCGTATCGGGCGGCGAGTGAGGGGATGCGGAAGGAATCGCCGCCGCCGTTTACGGCGGTACCGCAGGATCCTCTGCCGATTTATGCACGGGCCGGAGGTCAGCAGTGGCTGGGTAAGTCGCAGAACGGCACTTCATCGGAGAGCGGCGGAGGCGCAACTGCTTACGGAATCCAATCCAATGAGCCCGGCTCAGAACAGCCTTTGGTGACGCATGGACGGCAAATCTCTGAGGCGGTGAGCCGGACCCATAAAGCCAACTACGATGGGGGAGAGCGCACAGGACTCGATGACGTACAGACAGTGACGGTGACGCCGAACCGAAGTGTGGATCAATCATTCGGCAACGATGGACGACATCGAACCGGAACGAGTGGCATTCCCCACACTGTGGTTCCAGGTGTACCTACCACGGTCGACAGGAGCGCAGGCCGCGTCACCGATCGATTCAGCACTCCGCAAACTGATCCGGTCGACCAAGTTGCTCGCCGCATTACTGGTGAAGGCGACGGCGTCACCGGCGGTTTGCCCATTGGCGGCGAGCCTCGGGCAATTGCCAAGCCCTCACGCGGCATCGTCGTCGGCGACGAGCCGATGAGCGGCCCGGGATTCGTCGGCCGCACCCCCGGTGGCACCGTAGGCGGCGCCACCGGCACAGGCTTCTCGGGAAGCCGAATTCCCGGGGTCGTGGGCCCGGAGACAAGTACACCCCCAAAGGGGGCTGCTACGGTGCGTGACTACACGTCGGGCGGATCCGGCCTGCGCCGTTCCATGACGCCGGAGGAAGGGACAGCCCTCGGAAACAGCGGTCTTCCGATGGGCCCCGTCGCCGGAGGACCACACCTCGGAACGGGCCCGCGGGATCGCGGTCGGAGCGGCACCAGGCCGGACTACCTGGTCGAGGACGAGGAAACGTGGATGGCCGGTGGCCGGAAGGCCGTGCCTCCGGTCATCGATTAGTGCTTCACCAGCGGTATGGACAGGCTCGACGAGACGGATGAATTGTGATGCGGCGAACACCTGGCAGGTACCTCGGGCGCGGCGTGGCGGCCGTTGCGACGGCGGTCGCGCTCTGGGCGACCTGTCCGGCCAATGCACCCGTCGCCCGGGCTGATTCGGTCCGTGACCGTGAGTGGTACCTGGGCCCTATGCAGGCCGATGCCATGTGGAAAGTAAGCACCGGTCAGGGAGTCACGGTCGCGGTTGTCGACACGGGAAGTGACGGTAAGGTGACGGAACTCGTCGGCCAAGTGCTGCCTGGTAAGGACTACACCTCTCCAACAGGAAATGGCTGGAACGACACTGACGGGCATGGCACGTCCATGGCCATGCTCATCGCGGGAACCGGAGATGATGGCGGGATCGTGGGTTTGGCGCCGGGTGCCAAGATCTTGCCGCTCAGAGTGCTTGCGGGTGGCGGCCCTAATCGCCCCGGACGCGACTTGAAGCGGGTGGCCGATGCCATCCATTATGCGGCCGACCATGGAGCGAAGGTCATTAATATCGCGATCGGCGTGCCGGACCTTTCCTCGTCACCGGAAGATCGTGCTCCTTTGGGGCCCGCTGTGCAGTACGCTCTCAAGCGCGGCTCTTTGGTGTTTGCGGCGACTGGTAATGATGCCCAGTCCGGGAACCCTCTCAGCTATCCCGCTGCAACTCCGGGGGCGGTAGGTGTAGGCGCTGTCGATAAAACCGGTACCGTGGGAAAATTTTCTACCTATGGGCCTCAAGTTGCGCTGGTTGCCCCCGGAGTAGACGTTCCTGGTCATTGTTCCAAATCACTGGCGCACTATGGTGACGGTTATTGCATCGGGTACGGCACCAGCGAAGCCACCGCTCTCGCCTCCGCCTCTGCCGCGCTCGTCTGGGCCAAGCATCCGGACTGGACCAACAATCAGGTCCTGCGAGTGCTGATCAATACGGCGGGGAAGCCGAAGACGGGGAAGATTCCCAGCGAGTACATCGGATACGGCACCGTACGCCCCCGCGTCGCTCTGCTCGACGGGGCCGGGGATCCGGGGCCGGCGGATGTGAATCCGTTGTTCCCGAATCTCGGGTCGCCCTCGCCCTCGACCGCACCGGCAGGCAAGTCCTCCGGGAAGCCCACCCAGGCGGGGGCGGCCAGGGGCGGAGGGGCAGGGGACACCGGGGCATGGATGTGGGCGGGAATCGCTGCGGCGGTCGTCGTGGTGGGCGGCGGCCTCGGCGCCGCGGTGTTGCGACGCCGACGCGCACACTGAGCCGCCACGGCAGCGCCCCCCGAACCGTACCCCGCAACCGCCCCGCACCGTCAGCGTCCGACGCACCCACGCGCCGCCACGGCCCCGCCCCCCCACCGACCCTCCGCAACCAGCCCCCACCCCCCCCACACCGTCAGCCCCCGCGCACCCTGATCCACCGCCCCCCCACCTCACTGCGCCGGCAACCACCCCGTCTGCACCAGCCGGTTACCCCTCCGTCGGGAGACCAGGACACCGCGGCCCGGGGGGAGGGGGCGGGCGCGGACGGGGCCTAGGAGTTCGCCTTCGGCGGGGTCGCCGGAGAGTACGAGGCCCTGGGCGCCGAGTTCCTTGAAGCGTTGGGTGAAGGTTTCGTAGGAGGAGCGCCCGGCGCCCGCGGAGTTGCGGGCGACGATGAAGCGGACGCCGATGTCGCGGGCGTAGGGGAGGTGTTCGACGACGGCGAGCATGGGGTTGCCGGTGGAGGTGGCCACCAGGTCGTAGTCGTCGATGACGACGAACGCCTGCGGCCCCGACCACCAGTTGCGTTCCCGTAGTTGCCGGGCGGTGACGTCCGGGCCGGGGACGCGGCGGGCCATGATGGTGGCGATCTGCTCCATGTGTTCCTGGAGGGTGTTGGGGGCCGCGGAGTACTGGAGCAGGTGGGAGTCGGGGACGGCGCCGAGCAGGCCGCGCCGGTAGTCGCCGACCACGATCAGCGCCTCCTCCGGCGTCCACCGTTCGCTGATCTGCTTGACGAGCAGCCGCAGCAGCGCGGTCTTGCCGGACTCGCTCTCGCCGTAGACGAGGAAGAGCGGGTCGGTGTCGAAGTCGATGAAGACCGGTTCGAGGTCGTTCTCGTCGATGCCGATGGCGACCCCGCGGTCGGGGTGCTCGAAGCCGCGGGGCAGGCGGGCGGCCGGCAGATCGGTGGGGAGCATCCGTACCTGAGGGGCGGACGGCCCGGTCCAGCCGCGGGCGACCGACCGCACGAAGGCGGCCGTGGCCTCCGCGGAGCCGGCCGGGTCGGCCGCGCCGTCGACGCGCGGCAACGCGGTCAGGAAGTGCAGCCGTTCCGGGGTGAGTCCGCGGCCGGGGGCGCCCACCGGGACGTTGACCGCGGTGCGCCGGTCGATCTCGGAGTCCGCGGGGTCGCCGAGCCGCAGCTCGAACCGGCTCAGCAGCAGGTCCTTGAGCGCGGGGCGCACCTCCATGTAGCGGGCGGCGCTGATCACCACGTGCACCCCGAAGCCCAGGCCGCGCGCGGCGATGTCGCCCACCACGGGTTCCAGCGCCTCGAAGTCGGCCTTGAGGGTGTTCCAGCCGTCGATCACCAGGAAGACGTCGCCCCAGGGTTCACCGGGAAGTTCACCGGCGGCGCGGCGCTTGCGGTACGTGGTCATCGAGTCGATGCCCTCGCGGCGGAAGAGCAGTTCACGCCGGGCGAGGACGCCGGCCACCTCGGCGACCGTACGCCGGACCTTGTCGCCGTCGAGCCGGGCGGCCACCCCGCCGACGTGCGGCAGCCCCTCGACGGCGGCCAGTCCGCCGCCGCCGAAGTCCAGGCAGTAGAACTGCGCTTCGGCCGGGGTGTGGGTGAGGGCGAAGGCGCCGATCAGGGTGCGCAGCAGCGTCGACTTGCCGGAACGCGGGCCGCCGACCACCAGGGCGTGCCCGGCGGCACCGGAGAAGTCCCGCCGCAGCACGTCCCGCCGCTGCTGGAACGGCTGGTCCACGAGGCCGACCGGCACCACCAGCCGGCCCGGCGCCTCGGCGGGCTCCGGCTCCGAGACCGTCAGCCCGCGCACCGGGTGCACCGCCAGCGGCGAGGAGAACAGCTGGTCCAGCGCGGGCGCCTCGCCCAGCGGCGGCAGCCACACCTGGTGGGCCGGGGGCCCCTGGCCCTCCAGCCGGCGCACCACCACGTCGAGCACGGTGTCGGCGAAGGCGTCCGCGTCGGTGGGGGCATGCGCGTCCTGCGGCGCCACCGGCACCGGCTCGCCCCGCACCACCGGCACGTGCCCCGCGGTGAAGAGCACCGGACGCCGCTCGGCCGGCACCGGCCCGACGGCGGCTGGGACGCCGGAGCCCCGGTAGACGCCGGAGACGTACGCCGCCTTGAACCGCACCATCGTGTCGGTGCCGAACTTCAGGTACCCCGAACCCGGCACCGACGGCAGGTGGTAGGCGTCCGGCACGCCGAGCGCGGCCCGCGACTCGGAGGCGGAGAACGTCCGCAGCCCGATCCGGTACGACAGGTAGGTGTCCAGCCCGCGCAGCCGGCCCTCCTCCAGACGCTGCGAGGCGAGCAGCAGATGCACCCCCAGCGACCGTCCGATGCGGCCGATCTGGATGAACATATCGATGAAGTCCGGCTTGGCGCTGAGCAGTTCGCTGAACTCGTCGATCACCAGCACCAGCGACGGCAGCGGTGGCAGCGGGGCGCCGGCCGCCCGTGCCTTCTCGTAGTCGTGGACGTTGGCGAAGGTGGAGGCGTGCAGCATCTCCTGGCGGCGCTGGAGTTCGCCGGTGATGGCGTCCCGCATGCGGTCCACCAGCGCCAGGTCGTCCGCCAGGTTGGTGATCACGGCGGCCACGTGCGGCAGCGTGGACATCCCGGCGAAGGTGGCGCCGCCCTTGAAGTCGGCCAGCACGAAGTTGAGCGTCTCGGAGGAGTGGGTCACCGCCAGGCCCAGCACCAGGGTGCGCAGCAGTTCCGACTTGCCGGAGCCGGTGGCGCCCACGCACAGCCCGTGCGGCCCCATGCCGTCCTGCGCCGCCTCCTTCAGGTCCAGCAGCACCGGCTCACCGTTCTCGCCCACCCCGATCGGCACCCGCAGCCGGTCGTGGCGGGCCCGCGGACGCCAGGTGCGGGCGACGTCCACCGAGGCGGCGTCGCCCAGCCGCAGCAGATCGGTGAAGTCCAGGTTGTTCAGCAGCGGTTCGTCGTCGTCCCCGCCGCCGACCCGCAGCGGCGCGAGCTGCCGGGCCAGCGCCTCCGCCTCGGCCGCCGACAGCGCGTCGGGGCGCCCCTCGTAGGTCCGTCCGCCCGGCGACCGCAGCCGCAGCCGGTCCGGGTGGACCACCACCGACAACCCGCCGCGCGGCTCGTCCAGCTCCCCGGGGACGACCTCCAGCACGGTGACGCCCTGCAACCCCTCGGCGGAGGCGAGCACCGAGTCGGCGGGGACCACGGCGCCGTCCAGGACGACCACCAGATGCGGGCGGTCCAGCAGCGGCGGCGCCTCCCGGCCGAACCGGGGGCGGCCGTCGAACCGGTCGGCGAGCATCTCCTCCAGCTCGGCGAGGTCGTCCGAGTACAGCCGCCGGCTCCCCGCGCCGTCGGTCTCCTTGGGCTGCTGGCAGTGGGGCAGCCACTTCGTCCACTCCCAGCGGTGGCCGGCCCGGTGGCCCGCGGCGACCGCGATCACCAGGTCCTCGGGGGAGTGCAACGCGGCCAGCTGGGCGAGCAGCGCGCGCACCGCGGCGGGCGCGGCCTGCGCGTCACCGGAGACGGTCACGTGGTAGAACGCCCGCAGGCTGACCGCCAGCGGCAGCCCGTCGACCACCGAGTGCGCCGCCAGGAAGTTCCGCATCGCCGCCGCGGTCAGCGGCTCCAGCTCCTCCACCGGGGCCGTCACCGGCGCCACCAGCGGGGTGGCCAGGTCCTGCGCCCCGAGCCCGATGCGCACCTGGGCGAAGTCCTCGTCGGTGATCCGGCGTTCCCACACCCGGCGGCCCTGCGCCACCAGCGCCCACAGCTGCCCCGGCTCCGGGTGGACCACCAACTGCGCGGCACGCTGCGCCCGCGCGGTACGCCGGACGTGCCGCCGCACCTGCGCCAGGTACGCGAAGTAGTCCCGGCGCGCCTGGGACAGCCGCCCGCCGGGGCCCTGGCGCACCCGGACCGCCTGGGCGACCGCCATCACCCCGGTGGAGGCGAGCATCAGACCGCCCATCACCTTCATGAACGCCGCCGAGCCGGGCATGAAGAAGAACGCCGCCGAGGAGGCCATGCCGACCATCGGCAGCAGGGTCATCAGCATCCCCTGCTCCTGGTCGCGCGGCAGCTCGGGCGGCGTCTCCAGACGGACTTCCCCGGCCGGCACCTCGGGCGGTGCCACCCTGGGCGGGCGCTTGACGACGACCACGCTCACCGAAGCATCAATCCTCAATGCGGAAAGGTCGGTTCCGCACCGGCGCCCCAGTGGCGACGGCCCCCCTCCGCCCGTCGGCCGATCCTACTGGCGCCGGACGCCCCGCCCGCACGCCTCCCGCCGGACCGTTAAGTTGTGACCCACCGGCGGCCCGCCACGCGCAGCCGCCGTCCCGCGACCGGCACCCGCCGGCCATCACCACTCAAGGGGGAGACCGCGAGGTGAGCACGACCACCGCGACCGGCTTCTGCCGGGTCACCGTCGTCGCACCCGACAGCCGTATCGACGTCGCGCTGCCCGAGGACGTCGCACTCGCCGACCTCTACCCCGAGCTGCTGCGGCTGACCGGCCAGCAGCAGGCGGCCGGCGTCCCCGAGGGCTGGCACCTGGTGCGCCGGGACGGCACCGTGCTCGACCCCGCGCGCACCCCGGCCGCCCAGCGGGTGCTCGACGGCGAGGTGCTGGCGCTGCGCCCGTTCGCCGAATCGCTGCCGCCCGCCGTCCACGACGACGTGGCCGACGCCGTCGCCGCCGCCGTCGGCCGCGACCGGCGGCGCTGGAGCGACGACCTGCTGCGCCCCGCCGGACTCGGCGGCGCCGTGCTGCTGCTCGCCCTCGCCGCCCTCGTGCTGTGGTGGGCCGACCCGGTCCGCCACGACATGCACGCGCTGCCCGGCCTGGTCGCCGGCGCCGTGGGCGTCTGCCTGACCGCCGGCTCCGCGGTACGCGCCCGGATCTACCGCGACCGCGGCTCGGCCGCCGCGCTGGGCCTGGCCGCCGTACCCCACCTGCTGATCGCGGGCACCGGGATCGCCGCCGCCGCCCCGGGCGCCGGGCCCGGACGCCTGCAGTTCCTGCTCGGCTGCGTCACCGTGCTGGTCGCCACCGCCCTGCTGACCGCGGTCACCCCGGACGGCGACGCGCCCTTCGTGGCCACCGCCGTGCTCGCCGCCACCGGCACCCTGGCCGCGTTCACCGCCGTGCTCACCGGGGCGAGGGCCACCTCGGTGGCCGCGGTCTGCGTGGTCGCCGCCGTCGGCGCCATCGCCTTCCTGCCCGCGCTCTCCGCCCGCTTCGCCCGGCTGCCCATCGGGTACGAGACCGGGCGCGGCGGCCCCGGCGGGGAGCCGCCGTCGCCCGAGCCGGTGGACGAGGCCCGGATCGCCGCCGCCGCCCGCCGCGGCCACGAACTCCTGCTCGGCCTGGCCGGCGGCTGCTCCGCGGTGATCGCCTGCGGCGCCGCCGTCCTCGGCTTCGGCCACTCGGTCTGGGCGCAGCTGCTCGCCCTCGCCGCGGGGCTCGCCACCGTCTCCCGGGCCCGGCTCTTCCGCCACACCGCGCAGATCGCCTGCCTGCTGACCGCCGGGGTGGGCGCGATCGCGCTGCTCCTCGCCGGGCTGGCGCTCCACCCGCCCGGCGGCGACCGCGCCGCCGCCGACGTGCGTACCCTGTGGCTGACCGCGGCGGTGGTGGCCGGCGCCGCGCTCCTCGCCGCGATCGCGCTGATCGTGCCGGCCCGGGGCGTCTCGCCGTTCTGGGGGCGCGTGCTCGACCTGGCCGAGGCGGCGGTGCTGCTGTCGCTGATCCCGCTGTGCCTGGCGGTGCTCGACGTCTACGCGGCGGCCCGCGGCATGGCCTCGGGCTGAGCCGGTGGCAAAAGGGCTACCGCGGCACTGGTACCCTGGGTCACCACTGCGTGTCCGCACGCATGCGCTTCCCCCGAGTATCGAAGAACCCCTGTGACGAAGACCAGGGGCGCTCGTGGGACCAACGACCCCGAGGAGTGAGTGTGCCGCTCGACGCCGCCACCAAGAAGCAGATCATCGCTGAGTTCGGTACCAAGGAGGGCGACACCGGCTCCCCCGAGGTCCAGGTCGCTCTGCTGACCCGCCGGATCACCGACCTCACCGAGCACCTGAAGACCCACAAGCACGACCACCACTCGCGCCGTGGTCTTCTGCTGCTCGTCGGCCAGCGCCGCCGCCTGCTGCAGTACCTGGCCAAGAAGGACATCACGCGCTTCCGTGAGCTGCGGGAGCGCCTGGGCATCCGGGCCGGCGCCGCGGGCGTCCGCTAAGCCGCCGTGAAGGGAGCGGTTCCCAGCGAGGGGACCGCTCCCTTTGCCGTACACGGGCTCGGACCCGCATCCGGGCCGGCCGCCGTTCGCACGCGGTCGCCCGCTGTACGTGTGGCCGGACCGCAACCTTTGTAGGCTGGCCCCGTAACAACTTCAGATGTGAACAGTGGAGGAGCGCCCGCGCCCACCGGCCCGCCGGGTCGGTGCCCGAGGCGCCGGTCCTCGGTAGTGGCCTCCGGGATGACGCATCGCGCCCCGGCGGCTTCGATCGAAGACCGGTCCTCATCGCCCTGGGCGGCAACGGTCCGCGACGCGGCGCTCCACCGTGGAAGGTCACCGGGCGGGTCGCCCGGTGACGGACGAAGGAGAATCCCCATAGTGGAGAACGAGACCCACTACGCCGAAGCCGTCATCGACAACGGCGCTTTCGGCACCCGCACCGTCCGCTTCGAGACGGGCCGCCTCGCCCGTCAGGCCGCCGGCTCCGCCGTGGCCTACCTGGACGACGAGACCATGGTGCTGTCGGCCACCACCGCCTCGAAGCACCCCAAGGACCAGCTCGACTTCTTCCCGCTGACGGTCGACGTCGAGGAGCGGATGTACGCCGCCGGGCGCATCCCCGGCTCGTTCTTCCGCCGCGAGGGCCGCCCCTCCGAGGACGCCATCCTCACCTGCCGGCTCATCGACCGCCCGCTGCGCCCGTCCTTCAAGAAGGGCCTGCGCAACGAGATCCAGGTCGTCGCCACCATCATGGCGCTCCACCCGGAGCACCTGTACGACGTGGTCGCGATCAACGCCGCCTCGGCCTCGACGCAACTGGCCGGTCTGCCGTTCTCCGGCCCGATCGGCGGCGTCCGGGTCGCCCTGATCCGCGGCCAGTGGGTGGCGTTCCCGACCCACACCGAGCTCGAAGAGGCCGTCTTCGACATGGTGGTCGCCGGCCGCACCTTGGAGGACGGCGACGTCGCGATCATGATGGTCGAGGCGGAGGCCACCGAGAAGACCATCAAGCTGGTCGAGGGCGGCGCCGAGGCGCCGACCGAGGAGGTCGTGGCCGCCGGTCTGGAGGCCGCCAAGCCGTTCATCAAGGCGCTCTGCCAGGCCCAGGCCGAGCTGGCCGCCAAGGCCGCCAAGCCGACCGCCGAGTTCCCGATCTTCCTGGACTACCAGGACGACGTGCTCGAGGCGCTCACCGAGGCCGTCCGCGACGAGCTGGCCCAGGCGCTCACCATCGCCGGCAAGCAGGCCCGCGAGGCCGAGCTGGACCGGGTCAAGGCGCTCGCCGCCGAGAAGCTGCTGCCGCAGTTCGAGGGGCGCGAGAAGGAGATCTCGGCCGCCTACCGCGCGCTCACCAAGAAGCTGGTGCGCGAGCGCGTCATCAAGGACAAGGTCCGCATCGACGGCCGCGGGGTCACCGACATCCGCACCCTGTCCGCCGAGGTCGAGGTGGTCCCGCGGGTCCACGGCTCGGCGCTGTTCGAGCGCGGCGAGACCCAGATCCTGGGCATCTCCACGCTCAACATGCTGCGCATGGAGCAGCAGCTCGACACGCTCTCGCCCGAGACGCGCAAGCGCTACATGCACAACTACAACTTCCCGCCGTACTCCACCGGTGAGACCGGCCGCGTCGGCTCCCCCAAGCGCCGCGAGATCGGCCACGGCGCGCTGGCCGAGCGGGCGCTGATCCCGGTCCTGCCGACCCGCGAGGAGTTCCCCTACGCGATCCGCCAGGTCTCCGAGGCGCTGGGCTCCAACGGCTCCACCTCGATGGGCTCGGTGTGCGCCTCCACCATGTCGCTGCTGAACGCCGGTGTGCCGCTCAAGGCCCCGGTCGCCGGTATCGCCATGGGCCTGATCTCCCAGGAGATCGAGGGTGAGACGCACTACGTGACGCTGACCGACATCCTCGGTGCCGAGGACGCCTTCGGCGACATGGACTTCAAGGTCGCCGGCACCAAGACGTTCGTCACCGCGCTCCAGCTCGACACCAAGCTCGACGGCATCCCCGCCTCGGTGCTGGCCGCCGCGCTGAAGCAGGCCCGCGACGCCCGGCTGCACATCCTCGACGTGATGAGCGAGGCCATCGACGTCCCGGACGAGATGTCCCCCAACGCGCCGCGGATCATCAGCATCAAGATCCCGGTCGACAAGATCGGCGAGGTCATCGGCCCCAAGGGCAAGATGATCAACCAGATCCAGGAGGACACCGGCGCCGAGATCGCCATCGAGGACGACGGCACCGTCCTGATCGGCGCCTCCGAGGGCTCCGCCGCCGAGGCCGCCCGCGCCACCATCAACGGCATCGCCAACCCGACGATGCCCGAGGTCGGCGAGCGCTACCTGGGCACCGTGGTGAAGACCACCACCTTCGGCGCCTTCGTCTCGCTCATGCCGGGCAAGGACGGCCTGCTGCACATCTCGCAGATCCGCAAGCTCGCTGGCGGCAAGCGCGTGGAGAACGTCGAGGACGTGCTGCAGGTCGGCGCCAAGGTCCAGGTCGAGATCGCCGAGATCGACCAGCGCGGCAAGCTGTCGCTGATCCCGGTGATCGAGGGCGAGGGCGACTCCGCCGCCGAGACCGCCGAGGACGCGTCGGCCAAGTGACCTCGCGTACCCGACAGGTGACGGCCCGCCCCTCCAGCAAGGGGCGGGCCGTCCCCCGTACCACGACCCGGACCGTACTCAAGGGCGACGGCGGCAGCGGCACGGTGCGCCGTACCGTCCTCCCCGGGGGCCTGCGCGTCGTCACCGAGAGCTGGCCCACCGTCCGCTCGGCCACCTTCGGCATCTGGGCCCAGGTCGGCTCCCGCGACGAGACGCCCAGCCTCGGCGGCGCCACCCACTACCTGGAGCACCTGCTCTTCAAGGGCACTAAGCGCCGCTCCGCGCTGGAGATCTCCGCGGTGGTCGACGCGGTCGGCGGTGAGATGAACGCCTTCACCGCCAAGGAGTACACCTGCTACTACGCGCGGGTGCTCGACAGCGACCTGCCGCTGGCCATAGACGTCATCTGCGACATGCTCACCGGCTCGCTGATCACCCCCGAGGACGTCGAGGCCGAACGCGGCGTCGTCCTGGAGGAGATCGCGATGACCGAGGACGACCCGGGCGACCAGGTGCACGACCTGTTCAGCACCGCGCTGCTCGGCGACTCCCCGCTCGGCCGCCCGGTCCTCGGCACCGTCGAGACGGTCAACGCCCTCGGCCGGGACCGGATCGCCCGCTTCTACCGCAAGCACTACGGCGCCCGGAACCTCGTGGTCGCCGCCGCCGGCAACGTCGACCACGCCACCGTGGTCCGCCAGGTCCGCCGCGCCTTCGAACGCGCCGGAGCCCTCGGCGACCCCGACGCCCAGCCGGTGGACCCCCGTTCCGGCAGCCGCCGCATCCGCCCCTCGGGCCGCGTCGAACTGCTGGACCGCCGCACCGAGCAGGCCCACGTCATCCTCGGCGTCCCCGGCCTGTCCCGCACCGACGAGCGACGCTGGGCGCTGGGCGTGCTCAACACCGCCCTCGGCGGCGGCATGAGCTCCCGCCTGTTCCAGGAGATCCGGGAGAAGCGCGGCCTGGCCTACTCGGTGTACTCCTACACCTCCTCCTTCGCCGACTGCGGCATGTTCGGGGTGTACGCGGGGTGCGCCCCGGCCAAGGCCGCCGAGGTGCTCTCGATATGCCGGGACGAGCTGAACTCGGTCGTCGAGAACGGGATAACCGACGAGGAACTGCGGCGGGCCGTCGGCCAGATGTCCGGCTCCACCGTGCTGGGCCTGGAGGACACCGGCGCGTTGATGAACCGCATCGGCAAGAGCGAACTGTGCTGGGGCGAGCAGCTGTCGGTGGACGAGATGCTGGCGAAGATCGCCGCGGTCACCCCCGACGACGTGCGCGCCGTCGCCCGTGATGTGCTGGACGCCCGGCCCTCGCTGGCCGCCATCGGCCCGCTGGGCCGCCACGAGACCCGGCTGCGGTCGGCCGTCTCCTGACGCGGTCCCACCCGACGACACCTGGAATGTGAGGAACGATGAGCAAGCTCCGCGTGGCCGTCATCGGCGCCCGTGGCCGGATCGGCTCCGAGGCGGTACGGGCCGTGGAGGCCGCCGACGACCTGGAACTGGTCGCCGCGATCGGCCGCGGTGACCCGCTGGACGCGCTGACGGCGGCCGGCGCCGAGGTCGCCGTCGAACTCACCCACCCCGACGCGGTCATGGAGAACCTGCGGTTCTGCACCCGCAACGGCATCCACGCCGTGGTCGGCACCACCGGCTGGACCGAGGAGCGCCTCGCCGTGCTCGACGGCTGGCTGGCCGGAACGCCGGAGACGGGCGTGCTCATCGCCCCCAACTTCTCCATCGGCGCCGTGCTCACCATGCGCTTCGCCCAGCAGGCGGCCCGCTTCTTCGACTCCGTCGAGGTCGTCGAACTGCACCACAGCGGCAAGGCCGACGCCCCCTCCGGCACCGCCACCCGCACCGCCCAGCTGATCGCCGCCGCCCGCGAACGGGCCGGCCGGGAACGCCAGCAGGACCCCACCACCCACGGGCTGGCGGGCGCCCGCGGGGCCGACGTGGACGGGGTGCCGGTGCACGCGGTACGGCTGCGCGGCCTCCTCGCCCACCAGGAGGTGCTCTTCGGCGACACCGGCGAGACGCTCACCATCCGCCACGACTCGCTGCACCACAGCTGCTTCATGCCCGGCATCCTGCTGGCCGTGCGCAAGGTCGCCGCGCACCCCGGGGTGACCTTCGGCCTGGAGCACTTCCTGGATCTGGACTGACGCCGATGCGCGCCAAGATCACCTATTTCGTCCTCGCCGCCGTGCTGGTCGTCTACTTCGTACTGGCCGGCAGCAGGGGCGTCGTCCTCATCGAGCAGGGCACCCCGGTCACCGTGGTCTTCGGGGTGGCCGTGCTGGTGATCCCGGTCATCGGGGCCTGGTTCCTCTGGCAGACCACCGCGTTCGCCCGCAACGCCGACCGGCTCGCCCGGGAACTCGACGCCGAGGGCGGGCTGCCGGTGGACGAGCTGGTCCGCACCCCCGGCGGCCGGATCGACCGCGACTCGGCCGACGCGGTCTTCGCCCGGCGCAAGGCGGAGGCCGAGGCGTCCCCGCAGGACTGGCGGGTCTGGTTCCGCCTCGCCGTCGCCTACCACGACGCCCGGGACACCCCACGGGCCCGCAAGGCCATGCAGCGCGCCATCGCCCTGCACGACGGCCGCCCGGTGCGTTCGTAGCGGACCGCGCCGGGCGGGCCGGCCCCGGTCAGCCCCGGGCCTGGACGACCGCGTCCTCTATGGCGTCCGCGGCGATGTCGAACGCCTCCGGGCGGCCCATGAAGTCGGCGTCGCGATCGGTCAGCAGCGGGCGCGGCGCCTGACCGCGCACCGGACGCAGCACCAGCGCCTGCCCCTGCACCGTCCGCGGCAACCCCAGCAGCCGCACCGGCTGCTGAACGGTACGCACCTGGGCTATCCGCTCCCAGCGCCAGGTGGTGGTCCGCAGCAGGCCGGTCACCCGCAGCCCCGCGCGCCCCACCCGGACCCCGCAGCACAGCAGCCGCCCGGCCACCGCCGTCACCACCACCCCGGCGCCCACCAGCACCCCGGCCCGCCCCGTCTCCCCGGCCGCCGCCACGATCAACCCGGCGAACAGCAGGTACGAAGCGACCACCAGCAGCACCGCCGCCACCGCCACCCGCCACGGCCCCGGCCGGTAGGGGCGCCGCCAGCCGTCCCGCCCCGGATCCGCCGAGGCGTCCGCCCGGTCCAGCGAGTGCTCGTCATGGGCGCTGTCGGGGGCGAGGAAGGACAAGGTCACGGCGCGCGTCCCTTTCCGGCAGGCGTCAGCCCACCGGCACGCCCGGTGGGGTGTGACGGGTGAGGCTACCAGCGGCCCCGGAAGCGGCCGTTCAGTGGTGGTGGCCGCTGTCCGCCTGCTGGACGCCCGGACTTCCGGCCTGGTGGACGTCGAGCGCCGGAGCGCCCAGCAGCACCGCGCCGACCAGCGCGGCCACCACCGTCATGGCGGCGAGCGTCCAGGCGGCGATCCGCCCCCGTCCGACCGGCTCACGCGGGGGAGGCGTCACATTGCTCCGGAAACGCTCCGCCTCGGAGACGAAGGCGAACGGAACGGGCTCTCCCCGGCCACGCATAAGGCACCCTCCCATCGGATCGGCCCGTGCCCCGGCCCTCGGGACGCGGTGTGCCACGGCGGCGTCGGCCGCCATGGCAGCGGCTCCTACCCCCGCAACGGCCGGCCACGCCGTAAGGTGCCCGTTTTCCGGACATCCCGGGAGGGAAATCCCCCCGCCCGGGCCACGTAAGCTGGGCGCCGCCGCTCGCGCGGGGCGAGCCGGCGACGAACAGGAAGGACCTCGCGGTGACCGACAACTCCACCCCCTCCCCCGGAACCGGCGTCCGGTTCCGCAGCGACGTGAGCGTGGAGCTGGTCAAGCACGACGCGTCCGACACCGACGTGCTCTTCGCGGCGCGCGTCTCGACCGTCGGTGAGCAGTCGATCGACGAGCTCGGCAAGGACCCGGAGCGGTCCAAGGGACTGATCAACTACCTGATGCGCGACCGGCACGGCAGCCCGTTCGAGCACAACTCGATGACCTTCCTGGTCAGCGCCCCGATCTTCGTCTTCCGCGAGTTCATGCGGCACCGCGTCGGCTGGTCCTACAACGAGGAGTCCGGCCGCTACCGCGAGCTCCAGCCGGTCTTCTACGTCCCCGGCGAGGACCGCAAGCTGGTCCAGCAGGGCCGCCCGGGCAAGTACGAGTTCGTCCCCGGCACCCCGGAGCAGCACAAGATCACCACCGAGGAGATGGAGACCACCTACCGCGAGGCGTACGCCTCCTACCGGCGGATGCTGGACGCGGGCGTCGCCCGCGAGGTGGCCCGCGCGGTCCTCCCGGTCGGCCTGTTCTCCTCGATGTACGCCACCTGCAACGCCCGCTCGCTGATGCACTTCCTCTCCCTGCGCACCCAGCACGAGCAGGCCAAGGTGGCCTCCTTCCCGCAGCGCGAGATCGAGATGGTGGCCGAGCGGATGGAGGCCCACTGGGCCGGGCTCATGCCGTTGACCTACGCCGCCTTCAACGCCAACGGCCGGATCGCGCCCTGACCGACCCCCTTGGGCACCCGGTTTTTCCAGGACTTTCCCAGGGGTTTCCGAGGAATTTCCCGGGGCTCCGGGGCCTGGGCGAACGGCCGTGCGAGGTGTCCCAATTGCGGGCTTTGGTGAAGTTCATCTAGGCTTCAGAACGGATTCCGGTGCTGCTTGGACCCCCGAGCAGGCAGCGCCGGAATCCCCTGACCAGCTCCTCGTCCGCCCGGACAAGGGTCCCCGAGGGGGCGCGCGCATGTGCGCAACGAGTAGCGTTGGACCCATGGCTCCGACCTCCACACCGCAGACCCCCTTCGGGCGGGTCCTGACCGCCATGGTCACGCCGTTCACCGCGGACGGCGCTCTCGACGTCGACGGCGCCCAGCGCCTCGCCGCCCACCTGGTGGACGCCGGCAACGACGGCCTGGTCGTCAACGGCACCACCGGTGAGTCCCCGACCACCAGCGATGCGGAGAAAGAGCTGCTCGTACGGGCCGTCCGGGAGGCCGTCGGCGACCGTGCCTTCGTGGTGGCCGGCGTCGGCACCAACGACACCCGGCACAGCGTCGAACTGGCCCGCCAGGCCGAGCGGGCCGGCGCCCACGGACTGCTGACCGTCACGCCGTACTACAGCAAGCCCACCCAGGAGGGGCTGCTGCGCCACTTCACGGCCATCGCGGACGCCACCGGGCTGCCCGTGATGCTCTACGACATCCCCGGCCGCAGCGGCGTCCCGATCCAGACCGAGACCATCGTCCGCCTCGCCGACCACCCCAGGATCGTCGCCAACAAGGACGCCAAGGGCGACCTCGGCCGCGCCAGCTGGGCCATCGCCCGCTCCGGCCTGGCCTGGTACTCCGGCGACGACATGCTCAACCTGCCGCTGCTGTCGGTCGGCGCGGTCGGCTTCGTCTCGGTCGTGGCCCATCTGGTCACCGCCGAGCTGCGCGCCCTGCTGGAGGCGTACCTGGCCGGTGACGTGGCCAAGGCCACCGAGATCCACCAGAAGCTGCTCCCCGTCTACACCGGTATGTTCCGCACCCAGGGCGTGATCACCACCAAGGCGGCGCTGGCCCGGCGCGGCCTGCCCGGCGGCCCGCTGCGGCTGCCGCTGGTCGAGCTCTCCGCCGAGGAGGCCGAGGTGCTGGCGAAGGATCTCGCCGCCGGCGGGGTACAGCTGTAGCCCGCACGGGGTACAGCTTCAGCGAAGGCTGAAAACCGAAGACTTCACAACCGAATACGGACCATCTCAGACAACTGAAGACGGACAGTTCCACTGCACGCTTTCACTCGCGCCACGTGTCCTACGCGGTCCCCCACACCGGACCAGGGGCCGTGGCGTGAGTGGTGAGGAGAACCTTTTGAGCCATCCGCACCCTGATCTGTCGTCCCCGCCTGCCCTGGCGGAGGGCGCCCTCCGTGTGACCCCGCTCGGCGGCCTCGGCGAGATCGGCCGCAACATGACGGTCTTCGAGTACGGCGGCCGGCTGCTGATCGTCGACTGCGGGGTGCTCTTCCCCGAGGAGGAGCAGCCCGGAATCGACTTGATCCTGCCGGACTTCACCTCCATCCGGGACCGCCTCGACGACATCGTCGGCATCGTCCTCACCCACGGGCACGAGGACCACATCGGCGGCGTCCCCTACCTGCTGCGCGAGAAGCCGGACATCCCGCTGGTCGGCTCCAAGCTGACCCTGGCGCTGATCGAGGCCAAGCTCGCCGAGCACCGCATCCGCCCCTACACCCTGGAGGTGGCCGAGGGGCAGCGCGAGCGCATCGGCCCGTTCGACTGCGAGTTCGTCGCCGTCAACCACTCCATCCCGGACGCGCTCGCGGTCGCCATCCGCACCCCGGCCGGCATGGTGGTGCACACCGGCGACTTCAAGATGGACCAGCTCCCGCTCGACGGCCGCCTCACCGACCTGCCCGCCTTCGCCCGCCTCGGCGAGGAGGGCATCGACCTGCTGCTGTCGGACTCCACCAACGCCGAGGTCCCCGGCTTCATCCCGCACGAGCGCGACATCTCGCCGGTGCTGCGCCAGGTCTTCGCCAAGGCCGAACGCCGCATCATCGTGGCCAGTTTCGCCAGCCACGTGCACCGCATCCAGCAGGTGCTCGACGCCGCCTACGAGTACGGGCGCCGGGTCGCCTTCGTCGGCCGCTCCATGGTCCGCAACATGGGCATCGCCCGTGACCTGGGCTATCTGCGCGTCCCCGGCGGACTGGTGGTGGACGTGAAGACGCTGGACGACCTCCCCGAGGAGGAGATCGTCCTGATCTGCACCGGTTCACAGGGCGAACCCATGGCCGCGCTCTCCCGCATGGCCAACCGCGACCACCAGATCCGCATCGTCGAGGGCGACACCGTCATCCTCGCCTCGTCGCTGATCCCGGGGAACGAGGCCGCGGTCTACCGGGTCATCAACGGACTGACCCGGTGGGGCGCCCACGTCGTGCACAAGGGCAACGCCAAGGTGCACGTCTCCGGTCACGCCTCGGCCGGCGAACTGCTGTACTTCTACAACATCTGCAAGCCCCGCAACCTGATGCCGGTGCACGGCGAGTGGCGTCACCTGCGCGCCAACGCCGACCTCGGCGTCGCCACCGGGGTGCCCAGGAACCGGGTGGTCATCCCCGAGGACGGCGTGGTGGTCGACCTCGCCGACGGCGTAGCCAAGATCGTCGGCAAGGTCCCCGCCGGGTACGTGTACGTGGACGGCCTCTCGGTCGGCGACGTCACCGAGACCTCCCTGAAGGATCGCCGCATCCTGGGCGAGGAGGGCATCGTCTCGGTCTTCGTGGTGGTGGACACCAGCACCGGCAAGATCGTGGGCGGCCCGGACATCCAGGCCCGCGGTTCCGGAATCGACGACGAGGCGTTCACCCCGGTCATCGGCAAGATCGAGGACGCGCTGCTCAAGTCGGCCGCCGACGGCATCGTCGAGCCCCACCAGCTGCAACAGCTGATCCGCCGCGCGGTCGGCAAGTGGGTCTCCGACACCTACCGCCGACGCCCGATGATCCTGCCTGTGGTGGTTGAGGTCTGACGACCCGTGGCCGAGGTCTGACGCCACGTCATGGAGGCGGGCGCCCCGATTTGCATCCGGGCGCCCGCCTCCAGTACGTTGGCACAACCGCCACGACGAGAGCCGCCGGACGCGACCGCGTCCGCACTCCGGAGGGCGGCCGGGAAAACCGGCCGGAAAACCTCTGATAAAGTCGGGGCAGCGGGAAAGCCGAAAGGCCGGAACGCAAATCCAGCGAAAATCGGGTCCGAAAGGATCTGATAAGCTGGAGACAACGAAGGGAAAGCCCGGAGGGGCCGGAAACGGCAACGAAGGAAGCTTCCGTTCCTTGAGAACTCAACAGCGTGCCAAAAGTCAACGCCAGATATGTTGATACCCCGTCCGCTGGGCCTGACGGCCTGGATGGATGAGGTTCCTTTGAAGAAAACACAGCGAGGACGCTGTGCACGGACCGGATTATTCCTCCGGCCCGTGCCGCTCTCGTGACTGTGTCACCGGGATAGCCCGGAAGCATTCACGGAGAGTTTGATCCTGGCTCAGGACGAACGCTGGCGGCGTGCTTAACACATGCAAGTCGAACGATGAAGCCCTTCGGGGTGGATTAGTGGCGAACGGGTGAGTAACACGTGGGCAATCTGCCCTGCACTCTGGGATAACTCCGGGAAACCGGGGCTAATACCGGATACGACCTTAGGGCGCATGCCCTGGGGTGGAAAGTTCCGGCGGTGCAGGATGAGCCCGCGGCCTATCAGCTTGTTGGTGGGGTAATGGCCTACCAAGGCGACGACGGGTAGCCGGCCTGAGAGGGCGACCGGCCACACTGGGACTGAGACACGGCCCAGACTCCTACGGGAGGCAGCAGTGGGGAATATTGCACAATGGGCGAAAGCCTGATGCAGCGACGCCGCGTGAGGGATGACGGCCTTCGGGTTGTAAACCTCTTTCAGCAGGGAAGAAGCGCAAGTGACGGTACCTGCAGAAGAAGCACCGGCTAACTACGTGCCAGCAGCCGCGGTAATACGTAGGGTGCGAGCGTTGTCCGGAATTATTGGGCGTAAAGAGCTCGTAGGCGGCTTGTCGCGTCGGATGTGAAAGCCCGGGGCTCAACCCCGGGTCTGCATTCGATACGGGCAGGCTAGAGTTCGGTAGGGGAGATCGGAATTCCTGGTGTAGCGGTGAAATGCGCAGATATCAGGAGGAACACCGGTGGCGAAGGCGGATCTCTGGGCCGATACTGACGCTGAGGAGCGAAAGCGTGGGGAGCGAACAGGATTAGATACCCTGGTAGTCCACGCCGTAAACGTTGGGAACTAGGTGTGGGCGACATTCCACGTTGTCCGTGCCGCAGCTAACGCATTAAGTTCCCCGCCTGGGGAGTACGGCCGCAAGGCTAAAACTCAAAGGAATTGACGGGGGCCCGCACAAGAGGCGGAGCATGTGGCTTAATTCGACGCAACGCGAAGAACCTTACCAAGGCTTGACATACACCGGAAACATCCAGAGATGGGTGCCCCCTTGTGGTCGGTGTACAGGTGGTGCATGGCTGTCGTCAGCTCGTGTCGTGAGATGTTGGGTTAAGTCCCGCAACGAGCGCAACCCTTGTCCTGTGTTGCCAGCATGCCCTTCGGGGTGATGGGGACTCACGGGAGACTGCCGGGGTCAACTCGGAGGAAGGTGGGGACGACGTCAAGTCATCATGCCCCTTATGTCTTGGGCTGCACACGTGCTACAATGGCCGGTACAATGAGCTGCGATACCGTGAGGTGGAGCGAATCTCAAAAAGCCGGTCTCAGTTCGGATTGGGGTCTGCAACTCGACCCCATGAAGTCGGAGTCTCTAGTAATCGCAGATCAGCATTGCTGCGGTGAATACGTTCCCGGGCCTTGTACACACCGCCCGTCACGTCACGAAAGTCGGTAACACCCGAAGCCGGTGGCCCAACCCCTTGTGGGAGGGAGCTGTCGAAGGTGGGACTGGCGATTGGGACGAAGTCGTAACAAGGTAGCCGTACCGGAAGGTGCGGCTGGATCACCTCCTTTCTAAGGAGCACATAGCCGGATGCGAGCGAGTGTCTCGCACGGTTGCTCATGGGTGGAACGTTGACTATTCGGCATGGCCTTGTGATGGGCACTAGTACTGCTTCGGCGTGGAACGTGGTCCTTGAGCGGGGTGGTGTCGGGCACGCTGTTGGGTCCTGAGGGAACGATGAGTCCCCTCGGACATGGAGACCGGTCTCGCCGAAGGCGCCGTGAGGTGTTGGGTGTGGGGGATGGGTCGTTGCTTGAGAACTGCATAGTGGACGCGAGCATCTGTGGCCAAGTTTTTAAGGGCGCACGGTGGATGCCTTGGCACCAGGAACCGATGAAGGACGTGGGAGGCCGCGATAGGCCCCGGGGAGCTGTCAACCGAGCTGTGATCCGGGGGTGTCCGAATGGGGAAACCCGGCAGTCGTCATGGGCTGTCACCTACTGCTGAACACATAGGCAGTGTGGAGGGAACGCGGGGAAGTGAAACATCTCAGTACCCGCAGGAAGAGAAAACAACCGTGATTCCGGGAGTAGTGGCGAGCGAAACCGGATGAGGCCAAACCGTTTGTGTGTGATACCCGGCAGGGGTTGCGCAGGCGGGGTTGTGGGAGCTTTCTTGACCGGTCTGCCGGCCGGTCGGCGAGTTATAAACCGTTGGTGTAGGCGAAGGGCATGCGAAAGGCCCGGCGTAGAGGGTAAGACCCCCGTAGTCGAAACATCAGCGGCTTGCTTGAGAGCCACCCAAGTAGCACGGGGCCCGAGAAATCCCGTGTGAATCTGGCGGGACCACCCGCTAAGCCTAAATATTCCCTGGTGACCGATAGCGGATAGTACCGTGAGGGAATGGTGAAAAGTACCGCGGGAGCGGAGTGAAATAGTACCTGAAACCGTGTGCCTACAAGCCGTGGGAGCGTCGCCGTCAGGTTTTGCTTGGCGGTCGTGACTGCGTGCCTTTTGAAGAATGAGCCTGCGAGTTTGCGGTGCGTGGCGAGGTTAACCCGTGTGGGGTAGCCGTAGCGAAAGCGAGTCCGAACAGGGCGAGTCAGTCGCGCGCTCAAGACCCGAAGCGGAGTGATCTAGCCATGGGCAGGGTGAAGCGGAGGTAAGACTTCGTGGAGGCCCGAACCCACCAGGGTTGAAAACCTGGGGGATGACCTGTGGTTAGGGGTGAAAGGCCAATCAAACTCCGTGATAGCTGGTTCTCCCCGAAATGCATTTAGGTGCAGCGTCGTGTGTTTCTTGCCGGAGGTAGAGCACTGGATAGGCGATGGGCCCTACCGGGTTACTGACCTTAGCCAAACTCCGAATGCCGGTAAGTGAGAGCGCGGCAGTGAGACTGTGGGGGATAAGCTCCATGGTCGAGAGGGAAACAGCCCAGAGCATCGACTAAGGCCCCTAAGCGTGTGCTAAGTGGGAAAGGATGTGGAGTCGCAGAGACAACCAGGAGGTTGGCTTAGAAGCAGCCATCCTTGAAAGAGTGCGTAATAGCTCACTGGTCAAGTGATTCCGCGCCGACAATGTAGCGGGGCTCAAGTACACCGCCGAAGTCGTGTCACTCACACAATACCTCCAACGAGGGTGTGGGTGGGTAGGGGAGCGTCGTGTGCCGGGTGAAGCAGCGCCGGAAGGTAGTTGTGGACGGTTCACGAGTGAGAATGCAGGCATGAGTAGCGATACAAGAGTGGGAAACTCTTGCGCCGATTGACTAAGGGTTCCTGGGTCAAGCTGATCTGCCCAGGGTAAGTCGGGACCTAAGGCGAGGCCGACAGGCGTAGTCGATGGACAACCGGTTGATATTCCGGTACCCGTGGCAGTGCGCCAACGCTGAATCCTCGAATGCTAAGGCCGTGAAGCCGCCTCTGATCTCTTCGGAGTGAGGGGGAGTGGTGGAGCCGCCGGTCCAACGTGGTAGTAGGTGAGCGATGGGGTGACGCAGGAAGGTAGTCCAGCCCGGGCGGTGGTTGTCCCGGGGTAAGGGTGTAGGACGTCATGCAGGCAAATCCGTATGACACATAGTCTGAGACCTGATGCCGAGCCGATTGTGGTGAAGTGGATGATCCTATGCTGTCGAGAAAAGCCTCTAGTGAGTGCTGTTGCGGCCCGTACCCTAAACCGACTCAGGTGGTCAGGTAGAGAATACCGAGGCGTTCGGGTGAACTATGGTTAAGGAACTCGGCAAAATGCCCCCGTAACTTCGGGAGAAGGGGGGCCATTCCTGGTGATCCGTCGTGCACGGTGAGCTGGGGGTGGCCGCAGAGACCAGCGAGAAGCGACTGTTTACTAAAAACACAGGTCCGTGCGAAGCCGTAAGGCGATGTATACGGACTGACGCCTGCCCGGTGCTGGAACGTTAAGGGGACCGGTTAGCTCTGATTCGTCAGGGCGAAGCTGAGAACTTAAGCGCCAGTAAACGGCGGTGGTAACTATAACCATCCTAAGGTAGCGAAATTCCTTGTCGGGTAAGTTCCGACCTGCACGAATGGCGTAACGACTTCTCGACTGTCTCAACCATAGGCCCGGTGAAATTGCATTACGAGTAAAGATGCTCGTTTCGCGCAGCAGGACGGAAAGACCCCGGGACCTTTACTACAGTTTGATATTGGTGTTCGGTTCGGCTTGTGTAGGATAGGTGGGAGACTGTGAAGCTCAGGCGCCAGCTTGGGTGGAGTCGTTGTTGAAATACCACTCTGGTCGTGCTGGATGTCTAACCTGGGTCCGTGATCCGGATCAGGGACAGTGTCTGATGGGTAGTTTAACTGGGGCGGTTGCCTCCTAAAGGGTAACGGAGGCGCCCAAAGGTTCCCTCAGCCTGGTTGGCAATCAGGTGTTGAGTGTAAGTGCACAAGGGAGCTTGACTGTGAGACTGACGGGTCGAGCAGGAGCGAAAGCTGGGACTAGTGATCCGGCGGTGGCTTGTGGAAGCGCCGTCGCTCAACGGATAAAAGGTACCCCGGGGATAACAGGCTGATCTTCCCCAAGAGTCCATATCGACGGGATGGTTTGGCACCTCGATGTCGGCTCGTCGCATCCTGGGGCTGGAGTCGGTCCCAAGGGTTGGGCTGTTCGCCCATTAAAGCGGTACGCGAGCTGGGTTTAGAACGTCGTGAGACAGTTCGGTCCCTATCCGCTGTGCGCGTAGGAGTCTTGAGAAGGGCTGTCCCTAGTACGAGAGGACCGGGACGGACGGACCTCTGGTGTGCCAGTTGTTCTGCCAAGGGCATGGCTGGTTGGCTACGTTCGGGAGGGATAACCGCTGAAAGCATCTAAGCGGGAAGCCTGCTTCGAGATGAGGGCTCCCACCCACTTGATGGGGTAAGGCTCCCAGTAGACGACTGGGTTGATAGGCCGGATATGGAAGCCAGGTGACTGGTGGAGTTGACCGGTACTAATAGGCCGAGGGCTTGTCCATAGGTTGCTCGCGTCCACTGTGTAGGTTCTGAGGTAACGAAAAACCGTCACAATCCCCGTGTAGGGTGTGTTGTGTGGTCTGGTTGTTTACTTCATAGTGTTTCGGTGGTTATAGCGTTAGGGAAACGCCCGGTTACATTCCGAACCCGGAAGCTAAGCCTTTCAGCGCCGATGGTACTGCGGGGGGGACCCCGTGGGAGAGTAGGACGCCGCCGAACAATTTGTCAGGGGAAGCCCTGTCGGTGTGTAAGGCACCGGCAGGGCTTCTTCGCGTTCCGCTCATCCGTCGTTCACCCGCCGCTGGGGTGGCGCTCGTCGGGGCCCGGGAGCCTGGCTGCCCCTGGCGACTGGAGGTGCGGCGTGCGGCCCAACGGCGGTGTTGTCGAAGGCTCGTTGGTGGCGGCCTTCGAGGCGGAACTCTCCGAACGGCTCGGCGGTGACCGCACCGTGGTCGCCCTCCCCGCCGCCGTACCCGCTCTGACCTCGGCTCTCACCGCGCTCGGCATCGGCCCCGGGGACGAGGTCGTGGTGGCCGCCTACGGGCCGGCCGCCACCGCCGACGCCGTGCGCCTCGCCGGAGCCGTCCCGGCCTTCGCCGACATCGATCCGCGGACGTTCTGCCTCGCCCCCGAGGCCGTCCAGCACGCCCTGACGCCCCGCACGGCGGCCGTCGTCGCCGCCCACCGCTTCGGACACCCCGCGGGCGTGGCGCAACTGGCGGCCGTGGCGCGGCGGGCGGGGCTGGCGCTGGTGGAGGACGTCACCGAGGCGCTGGAAGCCCGGGTGGGGGAGCGGCCGGCCGGGAGCTTCGGCACCGTCACCGTCCACCGTTCCGCCGTCGCCAGCAGCGACGCGGCGGTCCTGCGCGCCCTGCGGGGACGGCGCGGCCCCGGCTTCCCGGGCACGCCGGAGACCGTCGGCGAGGCCCGTGCCGAACTGGCCGGCACCGAGGGGGCCGCCGCCCGCCGACGCGCCCACGCCCGCGTCCTGGACGCCGCGTTGAGCGGCGTACTCGTCCCGTACACCGAACCCGGGGTGCGCCACGTCTACCAGCGCTACGTCGTCCGGATCCCCGGGAACGGGCGGCCCGACCGCGACGTGTTCGCCAAGGCGCTCGCCGCCCGCGGGGTGGCCGCGACGGTACCGGTGACCGTCCCCGTCCACCGGCTGCCCGCGCACCGCGGGAGCCGGAATGCCGAACTCCCCGGCACCGAACGGGCGGTGGCCGACGCGCTGGCGTTGCCGCTCGATCCGTCGCAGACCGTACGGGACGTCGAGCGGATCGTGGCGGCGTGCAATGCGCTGGGCGGACCGCTGTGAACGGATTTTCCTTAGGGGCCGCTCATGGGATATGGTTTTTCTCGTCGGCAGGCCCCAATAGCTCAGTCGGCAGAGCGTCTCCATGGTAAGGAGAAGGTCTACGGTTCGATTCCGTATTGGGGCTCCAGAAACGAAGGCCCCCGCCAATCGGCGGGGGCCTTCGGCGTATTGCGGGAAAGGCGGCGGCCGGCTGGGGCCGCCGGGCGGAACGCGCGTGCGTCCGCCCGGCGGTCGCCCCGTGGTCACAACGGGCGCTGCTCCGCGGCGGGTACCGGCTCCTCCGGGACGCGCATCGCCAGGATCGCCATGTCGTCGGAGGGCGGCTCGGCGGCGAAGCGTTCCACCGCCCGCTGGACCCGGGCGGCCACCGCGCCCGCGGTGAGCCCGGTGGACTGCGCCAGCACCTCGGCGAGGCCGTCGTCGCCGAGCATCCGGCCGCCCTCGCGGCGCTCGGTGACCCCGTCGGTGACGCACAGCAGCACGTCGCCCGGGTCCAGCGTCACGCTCTGCTCGACCAGCTCCAGGTCGTCGATGACACCGAGCAGCGGCTGCGGCTCGGCGGCCGGCTCCACCGTGCCGTCCTGACGCAGCCGCAACGGCAGCGGATGGCCGGCGCAGACCACCTTCAGCAGCGCGCCGCCGTCCTCCTGCGGCCACAACTCCCCGTACAGCAAGGTCAGGAAGCGGCTGCGGGAACCCTCGTCCAGGATGGCCGCGTTGAGGCGTTCCAGCACCGCCGGGCCGCCGAAGCCCTCCCGGGCCAGCAGGCGCAGCGCGTGCCGGGCCAGCCCGGTGACCGCCGCCGCCTCCGGGCCGGTGCCGCACACGTCGCCGATGGCGAAGCCCCAGCAGCCCTCCCGGATCGGGAAGAGGTCGTAGAAGTCGCCGCCGACCTCGTTGCCCTCACCGGCCGCCTGGTAGATCACCTCGACCTCGACGCCGGGCACCGTGGGCAGCTCCGGCGGGAGCAGGCTGCGCTGGAGCGACTGGCTGATCGCGGTGCGCTCGGAGTAGAGCCGGGCGTTGTCCAGCGCGAGGGCGGCCCGCCGGGAGAGGTCCTCGGCGAGTTCCAGGATCTCCTGGCGGAACCGTTCGTCGGCCGGTTTGCCCAGGGTGAGCATGCCGATCACGCGGTTGCGGGCGACCAGCGGGAGCACCACCGTCTCGCCGCCGACCGCCTGCGCGGTGGCCTGAGCGATCCCGGGTCCGGCCGGGCGGGCGGCGTCGGTCAGGGAGACGCTGCGCAGCGTGGCCCGCAGCGCCAGCGACTGGGCCGCCTCGCCCGGCGCCGTCCAGGGGCGGGCGCCCGGCGTCGGGTCGGACGGCGGCGGGGAGATCCGGGCCAGCAGCGCCTTGAGCCCGTCGATGCGGTCCTCGTCCTCGTGGAGCACGAAGGCCAGCTCCGGCTCCGACTGCTCGGCGATGGTGTAGACGGCGCACCAGCTCGCCAGCGTGGGCACCGTCATCTGCGCCATCAACGCCAGCGTCTGGTCCCGCTCCAGCGTCCCGGCCAGCAGATCGGACGCCTCCACCAGGAACGACAGCGAACCGCGGCGCAGCCGTTCCAGCTCGGTCAGCCGGGCGCTCTCCACGGCCAGCGCGATCCGGTCGGCGGCGAACTGGAGCCGCAGCGCCTCCTCGTTGCTGTACCGCCCTGGGGTCTCCGCGGCCACCCCGAGCGAACCGGTGAGCCGCCCTTCGACCTTCAGCGGAACGGTGACCACCGAGCGCATCCCGGTGCCGGCCAGCAGCGGCACGGCGCCGGGGGCGACGGTGAGGTCCTCGTGGACGGCGGGCATCCGCGCGCTGCCGTACCGTCCGGTACCCGCCTCGACCGGCACGCGGGCGAAGCGCTGCCGGGCGGAGGGGAGCCCGGTGGAGGCGCGGACCTCCAGCTCGGTCTCGTCGTCGGTGGCGAGCAGCAGGTAGGCGGCGTCGCCGTCGAGCATGTCGCGGGCGCGTTCGACGGTGCGCTGGAGCAGTCCGTCGAGGTCGTCCGGGGCGGGGGAGCCGATGAAGACCTCGAAGGGGTCGGCGGACTTGCCGCGGTCGGCCGGCGACGGGTCCTGCGCCGGCGTCCGGGACGGGCTCTGCAGCACCGCCCGTTCCTCCTCCGGCACCAGCAGGCAGACGGTGGACGGCTCCCCGGAGGAGTCGCGCACCCGCAGGTGGGAGCCGTAGACCGAGAGGATCTTGCCGTCGGCGCCGCGGATCCCGTACGAGCCCTCCCAGCGCGACAGGCGCAGCGCCTCGGCGAGCCCGAAGCCGGTGCCCGGGGTCTGCGGCCAGGCGGTCAGGTCGCCCAGCGGCTTGCCGACGACCTGGTCGGCGGGGTGGCCGAAGAGCGCCCGCGCGTCGTCGTTCCAGCCGGTGATGGCGCCGTCGCTGTCCACCTGGACCACGGCCACCCGGACCCGGGCGTCGGCCAGCGGCAGCGCGGCCAGCGGCAGGGCGGGGCCGGCCGAGCGGGTGCCGGCGGGACGTTCCGGCAGTTCGAGTTGGAACCAGACCTGCTTGTGGGTGGCGGTGTACTCCACGCCCCAGCGGCCGGCCAGCGCGGCGCACAGGATCAGCCCCCGGCCGCCCTCCCGGTCGGTGGAGCCGGTGGGGTGGGCCACATCCTGGAGCGGTACCTCGCGTTCCGGGTAGCGGTCGGCCACCTCGACCCGTACGGCCGACGGGTAGCGCAGGCAGCACACCTCGGCGGCGGTGCCGGCGTGCACCACGGCGTTGGTGACCAGCTCGCTGGTGAGGACGACGGCGTCGTCCACCACGTCGGCGAAGCCCCAGCCCTGGAGCGTGTCGCGGACGAAGGCGCGGGCGGTGGCGACCGAGCGTCCGACCGGTTCGAAGGTTGCGGCTGCCCGCGCGGTGATCACTTCACTCCTCGTGTGTCCCAGGTCACCTGTGGCCTCCTCGGTACGGGACGTGGCCGACGAGGCCGTGGCGGGCCCGGTCCCCTGGGTAGGCAAGGTCCCGGGCGCGCCGGCCGTCGCCGGGGCACGCCCCCGTTCGGCGCTTCGCTCGCGCATTCGCGGCACCCCTCCGCTGCCCAGGTGTACGCCCGGCCGGTAGCGGGCAACCCGATGCCAGGTTACTTACCCACCTGGGGCGCGTGTGCGCCGGTTGCGGGTGTTTTCCGTCCGAATCGCGCGGGGGTCCCCGTGCGATGCTGCCGAACCGTTATGGCCCGGCGGCGGCATGGTGAAACACTGGGGGGACCTTGGACCGGGTCAGGGAACCTGGACAAGTCGACGTACGCGACCCTCCGGGAGGGACACGGTGGAGTCTGGGGCATCGGCGCGTGGCACGGCCACGCGTGCGAAGGGCGCGCGGTCTCGCGTGGGCGGGACCGTCGAGGTCGACGCGGCTGCCCTGAACAGATTGCTGTCCGCCTTGGTGGCCATGCGCGAGGGGAACTTCCGCAAGCGGCTGACGGTGGCCGGCGACGGGGTGATGGCCGAGGTGGCCGCGGTCTTCAACGAGGTCGCCGACCGCAACCAGCACCTGACCGGGGAACTGGCCCGGGTGCGCCGGGTCGTCGGACGCGAGGGCAAGCTCACCGAGCGGCTGGAGACCGGCGCCTGCGAGGGCGCGTGGGCGGCGGCGATCGACGCCTCCAACGCGCTCGTGGACGACCTGGTCCGCCCGGTGGCCGAGGTCGGCCGGGTGCTGTCGGCGGTGGCCGAGGGCGATCTGGAACAGCGCATGGACCTGCGGTCGCAGGGACCGGACGGCTCGGCGCACCCGCTGCGCGGCGAGTTCCTCAAGGTGGGCCGGACGGTCAACGGGCTGGTCGACCAGTTGTCGGCGTTCACCGACGAGGTGACCCGGGTGGCCAGCGAGGTGGGCACCGAGGGCAAGCTCGGCGGCCAGGCCCGGGTGCGTGGCATGTCGGGTTCGTGGAAGGACCTGACCGACTCGGTCAACACGATGGCGTCCCGGCTCACCGCCCAGGTGCGTGACATCGCCCTGGTCACCACGGCGGTGGCCAAGGGCGACCTGTCCCGCAAGGTCACCGTCCACGTGGCCGGCGAGATGCTGGAGCTGAAGAACACCGTCAACACGATGGTGGACCAGCTCTCCTCGTTCGCCTCCGAGGTGACCCGGGTCGCCCGCGAGGTGGGCACCGAGGGCGAACTCGGCGGCCAGGCCCAGGTGCCCGGGGTCGCCGGGGTGTGGAAGGACCTGACGGACTCGGTCAACCTGATGGCCGGCAACCTCACCGCGCAGGTCCGCGACATCGCGCAGGTGACCACGGCGGTGGCCAACGGTGACCTGTCGCAGAAGATCACCATCGCGGCGCGCGGCGAGGTCGCCCAGCTCGCCGAGACCATCAACGGCATGACGGAGACGCTGCGCACCTTCGCCGACGAGGTGACGCGGGTCGCCTACGAGGTGGGCGCCGAGGGGCAGCTCGGCGGTCAGGCGCAGGTGCCGGGGGCGGCGGGGACGTGGAAGGACCTGACGGATTCGGTCAACACCGCGTTCCGCAACCTGACCGCGCAGGTCCGCGACATCGCGCAGGTGACCACGGCGGTGGCCAACGGTGACCTGTCGCAGAAGGTCACGGTGGACGTCTCCGGCGAGATGCTGGAGCTGAAGAACACCGTCAACACGATGGTCGACCAGCTCTCCGCGTTCGGCTCGGAGGTCACCCGGGTCGCCCGGGAGATCGGGGTCGAGGGCGAACTCGGCGGTCAGGCGCAGGTGCCGGGGGCGGCGGGGACGTGGAAGGACCTGACGGATTCGGTCAACACCGCGTTCCGCAACCTCACCGGCCAGGTGCGCAACATCGCGCAGGTGACCACGGCGGTGGCCAACGGTGACCTGTCGCAGAAGGTCACGGTGGACGTCTCCGGCGAGATGCTCCAGCTGAAGAACACCGTCAACACCATGGTGGACCAGCTCTCCTCGTTCGCCGCCCAGGTGACGCGGATGGCGCGGGACGTGGGCACCGAGGGCCGGCTCGGCGGGCAGGCCCGGGTGGACGGGGTCTCGGGCACCTGGAAGGACCTGACGGACTCGGTCAACTTCATGGCCGGCAACCTGACTTCGCAGGTGCGGCAGATCGCCCAGGTCACCACGGCGGTGGCCCGCGGTGACCTGTCGCAGAAGATCGAGGTCGACGCGCGCGGCGAGATCCTGGAGCTGAAGAACACCATCAACACCATGGTGGACCAGCTCTCCGCCTTCGCCGACCAGGTGACCCGGGTCGCCCGCGAGGTGGGCACCGAAGGACGCCTCGGCGGTCAGGCCCAGGTGCCCGGGGTGGCCGGCGTCTGGCGCGATCTGACGGACTCCGTCAACGGCATGGCGGGCAACCTGACCGCGCAGGTGCGCAACATCGCCCAGGTGGCGACCGCGGTGGCGCGCGGTGACCTGTCGCAGAAGATCGACGTGGACGCGCGCGGCGAGATCCTGGAGCTGAAGAACACCCTGAACACCATGGTGGACCAGCTCTCGGCCTTCGCCGACCAGGTGACCCGGGTCGCCCGCGAGGTGGGCACCGAGGGCATGCTGGGCGGCCAGGCGGACGTCAAGGGCGTCTCGGGCACCTGGAAGGACCTGACGCAGTCGGTCAACCTGATGGCCAACAACCTGACCAACCAGGTGCGCAACATCGCCGAGGTCACCACGGCGGTGGCCCAGGGCGACCTGTCGAAGAAGATCACGGTGGACGCCAAGGGCGAGATCCTGGCGCTGGTGACCACCGTCAACACGATGGTCGACCAGCTCTCGGCGTTCGCCGACGAGGTGACCCGGGTGGCCCGCGAGGTGGGCACCGAGGGGCAGTTGGGCGGCCAGGCCCGGGTGCGGGACGTCTCCGGCATCTGGAAGGACCTGACCGACAACGTCAACATCATGGCCAACAACCTGACGTCCCAGGTGCGCAGCATCGCCGCGGTGGCCACCGCGGTCGCCAACGGTGACCTGACCAAGAAGGTCACCGTGGAGGCGCGGGGCGAGGTGGCCCAGCTCGCCGACACCATCAACACCATGGTGGACACGCTATCCGCCTTCGGTGACGAGGTGACCCGGGTCGCCCGCGAGGTGGGCACCGAGGGTGAACTCGGCGGCCAGGCACGGGTCCCCGGGGTCTCGGGCACCTGGAAGGACCTCACCGAGTCGGTCAACTCGATGGCGTCCAACCTGACCAACCAGGTGCGCAACATCGCGATGGTGACCACCGCGGTGGCCCGCGGCGACCTGTCCAAGAAGATCGACGTGGACGCGCGCGGCGAGATCCTGGAGCTGAAGACCACCATCAACACCATGGTCGGCCAGCTCTCCGCGTTCGGTGACGAGGTGACCCGGGTGGCCCGCGAGGTGGGCACCGAGGGACGCCTGGGCGGCCAGGCACGGGTGCCGGGGGTCTCCGGGATCTGGAAGGACCTGACGGACTCGGTCAACCTGATGGCCAACAACCTGACGTCCCAGGTGCGCAACATCGCCCAGGTGGCCACCGCGGTGACCCGGGGCGACCTCAACCTGCGCATCGACGCCGACGCGGCCGGCGAGATCCTGGAACTCCAGGACAACATCAACACGATGATCGTCAAGCTGCGCGAGACCACCTTGGCCAACAAGGAGCAGGACTGGCTCAAGGGCAACCTCGCCCGCATCTCCGGCCTGATGCAGGGCCGGCGCGACCTCAACGACGTCGCCGCGCTGATCATGTCGGAGCTGACCCCGGTGGTCTCCGCCCAGCACGGCGCCTTCTTCCTGGCCCAGGAGCTCGGCGAGGGCGGGGAGATCGGCGGCGCCGACAGCGAACCGTACGAGCTGCGGCTGATCGGCTCCTACGGCTACTCGCGGCGGACCATGCCCACCTCCTTCCTGCCCGGCGAGTCGCTGATCGGGCAGGCCGCGGTGGAGAAGCGGACGATCCTGGTGGAGAACGTGCCCCCGGGCTACCTGCGGATCGCCTCCGGGCTCGGGGAGGCGCCGCCCGCGCACGTCATCGTGCTGCCGCTGCTCTTCGAGGACCGGGTGCTGGGCGTGATCGAGCTGGCCTCGTTCCAGCGCTTCAACCAGATCCAGAAGGACTTCCTCAACCAGATCGCGGAGATGATCGCCACCAGCGTCAACACCATCAGCGTCAACACCAAGACCGAGGCGCTGCTGGAGCAGTCGCAGCTGCTCACCGGGCAACTGAGGGAACGTTCGGCCGAGTTGGAGAACCGGCAGAAGGCGCTCCAGGCGTCCAACGCCGAACTGGAGGAGAAGGCCGAGCTGCTGGCCCAGCAGAACCGGGACATCGAGGTGAAGAACACCGAGATCGAGGAGGCCCGGCAGGTGCTGGAGGAGCGCGCCGAGCAGCTGGCGGTCTCCATGCGCTACAAGTCCGAGTTCCTTGCCAACATGTCGCACGAGCTGCGCACCCCGCTCAACTCGCTGCTGATCCTGGCCAAGTTGCTCGCCGACAACGCGGACGGCAACCTCTCGCCCAAGCAGGTGGAGTTCGCCGAGACCATCCACGGCGCCGGCTCCGACCTGCTCCAGCTCATCAACGACATCCTGGACCTGTCGAAGGTCGAGGCGGGCAAGATGGACGTCAGCCCCACCAGGATCGCCCTGGTGCAGCTGGTGGACTACGTGGAGGCCACCTTCCGGCCGCTCACCGCCGAGAAGGGGCTCGACTTCTCGGTACGGGTCTCCCCGGAGCTGCCGGTCACCTTGCACACCGACGAGCAGCGGCTGCTCCAGGTGCTGCGCAACCTGTTGTCCAACGCGGTGAAGTTCACCGACGCCGGCGCGGTGGAGCTGGTGATCCGCCCGGCCGGCAAGGACATCCCCAACGCCATCCGCGAACAGCTGCTGGAATCGGGGTCGTTGCGCGACCCGGACCAGGAGATCATCGCCTTCTCGGTGACCGACACCGGCATCGGCATCGCGGCGAGCAAGATGCGGGTGATCTTCGAGGCGTTCAAGCAGGCCGACGGCACCACCAGCCGCAAGTACGGCGGCACCGGGCTCGGCCTGTCCATCAGCCGGGAGATCGCCCGGCTGCTCGGCGGCGAGATCCACGCGGACAGCGAGCCCGGTCGCGGCTCGACGTTCACCCTGTACCTGCCGCTGAACACCGGGGCCGAGGCGCCGCCGCGGGAGTACCCGCCGGCCGACGAGGGTGCCGAGGAGGGCGTCGCCGAGCTGCCGTCCGGCCGGGCCGACGGCACCGGCCGGCGGGCCGGCGGGCTGGGCCGGCTGCGGGGCCGCCGCGCGCTGCCCGGCCCCGACCGGCCGGCGGCCCCCGCCCAGGACGAGCGGTCCGGCGGTGACGGTGCGTGGCCGCAGGAGCCGCACGAGCCCCGCGCCGGGGCGGAGGCGGACACCGCGGGGCAGGCCCGCGCCCCGCAGGGCTTCAAGGGCTTCCGGGGCGAGAAGGTGCTCATCGTCGACGACGACATCCGCAACGTCTTCGCGCTCACCAGCGTCCTGGAGCAGCACGGGCTGACCGTCCTGTACGCGGAGAACGGCCGCGAGGGCATCGAGGTGCTGGAGCAGCACGACGACGTCGCGGTGGTGCTGATGGACATCATGATGCCCGAGATGGACGGGTATGCCACCACTTCGGCGATCCGCCGGATGCCGCAGTTCGCCGGGCTGCCGATCATCGCGCTGACCGCCAAGGCGATGAAGGGCGACCGGGAGAAGAGCATCGAGTCGGGTGCGTCGGACTACGTCACCAAGCCGGTGGACACCGATCACCTGCTGTCGGTCATGGCACAGTGGATGCGGACACGGTGACGTCGGCGAGCGCGGGCAGGATGTGGACGGCGGGTGTGGAAACGCCCGCCGTGGGGAACCTTCTGGTGTCCCCCCGCGTTTCGTTTACGTGCACAGTGACATGGCGGTGACAGGGTGTGGCGAGCGACGGGGTGCGGCTACCATGACCGGCACAAGGAAGGGCGGCGTACAGGAGTCGTCCGCGGGGGCGGCGCCCGGCGCGTCCCCTGCCGCATCGAGCAGGGGATACCCCACGTCGGGACGAGGAGGACGGGCCATGGTGCAGAAGGCCAAGATCCTCCTGGTCGATGACCGGCCGGAGAATCTGCTGGCGCTGGAGGCCATCCTCTCCGCGCTCGATCAGACGCTGGTGCGGGCATCGTCCGGGGAGGAGGCGCTCAAGGCGCTGCTCACGGACGATTTCGCGGTGATCCTGCTCGACGTGCAGATGCCCGGCATGGACGGCTTCGAGACCGCGGCGCACATCAAGCGCCGGGAGCGCACCCGGGACATCCCGATCATCTTCCTCACCGCCATCAACCACGGCCCGCACCACACCTTCCGCGGCTACGCGGCCGGCGCGGTGGACTACATCTCCAAGCCCTTCGACCCGTGGGTGCTGCGCGCCAAGGTGTCGGTCTTCGTCGAGCTGTACATGAAGAACTGCCAGCTCCGCGAGCAGGCCGCGCTGCTGCGCCTCCAGCTCGAACGCAACGGCCAGGGCGCCCCGTCCGGCGACCAGGAGTCCGCCTCGGCCGGGCTGCTCGCCGAACTGTCCGCGCGGCTGGCCGCCGTCGAGGAGCAGGCCGAGGCGCTGACCAAGCAGCTCCACGACTCCGCCGACGCCGCCGCCGTGGCCACCGCCGCCCATCTGGAGCGCAAGCTCACCGGTCTGCGCCGGGCACTGGACGCCCTGGAGCCCGGCACCGACCCCGACCACCCGGCGCTGCCGCCGCGCAACTGACGGCCCGCGCCCGCCCGTTCACCTCCGCACGCCGGTTGACGCCACGTCAACCGGCGTTTCCGGTAGGGCCGGGGGCCGGCGGCGACACGGATGGCGGTATCCGCGGCCCCTCGTGTGCCCCTTGGGCAACGGCGGTAATCTCGGCACCATGGCCTCACGTACCTCCGGCAAGGGTTCGAGCGACGCGGCGGCTTTGGCCAAGCGCCCCGGACGCCCGGCGGGCACGGCGGCCGGCAAGACTCCGGCGCGGGGCGGTCAGGGTGGCAAGGCCTCCGGCAAGCCCGCGGCCCGCAAGTCCGCGCCGTCCGGCGGCAAGCGCCCGCCCGCCAAGAAGAGCGCACCGCGCAAGCCCGCGGCGCGGAAGGCCCCGCCCGCCCCGGCACCGAGCCCCACCGGGGGCCTGTACCGGCTGGTGCGGGCGGTGTGGCTGGGGGTCGCGCACAGCGTCGGCGCGGTGCTGCGCGGCATCGGACGCGGCGCACGCGGCCTGGACCCGGCGCACCGCAAGGACGGCCTGGCGCTGCTGCTGCTCGGCATCGCCCTGGTGGTCGCCGCGGGCACCTGGTCCAACCTCAGCGGCCCGGTCGGCGACCTGATCGACCTGCTGGTCACCGGCGCCTTCGGCCGGCTCGACCTGCTGGTGCCGATACTGCTGACGGTGATGGCGGTCCGGCTGATGCGCCACCCCGAACGGCCGGAGGCCAACGGGCGGGTGCTGATCGGCCTGTCCGCGCTGGTCGTGGCGGTCCTCGGGCTCGTCCACATCGGCTGCGGGGCCCCGGGGCGTGGCCAGGGCGCGCAGGCCGTCCGGGACGCCGGAGGGCTGATCGGCTGGGCGGTCTCCCGGCCGCTGATGCTCACCGTGGGCTCGGCGCTGGCCTCCGCCCTCCTCGCCCTGCTGGCCGTCTTCGGCCTGCTGGTGGTCACCGCCACCCCGGTCAACGCCATCCCGCGCCGGCTACGGCACCTGGGCACCCGGCTCGGCCTCTACGAGAGCCCCGAGGGCGAGGACCTCGACCCGTACGACGAGGGGTACGCCCCCGAGGCGGAGGAGCCGCTTCCGGCCCGGCCGCGCCGTCCGCGTGCCGCCGCCCCCGGCCCGGCCGAGGAGGCCGCCGCGCCCCGGCGGCGTTCCCCGCGGCGCAAGGACACCGGCGACGGCCCGGACGCGGTGGACGTGGCCGCCGCCGCTGCCGCCGCGCTGGACGGCGCGGTGCTCCACGGGGTGCAGCCCTCCCCGGTCGTCGCCGACCTCACCAGCCGGGTCCGGACCGGCGCCGGCTCCTCGGTGCCGCCCGCCCGCGAGGAGGAGGCCCCACCGCCCGCCGGCCGCCGTGCCGGGGTGCCCGATCTGACCAAGCGCACCGCACCGCCGCCCGCCGAGGCGCTGCCGCCCCGGGCCGAACAGCTCCAGCTCTCCGGGGACATCACCTACGCGCTGCCCTCCCTCGACCTGCTGGAGCGCGGCGGCCCCGGGCGCACCCGCAGCGCCGCCAACGACGCCGTGGTCGACTCGCTCACCCAGGTGTTCAGCCAGTTCAAGGTGGACGCGGCGGTCACCGGCTTCACCCGCGGCCCGACGGTCACCCGGTACGAGGTCGAACTCGGCCCGGCGGTCAAGGTCGAGCGGATCACCGCGCTCACCAAGAACATCGCCTACGCGGTCGCCAGCCCGGACGTGCGGATCATAAGCCCGATCCCGGGCAAATCGGCCGTGGGCATCGAAATCCCCAACTCCGACCGGGAGATGGTCAACCTCGGCGACGTGCTGCGCTCGGCGGAGGCGGCCGGTGAGGAACACCCGATGACGGTCGGCCTCGGCAAGGACGTCGAGGGCGGCTACGTGATGGCCAACCTCGCCCGCATGCCGCACGTGCTGGTGGCCGGCGCCACCGGCTCCGGCAAGTCCTCCTGCATCAACTGCCTGATCACCTCGATCCTGGCCCGGGCCACCCCGGACGAGGTGCGCATGGTGCTCATCGACCCCAAACGCGTCGAACTCACCGTGTACGAGGGCATCCCCCACCTGATCACCCCGATCATCACCAACCCCAAGAAGGCCGCCGAAGCGCTCCAGTGGGTGGTCCGCGAGATGGACCTGCGCTACGACGACCTGGCCGCCTACGGCTTCCGCCACATCGACGACTTCAACGCGGCGGTCCGGGCCGGCAAGGTCACCCCGCCCGAGGGCAGCGAACGCGAGCTGGCGCCCTACCCGTACCTGCTGGTGATCGTCGACGAGCTGGCCGACCTGATGATGGTGGCGCCACGGGACGTCGAGGACGCCATCGTGCGCATCACCCAGCTCGCCCGGGCCGCCGGCATCCACCTGGTGCTCGCCACCCAGCGGCCCAGCGTGGACGTGGTCACCGGGCTGATCAAGGCCAACGTGCCCTCCCGGCTGGCGTTCGCCACCTCCTCGCTGGCCGACTCCCGGGTCATCCTCGACCAGCCCGGCGCCGAGAAGCTCATCGGCAAGGGCGACGGGCTCTTCCTGCCGATGGGCGCCGGCAAGCCGGTGCGGCTCCAGGGCGCCTTCGTCACCGAGGGCGAGGTCGGCGCCGTCGTCCAGCACTGCAAGGACCAGCTCACCCCGGTCTACCGGGACGACGTCACCGGACCCAGCGGACCGAAGAAGGAGATCGACGAGGAGATCGGCGACGACCTCGACCTGCTTCTCCAGGCCGCCGAACTGGTGGTCTCCACCCAGTTCGGCTCCACCTCGATGCTCCAGCGCAAACTGCGCGTGGGCTTCGCCAAGGCGGGCAGACTGATGGACCTGATGGAGTCGCGCAACATCGTGGGCCCCAGCGAAGGCTCCAAGGCCCGCGACGTCCTGGTGAAACCGGACGAACTGGACGGGGTGCTGGCGGTGATCCGGGGCGACGTCCAGGGCTGACCCGTGGCCCGCGCCGCGCCCGGCCACGGTTGCCGGACGCCGCCGTCCGGGTACTCCTCGCCGGGCCGGGCAACCCGCCCGCCGGTTCACGCGTCAAACCAGGTCAGGAGGACCGCGCAGGCCGAAGATACGGCAATCCCGATGGCGGACAATGTGCGGCCGTCCGCTTGCCCCCGGCTTGCCGAACGCCCCTAAACTGATTTTCCAGCAGGTGGCTACACGCTCGAAAGGCGCCCTTCGTGTCCATCGGCAACTCACCGTCCGACGCACCTTCCGACGCACCCGCCTCCATCGGCCACGTCCTGACCCAGGCCCGCCGCGCCGCCGGCCTGACCATCGAGCAGCTCAGCGCGGCCACCCGGGTGCGCACCCCGATCGTGCGCGCCATCGAACAGGACGACTTCTCCCGCTGCGGCGGCGACGTCTACGCCAGAGGCCACATCCGCAGCCTGGCCCGCGCGGTCGGCGTCGACCCGGCACCGCTGATCGCCCGCTACGACGCCGAGCACGGCGGACGCCCCGCCCCGACCCCGGTCGCCCCGGTCTACGAGACCGAGCGGTTCCGCCCCGAACCCCGCCGCCCCAACTGGACCGCCGCCATGATCGCCGCCATCGTCGCGGTGATCGGCTTCGTCGGCTTCACCCTGATCAGCGGCGGCAAGGGCGGACACCGGCCGGCCGAGCAGACCACCGCCCAGGCCAAGGCCACCGGCCGCCCGCAGCCGCCGCCCGCCGCCGCCCCCAGCACCCCGTCCCCCGCCGAACCCTCCCGCAGCGCGCTGGCCGCCGTCCCCGCCGACAAGGTCACCGTCAAGCTCGTCACCGACAAGGGCAAGAGCTGGGTGGCGGTCAGCGGGGACAACGGCAAGTCGCTCTTCGAGGGCCTGATGAACCCCGGCGACTCCAGGACGTTCACCGACGACAAGCGGATCTCCCTGGTCGTCGGCAACGGCGGCGCGGTACGGATGTTCGTCAACGGCAAGGACCTCGGCCCGGCCGGCGGCGACGGACAGCTGGTGCGCACCGACTTCACCCCGGGCGACCCGCAGGCCGGCTGACCCCCGCCGGCCACCGGGCACGGGGTGGCCGGAGAAGCACCGGCCCGGGACAAAGTAGGCTGAGCCCATGCCCGAACCCCGTACCGTCGCTTTGGTCACTCTCGGCTGCGCGCGCAACGAGGTGGACTCCGAGGAGCTCGCCGGCCGTCTGGCGGCGGACGGCTGGCAGCTCGTCGAGGACGCCGCCGAAGCCGATGTCGCCGTCGTCAACACCTGCGGCTTCGTCGAGGCCGCCAAGAAGGACTCCGTCGACGCCCTGCTGGAGGCCGGTGACCTCAAGGGCCAGGGCCGCACCCAGGCCGTCGTCGCGGTCGGCTGCATGGCCGAGCGGTACGGCAAGGAGCTGGCCGAGGCGCTCCCCGAGGCCGACGGCGTGCTCGGCTTCGACGACTACGCCAACATCTCCGACCGGCTGCGCACCATCCTCGCCGGCGGCGTCCACGCCGCGCACACCCCGCGCGACCGGCGCAAGCTGCTGCCGATCAGCCCGGTGGAACGGCAGTCGGCCGCCGTCGCCCTGCCCGGCCACGCCCAGCCCGCCGAGCCCGCCCCGGTGGTCATCGAGGACCTGCCGGACGGGGTCGCCCCCGCCTCAGGGCCGCGCGCCCCGCTGCGCCGCCGCCTGGAGAGCGGCCCGGTCGCCTCGGTCAAGCTCGCCTCCGGCTGCGACCGGCGGTGCGCGTTCTGCGCCATCCCGTCCTTCCGCGGCTCGTTCGTCTCCCGCCGCCCCTCCGACGTCCTCGCCGAGACCCGCTGGCTCGCCGAGGAGGGCGTCAAGGAGGTGATGCTGGTCAGCGAGAACAACACCTCCTACGGCAAGGACCTCGGCGACATCCGGCTGCTGGAGACCCTCCTGCCCGAGCTGGCCGCCGTCGACGGCATCGAACGGATCCGGGTCAGCTACCTCCAGCCCGCCGAGATGCGCCCCACCCTGATCGACGTGCTCACCGGCACCCCCAAGGTCGCCCCCTACTTCGACCTGTCCTTCCAGCACTCGGCGCCCGGCGTGCTGCGCGCCATGCGCCGCTTCGGCGACACCGACCGCTTCCTCGAACTGCTCGGCACCATCCGCGCCAAGGCGCCGCAGGCCGGGGTCCGTTCCAACTTCATCGTCGGCTTCCCCGGCGAGAGCGAGGCCGACCTCGCCGAGCTGGAACGCTTCCTGGCCGGCGCCCGCCTCGACGCCATCGGGGTCTTCGGCTACTCCGACGAGGAGGGCACCGAGGCCGCCGGGTACCCGGACAAGGTGGACGAGGACGTCGTCGCCGAACGGCTGGCCCACATCTCCCGGCTCGCCGAGGAACTGACCGCCCAGCGCGCCGAGGAACGCCTCGGCGAGAGCCTGGAGGTCCTGGTGGAGACGGTGGACGAGGAGACCGGCGAGGCCGTCGGCCGCGCCGCCCACCAGGCTCCCGAGACCGACGGGCAGGTGGTGCTCACCACGATCGCGGGTATGCGGCCGGGCACCATGGTCACCGCGAAGGTGACCGGCACCGAGGGGGTGGATCTGGTGGCCGAACCGGTGACCCGGGCGACCGTGCCGGGAGCACGGGCCGCGGCGGCGCGCGACGGCGCCGCCGGGTGTGCGGAGGGGGCCGGCAGATGAGCGGAGTCCCGGCGTCCGCGGCCGGTGGCCGCCGCCCCGCCGCCGCCCCGGACCGCCTCGGCGACCCGGCGGTGCGGCCGGCCCGGCTGTGGAACATCGCCAACGTCCTGACCATGGTGCGGCTGCTGCTCGTCCCCGGCTTCGTGCTGCTGCTGCTCCACGGGGACGGCCACGACCCCGCCTGGCGCTCGTTCGCCTGGGCGGCGTTCGCGGTGGCCATGATCACCGACCTCTTCGACGGGGAGCTGGCCCGGCGCTACGGCCTCGTCACCGACTTCGGCAAGATCGCCGACCCGATCGCCGACAAGGCCATCATGGGCGCCGCCCTGATCGGCCTGTCCGGCCTGGGCGACCTGCCGTGGGCGGTGACCGCGGTCATACTCTTCCGGGAGATCGGCATCACCCTGATGCGCTTCTGGGTGATCAGACACGGCGTCATCCCGGCCAGCCGCGGCGGCAAGCTCAAGACCCTCACCCAGGGCGTCGCCGTCGGCATGTACGTCCTGGTGCTCACCGGACCGCTGGCCAGCCTGCGGGCCTGGCTGATGGCGGCGGCCGTGGTGCTCACCGTGGTCACCGGGCTCGACTACATCCGCCAGGCGGTCGTGCTGCGCCGCGCCGGCCTCGCCGCCTCCCGGCAGCGGGCCGAGGCCGCGGAGCCCGGCGGACCGGCCGGTACGGACGGCGGTGGCGACCGGCGATGAGCGCGGCGGAGGCGTTGCGGCTGCTGGCCGCGCGCGGGGCCACCCTGGCCGTGGCGGAGTCCCTCACCGGAGGGCTGGTGGCCGCCGAGGTGACCGAGGTGCCCGGCGCCTCCCGCGTCTTCCGCGGCTCCGTCACCGCCTACGCCACCGAACTCAAGCGCGAGCTGCTCGGCGTCGACGGGCAACTGCTGGCCGCCCGGGGCGCGGTCGACCCCGACGTGGCGTGCGCCATGGCCCAGGGCGTACGACAGCTGCTGGGCGCCGACTGGGGGGTGGCCACCACCGGGGTGGCCGGTCCCGAGCCGCAGGACGGCCAACCGGTCGGCACCGTCCACATCGCCGTGACCGGCCCGTACGGCACCAACCGGCGCGCCCTGCGACTGGACGGCGACCGGGCGGGTATCCGCAGGGCAACCGTCACCGCGGCGCTGGAGCTGCTGACCGACGCGCTTCACGGGGCGCCCGGCGGGCGGCACGTGAACGCGGGGGCACAGGATACGGAACACGGCGGGGGGATTTGATGTTTGCAGCCCTTAGTGAACACGTCACCGCTCCCCGCACGGCCCAGCGTCAAGGCGGTACGGTGGGGCGAGAAGCTTACGGATGCCAAGCTTGGGGATTCGCGGTCCGAGGAGGGAGCCACCGATGATTCTGCTCCGTCGCCTGCTGGGTGACGTGCTGCGTCGGCAGCGCCAGCGTCAGGGCCGCACTCTGCGCGAGGTCTCGGCTTCGGCCCGGGTCTCGCTCGGCTACCTTTCAGAGGTGGAGCGCGGCCAGAAGGAAGCCTCCTCCGAACTGCTCTCCGCGATCTGCGATGCCCTGGACGTGCGGATGTCCGAGGTCATGCGCGAGGTCAGCGACGAGCTGTCGCTCGCCGAGCTGGCGCAGTCGGCGGCGTCGGAGACGGCGGCGGCGCCGGTGCGGCTGGAGACGATCACTCATGTACCAGGCAGTCGTGTGACGATCAAGGCACCGCAGGCCGAGGCCGTGGGCGTAGTAGCGGCCTGACCTGCGCGAAGTGGTACCCGGGCCCCGGACGGCGGTTCTCCCCGCCATCCGGGGCCCGAGTGCGTCCGGTCCCGGTTCCGCCGCGGTTGATCGTCTGCCTTTCGGTCGGGTTCCGTCGGTTTTCGGCCGGTCTGGCCGCGGGTTTCGTATCCGGCCAGTGGGCAGACGTTGTCTAGGACCGAGTGGACCCAGCGCACACGTGGTGCCAGGAGGTAGCGAAAGATGACTGTCGTGAAGAGCCCGCTGTCCGACGAGGCCCGCAAGGTGGTCGGTGACGCCCTGCAAGGTGCCCTGGTCGATCTGCTGGACCTGTCCCTGGTGGCCAAGCAGGTCCACTGGAACATCGTCGGACCCCGGTTCCGTTCGGTGCACCTGCAACTCGACGAGGTCGTGGCGACGGCCCGGTCCTACGCGGACACGGTGGCCGAACGGGCCTCCGCGCTCGGCGTCCCGCCGGACGGCCGCGCCGAGACGGTCGCCAAGACCAGCGGGATCGACACCGCCAAGGACGGCTGGATCAACGACAAGGACGCGGTGGACACCCTGATCGCCGCCCTCGCCTCGGTGATCGCCCGGATGCGGGAGCGGATCAAGGCCACCGACGAGCCCGACCCGGTGACCCAGGACATCTTCATCACCGTCACGGCGGAACTGGAGAAGCACCACTGGATGTTCACGGCGGAGAACACCGGCGTGTGACCGTGCTTCGCCCGGAGGGCCCCGCCCCGGCCGCCCGTTCACGGCGGCGCGGAGCCGGGGCCCTCGCGTTGCGGGGCGACCGCCGTGGACGCCGGCTCCGCGTGACGTGCCCGCCGGGCCCGTACCCACGGTGTGACGTGCACCGGAAGCAGACTCAGCGTCCAGCCGCCGAGCGCCAGCCCTTGTTCCACCGGCCCGGACCGCGCGGGTTCGGCGACCACTCCGGCCACCGCCGCACACCACGCCAGACCCAGCACCGCCGCGACCACCCGCCCGGCGGGACCGGACCGCCCGCCGAACCGCGCGGCGTCGTCACGTCGAGCGTCCACGCCCGCCTCCCACGTCCCCGAGGCTGCGGCAGGAGCCCGGCGACAGGCTCCCCTCCTGGAGCGATGCCCGCCCGGGAAGATCCCTGGGCCCCCGCTGCGCACGGCGGGCCCGGTGTTCATCCGATGGGGGCAACTTTCCGGAACGCGTTGTTCCGGCGCACCTACGGAACGTTACCAAGGGGTGCGGGTGTCCGCTTCCCGGCGGGGGTCAGCCTGCCTCCGGGGCGGGGCCGCGCTGGCAGGTCGGGCACCAGTACGACACCCGTTCCTCGCCGGCCGGCTCCGTCCGTCCGACCGGCCGACGCCCCGTACGGCGGTGCCGCACCGCAGACACGGCTGCGACAGCCGGCCGTACACCCAGTGGGTACGGCCCCGGCGCGGGTCGCCGGTGGTGATGTGGCCGTGCCGGGCCTTGTTGGCGTCCAGCAGTTTGCGGGCGAGCGCCACCAGACGTTCCGGCCCCGGCACGTCGCCCATCGGCGTCCACGGGGTGACCCCGCGCAGGAAGCACAGCTCCGACTTGTAGACATTGCCCACCCCGGCCAGATTCCGCTGGTCGAGCAGGGCCTCGCCGACCGGACGTGCCGGATCCGCCAGCAACCGCCGCACGGCCTCCTCGGGATCCCAGTCCGGGCCCAGCAGATCCGGCCCGAGGTGGCCGACGACGGACGCCTCCTCGGTGGTGGGCAGCAACGCCAGCACCGGCAGCCGGTAGCCCACGGCCACGTTCTCGGCGGTCGCCAGCACCGCCCGCACCTGCCACTGCGGCCCGCCCCGCCACCGCTCCCCGGCGCGGTACACCTGCCAGGAGCCGTCCATCCGCAGATGCGAGTGGAGCGTCCAGCCGCCCTCGATCCGGGTCAGCAGATGCTTCCCCCGCGGCACGACCTCCTCCACCGCCCGCCCCGCCAGGTCCGTCGCCGCCAGCCTCGGCACCCGCAACTCCCCCCGCACCAGCCGCCGCCCCGCCAACGCCTCCCGCAACCGGTACGCGGTCAACCACACGGTGTCTCCCTCGGGCATGCCCCCATGATGCCGCGAGCCCGGGAGCTTCCGGGGTTCGCGGCGTGTGCGGGGGCGCTGCCGGTGGCAGCCGCCGCGGTGGGGGTCAGTCGCGCAGGCGCAGGCCCCTCGGCGTCGCGTGGAAGCCCGCTTCCTCCAGGGCCCGGCCGAGGGGGGAGGCCAGGGCCGGTTCGCCGTTGGCGCGTTCGACGGTGAGGCGGCCGAGGGCGCCGTCGCGGACGGCGAGGGCGAGGGCACGGGTGGCCTCCTGGAGCTGGGGGCCGTCGTGCGACCAGGAGAGCAGGGTCTTGCCGCCGCGTTCGACGTACAGGACCAGCTCGCCGTCGATCAGGACCACGACCGACCCGGCCTTGCGCCCCGGTTTGTGACCCGCGCGGTCTCCCGTGCCGGAGGCGACCGGCGGCGGGTCGGGCCAGGGGAGCGCCGCGCCGTAGGCGTTGGCCGGATCGGCGGCGGCCAGCACGACGGCGTGCGGGGCGGCACGGCGGCTCTCGTCCCGTTCCCGCGCCGTGTTCACCGCCCGCAGCCGGTCGACCGCGCCGTCCATCGCGAACTGCGCCGCCCCCAGCCCCTCCACCACGTACCCGCGGCGGGCCTGACCGGTCTCCTCGAACGCCGACAGCACCCGGTAGACCGCCGAGAAACCGCCCGGCACCCCCTCCGCCGCCACCGCGCCCCGGGTCACCACGCCGTGCCGGTCGAGCAGGGTGTGGGCGAGGGCGTGGGCCCGCAGCGTCGGCTCCGGCTCGGCGGACGGCACCAGCGACCAGCGGCCGGCGGTGGTCGGCGGTCCGGTACGGGAGGCGGTCGGGCGCGGCGCCCGGACACCGTACCGGCCGCGCGGCACCGCACGGGGCGCCCGGTGCGCGGTCGACCCAGCGGTGCGCCCGGAACCCAGCAGCGCCCGCAACGGGGCCAGGGTGTCGTTGGTCAGCCGCCCCGACCAGGTCAACTCCCACACCGCGTCGGCCAGTTCCACGTCGGTGACCTCTGGTGTCGCCGAACGCACCTGGTCGGCTATCTGACGGAAGAAGAGCCCGTACCCGCCGGAGAGCGCGTCGAGCACCGCCCGCTGCACCGGCGTCGGGTCCAGCGGCAGCGGCGGCGGGAGCAGCAGCGGCGCGGTGTCCGCCAGGTACAGCGACACCCAGCCGTCCTTGCCGGGCAGCGCGCCCGCTCCCACCCACAGCACCTCGCCCGACGCGGTGAGCTCGTCGAGCATCGCCGGGGTGAAGCCGGCCACCCGGGACGGCAGCACCAGCCGTTCCAGCGCCGAGGCCGGCACCGCCGCCCCCTGCATCTGCTCCACCGCCCGCACCAGCCCGTCCACCCCGCGCAGCGCGTGCGTGCCCACGTGCTGCCACTGCGGCAGGAACGACGCCAGCGCGGCCGGCGGCACCGGCTCCAGCTCCTGCCGCAGCGCCGCCAGCGACCGGCGCCGCAACCTGCGCAGCACCCCCGCGTCACACCACTCGTGGCCCTGCCCCTCGGGGCGGAACTCGCCCTGCACCACCCGGCCGCCCGCCGCCAGCCGGTGCAGCGCCGCCTCCGCCACCGACACGCCGAGCCCGAACCGCGCCGCCGCGTCGGCCGCGGTGAACGGCCCGTGCGTACGGGCGTACCGGGCCAGCAGATCACCCAGCGGATCCTTGACGGGCTCGGTGAACGCCTCCGGGATGCCCACCGGCAGCGCGGTGCCCAACGCGTCCCGCAACCGGCCGGCGTCCTCCACCGCCGCCCAGTGTCCGGCCCCGGCGATCCGCACCCGGATCGCCCGCCGGGCCGCCTCCAGCTCCGCCGCGTCGCCCGGGTCGGCGCCGCGCTCGGCCAGCTCGGCGTCGGTCAGCGGGCCGAGCACCCGCAGCAGGTCGGCCACGCCCTCGGCGTCCTTGGCGTGCCGGTCCTCGTCGAGCCACTGCAACTCGCGCTCGAGGTCGGCCATGACCCCCGGGTCGAGCAGCTCACGCAGCTCCGCCTGGCCGAGCAGCTCGGCCAGCAGCCGCGAGTCCAGCGAGAGCGCCGCGGCCCGCCGCTCCGCCAGCGGCGAATCCCCCTCGTACAGGAACTGCGCCACGTACCCGAAGAGCAGGGAGCGGGCGAACGGCGACGGCTCCGGCGTGGTCACCTCGACCATCCGCACCCGCCGGGCCTCGATGTCCCCCATCAGCTCGGTGAGCCCCGGCACGTCGAACACGTCCTGGAGGCATTCGCGGACCGCCTCCAGCACGATCGGGAACGACCCGAACTCCGAGGCCACCTGGAGGAGTTGGGCCGCGCGCTGCCGCTGCTGCCACAACGGCGTGCGCTTGCCGGGGTTGCGCCGGGGCAGCAGCAGCGCGCGGGCGGCGCACTCGCGGAACCGCGACGCGAACAGCGCCGAGCCGCCCACCTGGTCGGTGACCACCTGCTTGATCTCGCCCTTGTCGAAGACCACGTCGGCCGCCCCGACCGGGCTCTGCTCGGCGTCGTACTCCGCGCCGCCCGCCCCCGGACCGGCGTCCAGCAGGTCCAGCCCCAGCAGATCGGCGTCGGGCAGCCGCAGCACGATGCCGTCGTCGGCGTGCATCACCTGCGCGTCGAAGCCGTACCGCTCGGCGAGCCGGGCGCCCACCGCCAGCGCCCACGGGGCGTGCACCTGGGCGCCGAACGGCGAGTGGACCACGATCCGCCAGTCGCCCAGCTCGTCCCGGAAGCGCTCCACCACGATGGTGCGGTCGTCCGGGACGTGGCCGCAGGCCCGCCGCTGCTCGTCCAGGTAGGAGATGACGTTCTCCGCCGCCCACGCGTCCAGCCCGGCCGCGGCCAGCCGTTCCCGGGCCGCCCCCGGGTCGAGGCCGCCGACCTCACGCAGGAACGCGCCGAGCGCCCGGCCGAGTTCGAGCGGGCGGCCGAGCTGGTCGCCCTTCCAGAACGGCAGCCGCCCCGGCACGCCGGGCGCCGGGGAGACCAGGACCTGGTCGCGGGTGATGTCCTCGATCCGCCAGGACGTGGTGCCGAGCGTGAACACGTCGCCGACCCGCGACTCGTACACCATCTCCTCGTCCAGCTCCCCGACCCTTCCGCCGCCCTTCTTCGGGTCGGCACCGGCCAGGAAGACGCCGAACAGCCCGCGGTCGGGGATGGTGCCGCCGGAGGTCACCGCGAGCCGCTGCGCCCCGGGGCGCCCGGTGACCGTACCGGCGACCCGGTCCCACACCAGGCGGGGCCGCAGCTCGGCGAAGGCGTCGGACGGATAACGCCCCGCCAGCATGTCGAGCACCGCGGTGAACGCCGACTCCGGCAGCGCGGAGAACGGCGCCGCCCGCCGGACCAGGGCCAGCAGCCCCTCCACGTCCCAGGGGTCCATCGCCGCCATGGCGACGATCTGCTGGGCCAGCACGTCCAGCGGGTTGGCCGGGACGCGCAGCGCCTCGATCGCGCCCTGCCGCATCCGCTCGGTGACCACCGCCGACTGCACCAGGTCACCGCGGTACTTGGGGAAGACCACGCCCTTGGAGACGGCCCCCACCTGGTGGCCGGCCCGCCCCACCCGCTGCAGCCCGGAGGCGACCGACGGCGGCGACTCCACCTGCACCACCAGGTCGACCGCCCCCATGTCGATGCCCAGCTCCAGGCTGGAGGTGGCCACCACGGCGGGCAGCCGGCCGGCCTTCAGATCCTCCTCGACCAGCGCCCGCTGCTCCTTGGAGACCGAGCCGTGATGGGCCCGGGCCAGCACCGGCGGCGCCCCCTTGCCGCCTCCGGAGCCGCCCATCAGCTGTGCGGGGGAGTGGTCCTCCGGCAGCGGCTCGCCGAACGTCCGCTCGTAGGCGATCTCGTTGAGCCGGTTGCACAACCGCTCGGCCAGCCGGCGCGAGTTGGCGAAGACGATCGTGGACCGGTGCGACCGCACCAGGTCCGCGATGCGCTCCTCCACGTGCGGCCAGATCGACGGCCGCTCCGCCACCCCCGCCCCGCCGCCCTGCGCGTCGGCCACCGGCGAGCCCGCCAACTCGCCCATGTCCTCCACCGGGACGACCACCGAGAGGTCGAACTCCTTGGCCGAGCCGGGCTGGACGACGGTGACCTTGCGCTGCGGGGAGAGGAACCGGGCCACCTCGTCCACCGGGCGCACCGTGGCCGACAGGCCGATGCGCCGCGCCGGGCGGTCGAGCAGTTCGTCCAGGCGCTCCAGGGAGAGCGCCAGATGGGCACCGCGCTTGGTGCCGGCCACCGCGTGGACCTCGTCCAGGATCACCGTCTCCACCCCGCGCAGCGCCTCCCGGGCGGAGGAGGTGAGCATCAGGAAGAGCGACTCGGGCGTGGTGATCAGGATGTCCGGCGGCCGGGTGGCGATCGACCGGCGCTCGGCCGCCGGGGTGTCGCCGGACCGGATGGCCACCCGCACCTGCGGCTCCGGCAGGCCGAGCCGCACCGCCTCGTGGCGCAGGCCGGTGAGCGGACTGCGCAGGTTGCGCTCGACGTCCACCGCCAGCGCCTTGAGCGGGGAGACGTACAGCACCCGGCAGCGCCGCCGGGCCTCGGCGGGCGGCGGCGTGTTCGCCAGCCGGTCGAGGGAGGCGAGGAACGCCGCCAGCGTCTTGCCCGAACCGGTGGGGGCCACCACCAGGACGTCGGACTCCTCCGCGATCGCCCGCCAGGCTCCGGCCTGTGCCCGGGTCGGCGCGGTGAACGCCCCGGTGAACCAGGCCCGGGTGGCGGGCGAGAAGACGTCGAGCGCGGAACGCGGGTCACCGGCCCCGTGGCGCAGGCCGGACCCGGGCGCCGGGGGCTGCTCCCGCCCCGTGCCCGGCTCGTGCTCCGGCTCCCGCGGCCTGTCGGCCCGCTTCCCGTTGGACATGCCTCCCATCGTGCCTCCCCCCACTGACAATCGCCCCCGACGGGCACGAAAGCGCAGGTCGGTACGGGTGCGGTGACCACCTGCCGGACGGCGTCGCCGCGTTGTCGGCGGCGTCGCCCACAATGTGGCCCATGGCAACGAAGGAGCGAGCCCGGCACTGGCGGCACCGCGCGCTGCCCGACGTCGACCTGCTGCGCGCCCGCTACGTCGCCAAGACGTTCTCCCGCCACACCCACGAGGGCTTCGTCATCGCCGCGATCACCGAAGGCGTCGAGGCGTTCCACCACCGCGGCACCGTGGAGCGGGCGTTCCCCGGCTGGCTCGCCCTGGTCAACCCCGACACCCCGCACACCGGTTTCGCCGGTACCCCCGCGGGGTGGGCCTACCAGGTCCTCTACCCGGGCCAGGAGACCGTCGCCGGCATAGCCGCCGAGATCTCGACGGCGCGCGGCGCCACCGGTTTCGCGGTGCCGGTCGCCGCCGACCCGTACGCCACCCGGCTCGTCGTCCAGGTGCACCAGGCCGCCGAGGCCGACAACGCGCTGGCCGCCGACACCCTGCTGCGGCTCACCGTCGCCCATGTGCTGCGCCGGCACGGCGGCCCGCTGCCGTCCCGTACCCCGGCGGGCGCCGGTGCCCGTACCGCCCGCCGGGCCCGGGACCTGCTCGCCGCCCGGATGGCCGCCCCGCCCAGCCTCGAACAGCTCGCCGCCGAGCTGGACACCCGCCCCTTCGCCCTGCTGCGGGCGTTCCGCGCCGCCTACGGGATGCCGCCGCACGCCTGGCTCACCGACGCCCGGGTGCGCCGGGCCCGCGCGCTGCTGGACGCCGGCGTGCCCCCCGCCCGCGCGGCCACCGAGGTGGGCTTCACCGACCAGCCCCACCTCAACCGCCACTTCACCCGCATCATCGGCGTGCCCCCGGGCGCCTACCAGCGCGAACGCCGGGACGCGCGCATATCGCGGCCCGGCGGTGACCAGGAGACGCCGACCGCCGCGGCACCCCGCAGGAACGTACAAGACGGCCGTCCGGCGCCCGCCTAGCGTCGGCCGGGTGACACCGACATCAGCACAACCCCACATACCCGCGGGCACCGCCGCCCGTGAGCCCTCCCGGCGGGCCGTGGTCCGGGACGCCCTGGGCGTGGGCACCGCCGTCGGGCTGTCGGGGTTCGCCTTCGGCGCGACCGCGGCCGGCAGCGGCATCGGCGTGGCACAGGCGTGCGCGCTCAGCCTCCTCGTGTTCACCGGCGCCTCGCAGTTCGCGCTGGTCGGGGCGCTCGCGGCGGGCGCCTCCCCGTTCGCCGCGGCGGCCGGCGCGTTCTTCCTCGGCACCCGCAACGCCTTCTACGGGCTGCGGCTGTCCGGACTGCTCCGGCTGCCCGCGGCGCTCCGGCCGCTGGCCGCGCACTGGGTGATCGACGAGACCTCCGCGGTGGCGCTCGCCCAGCCGGACACCGCCACCGCCCGGCTCGGCTTCACGGTGACCGGCGCCGCCCTGTACGGGCTGTGGAACCTGACGACGCTGCTGGGCGCCCTCGGGGCGGACGCGCTGGGCGATTCCGCCAGGTGGGGGCTGGACGCGGCCGGCCCGGCGTGCTTCCTCGCGCTGCTCGCGCCCATGGTGCGGACCGGCCGGCGGGAACGGGCGACGGCCGTGCTCGGCGTGGCCCTGGTGCTCGGCGGCGTGCTGCTGCTCCCGGCCGGGGTCCCGGTGCTGGTCGCCGCGCTGGCCGCGCCGCTGGTGCTGCTGGCGGAACGGGCGGGTGGCCGGCGGGGCGCGACCCGTGGGGGAGGTCCCCGGTGAACACCTGGATCGCCATCGCCGTGACCGCGTTCGGCGCCTACGCGGTCAAGCTGCTGGGCCTGTCGGTTCCGTCCGGCTGGCTGGAAAGGCCGCTGGTGAAACGATTGGCCGCCCTCGTGCCGGTCGCCCTGCTGGCCGCCCTCACCGCCCAGCAGACCTTCTCCGGCGCGGGTCGCTCCCTGGTGCTGGACGCCCGCGCCGCCGGACTCGTCGCGGCCGGGGTGGCGCTGTTGCTGCGGGCGCCGTTCCTGGTGGTGGTCGGGGTGGCGGTGGTGGTGACGGCGGGGGTGCGGTGGCTGATGTGAGCCGGGGGGTGACCGGGGTGGCGTTCAGGTACGTGTACGTCGGTGCCGCGGCGAGGGGTAACTGACGTTCATATCCGTGGACTTGAGCGAGGGACGTGTGCGTACCACTCGCGTGGTCGCGGCCTCAGCCGATCTCCCGTCCGTACGCCCGCAGCGTCAGCAACGCGTCGATGGTGGCGATCGGCCGCACCTCCAGCGTGCTTCCCGGTGCCCAGGCGGTCCGGCGGCACGGCCAGCCACCGTCCGCCTGCTGCGCCGAGGCGAGGACGTCCAGGGAACGGTCGATCTCGGCGTCGCTGAACCAACGGCGGGCCAGCGAGCCCGGGGTGGGCGCGAAATCGCAGGCGTGGGGGTGGGCGCCCGCCGGTCCGTCCGCGCCCGGCGGCGGGTCGGAGCGCCGTGTACGCCCCGGGTCGAGCACCACGAGCCGCTGTTCGCGGACGATGCGGCCCAGCCGGTCGGCGGCGGCCTCGGCGCGCGGGCGTTCCCGGACGCCGTCGAGGAAGGCGACCGTCGCCCGCACCGCCTCCGGACGCGGCTTCTCCAGCCGCTCCATGGCCGCCCAGCAGAACTCCGTGGCCCGGAAGAGCCACGCGTGCCAGACGTCGTTGCGGTGGAGCACGCCCACCACCGGGCCGGTCGCCAGGAGATCCCCGCAGGGGCGCGTCGGGGCACGCAGCCAGGGCGCGGCCGGCCCTTTGCGCCCGGTGCACGCCTGTGCCGCGTCCGCCGGGGGGCGCAACGCCGGCATGGCGCCGTCCGGTGCCGAGACCGAGGTCAGGTAGCGGCACACCCGTTCCGCCCGCTGACCGGAGCACCGCCCGGCCTCCTCCAGCACCCGCAACGCGTACACCGTGTGCAGCGGCTCGCTGACCGGCCCGCGCAGATCCGGGTCGAGCCCGTGGCCGTAGCCGTGGTCACCGTTGCGGTACGCGCTCAACGCCGCTTCCAGCGCGTCCGCCGCTTCCCCGGGGCCGGCGCAACCGTCCCGGAAGTGGAGCGCGAACCTGCGTTGTTCGAGCACCCGGGCGGTCAGCCACACGAACTCTTCCGCGCGGGCGAGAGGTGATGCTGCGGATCCGGCCATGCGCCGCACAGTAGGGGCCCCGGGACCGGCTGCCCACCGCCTTCGCCCGGGGTGCACCCGAGGGTGCGAACGTCCCGCTCCGACGGCGGGATACTGGACCCATGAAGTTGACGGTCTTCTGGCAGCGTATGCACGCCCACTTCGGCGCGGGCTACGCCGACTCCTTCGCCCGCGACCACGTCATGTCCGAACTCGGCGGTCGCACGGTGTACCAGGCGCTGGAGGCCGGCTGGGAGGCCAAGGACGTGTGGCGCGCGGTCTGCGCGGCGGTGGACGTACCGGCCGACCGCCGCTGAGCCGCAACGGCGCGCACCGACCGGCACCGAAGCGACATGTGACGTAAATCGCACGATAGGTGACCGTTGTCCCTATCGTGGCCTCATGGCCGGTTCCGACGAGCACGACCCGAGCGCCGCGAAGGACCGCGCGGAGCCGGGCGGTACGGGACGAGGCGGTACGGGAGAGGGCGCGTCGGAGCACGAAGGCGCGCGTACCGGGCGCGAAGCGCTGGGGGAGCGCGCGGCGGAGGCGGTCGGCGGGGCTCATGACGGCCCCGGGAGCGGTGACGTCCCGTCGGACGGGCGCCGGGAGCGCATGCCGAGGTGGCTGCCTCGGGCGCTGGTGCTGGCCTTTCTGCTCGCCGCCGGCTACCGGTTCGGCGTCTGGGCGTTCCACCAGCTCCTCGGGCTGCTGGTGGACATCCTCATCGCGTTCTTCGGCGCGCTCGCCGTCGAGCCCGCGGTGGACCGGATGGCCGCCCGCGGGGTGCGGCGCGGCGTGGGCACCTGGGTCGTCTTCCTCGTCGTACTGATCGTGGCGGGCCTCTTCGTCGCCGCCCTCGGCTCTCTCCTGGTCGACCAGGTCACCGCCATGATCCACAACCTCCCGCGGTACGTGGACGACGTGATCGGCTGGGTCAACCGCACCTTCCGCACCGACTTCTCCAAGGGCGTGCTCCAGCGCAACGTCCTGCACTCCGACTGGCTGCGCGGCTACCTGCGCAGCAACGCCGTCAACGTGCTGAGCCTGTCCTCGACGGTGGTGGGCGGGCTGTTCCAGCTGCTCACCGTGGTGCTGTTCACCTTCTACTTCGCCGCCGACGGACCCCGGCTGCGGCGTACGGTGTGCTCGGCGCTGCCGCCCGGCAGGCAGGCGGAGGTGCTGCGGGCCTGGGAGATCGCGGTGGCGAAGACCGGCGGTTACCTGTACTCCCGGGCCCTGATGGCGCTGGTCTCCGCGGTGGCGCACGGGGTGCTGCTGGTGTCGCTGGGGGTGCCGTACGCCGCCGCGCTGGCGGTCTGGGTCGGGGTGGTCTCCCAGTTCGTGCCGACGGTCGGCACCTATCTGGCGGGGGGTCTGCCGGTGCTGATCGCGCTCACCCGCAACCCGTGGGACGCGCTGTGGGTGCTCGTCTTCGTGATCGTCTACCAGCAGTTCGAGAACTACCTGCTCCAGCCCCGGATCACCGCCAGGACCGTGGACGTGCACCCGGCGATCGCCTTCGGCTCGGTGATCGCCGGCACGGCCCTGCTCGGCGCGGTCGGCGCGCTCGTCGCCATCCCGGCCACCGCCACGCTCCAGGGGTTCCTGGGGGCGTATGTGCGCAGGTACGAGGTGACCGACCCCCGGCTGGAGGGGTGAGGGCGCGGGGGTGCCGGGGGAGCGGTGGTGGAGGGTCGCGAGTCGCCGGAGGTGCGTGGCGTTCGGGTCTCCGGCCGAGTCATTGTGGCTTTGACCTGCGAGTTTTCTGGTTATCCACAGGGTGGCGGGTGTCGCTTGACACGAAAATCGAACATCCATTCATATGGAGGTGCCGGCCCGGACCCCGCGGCCCGCTGCTCCAGGGCCGAGGCGACGTCGGGGCGCGTTGTCAGTGGCAGGCGCTAGCGTCGGTGGACGTGAAGCGATCGACTCAAGCAAACCGGGTGGAACCCATGGCAGGAACCGACCGCGAGAAGGCGCTGGACGCCGCTCTCGCACAGATTGAACGGCAGTTCGGCAAGGGTGCCGTCATGCGCCTCGGCGAGCGGCCGAACGAGCCCATCGAGATCATCCCCACCGGGTCGACCGCTCTCGACGTGGCCCTCGGCGTGGGCGGCCTGCCGCGCGGCCGGGTGGTCGAGGTCTACGGGCCGGAGTCCTCCGGCAAGACCACCTTGACCCTGCATGCCGTGGCCAACGCGCAGCGGGCCGGCGGCGCCGTCGCCTTCGTCGACGCCGAGCACGCCCTCGACCCGGAGTACGCCAAGAAGCTCGGGGTGGACATCGACTCCCTGATCCTCTCCCAGCCGGACAACGGTGAGCAGGCTCTGGAGATCGTGGACATGCTGGTCCGCTCCGGCGCCCTCGACCTGATCGTCATCGACTCGGTGGCCGCGCTCGTCCCGCGCGCGGAGATCGAGGGCGAGATGGGCGACTCCCACGTGGGCCTCCAGGCCCGTCTGATGAGCCAGGCGCTGCGCAAGATCACCGGTGCCCTCAACCAGTCGAAGACCACGGCGATCTTCATCAACCAGCTCCGCGAGAAGGTCGGCGTGATGTTCGGCTCGCCGGAGACGACCACCGGTGGCCGCGCGCTGAAGTTCTACGCCTCCGTGCGCCTCGACATCCGCCGCATCGAGACGCTCAAGGACGGCACCGAGGCGGTCGGCAACCGCACCCGCGTCAAGGTCGTCAAGAACAAGGTCGCGCCCCCCTTCAAGCAGGCCGAGTTCGACATCCTCTACGGCCAGGGCATCAGCCGCGAGGGCGGCCTGATCGACATGGGCGTCGAGAACGGCTTCATCCGCAAGGCCGGCGCCTGGTACACCTACGAGGGCGACCAGCTCGGCCAGGGCAAGGAGAACGCCCGCAACTTCCTCAAGGACAACCCCGACCTGGCCGACGAGATCGAGAAGAAGATCAAGGAGAAGCTCGGCATCGGCGTCCGCACCGAGGCCCCCGGCGGCGAGCCCGGCCCGGACGCGGCCAAGACGGCTCCGGCCGCCACCACCGCCGAGCCCGCCACCGCGGCGCCGGCCAAGGCCACCAAGGCGGCCAAGACCGCGGCGGCCAAGGCGTAAGCCATGACGCCGCGACGCGAGACCGGCGATGCCCCCTCCGGCACGGGGGCGGAGGAGGCACCGCCGCGTGACCCCGAGGAGCAGGCGCGGGCGTTGTGCCTGCGCCTGCTCACCGGGCAGCCCCGCACCCGGGGACAGCTCGCCGACGCCATGCGCCGCCGGGGGATCCCCGACGAGGTGGCCGAGCGGGTGCTCGCGCGCTTCGAGGACGTCGGCCTCATCGACGACGCCGCCTTCGCCGACGCCTGGGTGGAGTCCCGCCACCACGGCCGCGGCCTCGCCCGCCGCGCCCTCGCCCGGGAACTGCGCACCCGTGGCGTGGAGACCGCGGTGATCGAACGGGCCGTGGAACAGCTCGACCCGGAGCGGGAGGAGCAGACCGCCCGCGCCCTGGTCGACCGCAAGCTCCGGGCCACTCGCGGCCTCGACCGCGACCGCCGCATACGCCGCCTCGCCGGCATGCTCGCCCGCAAGGGATACCCCGAGGGGGTCGCCCTCCGAGTGGTCCGCCGGGCGCTGGAGGAAGAGGGCGAGGACCCCGAGTTCCTCCAGGGATGCCTCCCGGAGTGACCGGGGCCCGGCAGGGAGTCGCCGGAGTGCTCCCGAGCCCCTGCCCGAGTGCCCCGGGGCCGGCAGCCCCGGTTTCCGGGCCGGACCGGTCTGCGGTCACGGCGTACTCCGGTCACCACGTCCTCGGTGACCTGGCCGGGAGCGGTGCCGGAGGGTGACGGGGCCGATGAGCCTTCGACGCGGGTCGCTGCGGGGGTCAGCCTGATCGGGGCCCGGTGGAGTCGGGCGGGTCGGCAGCGGTGCCGAGCGCTGAGGGTGTCGTGCGGGGAGGTTGCGGGGGAGCGCTTCCGGTGCTTCCGGCCGGGGGCAGGTCGGCCTGCGGGAGGAGCGCCGGTGGGGTCGGCGGGGTCACCGGAAGACCGGCGGCCCGCCACGCCTGGAAGCCGCCGTCGAGGTCGGTCGCCCGGTGCAGGCCGAGGGCCTGGAGGGAGACCGCGGCGAGGCTGGAGGCGTACCCCTCGTCGCAGACCACCACGACGTGCCGGTCGTGGTCGGTGGCCTCGGGGAGGCGGTGGTCGCAGCGAGGGTCCAGCCGCCACTCCAGTTCGTTGCGCTCGACGACCAGGGCGCCGGGGATGGTTCCGTCCCGGTCGCGCAGTGCGGCGTAGCGGATGTCGACGAGCAGGGCGCCCGCGGCGGCGGCCTCGTGAGCCTGACGGGGGCCGAGCCGACGCAGCCGGGTCCGGGCCTCGGCAAGCACCTCGTCGATGCCGGGCGGGGTCACCACGACTCCGGCCTTTCCACGGTCTCCAGGCGCAGCACACGGTCGCTGCGGCTGTAGCGGCGGATCAACGGAAGCGGGGGGTAGTAGGCGTGGACCGAGATGGCGTGGTCCTGATCGGAGGCGTTCACCACCTGGTGGACGTGGTGCGGCCCGAAGGCCCGGCCGCGGCCGGCGGGCAGATGCCGGGTGCGGTCGACGTCGTCGGCGAGTTCGAGGGACCGCCAGCCACGGGTGGGCAGCGGCACGGCGAGGGACTCCTCGGCGAGTTCGCCGACGGCGGTGGCGAAGGCGCCCTGGGATCCGCCGTGGTCGTGCCAGCCGGTCTCGGCACCCGGCGGCCAGCCGATCAGCCACGCCTCCGCCCCACCCGGGCCTTCGAGGCGTACCCAGGTACGGCCTCGCGGGTCCAGCGGCAGCCGGGCGACGAGCGCACGGTCGGCCGCCGCGCGGCGGGCGAAGTCGAGGAGATCGGGAGCGGTCGGGGCCGCGGGCGCGGCAAAGGGGGAAGCATCGGTGAGCGACACGAAAGCCGTCCTGAGAGATCGCGTACGGGACGCGGGCCACGCCGCGTCGGGGAAACCGGGATCAGCGGGACGGCCGACACACACAGCCCGCGTAGCGGAGGAGGTCCAGATGGACCCTCCGCCAACGCAGCAGACCGGTGTCAGTCACTTTCGGAGTCAACCACGCACCGTGACAAAGGGTCAAGACCGTATCCGCTCCGTGGTCGCACGGCGGCGGTGCCCCGATGGCCACGGTGGTGCGGGCGCCTGGTGGCAGCGGTGGCCCGGCGCGGCAGGGGCCGGGCGCGGGGCGGACACGCCGGGGTGTCGGCGTGGGCAGCGCGATGGCGCCGGGCGTCGGCGGCCTGTCTTCGGCAGACCGGGCCGCTGGGCGGGGTCCCGGTGACCGCCGGGCAGAGCCACGCCGCCATCAACGTGGCTCAGCCGGCGGTGGTGCGGTTCGGGGAGGATGCCTTGCGGGAGCTCACCGCGGCGGGCCGGGCGTCGGCGGGGCAGGACGCGGTGCCGGGAGACCGGTTGCTTCCGGTCGCCGTGGTGTCGGGGGCGGCGTCAGCGGGCGGAGTGGTCGGCGTCGGCCCGGGCGGCGGCATGGGCCGGTTCGGGGGGCCGGGGCGGGCCGCCGCGGGCGAGGTCGGCGTAGGCGTACAGCTCGGCGGGGCGGCAGCCGCTCATCGCCGCGACGAGGTGGCCGTCGGGCCGCACCAGCAGGACGGTGTGCGCGGTGGCGCCCGGATAGGACTCGGTGACCAGCAGTTCGGTGCGCAGCGGCAGCGCCGCTACCGCCGCGGACAGCTGCGGCATCAGGCCGGCGGTCAGCCAGTGGCGGCTCTCCCACACCTCGGTGCCCGGGGCGACCAGCACCGCCAGCAGATCCCGGCCCAGGCGGTCGTGGAGCCGGTCCCGGGTGCCGTCCAGCGCGGTGACGGGGACGTCGGCGACGAGCGCGCCCGGCGGCGTCACCGCCGTGCCGACCAGAGGCGAGACCGGGGGAGCGGAGTCGGGCAGTCCGCTCCAGGCGGCGGCGCCCTGGCCGCGTGGCGCGGGCACCGCGAGCGGCGAGCGGCCGTAGACCGGCGGCGCGCCGAGCAGTCCGCGGCCCAGGTGGCCGTCGGTCAGCAGTTGGGCGTGGCGGCCCACCGGCCCGGAGAGCAGCGAGTGGCGCACGGTGTGCCAGGTGCCGCCGGCCCGCAGCACCGGCAGCGCCTGGTCGGCCGCGCGCAGCCGGCCGCCGACCGTGCCCCGGCGTTCCGCCTGGTAGCTGTCGAACAGCAGGTCGGAGGCGCCCTGGTGGCAGCCGACGGCGAGCTTCCAGGCGAGGTTCTCGGCGTCCCGCAGACCTTCCTCCAGGCCCTGCATGCCGAGCGCGCCGAGCAGGTGGGCGGCGTCGCCGGCGAGGAACGCCCGGCCCACCCGCCAGCGCCGGGCGAGCCGTTGGTGCACCGGATACTCCGCCGAGCCCAGGAGTTCGTACGGCGGCACGGTGCCGTCGCACCAGGCGGCCAGGGTGCCGCGGATGCGGGCGACGAGGGCGTCCGCGGTGAGCGGGGGGTGGTCGCGCGGCAGCGACCAGTCGAGGCGCCAGACGCCGTCCGGCAGCGGCCGGGCGGTCACCTCGGTGCCACGGCCGGCCGGGGGGTCGCGGTGGAGCAACGCCGTGTCCGGTTCGGGGAGTTCGACCCGGAGCGCCGCCACGGCGTAGCGGTCCACCGCGGTGCGGCCGGGGAAGCGCACCTTGAGCAGCTTGCGCACGGTCGACCGGGGGCCGTCGCAGCCGACCAGATAGGAGCCGCGCCACCAGGTCTCCGGCGGCCCGGCGGTCCCCGCTGCGCCCCGGGTGTGGACGTCGACCCCGTCGTCGTCCTGCTCGATCGCGTCCAGCCGGGCGCCATGGGCCATCCGGATCAGTTCCTGGCCGGCGACCGCCTCGCGCAGACCGCGCCGCAGCCGGTCGTACGGCAGATGCAGCGGGGCGGGGCCCTCGTCGCCGCCGAACTCGACGCGCTGGATCTCCTGCCGGCGCCGGACGGTGCGCCACGCGCTCCACCGGGCGGCGTCGGAGTGCACGGCGGTGTAGCCCAGCCGGGAGAGCAGGGCGGCGGTCTCCGGGCGCAGTACGCAGGTGCGTTCCGGTTGCGGGTCCTGACGGTCGCCCGTCTCGTCCAGCAGCACCACCGGGACGCCGTGCCGGGCCAGGCACAACGAGAGGGCCAGCCCGGTCGGGCCCGCCCCGGCGACGATCACCGGATCCATGGCTCGGCCCCGGGCGACACGGAACTGGTGGCATCGGCGATTCCCGCCCGGCATACGGTCACATAGCGTATGCAACATATTGGCGCTGCGTGCGTCAAGTGACGGCGGCCTGTGCGCCCCGCGCGCCGCCGAGCGCCCCGCGTCGCTCCGGTGCCCTACGACGCCCCCACCGCCCCCTGCGACCGGCCCGCCGACGCGTCCCACCGTGGACGTCCAGGCAGACCCGGACGGCCCCGGCCCCGGACCCTTCACGCGGACGAACGCCCGCGCCCCGGCACCACCCGGCACCACCCGGCCCCACCGTTGCGACGCGCCCTGACTCCCTTACTGGAGAGCCGACCCGGCACGCCCCCGCCACCTCGCCGGGACGGCACCTCCGCCGCCTACTCCGACTGCGCCACCACCGACTCCAGGACGTCCGGGACCGGCGGGGTGCCCTTGCGGCTGCGGCGGCCACGGCGTTCTATCCAGTTGGCGAGGGCGGAGAGCGCGAGGCACATGGCGATGTAGACGGCGCCGATGACGATGACGACCGGGACGTAGGGGTAGCCGCCGGGGGTGACGGTGTTGGCGGCCACCAGGCGGCCGGCGTAGAGGAGTTCCTCGTAGGTGATGATGTAGCCGAGCGAGGTGTCCTTGAGGGTGACCACGAGCTGGCTGATGATCGTGGGGAGCATGGACCGGATCGCCTGCGGGACGAGGACGGTCAGCATCACCTGGGTCTTGCGCATGCCCAGTGCGTAGGCGGCCTCCGCCTGGCCCCTGGGCACCGCGTTGATGCCCGCCCGGAAGACCTCCGCCTGCACCGAGCCGTTGTAGAGCGTCAGCCCGGTCACCAGCGCCCAGAACGGGGAGAAGACGCTGGCGTAGAGCACGAAGATGAGGATGAGCAGCGGCAGCGCCCGGAAGAACTCGACGATCGCGGTGGCCGCCCAGCGCACCGGGGCGTGGTCGGAGAGGCGTCCGGCGGCCAGCACGGTGGCCAGCACCAGCGAGCAGACGCCGGCCAGCGCGAACGCCTCGAGGGTGGAGACGATGCCGTTCTCGATGCGCTGCTGGATGCCGGTGTACTCGAAGAGGTTCCACATGTACCCGGCGAACTGCCCGGTGGTGTTGAGCCGCAGCACGATGTAGACGATGAGCCCGGCGACGGCCAGCGTGCCGACGGCGGCGTAGATCCGGTTGCGCCGCCTGGCCTTGGGGCCGGGGGCGTCGAAGAGGACGTTGGCGCTCACCGGGTCACCGCCATTCTGTTCTCCAGCAGCCGGAACAGGCCGCTGATCGCGAACGTGATGATCAGGTAGGCCACCGCGACCCAGACGAAGATCGCCAGGATGTTGTAGCCCAGTTCGCTCAACCGTTTCTGCTGGGCGAAGAGCTCGGCGACGCTGAAGGCGCCGGCGATGGCGGAGTTCTTGGTCAGCGCGATCATCAGGCTGCCCACCGGCGGGACCACGGTGCGGACCGCCTGCGGCAGTACCACGATGCGCAGCGTCTGGCCGAACGTCATGCCCAGGCTGCGGGCGGCCTCCGCCTGGCCCAGCGGCACCGTGTTGATCCCGGAGCGCACCGCCTCGCACACGAACGCCGAGGTGTAGCACCCCAGCGCGCCGACCGCGAGGGCGAAGTAGCTGATCCCAGGGAAGAGGATCTGCGGCACCACGAAGACCGCGATCATGAACAGCAGGGTGAGCGGGGTGTTGCGCAGCAACGTCACCCACGCGGTGCCGAACCACCGCAGCGGCGGCACCGGGGAGACCCGGAACGCGGCGATCAGCACGCCGAACACCAGCGAGACGGCGGCGCTGACCCCGGTGAGCGCCAGGGTGCCCAGGAAACCGTGGCGGAACAGGCCGAAGTTGTGTGTCAGTACGTCGATCAGCGCGTTCACCACGCGCCCCCTCGGGAGGTCGTCACGGGCACGTGCGCGCGGGTCGCGCGGCGCCCGGGGAAGGGGCGTGCGGCGCGCCGGCGGCGGGCGTGCGGGGCGGGTTGCGGCATTGGGGTCTCTCCGTGCGGGCGGCGGCCGTGGCCCGCGGGGTGCGTTCCCGCGGGCCACGGCACGGCAGCGCCGTGGGTCAGTAGCGCTCGATGGCCGGCGGCTGCTGGGCGGGGGCGCCGGACAGGCCGAGGGTGGCGTCGTAGGCCTTCTTGTAGTCGCCGTTGTCCTCGTGCGCCTTGATGGCGTCGTCGAGGGCGAGGCGCAGCGCCTTGTCGTCCTTGGCGACCCCGACGCCGTACGGCTCCTGGGAGAACGGCTTGCCGACCACCTTGAGCTTGGCCGACATCTGGGCGGCGTAGCCCTTGAGGATGGCGTCGTCGGTGGTGAGCGCGTCCACCTGGCCGTCCGTCAACTGCTTGACGCAGTCGGAGTACTTGCCGAGCGCCACGACGTCGGCGCCGTACTTCTTGTCGCTGATCCGCTGCAGCGGCGTGGAGCCGGTGATGGAGCAGACCTTCTTGCCCTTGAGGGTGTCCGGGCCGGTGATGGCGGTGTTGTCCTTGGCCACCAGCAGGTCCTGGCCGGCCATGTAGTAGGGGCCGGCGAACCCCACCTGCTGCTTGCGCTTGTCGTTGATGGTGTAGGTGCCGACGTAGAAGTCCACGTCGCCCTTGGATATCGCGGTCTCCCGGTTGGCCGAGTCCACGGTCTTGAACTCGATCTTGTCGGGGCCGAACCCGAGGCTGGCGGCGAGCATCTTGGCGATCTCGATGTCGAAGCCGGTGCGCTTGCCGGAGCTGGGGTCCTCGAAGCCGAGGAAGGGCTGGTCGGCCTTGGCGCCGACGATCAGCTTGCCGCGCGCCTGGGCCCGCTTGAGGGTCGGCGAGTCCAGCGTGACGCCGGACTTGACCGCGTACGTCGGGGTGGCCGGGGCGGAGCTGCCGCCCGCGCCCCCGGGGGCCTGCGCGTCGGGGGTGCCGGCCTTGCCGCCGCAAGCGGTGGCGGTGGCGGTCAGCGCGAGCACCGCGACGGCTGCGGCGGCGGCATTGCGGAACTTCATGGCGGAACATCCCTTGTGTCGTCGGGAGAGCGTCTGCGGCGGCGCGGCAACCTCGGAACGTCTCGTCGGCTCTGACTTGCCTCGGTGGTGCTTCACGTGCCTGGCGTGAACTGGTGCGTCCCACCGGGCGGTAGCGGACCGGGGGCGGCCCCGGCGCGGCCACCGCTCAGTGGTGGAGGATCTTCGACAGGAAGTCCTTGGCCCGGTCGCTGCGCGGATTGCTGAAGAACTGCTCCGGCGCGGCCTCTTCGACGATGCGGCCGTCGGCCATGAAGACCACCCGGTTGGCGGCGGAGCGGGCGAACCCCATCTCGTGGGTGACCACGACCATCGTCATCCCGTCCCGGGCGAGCTGCCGCATGACCTCCAGCACCTCGTTGATCATCTCCGGGTCGAGCGCCGAGGTCGGCTCGTCGAAGAGCATCACCTTGGGGTCCATCGCCAGCGCCCGGGCGATCGCCACCCGCTGCTGCTGGCCGCCGGAGAGCTGGGCGGGGTACTTGTCCGCCTGGGCGCCCACGCCGACCCGGTCCAGCAGCTCGCGGGCCTTGCGCTCGGCGGTGTCCTTCGCCGTGCGGCGGACCTTGAGCTGGCCGAGGGTGACGTTCTCCAGCACCGTCTTGTGCGCGAAGAGGTTGAACGACTGGAAGACCATGCCGACGTCCGCGCGGAGCCGGGCCAGTTCGCGACCCTCGGCGGGCAGCGGGCTGCCGTCGATGGTGATCTTCCCGGAGTCGATCGTCTCCAGCCGGTTGATCGTCCGGCACAGCGTCGACTTGCCGGAACCGGACGGCCCGATGACCACGACGACCTCGCCACGGGCGATGGTCAGGTCGATGTCCTGGAGTACGTGCAGGGCGCCGAAGTGCTTGTTGACCTGCTCAAGTACGACCAGCGGCTCGCCCGTGGGCGGCGCCGTGGGCTCGGCCACCGGGTTGTCGGTCATCGGGCGGTCGCTCCATCCTCGTTCGGTTGGGGGGACCTTAAGTTCGCGTACCGGGCTCCGTCACCACATCTGAGGTGAACTTGAGCATCACGATCCGGCAACCGCCTGCCACCTCGGCGCTACGCCCCGTACCCGGTGGCCGCCCCGGCGCACTTTGCGTCGCCGAGCGCGTACCGTCTGCATAACGGTCCCGTGAGCGCCCCTACGCACCCTTGACGCGCTACCCCCGCATAGGGGTGTATTTCCGGTACCGCCGGGGCCGGTGCGCCACCGGGCCCGAGGACCACCATACCGAGAGCATCGCGGGGGGAGAGCGGAATGCGGCTGTTGCTCGTCGAGGACGACGACAGGGTCGCCGCGGCGCTGTCCGCCGTACTCGCCAGGCACGGCTTCGACGTCGTCCACGCGCGCAGCGGTGAGGAGGCGCTGCGGGCGCTGCTGCCGGACGGCGGGCCGCCGTTCGCCGTCGTCCTGCTCGACCTCGGACTGCCCGACCAGGACGGCTTCGAGGTGTGCAGCCGGATCCGGCGCAGCACCGACACCCGGGTCATCATGGTCACCGCCCGCGCCGACGTCCGCTCCCGCATCCACGGCCTCAACCTCGGCGCCGACGACTACGTGGTCAAGCCCTACGACACCGGCGAACTGCTGGCCCGCATCCACGCGGTCAGCCGCCGCCCGCCCGAGACCCGGACGGCCGCCGGGGCGGCCGGCGACGGCGTGCCCGGCCAGGTGCGCCTCGGCCCGGTCGCCATCGAACTGCCCACCCGCCAGGTCGCGGTGGACGGCGCCGCGGTCGCCCTCACCCGCAAGGAGTTCGACCTGCTGGCCCTGCTCGCCCAGCGTCCCGGGGTGGTCTTCCGCCGGGAACAGATCATCAGCGAGGTCTGGCGCACCAGCTGGGAGGGGACCGGACGCACCCTGGAGGTCCACGTGGCGTCGCTGCGCGCCAAGCTCGGGCTGCCCACGCTGATAGAGACGGTACGCGGGGTCGGCTACCGGCTCGTCGTACCCGCCGTCGGCTGACCGGGGCCGGACCCGTTGCGCGCCCGACTCCTGCCGCTGCTGCTGGTCCTGATGGGCGCCGTGCTGCTCGCGCTCGGGCTGCCTTTAGCCGCCAGCCTCGCCGCCGCCCAGCAGCAGCGCCTGGTGGTCGACCGGATCGACGACACCGCCCGGTTCGCCGCCATCGCCCAGTACGTCCCCGTACACACCACCCCCGACGGCACCATCGTCTCCGACGAGGGGGAACGCAAGACCACGCTGCGCGGTGAACTCGCCCGCTACGAGAGCCTGTACGGGATAAAGGCGGGCGTCTTCATGCGCAACGGGCAGGCCATGGCCGCCGCCCCGGCCGGCTGGCGCACCCCCCGCCAACTCCTCGCCGACCAGGCGTTCCAGGAGGCGCTGGCCGGCCGCCGCAGCCACAACCCGCCGCAGGTGTGGCCCTGGCAGCACAGCCGGATCACCGTTGCCTCCCCGCTGGTGCGCGACGGCGACGTGGTCGCCGTGGTCTACACCGACTCGCCCACCGACGCCATGCGCTCCCGCGTCCTGCGCGGCTGGGTGGTGATCGCCGGCGGCGAGATGGGCGCCACCGCGGTGGCCGTGCTCGCCGCCTTCCGGCTCACCGGCTGGGTGCTGCGCCCGGTCAAGGTCCTCGACCGGGCCACCCACGACATCGCCACCGGACGGCTGGCCTCCCGGGTCGCCGCGGCCGGCGGCCCCCCGGAACTGCGCCGCCTGGCCCACTCGTTCAACGAGATGGCCGACAACGTGGAGCAGGTGCTCGAACAGCAACGGGCGTTCGTCGCCGACGCCTCCCACCAACTGCGCAACCCGCTGGCCGCGTTGCTGCTCCGCATCGACCTGCTCGCCCTCGAACTCCCCGACGGCCACGCCGAGGTCGCCTCGGTGCGGGAGGAGGGCAAGCGGCTCGCCACCGTTCTGGACGACCTGCTGGGGCTGGCGCTGGCCGAACACGCCACCGCCGACCTGCGGTTGACCGACATCGCCGCGCTGGCCACCGAACGGGTCGCCGCCTGGCGCCCGGCCGCCGAACGCGACGGGGTCGCCCTGCGCTACCAGGGCCCGGCCGCCGTCACCGGCTGGGCCGACCCGGTGGCCGTCTCCAGCGCGCTGGACGCCGTCGTCGACAACGCGGTGAAGTTCACCGCCCGCGGCGCCCCGGCCGGCGCCTGTCCCGCCCCCGGCGAGGCCGCCGTCACCGTCACGGTGGCCGCCGCCGGCGACACCGTCACCGTCACCGTCACCGACGCCGGCCCCGGGTTGACCGACGACGAACTCGCCCGCGTCGGCGACCGGTTCTGGCGCAGCTCCCGCCACCAGAACGTCGACGGCTCGGGGCTCGGTCTGTCCATCGCCCGGGTGCTGCTGCGCCAGGGCGGCGGCTCGCTGACGTTCGCCCGCAACGAGCCGTGCGGCCTGCGGGTGACCGTCTCGGTGCCGCGCACCGCCCCCGAGGAGGCGCCGGCGATCAGGGCTTGACCGACAGGTAGTAGCGGCGCGCCCCGGCGTGCAGCGGCAGCGGATCGGTGAAGACCGCGGTGCGCAGGTCCACCTGCTGGGCCGAGTGGACCTGGGCGCCGATCCGGTCCCGGCTGTCGATCACCGCCTGGGTGACCCGCTGCACCAGGCCGGCGTCGATCCGGTCGGTGGTCACCAGCAGGTTGGCCACCGCGATGGTGGGGGTGGGCCCGTTGTCCCGCATCGCCGGGTAGGCGTCCGGCGGCATCACGGCGGCCCGGTAGTAGCCGATGGGGCCGCCGAGTTGGTGCAGCAGCGGGGTCACCATATTGCCCAGCGGCACCAGCCGGACCGGGAAGACCCGCGCCAGGTCCTGCACCGCGGCCGTGGGCAGCCCGCCCGACCAGAAGAAGGCGTCCAGCTTCCCGGTACGCAGCAGGTCGGGCGCGGTGTTGACGCCGGCCGGCACCGCGGTGATGTCCTGGTCCGGATCGAGCCCGGCGGCCCGCAGCAGCCGCCGCGCGATCAGGTTCACCCCCGACCCCGGCTGCCCCACCCCGACCCGCAGCCCGCGCAGCCCGTGCATGTCCCGCACCGCCGACCGGTCCGGCACCACCAGCTGGATGTAGTCGTCGTACAGCCGCGCCACCGCCCGCAGCCGGGAGCGGCCCGGACCGGTGTACGCGGCCACCGCGTCGGCCGCCGCGAAGGTGAAGTCGGCCCGCCCGGAGGCCACGTACTGGAGGTTCTGCACCGAGCCCTCGGACGGCAGGGCGTGCACCGCCACCCCTGGAAGCTCGTGTTCCAGATCGGGCACCAGCAGCGTCCCGTACTTCTGGTAGACGCCGGTGGGCACCCCGGTGGCCAGGGTGATCGGACGGTGCGGGTACGGGGTGCCGCGGCCGGGGACCAGCCACCACACCAGCAGCCCGGCCACCACGGCGACCACCGGCACCAGCCGCAGCAGGCGGCGCACGCCGGTTCCGCCAGGCCGAGGGAGCTTCGTCACAGCCGCCGATCCTGCCAGCCGCCGCCCGGCCGGGGAAGACGGCCGCGGCCCGGTGCGCCGCGCGGCCGGGCAGGGCGGCGAAAGCCCGGCGCGAGGGCCGCCCGGGACCACGTACCCTGGGTGACTGAGATGAGCGCGAAGACATATGAGGTGCGCACCTACGGGTGCCAGATGAACGTCCACGACTCCGAGCGCCTGGCGGGGCTGCTGGAGGACGCGGGATACGTGCGGGCGCCCGGCGGGGAGGACACCGCGGATGTCATCGTCTTCAACACCTGCGCGGTGCGGGAGAACGCCGACAACCGGCTCTACGGCAACCTCGGCCGGCTCGCCCCCAAGAAGGCCGCCCGGCCCGGCATGCAGATCGCGGTCGGCGGCTGCCTGGCGCAGAAGGACCGGGACACCATCGTCCGCAAGGCCCCCTGGGTCGACGTGGTCTTCGGCACCCACAACATCGGCCGGCTGCCGGTGCTGCTGGAGCGCGCCCGGATCGCCGAGGAGGCGCAGGTCGAGATCGCCGAGTCGCTGGAGGCGTTCCCCTCCACCCTGCCGACCCGGCGCGAGTCGGCGTACGCGGCCTGGGTCGCCATCTCGGTGGGGTGCAACAACACCTGCACCTTCTGCATCGTCCCCGCGCTGCGCGGCAAGGAGAAGGACCGGCGCCCCGGCGACATCCTCGCCGAGGTCGAGGCGCTGGTGGCGGACGGCGTCATCGAGGTCACGCTGCTCGGCCAGAACGTCAACGCCTACGGCTCGGACATCGGCGACCGCGAGGCCTTCAGCAAACTCCTGCGCGCCTGCGGGAACGTCGAGGGGCTGGAGCGCGTCCGCTTCACCTCGCCGCACCCGCGCGACTTCACCGACGACGTCATCGCCGCCATGGCCGAGACGCCCAACGTGATGCACCAGCTCCACATGCCGTTGCAGTCCGGTTCGGACGCCGTGCTGAAGTCGATGCGCCGTTCCTACCGGCAGGACCGCTACCTCGGCATCATCGAGAAGGTACGCGCCGCGATGCCGGACGCCGCCATCTCCACCGACATCATCGTCGGCTTCCCCGGCGAGACCGAGGCCGACTTCGAGCAGACCCTGCACGTGGTGCGGGAGGCCCGGTTCGCCCAGGCGTTCACCTTCCAGTACTCCAAGCGTCCGGGCACCCCGGCCGCCACGATGGACGGCCAGATCCCCAAGGAGGTCGTCCAGGAACGCTACGAGCGGCTGGTCGCCCTCCAGGAGGAGATCTCCTGGGCGGAGAACAAGAAGCAGGTCGGCCGCACGCTGGAGGTGCTGGTCGCCGAGGGCGAGGGACGCAAGGACGACGCCACGCACCGGCTGTCCGGCCGCGCCCCCGACAACCGCCTGGTCCACTTCGAGCGCCCCGCCGAACCGGTCCGTCCCGGCACTGCGTCCATTGGCGCCGGGCCCGCTCCGCGACCCGGCACTGCGTCCATTGGCGCCGGGCCCGCTCCGCGACCCGGCACTGCGTCCATTGGCGCCGGGCCCGCTCCGCGACCCGGCGACATCGTCACCGTCGAGGTCACCTACGCCGCCCCGCACCACCTGCTCGCCGAGAAGCCCGCCCTCGCGGTACGGCGCACCCGGGCCGGCGACGCCTGGGAACGCCGCACCGCCGCCGCCGAGCCGGCCAAGGGCGTCATGCTCGGCCTGCCGACGATCGGCGCCCCGAGGACGGAGCCGGCCTCGGCGGGCGGTTGCGGCTGCGACTGACGCCTGCCTGGGGCGGGCGTTGCTAGGCTGCGGTTCATGCTGGTCGCTGCCGCTGTCGTGCCCTGTCCGCCGTTGTTGGTACCCGAGGTGGCGGCGGGGGCCGCGGCGGAGCTGGATCCGTTGCGCGCCGCGTGTTACGACGCGGTGGGCGTGCTCGCCGCCGCCCGGCCGGAGAAGCTGGTGGTGGTGGGGGCCGCCGAGCAGTCCGGGCGGGGCCCGCATCCGCAGGGCGCGGGAGGTTCGTTCCGGGACGTCGGCGTCCACCTCGACGTGACCCTCGGCGAGCGGCACGGGGACGTACCGGGCCGTCCGCTGCCGCCCTCGCTGACGGTGGCGGCGTGGCTGCTGACCCGCACCGAGTGGTCCGCGTCCCCGGTCGAGGGGCTGGGGGTCGGCGAGCCGCTGGCCGCCGAGGAGTGCCTGGCGGTCGGCGGCGAGGTGGCCGCGTCGGCGCGGCGGGTGGCGTTGCTGGTGGCCGGCGACGGCAGCGCGCGCCGCAGTGTGAAGGCCCCCGGCTACCTGGACGAGCGCGCCGCGGCCTTCGACGCCTCGGTGGCCGGCGCCCTCGCCGCGGCGGACACCGACGCCCTCGCCGCCCTCGACGGGGAACTCGCCGCCGCCCTGATGGCCACCGGCCGCGCCCCCTGGCAAGTCCTGGCCGGCGCCGGCCGGAACGCCGGGCTGCGCGGCGAACTCCTCTACGACCACGCCCCGTACGGCGTCGGCTACTTCGTGGCGACCTGGTCCTGAACGCCGCGGCCCGGTCGTGTGGCCGGCCGCGGAGCGGGGGACGCTCCGCGGCCGGGGCGGGGGTCAGGAGCCCTGGTCGCCGCCCTTCCACTCGTCGTACGAGCCCTTGGCCTTCTCCTCCCCGCCGCGGATCTGGTCGCCGTACTTGCCGCCGGTGCGTTCGTCGAGCGCCCCGCCGGCCTTGTCCATGCCGCCCTTGACCTGGTCCCCGTGCTGCCGCGCGAGGTCCTCGGCCTTGCCTCGGTTCAACTTGCCCTTGATCGTGTCGAGGAAGCCCATGGGCCACCGTCCTTGGTCGACGAGTCAGGTGTGGGCGCCCTTCCCGGTCTCGCTGTCGGCGGCCTCGCCGGCGGACTGCTGCTTGGGGATGCCGACGGCTTCGTCCGCCGCGTCGGTCCGGCCGTCCGCCGGCCGTGTGGCCGGCTCGCTGTCGCCGGCGGGGGTGGCGGCGGGCCCGGGCTGCGCGGGGGCCTCGGTGGCCACGGCGGCCCCGGCGGCCGAACGACGCCGAAACCATTCCAAAACGCCCATGTTGTACTCCTGACCTTACTCGTGCGGGGGCAATTCCGCGTCCGACCGGGACGCCACCGGGCGCACCGGGACCGTCGGGCCCGGCGAAAGCGGCTCCCGGTGCCTCTCAACGGCAACGAACACGGCCCAGGGCCCGTCACGTCGCTCGATCGAGGAGGCCGCCGGGCGTTTGGGAGACTGGTCGGGTGAACAACGCAGTCCCGTACGCCCGTACCCCACAGGTGATCGCCGTGGTCGGCCCCACCGCGGCCGGCAAGTCGGATCTCGGCACCGCCCTCGCCGAGCGCCTCGGGGGCGAGGTGGTCAACGCCGACTCCATGCAGCTGTACCGGGGCATGGACATCGGCACGGCCAAACTCACCCCCGCCGAGCGCCGCGGCGTCCCCCACCACCTGCTGGACGTCTGGGAGGTCACCCGCACCGCCAGCGTCGCGGAGTACCAGGAACTGGCCCGGGCCGAGATCGACCGGCTGCTCGCCGCGGGGCGGGTGCCGGTGCTGGTCGGCGGCTCCGGGCTCTACGTGCGGGCCACCATCGACGCGCTGCGCTTCCCCGGCACCGACCCCGCGGTACGCGCCCGGCTCGAGGCCGAGCTGGACGAGCACGGCAGCGGCGCCCTCCACGCCCGGCTGGCCGCCGTCGACCCGCGGGCCGCCCGCTCCATCCTGCCCGGCAACGGCCGCCGGATCGTCCGCGCCCTGGAGGTGATCGAGATCACCGGGGCCCCGTTCACCGCCAACCTCCCGGCGGCCGGCCCCGAGGGCGCCGTCTACGACACCCTCCAGATCGGCGTGGACGTCCCCCGTCCCGTACTGGACGAGCGCATCACGGCCCGGGTGGACCGCATGTGGCGGGACGGACTGCTGGAGGAGGTACGGCGACTGGAGAAGTCCGGACTGCGGGACGGGCTGACCGCCTCCCGTGCCCTGGGCTATCAGCAGGTGCTCGCCCACTTCGCCGGCGAGTGCACCGAACAGGAGGCGCGCGACGAGACCGTACGCGCCACCAAGCGCTTCGCGCGCCGCCAGGATTCCTGGTTCCGCCGCGACCCCCGGGTGCACTGGCTCCAGGGAGACGCCGGGGAACTCGCCGAGCAGGCGCTCGCGTTGCTCGAACGACCGGTCACAGCCTGATCACGTGATGGCCACGGGACGCAACCGCGGGGCAGGAGCACCCCGCCGACGTGCCATCATCGATCGTCGGGCCAGGGATGCGTCCCTGGCCGGTACGGGGCCCTCGCGGTCCCGGCGTCCGGCCGGCGGAAGCCGGAGCCCGACCATGAGGCACAGGCAGTCGTCGGACAGGGTGGGAGGGCGCGTGGCGATGGAGGCCGGCCACCGCGACCGACCGCAGTCGGAGCGGCCGGGCGACGAGCTGCCCGGTCTGCCCGCCGCCGGCTTCCCCGACCTGCCCGAGCTGCCCGAACCCCCCGGCGCCGCCGGTCTGCCCGAGCTGCCCACGGTGCCCGACGCGCTCACCGCCGACGGTCCGGACAGCACCGGCCACGACCCCGAGCAGGCCGCCCAGGGCTCCTCCTTCCGGGAGTTGCGGCCACCGCGCAGGCTCCGCGTGTGGCAGCTGATCCCGATCGTGGGGCTGGGCACCGTCGGCTCGCTGATGTTCGCCTTCCCGCTCGCGTTCGAATTCGGTGACGGCGGCCCGGTGGTCGCCATGCTCGGACTGCTGCTGAGCTGCTGCTCCGCGGGGTGGGCCATCATGGCCGCCCGGCGGGTGGGGTACACCTGGCCCGGGCTGCCCGCCCGCGGCTCCGGCGACCGCCCCGACTGGCGCTTCGTCGCCGGCTACACCGCCTTCGCGGTGCTCGTCGCCCTGCTCGCGGTCTGGCGGGTCGCCCGGCTGCGCTGACGCGCTCGGTACGGCACCGGGCCGCGACGCGTCCGTCAGCACTGCCCCGTACCATCGGTTGCGTGCATCCCACCCACAGCGGCCTGCCCTTTCTCAAGGGCCACGGCACCGAGAACGACTTCGTGATCATCCCCGATCCCGACGGGGCGCTGGAGCTGTCCGCGGCCATGGTGGCCCGGCTGTGCGACCGGCGCGCCGGGATCGGGGGCGACGGCATCCTGCGGGTGGTCCGCTCCGCCGCGCACCCCGAGGCGGCGGCCATGGCCGGCGAGGCCGAGTGGTTCATGGACTACCGCAACGCCGACGGCAGCATCGCCGAGATGTGCGGCAACGGGGTCCGGGTCTTCGCCCGCTACCTCCAGCACGCCGGACTCGTCGGCGAGGGCGACCTCGCGGTGGCCACCCGCGCCGGGGTGCGCCGGCCGCACATCGCCAAGGCGGACGCCGACGGCACCCCGGGCCGGATCACCGTGGACATGGGCCGCGCCACGCTCCACCCCGACCAGGTCGAGGTCACCGTGGGCGACCGCCGCTGGCCGGCCCGCCACGTGAACATGGGCAACCCGCACGCCGTGGCCTTCGTCGACGACCTCCGGCACGCCGGACGCCTCCTCGACGCGCCGGAGGTGAGCCCGGCGTCGGTCTACCCCGAGGGGGTCAACGTCGAGTTCGTCACCGACCGCGGGCCGCGCCACGTGGCCATGCGGGTGCACGAACGCGGCTCCGGCGAGACCCGTTCCTGCGGCACCGGCGCGTGCGCCGTCGCGGTCGCCACGGCCCGCCGCGACGGCGTCGACCCGGCGGTCACCGGGGAGCCCGCCGACTACACCGTGGACCTGCCGGGCGGGCGGCTGCTCATCACCGAACGGCCGGACGGTACCGTGGAGATGACCGGGCCCGCCGTGATCGTGGCCGAGGGCGTCGTCGATCCGGCATGGCTCGGGCGATGACCCCCACCAGGGGCGCAAGCTTGACGGGCACTTACCGCCCGACCTGTGGACAAACCTCTTCCCGGGTCCCTCCAACGGGTGATCCAGGTCACCCTGGGCGAGAGGCCGACAGCACGGCGTGGTGGGCTCGGTAGCATCAAGCACCGGCGCGGCATCCAGCCCGCCGCCGGTGAAGGCTGCCGGAGGTGCCCGATGAGCGCAGACAACGCGATGGACGCCGTACCCGCGGTATCCGGGGGGAACGAACGCAGGCGGGGCCTGACCCGGCCGACCCTGCGCAGGCTCGGCCGGGCCGCGCTGTTCGGCTCGGCCGGCGGACGCGACCGGCTGCCCGACGCCATCGAACACGTCGCCAAGGTCCACCGCGCCCACCACCCGCGCGCCGACCTCGACACGCTGCGCCGCGCCTACCTGCTCGCGGAGTCCTCGCACCGCGGCCAACTGCGCAAGAGCGGCGAGCCCTACATCACCCACCCGCTCGCCGTCACCCTGATCCTGGCCGAACTCGGCGCCGAGACGACCACGTTGACCGCCTCGCTGCTGCACGACACCGTCGAGGACACCGACGTCACCCTGGAGCAGGTCCGCGCCGAGTTCGGCGAGGAGGTCTGCTACCTGGTCGACGGCGTCACCAAGCTGGAGAAGGTCGACTACGGCGCCGCCGCCGAGCCGGAGACCTTCCGCAAGATGCTCGTCGCCACCGGCAACGACGTGCGGGTGATGTCCATCAAACTCGCCGACCGGCTGCACAACATGCGCACCCTCGGCGTGATGCGCCCGGAGAAGCAGGCCCGCATCGCCAAGGTCACCCGGGACGTCCTCATCCCGCTCGCCGAACGCCTCGGCGTCCAGGCGCTCAAGACCGAGCTGGAGGACCTGGTCTTCGCCATCCTCCACCCCGAGGAGTACGCCCGCGCCCGCGACGCCATGGTCCGCCACGACTCCGCCCCCGACCCGCTGGCCGCCGTCGCCGAGCGGGTCCGCACCGTACTGCGGGACGCGGGGATCGCCGCCGAGGTCGCCATCCGCCCCCGGCACGTGCTCTCCGTCCACCGCGCCCGGCTCAAACGCGGCGGCGAACTCGGCGGCAGCGAGTACGGCCGGCTGTTGGTGCTGGTCGCCGAGGACGCCGACTGCTACGCCGTCCTCGGCGAGCTGCACACCTGTTTCACCCCGGTGATCGCGGAATTCAAGGACTTCATCGCCGCCCCCAAGTTCAACCTCTACCAGTCGCTGCACACCGCGATCGCCGACCGCGACGGCGCGATCACCGAGATCCTGGTCCGCACCCGGCGGATGCACCGGGTCGCCGAGGCCGGCGTCATCGCCCTGGGCAACCCCTACACCACCGCCGAGGGCGACGGCGGCGAGGAGTCCCCCGGGCGCACCGACCCCACCCGCCCCGGCTGGCTCTCCCGCCTGCTGGAGTGGCAGCGCGACGCCTCCGACCCGGACACCTTCTGGACCGCGCTCCGCGACGAACTCGCCCAGGACCGCGAGATCACCGTCTTCTCCGCGGACGGCGGCACCATCGGCCTGCCGGCCGGCGCCACCTGCGTGGACGCCGCCTACGCCATCGACGCCGACACCGGCCACGCCTGCATCGGCGCCCAGGTCAACGGGCGCCTGGTCTCCCTGGGCACCCCGCTGCGCGACGGGGACACCCTGCACCTGCTGATGGCCGCCGGCGAGGCCTCCGGCCCGTCGCCGCAGTGGCTGGCGCACGCCCGCACCCCGGCCGCCCGGATCGCCATCAGCCGCTGGCTCGCCGCCCATCCGGCCACCGCCGAGGACGAACCGGTCTCGCACCCGGTACGCCCGGTGCCGGCGCCCGATCCGCCCGCGCCCGCCGAGCCGGTGGCCCTCACCGACCGCCCCGGCGCCGCGGTACGCCTGGCCCGCTGCTGTACCCCGGTGCCGCCGGACGAGGTGACCGGGTTCGTCATCCGCGGCGGCACCGTGGCCGTGCACCGCAAGCAGTGCCCCCAGGTGACCCGGATGACCGCGGCCGGGCGCACCCTCAGCACGGTGCGCTGGCGGGACGATCCGCCGGCCGCCGGCTACCTGGTCACCGTCCGCGCCGAGGCGCTGGGCCGCCCCCGGCTGCTCGCCGACCTCACCGAGGCGATCTCCGCCGCCGGCGTCGGCATCCTCGCCGCCGACGTCGAGCCCCCCCAGCAGCACCGGGTCCGCCACACCTACACCATCGAGCTGCCGCGCGCCGGCGCGCTGCCCGAGCTGATGCGCGCCATGCGCCGGGTGCCGGGGGTCTACGACGTCTACCGCACCCGGCCGGAGGTCGCCGCCACCCCGTGACCCCGGGCGCCCTCCCGGTTCCGTTTGCCCGCGCGGGGTGGACGCCGATCGGGTGGTGTCCGGCCGAGTCGCGCACGGTGCCCCTCGGTGCGCTGGTAGCCGTGGGCCATGACCCGTATCGCGTTCCGCAAGGCCACCGCCCTCGCCGCGGCGGCGTGCGCGGTGCTCTTCACGACCGCCGCGCAACCGCAGGAGCCGCCCCGCACCGGGCTCGGCGACCGGCTCTACCCCGCCCTCGGCGACCCGCGCATCCACGTCGGCGCCTACGACATCACGCTGGACTACCACGGCAACGACAAGCCGCTGGACGCCGTCACCCGGATGGAGGCCCGGGCCGTGACCGGCTTCGACCGGTTCCACCTGGACTTCACCCACGGCACCGTCCGCAAGGTCACCGTCGACGGACGGCCGGCCGCGTTCCGGACCACGGGGGAGTGGCTGGAGATCACCCCGGGGCACCACGTCGAGGCGGGCCGGCCGCTGCGCATCACGGTCACCCACACCAGCGACCCCTCCGGCACCGACGGCCAGGGCGGCTGGGTACGCACCGCCGACGGCCTGGCCCTGGCCAACCAGGCGGTCGCCGCCCACCACGTCTTCCCCTGCAACGACCACCCCTCCGACAAGGCGTTCTTCACCTTCCGGATCACCACCCCGAAGGGGATCACCGCGGTCGCCGGCGGCCTGCCGGCGGGCCGCCCCGCCTCCGGCGGCACCGCCCGCGCGGCCACCACCACCTGGACGTACACCACCGCCCACCCGGTGGCCACCGAACTCGCCCAGGTCTCCATCGGACGCTCCACCGTGCTCCACCGCACCGGACCGCACGGGCTGCCCATGCGCGACGTGGTCCCCACCGCCGACCGCACGGTCCTCGCCGACCGGCTCGCGCTCACCCCGGCCCAGCTGAGCTGGATGGAGGGGCAGGTCGGCCCGTTCCCGTTCGAGACCTACGGCGTCCTGGCGGTCAACACCGCCACCGGCTTCGAACTGGAGACGCAGACCCTCTCCCTCTTCGAACGCCGGCTCCTGGTCGCCCCGGTCGCCTACGTCGCCCCGCTGATGATCCACGAACTGGCCCACCAGTGGTTCGGCGACAGCGTCACCCCGGCCGCCTGGTCCGACGTCTGGCTCAACGAGGGCCACGCCACCTGGTACGAGTGGCGCTACCGGGGCGAGAAGAAGTACGGCGACTCGCTGGACGCCCAGGCCAAACGGGCCTACCAGATCGACGCCCTGGCCCGCGCCGCCTACGGCCCGCCCGCCCGCCCCAAGGTGCCGCCGGCCGGCAGCAAGCTCGGCATCTTCCGGGAGAACGTCTACGGCGGCGGCGCCCTGGTGCTCTACGCCCTGCGCCACGAGATCGGCGACCACGCCTTCCGCGAGCTGGAACGCGCCTGGGTGACCGAGCACCGCGACGGCAACGTCACCACCCACGACTTCGTCGCCCTCGCCTCCCGCGTCGCCGGCCGCGACCTGTCCGGCTTCCTCAACGGCTGGCTGTACGGCGCCAAGCCCCCGGCCATGCCCGGCCACCCGGACTGGAAGCCGCTGACCAAGCTCCCGGTGGCCACCGCGCTCCCCGGCAGCCCCGGCGCCGCCACCCGCCCCGGTGGCCGCCCGGCCGGCCGGGCACAGCGGCCGGCCCCGGCCGTCCCGGCACCGGTACGGCGGTAAACCGGCGTGACGCGGCGGCCCCGGCGTGTCACCATCGTCCCCGGCGGCTTCGCCGGCCCGGCGGGAATGATCCGGCCGGCCCCGGCGTTGTCACCGGTGACGACGGACGGCTCCGGGCCGCCCGCTCCCTCGACCCCCGACGCAAAGGAACCAATGACCAACTCCACTTCATCCTCTTCCGCCGCCCGCTCCGCCGCGGCCGACCGCCAGCGCCTCCCCGAGAGCCTTCGGGCCACCGCCCTGATGGAAGAGGACGTCGCCTGGAGCCTGGACGTCGACGGGGAGCGCGACGGCGACCAGTTCGACCGCTCCGAGCGCGCCTCGCTGCGCCGCGTCGCGGGGCTGTCCACCGAGCTCCAGGACGTCACCGAGGTCGAGTACCGCCAGCTGCGGCTGGAACGGGTCGTCCTCGTCGGGGTCTGGACCGACGGCACCGTCCAGGACGCGGAGAACTCCCTCGCGGAGCTCGCCGCCCTCGCCGAGACCGCCGGCGCCCTCGTCCTCGACGGCGTGATCCAGCGCCGCGACAAGCCGGACCCGGCCACCTACATCGGCTCCGGCAAGGCCCAGGAGCTGCGCGACATCGTCCTGGAGTCCGGCGCCGACACCGTGGTCTGCGACGGTGAGCTCAGCCCCGGCCAGCTCATCCACCTCGAGGACGTCGTCAAGGTCAAGGTCGTCGACCGCACCGCGCTGATCCTCGACATCTTCGCCCAGCACGCCAAGTCCCGGGAGGGCAAGGCCCAGGTCGCGCTCGCCCAGATGCAGTACATGCTGCCCCGGCTGCGCGGCTGGGGCCAGTCGCTCTCCCGGCAGATGGGTGGCGGTGGCTCCGGTTCCGCGGGCGGCGGCATGGCGACCCGTGGCCCCGGTGAGACCAAGATCGAGACCGACCGGCGCCGCATCCGCGAGAAGATGGCGAAGCTGCGCCGCGAGATCGCCGAGATGAAGACCAGCCGCGACCTCAAGCGCCAGGAACGCCGGCGCCACCAGGTCCCCTCGGTCGCCATCGCCGGCTACACCAACGCGGGCAAGTCCTCGCTGCTCAACCGGCTCACCGGGGCCGGCGTCCTGGTGGAGAACGCGCTCTTCGCCACCCTGGACCCGACCGTGCGCCGCGCCGAGACCCCCAGCGGGCGGCTCTACACGCTCGCGGACACCGTCGGCTTCGTCCGCCACCTGCCGCACCACCTGGTGGAGGCGTTCCGCTCCACCATGGAGGAGGTCGCCGACGCCGACCTGGTGCTCCACGTGGTCGACGGGGCCCACCCGGTGCCCGAGGAGCAGCTCGCCGCCGTCCGCGAGGTGCTGCGGGACGTCGGCGCCGCCGACGTGCCGGAGATCGTGGTGATCAACAAGGCCGACGCCGCCGACCCGTTGGTGGTGCAGCGGCTGCTGACCCACGAGAAGCACGCCATCGCGGTCTCCGCCCGCTCCGGTGAGGGCGTCGCCGAACTCCTCGCCCTGCTCGACGCGGAGCTGCCGCGCCCGCGGGTGGAGATCGAGGCGCTGGTGCCCTACACCCACGGCGCCCTGGTCTCCCGGGTGCACGTCGGCGGCGAGGTGATCTCCGAGGAGCACACCGCCGAGGGCACCTTGCTCAAGGCCCGGGTGCACGACCAACTCGCCGCGGAACTGGGCCCGTTCGCCCTCGCGGTCCAGCGCTGACCGCACCCGGCGACGCCGGACAGGGGCCGCGGCCCGCCTCCCCCTCCCGGGAGACGGGCCGCGGCCCCTGTCCACGCCCGGCCGCTACCCGGCCGCGGCGAACCGCCCGCTGACCGCGTCGAAGACCGACCTGGCCTCCGCGCCCAGATGCGGACCGGCCAGCCAGGTGTTGTCGGACGGGCCGATCGAGGTGTTGGAGACCAGCGCCACGGTGCCGTCCGGCCGCTTGGCGAACCAGCCGCCGCCGGAGGAACCGCCGGTCATGGTGCAGCCGATGCGGTACTCGGTCGGCATCGACGGGTCCAGCGACAGCCGCCCCGGCTTGTCGAGGCAGTCGAACATCCGGGCGCCGTCGAACGGCGGGGCGGCCGGGTAGCCCCAGGCGCCCATCCTGCTGATCGCGGTGGCGGACGGCGCGTCGAACCACACCGGCAGCGCCGCCCCCACCGTCTCCTCCAGCGACTTGCCGGTGCCGTTCTCCGGGTGCACGTGGAGCACCGCGAAGTCGTACGGCGAGCCGGAACCGCCGCTCTCGGCGCCGGTGTCGATCCACTGCCGGGAGGTGCCCGCCCAGTCCGCCCACCACACCCCGTCCGGGGCGACCTGCTGGCGCGGGGCGCTCGCCGCCGCGGCGGCGGAGAGTCCGTCGTCGTTGTACGACGGCACGAAGACGATGTTGCGGTACCAGCCGCCCGCCTTGCCCTTGTGCACGCAGTGGCCGGCCGTCCACACCAGGTTGGACCTGCCCGGGTGCGCCGGATCCCGCACCACCGTGCCGGAGCAGACGAACGAGCCCTGCGGGGTGTCGAAGAAGATCTTGCCGACCGGACCGGCGCTGCGGTGGTACGGGGTGGGCACCGGCACGGCCTGCACCGGCCGGGGCGCCGGGTCACTGACGCCCTGGTCGCCGCCGATGTTGGGCGGCACCTGCGGCACCGGACGGTCCTTCGCCTCGGCCATCCGCCGCGGCTTCCACAGGTCCTTGATGACCGGGTTGGCGAAGTCGGCCGCCCGGCGCGCCCAGGAGTCCCACTTCCTCCAGTCGCCGTGCTTCCACTTCTCCAGGTCCGCCAGGCTGGTCGGGAACCCGCTGGGGAGCCGCAGCCCGTGGTGGCCGTCCTGTCCCTGTCCCGCCGAAGCGGTGGCGGCGGGCTTGCCGTCGGCCTTGGTGTCCGAGGGGCCGCACGCGGTGGCGGTCAGCGCGAGTGCGGCGGTGACGGCGGCGGCGGTCCAGGCGGCCGGCCGGTTCCGGCGCGCTCGGGGTGCTCGGGGCGCCGGCTGCTGCGGTCGCCGTGCGGTGGCGGGCGGGTGTGGCATCGGTTCTTCGTCCCCCTGTGTCCCGTCCGGCACGGGCCGTGGCAGGGCGCGCGGCGGACGGGGGAATCCGTTGTGTCCTTGTCATGCCCCGGCTGGGGCGGCCCCCATCATGCCGGTCACCGGCCCGGCGCCGTCCGCCGGGTCGGCGGTCGGGCCCTTGCCGGGCCGGACCGCGCGCGGTACGCCGCACGCGGGGCCGGTACGCCGCCGTACCGAGGAAGTCGGCCCGGGGCCGTTGCCCGTCCGGCCGCCGACGCGTTGACAGGACGCAGGATTTTCCCCGCGTGACCCCCGGGAGGGACCAACCGTGGCCGGACCGCCAACCGCCCCCATGCCCACGGCAGAAGGCCGGCCGTCACCGCCGCAGGGGGCCGCCCCGGCCGACGGCCCCGGGGTGCCCGGCGGCGCCGACGCGATCCTCGGCCGTCAGGCGGCCCGCGAGTCGGCGGCCCGGACGTACGCCCGCTCGCTGCCGGTGGTGCCGGTACGGGCCCGGGGCATGACCATCGAGGGCGCCGACGGCCGCCGTTACCTCGACTGCCTGGCCGGCGCCGGCACCCTCGCCCTCGGGCACAACCACCCGGTGGTGCTGGAGGCCATCCGCGCCGTGCTCGACTCCGGCGCCCCGCTGCACGTGCTCGACCTCGCCACGCCCGTCAAGGACGCCTTCACCACCGCCCTGTTCGAGACGCTCCCGCCCGAGCTGGCGGAGAACGGGCGGATCCAGTTCTGCGGACCGGCCGGCACCGACGCCGTGGAGGCCGCCGTCAAACTCGTCCGCCACGCCACCGGGCGCTCCGGGCTGCTCACCTTCACCGGCGCCTACCACGGGATGACCGCCGTCTCCCTGGCCGCCGGCGGCGACACCACGGCACGGGCCGCCGTCGGCGAGGCCGACGCCCGGATCACCCGGCTGCCCTACCCGTACGACTACCGCTGCCCGTTCGGGGTGGGCGGCGACCGCGGCGCCGAACTGTCCGCCCGCTGGACGGCCACCTTGCTCGACGACCCCAAGGGCGGGCTCCAGCCCCCCGCCGGGATGCTGCTGGAAGTGGTGCAGGGCGAGGGCGGCGTCGTCCCGGCCCCCGACGCGTGGCTGCGCCGGATGCGGCAGCTCACCAAGGACCGCGGCATCCCGCTGATCGCGGACGAGGTGCAGACCGGGGTCGGCCGCACCGGGGCGTTCTGGGCGGTCGAGCACAGCGGGATCGTGCCGGACGTCATGGTGCTCTCCAAGGCGATCGGCGGCAGCCTCCCGCTCGCCGTCGTGGTCTACCGCGAGGAGCTCGACACCTGGCACCCCGGCGCCCACGCGGGCACGTTCCGCGGCAACCAGCTCGCCATGGCCGCGGGCACCGCCACCCTGCGGTACGTCCGGGAGAACCGGCTGCACGAACGGGCCGCCCGGATCGGCGCACGGATGCTCACCCGGTTGCGCGGACTCGCCGCGCACTACCCCTGCGTGGGGGACGTCCGGGGTCGCGGTCTGATGATCGGCGTGGAGCTGGTCGACCCGGCCCGCCCCCGGGACGAGTACGGCGCGCTCCCCGCCGCACCCCGGCTGGCCGCCGCCGTCCAGGCCCAGGCGCTGCGCCGCGGGCTCATCGTCGAACTCGGCGGACGCCACGGCAGCGTGGTCCGGCTGCTGCCCCCGCTCACCATCACCGACGAGCAGGCCGAGGCCGTCCTCGACCGCCTCTCCGACGCCATCGCCGCCGCTGAACGCACCGCCCAGCACCCCGGCGTGATCCCGGGCCAGGGGAGCGCGTGATGGCACCGCGAGCCCTGCGGTACGAGGACGCGCGGTGCCACGCGCCCGCCCGCGTCCGCCCCGCCGCCACCCGGGCCCAGGACCCGACCCGCACCCACGGAGCACAGCGATGAGCGCATCCCGGGAAGCCGCCCCGACCACCCCCCCACCGCCCAACCTCCCCCACGTCCCGCACGTCCCCCACGTCAGACGCCCCCTCGAACCCATGCCCCACCCCGCCGGGCCGACTGCGGTGACGGACGCGGAACGTGACGGCGCGCCGGGCGGTGCCGACGACGCGGCCCCGCAAGGGGACGGGAGCGCCGTTCCGCGCGGCGAGGGCGACGCCACGGCCCCGGAGGGGCGTTCGGGCGGGGCCACGGCCTCGCAAGGGGAACCGGGCGGGGTCGCCGTCCCGCGCAGCGGAGCCGACACGTCGCTCGGCGGGGACGAGGACACCGTTCCCCCCGGGCCTTCGGGCGGGGCCGCCGGCACCGGCGGGATCCCGCTCCCGCGTACCGGGGCGAACGCGGCCCAAGACGTTGGCGCCGACACGGTCCCGCAGACGTACTCGGGCGAGGGCGCCGACCCGGGCACCGGGGGCAACGCATCGCACGAGGGGGACGGGGGCGATGACACCGCCCCATCCGCCCGTTCGGGCGGGGCCGCCGACGCCGGCCGGATCCCGCTCCCGCGTACCGGGGCGAACACGGCCCACGACGTCGGCGCCGGCACGGCCCGACCCGGGCCCTCGGGCGGGACCGTCGACGCCGCCGACACCGGCGGGGCCGAAGGCGCGGCCCTGGACGCCGTCCCGCGCACCGGGGCCGACACACCTCTCGGCGGGGACCAGGACACCGTCCCCCCCGGGCCCTCGGGCGGGGCCGCCGACACCGGCGGGGCCGAAGGCGCGGCCCTGGACGCCGTCCCGCGCCCCGGGGCCGACACACCGCTCGGCGGGGACGAGGACACCGTCCCCCCCGGGCCCTCGGGCGGGGCCGCGCTTCCGGGTACCGGCACCGGCGTGGCCCACGACGCGGGCCGGGGAACGGCCCGGCCCGGGCCCTCGGGCGGGGCCGTCGACACCGGCGGGGGGCACCACACCGTTTCCGCGGCCATTTCGCGGAACCCCCAGCCGGCGCTCCATCCGCTCGACCACTCCGACCCCTACCGCGCGGCCGACGCCGTCGGGGTGGACAACCTGCTGCGCTGCTGGGTGCGGGAGACCGGGGCGGTGCCGGGGGCCGACGGGGTGCTGCGGATCCGGCTGGGCACCGGCGGCGCGGTGCTGCGGACCCGGGTGACCTACTGGTCCGAGGCGGGGCACCACCGCTTCGGCCCGGTCGCCGTGGAGCCCGCGGATCCGGACGCCCCCGCCCTCGACTCCGTCACCCTCGCCTGCCTGCTCGCCCGCGAGGCCGGCACCGGCAGCGCCGAGACCGCCGACCTCGCGGCCCGGGTCGCCGACTCCGTCCGCCACACCGCGCGCTTCCTCGGCGAACGCCGGACGCACCCGGGGCCGCCGCCCGGCACCACCCCGTTCCTCGACGGCGAGCAGGCGCTGCTCACCGGCCACCCGCTGCATCCGGCGCCCAAGAGCCGCCAAGGGCTGCGCGACGGTGAAGTCGCCCGGTTCTCCCCGGAGTCGCGCGGCTCCTTCCCGTTGCACTGGCTCGCGGTCCACCGCTCGGTCGCGGCCGGCGACTCCGGCTGGACCGAACGCGGCCGGCCGGTCCCCGCCGACCTGCTCACCGCCCGGCTGGCCGGCCCCGGCCTCGCGCTGCCGCCGGACACCGTGGCGCTGCCGCTGCACCCCTGGCAGGCCGCCGACCTCGCCGACCGCCCCGCCGTACGACGGCTCCTCGACGCCGGGCTCCTGCACGACCTCGGCCCGCACGGGGAACCGTGGCACCCCACGTCCTCGGTACGCACCGTCTACCGGGCGGACGCCCCCGCCATGCTCAAGCTGTCGCTGGGGCTGCGCATCACCAACTCCCGCCGGGAGAACCTCCGCAAGGAGCTGTGGCGCGGCGCCGAGGTGCACCGCCTGCTGCGCGGCGGACTCGCCCGGCAGTGGCACGCCGTCCACCCCCGCTTCGACATCGTGCGCGACCCGGCCTGGCTCGCCGTCGACGACCCCGACGGCCACCCGGTACCCGGACTCGACGTCGTGCTGCGGCACAACGCCGTGGGCCCCGGCGCCGACATCGTCTGCGTCGCCGGGCTCACCGCGCCCCGCCCGACCGGGCCCGGACGGCCCGCGTGCTCCCGGCTCGCCGGACTCCTCGGCCGGCTCACCGCCCGTACCGGACGCCCCGCCGCCGCGGTCGCCGTGGAGTGGTTCCTGCGCTACCTGGAAGCCGTGGTCCGCCCCGTGCTCTGGCTCGACGGCGAGGCCGGCGTCGCCCTGGAGGCCCACCAGCAGAACACCCTGGTCGAACTGGACGGGGACGGCTGGCCCGTCGGCGGCCGTTACCGCGACAACCAGGGCTACTACTTCCGCGAGTCGCACCGCGCCGGCCTCACCGCCCGGCTGCCGGAGATCGGCCGGCGCAGCGAGACCTTCGTGGCCGACCCGGTCGCCGACGAACGCTTCGGCTACTACCTCGGCGTCAACAACGTCCTCGGGCTGATCGGCGCGCTGGGCGCCGAACGCCTCGCCGACGAGCGGCTGTTGCTGGCCGCCTGCCGCCGCTTCCTGGCCGACGCCGCCGCCACCGGCCGCTCCGCCCTCCCCGACCACCTGCTGAGCAGCCCCACCCTGCGCTGCAAGGCCAACCTGCTCACCCGCCTGCACGGCCTGGACGAACTCGTCGGGCCGGTCGACACCCAGTCCGTCTACGTCACCGTTCCCAACCCGCTGGCCACGCCCGTGGCGTGACCCCACGCAGAGGAAGGGGCGCCCACCATGCCGTCCACCGACTCCAACACCGGCCTGCCGTCCATCGGACCCGCCCCGGACGACCTCCGCGCGGACCCGTCCGGCGCCGAGCCGCGGCAGCCCGCCTCCGGCGAGGACGTCCGCGGCGACGCCCCCGCGGACACCGACGACACCCTCGACCTCACCCTGCCGCAGGACGTCCTCGACCTGCTGGAGGAGCCCGTCACCGCGCCCGGCCCCGGCGACCCGGCCACCGACGCCGACCTCCTCGACGACCTCCCCGACTGGGGCCCGGTCCGCACCCCGCGCGGCGTCTTCCAGCTCGTCCCCGTGGTGCTCAGCCGCGATCTGCCCATCGTGGCCCGGTGGATGAACGATCCGGCGGTCGCCGAGTACTGGCAGCTCGCCGGCCCGGAACGGATCACCGAGACCCATCTGCGCGCCCAGCTCGACGGCGACGGACGCAGTCGGCCCTGCCTCGGCGTGCTCGACGGCACCCCGATGAGCTACTGGGAGATCTACCGCGCCGACCTCGACCCGCTGGCCCGCCAGTACCCGGCCCGCCCCCACGACACCGGCATCCACCTGCTCATCGGCCGGATCGCCGACCGCGGCGACGGACTCGGCTCGGTGCTGCTGCGCGCCGTCGCCGACCACGTCCTCGACCGCCGCCCGGCCTGCACCCGCGTCGTCGCCGAACCCGACCTGCGCAACACCCCCTCGGTGGCCGCCTTCCTCGCGGCCGGGTTCCGCTTCGCCGCCGAGCTGCGACTGCCCGACAAATCCGCCGCGTTGATGATCCGCGACCGCACGCTGCGCCACCTGCTCTAGGACGCGCCCGGTGAACCGCGGCCAACGGGGCGTGCGCTGCGCCTCCCGCGCCCCCGACTGCCCCCGCACCACGCCATCCGCGCCGGGTGCGGCAGCCCGCGGCGCGGCCGTCCATCACACCCGCTGTCCCCAGGAGCCGATACGTGTTGCACCACCCACCGGAACTCACCGCCGAAACCTGGTCCCACGTCTCTCGCCGGCTGCTCGCCAAGCTCCTCGCCGAGCTGGCCTACGAGGAGGTGATCGCGCCACGGCCGGAGACGCCCCCGGCGGACGGCCCCGCCGACTACCGTCTCGTCCTCGACGACTGCGCCTACCGCTTCCGCGCCCGGCGCGGCGCCTACGGGCACTGGAGCGTCGAACCCGCCTCCATCACCCCGACCGGAGACCCCTTCCACTTCCTGCGCCACGCCCGCCACACCCTCGGCCTCACCGGCCAGACCCTGGGCCACCTGGTACGCGAACTCAACGCCACGCTCGCCGCCGACTCCCGGCTCGCCGCCCACGCGCTCCCCGTCGCCGAACTCGCCGGCCTCGACTACGCCGCCCTCGAAGGCCACCAGACCGGCCACCCGTGGCTGGTGGTGAACAAGGGGCGCCTCGGCTTCTCGGCCGTCGACGCCGACCGCTGGACCCCGGAGGCCCGCCGCCCCGGCCCGCTGCCCTGGCTCGCGGTGCGCACCACGCTCGCCGCCTACCGCGGGGTGCCCGCGCTCGCCACCGCCGAGCGGCTTTACGCCGGTGAACTCGATCCCGCCGTACGCCACACGTTCGACGCCACCCTGCGCGACCGCGGCCTCGACCCGGCCGGCTACCTCTACCTGCCCGTCCACCCCTGGCAGTGGGACGAGACCGTGCTGCCGCTCTTCGCCGGGCAGATCGCCACCGCCGACGTCGTACCGCTGCCCAGCGACGGCGACCTGCGGCTGCCCCAGCAGTCGGTGCGCACCTTCCTCAACGTGTCCCACCCCGACCGGCACACCGTCAAGCTGCCGCTGTCCATCCTCAACACCCTGGTCTGGCGCGGCCTGCCCACCGAACGCACCCTGGCCGCCCCCGCCGTCACCGGCTGGGTGCACGCCCTGCGCGACGCCGACCCGTTCCTGCGCGACGAGTGCCGGGTGATCCTGCTCGGCGAGGTCGCCTCGGTCACCGTCCACCACCCCTTCTACGACCGCGTGCCCGAAGTCCCGTACCAGTACAAGGAGTTGCTCGGGGCCATCTGGCGCGAACCGCTCGACCGCCATCTGCGCCCCGGTGAACGCGCCCGTACGCTCGCCGCGTTGATCCACACCGACCCCGAAGGACGCTCGTTCACCGCCGAACTCGTCCGCCGCTCGGGGCTGGACCCCGCCACCTGGCTGCGCCGGCTCTTCGCCGCGCTGCTCCCGCCGCTGCTGCGCTTCCTCTACCGCTACGGCACCGTCTTCTCCCCGCACGGCGAGAACGCGGTGGTCGTCTTCGACGCGGACGACGTACCGGTCCGGCTGGCGATCAAGGACTTCGTGGACGACGTCAATGTCAGCGACGAACCGCTGCCGGAGCTGGACGCCATGCCCGACGAGGTCCGCCGGGTGCTGCTCACCGAGCCGCCGGACTTCCTGCCCCAGTTCATCCACTCCGGGCTCTTCATCGGCGTCTTCCGCTACCTCGCCCCGCTCTGCGCGGAACAGCTCGGCGTCCCCGAGTCCTGTTTCTGGGGCCTGGTGCGCGAGGAGATCCTGCGCCACCAGGCCCGCTTCCCGGAGCTGAAGGACCGCTTCGCCCTCTTCGACCTGCTGGTGCCCCGCATCGACCGGCTCTGCCTCAACCGCAACCGGCTGTACCGGGACGGCTACCGCGACCGCCCGCAGCGCCCGCACGCCGCCGTCCACGGCACCGTCGCCAACCCGCTGCACGTCTCGTGAGCCGCCCGGCCGGGACGGTCCCGGGCGACCGGAAGCGGGACCGGCTGTCAGCGGGGCCGCGTAGGGTGGAACGACTATGAGCAAGCCCGCCCTCACCGATCTCCTGCACGCCGCCGTGGCCGCCGTCGGCGGTGTGGAGCGCCCCGGTCAGGTCGCCATGGCCGAGGCCGTGGCGGCGGCCGTCGACGACGGCAGCCACCTGCTGGTCCAGGCCGGCACCGGCACCGGCAAGTCCCTCGGCTACCTGGTGCCCGCGCTGGCCCAGGGGGAGCGCGTGGTGGTGGCCACCGCCACCCTCGCCCTCCAGCGGCAGCTCGTCGAACGCGACCTGCCCCGCACGGTGGCCGCGCTCAAGCCGCTGCTGCGCCGCGAGCCGCAGTTCGCCATGCTCAAGGGGCGCTCCAACTACCTGTGCCTGCACCGGGTGCACGAGGGCGTGCCCAGCGACGAGGAGGACGGCCTCTTCGACCCCATGGAGCAGATGGGCGGCCCCACCAGCAAGCTCGGCAAGGACCTGGTCCGGCTGCGCGACTGGGCGGACGAGACGGAGACCGGCGACCGCGACGCCCTCAGCCCCGGCGTCTCCGACCGCGCCTGGGCCCAGGTCTCCGTCTCCTCCCGGGAATGCCTCGGCGCCACCAAGTGCGCGTACGGCGCCGAGTGCTTCGCCGAGGCCGCCCGGGAACGCGCCAAGCTCGCCGACGTGGTGGTCACCAACCACGCCCTGCTCGCCATCGACGCGATCGAGGGCGCCCCGGTGCTCCCCAGCCACGAGGTGCTGATCGTGGACGAGGCCCACGAGCTGGTCTCCCGGGTCACCGGGGTGGCCACCGGCGAGCTGACCCCCGGCGCGGTCAACCGGGCGGTGAAGCGCTCGGCCAGACTCGTCGACGAGAAGGCCGCCGACCGGCTGCTCACCGCCGCCGAGGGCTTCGAGCGGGTGATGGAGCTGGCCCTCCCCGGACGCCTCGAGGAGATCCCGGAAGACCTGGCCTACGTGCTCGCCGCGCTCCGCGACGCCTGCCGCCAGGTGATCACCGCCATCGGCGACGTCCGCGACAAGTCGGTGCCCGACGAGGACGCGGTGCGCAAGCAGGCCCTCGCCTCGGTGGAGAACGTGCACGGGGTGGCCGAGCGGCTGCTGGAGGGCTCCGAGTACGACGTGATCTGGTGCGAGCGCCACGACCGCTTCGGCGCCTCGCTGCGGGTGGCCCCGCTGACCGTCTCCGGGCTGCTGCGGGAGAAGCTCTTCGCCGAGCGGTCCGTGGTGCTCACCTCGGCCACGCTCAAGCTCGGCGGTGACTTCAACGGGGTCGCCGCCTCGCTGGGGCTGGCCCCGGAGGGCGTGGCCGACACCGAGGGGGAGGGGGAGGCCCCGCCCTGGCAGGGCATCGACGTCGGCTCGCCGTTCGAATACCGCAAGCAGGGCATCCTGTACGTGGCCAAGCATCTGGCCACCCCGGGCCGAGAGGGCAGCCGCTCCGACATGCTGGACGAGCTGGCCGAGCTGATCGAGGCGGCCGGCGGTCGGACGCTGGGGCTCTTCTCCTCGATGCGGGCCGCCCAGGCCGCCGCCGAGGCGATGCGCGGCCGGCTGGACTTCCCCGTCCTCCTCCAGGGCGAGGAGACGCTGGGCGAGCTGATCCGCACCTTCGCCGACGACGCGGGCACCTGCCTGTTCGGCACGCTCTCGCTCTGGCAGGGGGTGGACGTCCCCGGCTCCAACTGCCAGCTCGTGGTGATGGACCGCATCCCGTTCCCCCGTCCGGACGACCCGCTGATGAGCGCCCGGCAGAAGGCCGTGGAGGAACACGGCGGCAACGGATTCATGGCGGTGGCGGCCACCCATGCCGCCCTGCTGATGGCCCAGGGCGCGGGCCGTCTGATCCGGGCCAGTGGCGACCGGGGCGTCGTCGCGGTCCTCGACCCGCGGCTCGCCACCGCCCGCTACGGGAGCTTCCTGCGGGCCTCCCTGCCCGACTTCTGGTACACGGTCGACCGCAACCAGGTCCGCCGGTCCCTGGCGGCCATCGCGGCGGCGGCCGACGCGTAGCGCCTCCGGGCCCCGGCCCGGCGTGGAGCGCCGCGAACGAAGGACCCCGGAACCGGCGCAGGGGTTCCGGGGTCCGGCTAGGGGCGGGCGGGGCCGGACGGGGGTCCGGCGCCGGGACCGTGGGCCCCGGCATGCCTCCCCGTGGGGCGGGGACCCTCAGACCCGGCGCAGTACGGCCACGACCTTGCCGAGGATGGTCGCCTCGTCACCGGGGATGGGCTGGTAGGCGGCGTTGTGCGGGAGCAGCCACACATGGCCGTTCTCCCGCTTGAAGCGCTTCACGGTGGCCTCGCCGTCGATCATGGCGGCCACGATGTCGCCGTTCTCCGCGACCGGCTGGCGGCGCACCGTCACCCAGTCGCCGTCGCAGATGGCCGCCTCGATCATCGAGTCGCCGACGACCTTGAGCACGAAGAGCTCACCGTCGCCGACGAGTTGCCGCGGCAGCGGGAAGACGTCCTCCACCGACTCCTCGGCGAGGATCGGGCCGCCGGCGGCGATCCGGCCCACCAGGGGCACGTAGGAGGCGGAGGGCTTCCCCGTGGTGTCGGTGGGCTGGCTGTGCGGGGCGTCGGAGCCGCGCACCTCGTAGGCCCGCGGGCGGTGCGGATCGCGCCGGAGAAAGCCCTTACGTTCCAGCGCCATCAATTGGTGGGCCACCGAAGAGGTGCTGGAGAGCCCGACCGCTTGGCCGATCTCCCGCATGGATGGCGGGTAACCGCGTCGTTGCACCGAATCCCGGATGACCTCGATCACCCGGCGCTGCCGATCGGTGAGCCCCGAGCTGTCCGCGCGAATTCCTGGCGGGCGGCCGGGGAGCGCTCGTCCTGGCTTGGGCGTGTCCTCGTTCGTCGTGGGCATGGGATTGAGCCGGTCCTGGGCGTGGTCCTGGGCAGTGATGGTCGCGCTGTCTGCGGTCGTGGTCACGGCGGCCCCTCTCAAGTGTTCTCCCTAGCGAGACAACGGTAGTTGCTTTCGAAAGGTTGCGCCAAACACACGTTCGAGTGAACTTTCACGAATCGGCTGACATGATCAAGTTATTGGGTGTAATGGGCCCGTAATTGCATTCAGTTGGAATTCCGTGCCCCGGGTACGTGCCTTCCCGTGGCCCTTCGTTTTCGCCGTCCCGTTCGCCCTTCCGGGCCGCCGGTGGGGCTCGCCGGCCCGGCGCCGTCCGGCCGCGCGCGGTCCCGCGCGTGGTCCGCCGTACCCCGGCGGCACCGGTCCGGCACCCAGTGTGACACCGGTGCCCGGCCGCACGTGTCACCGGTGCCTCGCGTAGGCTCTCACGCGCCCCACCACCCCCTCGCGTCGGACGCGCGGGTGGCGGCGGCCCTGGGCCCGTACCGCGACACGCGACCGGCCCCCTGCGTACCCCGGCACCAGATCTAGTGGTTTGATGGGTGCCGGTCGCCCACAAGTTGTGGTTGCCCTGGACTTCGCGGTCCCCGGCATCGCCTATGCTTGTGGCTGCTTCGCGGGGCCCGGAAGGGTCCGGCGCAGGTGTGCTTTTCCATATCGCGTGGCGGTCGTGCGCGCGCACAGAGGGTGAGGAGGGAACGGACATGCACTGCCCCTTCTGCAGGCACCCCGACAGTCGCGTCGTCGACAGCCGGACCACCGACGACGGAACCTCGATCCGGCGTCGGCGCCAGTGCCCCGACTGCGGCCGGCGGTTCACCACCGTCGAGACGGCGTCCCTGATGGTGATCAAGCGCAGCGGGGTGACCGAGCCCTTCAGCCGCGACAAGGTCATCGCGGGCGTCCGCAAGGCGTGCCAGGGCCGTCCGGTCACCGAGGACGCGCTCGCCCAGCTCGGGCAGCGGGTCGAGGAGGCGGTACGGGCCACCGGCAGCGCCGAGCTGTCCACCCACGACGTGGGCCTGGCGATACTCGGTCCGCTGCGCGATCTCGACCTCGTCGCCTACCTGCGGTTCGCCTCGGTCTACCGGGCGTTCGACTCGCTGGAGGACTTCGAGGCCGCGATCGCCGAACTGCGCGAGGCGGGGGCGGGCGCCCCGACCGCGGCGGGGTGCCGCTGCGGCCGGCCCGAGGAGGGGTCCGACGACGGGTCGGAGCGCCCCGGCCACGACCAGCCGTCGGCGAGACCAGCCGGTCCACGTTCCGGAGCCGAACGTTCCGGAGCCCCCCAGGGCGGCGGGACCAAGGTCCCCGCCCCGTCCGGCCCCGGCGCCGACTGAGGGCGGCGCGGCCCGTGCCCGCCCTGACGGGCGGCCGGGCCGCGACGGGCCCCGTACGCCTGACGCGCGCGCCACGAGCGCGCGCCGGGCGGGCGGAAACGGCGGAAACGCCACAACAGCACCACAGGACGACACAACGGCGAAGCCCCGGCCCGGCGGCGGGCGGGCGGCAGCGGCGGCATACGAACGTGCCGAGGCATCGGGTGTGCCGAGGCGGCAGAAAACACTGTGCAACGGGAAGATCCGAGGCACTTCAGGGCGTTTTCGCCCGTACAGGGAGGCGGCATGACAGAGACGGCGAGCGGCCCGGCACGAAGCTCTCGTAAGGGCGAGAAGGGTGCCAAGGCCGACAAGGCGACCAAGGGCCTGCGGATGGAGCGCATCCACACCACGCCCGGCATCCACCCGTACGACGAGGTGGTGTGGGAGCGCCGCGACGTCGTCATGACCAACTGGCGGGACGGCTCGATCAACTTCGAGCAGCGCGGCGTCGAGTTCCCGGATTTCTGGTCGGTCAACGCGGTCAACATCGTCACCAGCAAGTACTTCCGCGGGGCGGTGGGCTCCCCGCAGCGGGAGAACAGCCTCAAGCAGCTGATCGACCGCGTGGTGAAGACCTACCGCAAGGCCGGTGAGGAGAACGGTTACTTCGCCTCCCCGGCGGACGCCGAGATCTTCGAGCAGGAGCTGACCTACGCCCTGCTCCACCAGGTCTTCAGCTTCAACTCGCCGGTGTGGTTCAACGTCGGCACCGCCCAGCCGCAGCAGGTCTCCGCCTGCTTCATCCTCTCCGTGGACGACTCCATGGAGTCGATCCTGGACTGGTACAAGGAAGAGGGGATGATCTTCAAGGGCGGCTCCGGCGCCGGCCTGAACCTCTCCCGCATCCGCTCCTCCAAGGAACTCCTCTCCTCCGGCGGCAACGCCTCCGGCCCGGTCTCCTTCATGCGCGGCGCCGACGCCTCGGCCGGCACCATCAAGTCGGGCGGCGCCACCCGCCGCGCCGCCAAGATGGTCGTCCTCGACGTCGACCACCCGGACATCGAGGCGTTCGTCGAGACCAAGGTCAAGGAGGAGGAGAAGATCCGCGCCCTGCGCGACGCGGGCTTCGACATGGACCTGGGCGGCGACGACATCACCTCCGTCCAGTACCAGAACGCCAACAACTCGGTCCGCGTCAACGACGAGTTCATGAAGGCGTACGAGCAGGGCGCGAAGTTCGGGCTGCGCGCCCGGATGACCGGCGAGGTCATCGAGGAGGTCGACGCCAAGGCGCTCTTCCGCAAGATGGCCGAGGCCGCCTGGGCCTGCGCCGACCCGGGCATCCAGTACGACGACACCATCAACCACTGGCACACCTCGCCGGAGTCGGGCCGCATCACCGCGTCCAACCCGTGCAGCGAGTACATGCACCTGGACAACTCCTCGTGCAACCTGGCCTCGCTCAACCTGATGAAGTTCCTGCGCGACGACACTGCGTCCGACGGCGCCTCCGGCGCGGGGGGCAACATGTCGTTCGACGCCGAGCGCTTCGCCAAGGTCGTCGAGCTGGTCATCACCGCGATGGACATCTCCATCTGCTTCGCCGACTTCCCCACCGAGAAGATCGGCGAGACCACCCGCGCCTTCCGCCAACTGGGCATCGGCTACGCCAACCTCGGCGCGCTGCTGATGGCCACCGGCCACGCCTACGACTCCGACGGCGGCCGGGCGCTGGCCGGCGCCATCACCTCGCTGATGACCGGCACCTCCTACCGGCGCTCGGCCGAGCTGGCCGCCGTCGTCGGCCCCTACGAGGGGTACGCGCGCAACGCCGACGCCCACAAGCGCGTCATGCGGCAGCACGCCGACGCCAACACCGCCGCCAAGCGCATGGACGACCTGGACACCCCGGTGTGGGCCGCGGCCACCGAGGCCTGGCAGGACGTGCTCCGCCTCGGCGAGCAGAACGGGTTCCGCAACGCCCAGGCGAGCGTGCTGGCCCCCACCGGCACCATCGGCCTGATGATGGACTGCGACACCACCGGTGTCGAGCCCGACCTGGCGCTGGTGAAGTTCAAGAAGCTGGTCGGCGGCGGCTCGATGCAGATCGTGAACAACACCGTGCCCAAGGCCCTCAAGCGCCTGGGCTACCAGCCCGAGCAGGTCGAGGCGGTCGTCGCGCACATCGCCGAGCACGGCAACGTCATCGACGCGCCGGGCCTGAAGCCGGAGCACTACGAGGTCTTCGACTGCGCCATGGGCGAGCGCGCCATCTCGCCGATGGGCCACGTGCGGATGATGGCGGCGGCCCAGCCGTTCCTGTCCGGCGCGATCAGCAAGACCGTCAACATGCCGGAGTCGGCCACCGTCGAGGAGATCGAGGAGATCTACTACGAGGGCTGGAAGCTCGGCCTGAAGGCGCTGGCGATCTACCGCGACAACTGCAAGGTCGGCCAGCCGCTCTCCGCCAAGAAGAAGGAGGAGGCCAAGACCGAGGCGCCGGCCGAGGTCGAGAAGGTCGTCGAGTACCGCCCGGTCCGCAAGCGCCTGCCCAAGGGCCGTCCCGGCATCACCACCTCCTTCACCGTCGGCGGCGCCGAGGGCTACATGACCGCCAACTCCTACCCGGACGACGGTCTCGGCGAGGTCTTCCTGAAGATGTCCAAGCAGGGCTCAACCCTCGCGGGCATGATGGACGCTTTCTCCATCGCCGTCTCGGTGGGCCTGCAGTACGGCGTGCCGCTGGAGACCTACGTCTCGAAGTTCACCAACATGCGCTTCGAGCCGGCCGGTCTGACCGACGACCCGGACGTGCGGATGGCGCAGTCGATCGTCGACTACATCTTCCGCCGCCTCGCGCTGGACTTCCTGCCGTTCGAGACCCGTTCGGCGCTCGGCATCCACTCGGCCGAGGAGCGCCAGCGCCACCTCGACACCGGCTCCTACGAGCCCGCCGAGGACGAGCTGGACGTCGAGGGGCTGGCCCAGTCCGCCCCGCGCCAGGCCGGACCGGCCAAGGCGGCCACCACCGCCCCGGCCGCCAAGGCGCAGGAGCCCGCCGCGGCCCCGTCGCCCAAGCAGGCGCACAACTCCACCGAGCTGCTGGAGATCCAGCAGGGCCTCAACGCCGACGCCCCGCTGTGCTTCTCCTGCGGCACGAAGATGCGCCGCGCCGGCAGCTGCTACGTCTGCGAGGGCTGCGGCTCCACCAGCGGCTGCAGCTGACGACGGCCGGAGCCGGCCCGGTGACGGGCCGGCCCCCCGGGTCCGGTTCCGACGGGCCGCCACGGCTTTCGTGGCGGCCCGTCGGCCCGTTCCGGGACGGGTACGGGTACGGGAACGGGTACGTGACGGTGCTCGGAAGCGCGCGTTCCGGGCACCGGCCGCGGCACACCTGCCGATACCGTCCCGTACCGCGGACGTCCGGTCTGCCGACCGGCGCCGAGCCCATAGCCTCGGGCCATGACCGTCGTGGAGATACCCGGATCCAAATCCGTCACCGCCCGCGCCCTCTTCCTCGCCGCCGCCGCGCGTGGCACCACCGTGCTGCGCGGACCGCTGGTCTCGGACGACTCCGAGGGCTTCGCGGAGGGCCTGATCACCCTCGGCTACCAGGTCGAACGGGGCCCGGACGCCTGGACGATCACCGGCCGCCCCGAGGGCCCGGCCGTCAACGAGGCGGACGTCTACTGCCGGGACGGCGCGACGACCGCGCGCTTCCTGCCCGCGCTCGCCGCCGCCGGACACGGCCTGTTCCGCTTCGACGCCTCCGCGCAGATGCGCCGCCGCCCGCTCGGCCCGCTCACCCGCGCCCTGCGCGACCTCGGCGTCGACCTCACCCACCAGGAAGAAGAGGGCCACCACCCGCTGACCGTGCGGGCCGCGGGCATCAAGGGCGGCCAGGTCACGCTGGACGCCGGGCTGTCGTCCCAGTTCCTGACCGCGCTGCTGCTCCTCGCCCCGCTCACCGAGGAGGGGCTGCGGATCACCGTGACCGACCTGGTCTCGGTGCCGTACGTGGAGATCACCCTCGTCATGATGCGCCGCTTCGGCGTCGAGACGGTCCGCGAGGGCGACACCTTCGTCGTGCCGCCCGGCGGTTACCGGGCCACCGACTACCCGGTCGAACCGGACGCCTCCACGGCGAGTTACTTCCTGGCCGCCGCCGCGCTCACCGGACGCCGCGTCACCGTGCCCGGGCTCGGCGCCGGTTCGCTCCAGGGCGATCTGCGCTTCGCCGAGGTGCTGCGGTCGATGGGCGCCGAGGTGACGCTCACCCGCGACTCGGTGACCGTCACCGGCGCCGACGGCGGCCGGCTGCGCGGACTCACCGTGAACATGCGGGACATCTCCGACACCGTTCCCACCCTCGCCGCCATCGCCCCCTTCGCGGACGGGCCGGTACGCATCGAGGACGTCTACAACACCCGGATCAAGGAGTGCGACCGGCTCGACGCCTGCGCCGAGAACCTGCGCGCCCTCGGCGTCCCGGTCGCCACCGGACGCGACTGGATCGAGATCCGCCCGGCCCGCCCCGCCGCCGCCCGCATCGCCTGCCGTGGCGACCACCGCATCGCCATGTCCTTCAGCGTCACCGGCCTGCGCACCCCCGGCATCACCCTCGACGACCCCGGGTGCGTCAAGAAGACGTTCCCCGGCTTCCACGAGGCGCTCGCCGCGCTGCGGACAGCCTGGGAAACGGAGTGACCCGCCGTACCCCGCTTCACACGTACGGGTGAACTACGGGGTCGGCAGCGGTCCTCGGGAATCGCCGAGGCGGGCCGGTCGTTGACCCGGCATACATGATCGTCGATCAGGCGTTCGGTCGGCTTCGCAGGGCGACCGCGCACGGATCCGGATGACGGGGGCTGCCATGGCAGAGCTGACCATCGAGTACGTGGGCGGGCCGACCGCGGTGATCGAGGCCGCCGGGCTGCGGCTGCTCACGGACCCCACGTTCGACGGCCCGGGGGAGCATCCGGTCGGCAGCCGCTCGCTCACCAAGACCGCCGGCCCCGCCCTCGCCCCCGACGCCGTCGGCCCCGTCGACGCCGTGCTCCTCTCGCACGACCAGCACCCCGACAACCTCGACACCTCGGGCCGCGCGTTCCTGGCGCGGGCGCCCCTGGTGCTCTCCACCGAGGCGGCCCGCGACCGCCTCGGCGATCCGGTCCGCGCGCTGCCGGCCGGGGAGTGGGCCGAGCTGCCCCGGCCCGACGGCGGCACGCTGAGGATCACCGGGGTGCCCGCCCAGCACGGCCCGGACGGCAGCGAGTCCCTGGTGGGCCAGGTCACCGGCTTCCTGCTGACCGGGCAGGGGGTGCCCACGGTCTACGTCAGCGGGGACAACGCCTCGCTGGACGTGGTGCGTTCCATCGCCGACACCCACGGCCCGGTCGACGTCGCCGTGCTCTTCGCCGGCGCGGCCCGCACCCCGCTGGTCCCGGACGCGTATCTGACCCTCACCAGTGAACAGGCCGCCGAGGCCGCCCGCATACTCGGCGCCCGCCAGGTCGTCCCGCTCCACTTCGAACACTGGGGCCACTTCACCCAGGGCCGGCAGACGCTGCTGGACGCCTTCGCCACGGCTGGCGACGGGGTACGCGGGACGCTGCGCCTGCTGGAGCCGGGGGAGCGGCTCACCCTGTGACGGCCGGGCGGCGCCGTCCGCCGTCCCCACGCAGCAGCACGGCGACGGCCGTCCCGGTGCACAACAGCGCCACGCCGCCGGTCAGCAGCGACAGCCGCATCCCCGGCAGGAAACGGCCGCCGCCGATGAACGCCCCGAAGAGCGCCACCCCGACCGCCCCTCCGGTCTGCCGGGCCGCGTTGAGCACCCCGGACGCCAGCCCGGAACGCTCCGCCGGGACCGCCTCCAGCATCGTGGTGGTCAGCGCCGGCGCCGCGAGCCCCGCCCCGACCCCCAACGGAAGGAGAGCCGCCGACAACAGCGGTACGGGCGTGCCCGGGCCCACCGCCGGCAGCGCGAGCGACGCCGCCCCGGCCAGCAACTGCCCGGCCGCCAGCGGCAGTCGCGGCCCGTACCGCGCGATCACCCGCCCGGAGACCACGTTCACCACCGCGATCAGCCCGGTCATCGGCAAGAACATCACCCCGCCGACGAGCGCGGAGAGGTGGCGCTGCGTCTGGAAGAACATGCTCAGCACGAAGACGGCACCGTAGAAACCGAGGTTCATGGTCAGACCGGCCGCGGTGCACACGGCCACCGCCCGCTCCCGGAACAACGCCGGCGGCACGGCCGGATGGCGCACCCGGGCCTCCACGGCCAGGAACGCCGTGCCCGCCGCCACCGCCACCGCCGAGGCCACCGCCACCTCGGGCGAACCGAACCCCGTGGCCCCGCCCTCGATCACCGCGAACACCAGCGCCGCCAGGGCGAGGACGACCGCGCTCTGCCCGGCCCCGTCCAACGGCGCCGGACGTGGCCGGATCCGCGGCGTCCTGGACAGCGCGGCGAGCGCCGCCACCCCCACCGGGACGTTCAGGAAGAAGATCGACCGCCACCCCAGCGCCTGGGTCAGCACCCCGCCGGCCACCGGCCCCGCGGCCACCGCCACCCCGCTGGCCGCGGTCCACAGCGCGAACCCCCGCGCCCGCTCGGCCGGATCGGTGCGGGTCCGCCGGATCAACGACAGCGAGGCGGGCAGCATCAGAGCCGCCGCCGCCCCCTGCGCCGCACGGGCCCCGATCAGGAAGGCGGCGTCAGGGGCGAGAGCGCAGGCGGCCGACATCACCGTGAAGCCCGCCAGCCCCACGGCGTAGACGCGGGTGGCCCCGAACCGGTCCGAGACCGTCCCCGCCGACAGCATCAACGCGGCGAACAACAACGTGTACGCGTCCAGCACCCACTGCAGCGCGGTGACGCCCACGCCCAGCTCACGGCCGATGTGCGGCAGCGCGACGGTGACGGCGTTGACGTCCAGGGTGATGACGAAGAAACCGGTGCAGGCGACGAGCAGGGTCAGTACGGGGTGGTGGTCCGGAGGTTCTCCGGCGGGCGTGCGGACAGGGGCGGGGGGTGCGGAATCCCGGTGCATGTGGTCCTTTCCGCGCGCCCGGACCCATTGAACGGGATGGGGCGGGGTGTGCCGCAACCGGTTTTCCCGCGGGCCGAGTTGACCGCCGGGAACGGACCGGGGCACCCCGGTGGCTCCCCGCGGGCCGAGGCGCACGGGGAGCCGCGCGCGGCTCAGTAGGACTGCAACTCGATGAGGTTGCCCTCGGGGTCACGCAGATGCGCGGTGCGCAGCCCCGGCCCCCACTCCGGGCGGTCCTGCGGGGCGGCCACCACGGTGGCGCCGTGGGCGGCGAGCCGGGCGGCGGCGTCGTCGGTGTCCGCCACGCGCAGCACGAGCATGCCGGTGTCCTGCGCGGCGGCGTGTTCCGGCAGCGAGTCGGTGCCGACGATCCTGACGATGTTCTCCCGCGCGAAGATCACCAGGACCGCCTGGCCGTCCAGGTCCCAGTTGGCGTACCTGGCCTCGGGCACCACCTTGACCGGCTCGATGCCGTGCAGCGCGCGGAGCGCGGCGGTCCAGAAACGGAGCGAGGTGTCGAAGTCGCGGACGAGGAGCCGCGGATGGAGGGCGTCCATGCCGTGATCGTACGAGCTTGCGGGCCACGGGAGTTGACCGGGTGACGGAAGCGGAGGGCGCCACGGCACGGCCATAGTATGGCGCGGTGCTGGTGAAGTGGATTCGCTGTCGCGTCACGGACCGGACCGGTTTCGAACGCGGACAGCGCGAATGGGCGGCGCTCTTCGGCGAGCCCGGGTTCCGGGGGCAGGGCGGCGGCTGGGGCCGCGGCCGGCCGGACGAGGCGCACATCTTCTGCTTCTGGGAGAACCGGTCGTACTACGACATGTTCATGGCCGGTCCGCACGACGGCATAGCCATGGCCCAGGCCGGCACCTACGACCGGATGGACGTGCGCCTCTTCGAGCAGCGCCAGGAGGTGAAGATCGGCTTCCGCGCCGTCTTCTCCGACGCCGACCTGGTGCGGGCGGCCCACTGCCGCGTCCGGCCGTCCCAGGTGGAACACTTCATGCTGATGCAGGAGAAGGTGTGGAACCCGGCCATGGCCGGCTCGCCCGGAATGCTGCGGGGGATCTTCGCCGAGGGCGCCGGGAGCGAGTTCCTGGTGCTGTCGATGTGGGATTCCGCCGCCGAGCGGGCCAAGTACCGTGACGCGGCCGTCGGCCGGCTGGAGGAACGCGCCGGACTCGGCGAGGACGTGTTGTCGGTGGCGGGTGAGATCGTGGACGTGGTGCAGGCGTGGACGGTGTGAGCGGTACGTCCGACGGCCCAGGCATAGCCAACGGCGCCCCGCAGGCCGTGGCGGGGGTGTCGTCGGCTGGGCGCGGTGGATCGGGTTCCGTTGCGGGAACACCGTTGGCCGGGGCTGGTGGGTCGGTTCCCGCTGTGGGGGCGTCGTCGGCGGGGGCTGGGGGGATGGGTCCCGTCGCGGGGGTGTCGTCGGCGGGGGCTGGTGGGCCGGATTCCGCTGCGGACGCGTTGCGGGCCGGGGAGGATCGGCCGGGTTCCGTTGCGAGGACATCGGCGACCAGGGCAGACCGGCCGGGTCCCGTCGCGGGCGCGTCGTCGGCCGGGGACGGCGGTTCGGATCCGGCCCGGCCGGGGCCGGGTGGGGGCGCGCTGCCGGGTGAGGGCGGCTCGCCAGGGCGCTTCGCGCTCGCCTACCTCCTGCTGGGCGCGGCCTCCTCGGCCGAGGAGGTGCTGGCCCGCGTGCCCGGCGGGGCGCCCGCCGTGACGGAGGGGCGTGGGCCGGAAGGCGCGGTGGTCGGGGCCTGCCTGGACGCTCTGGCGTCGGCCCGGTCACGTCACGAGGCGTACGTCGGCCCGTGGCTGCCGGAGCCGGTGCTCACCGTGGACGGGCCGTTCGGCCCGCTGGAGGACCCCGCGCTGCGGGAGTCGGTCTCGCTGCCGTGGCTGGTGCGGCTGGAACGGCTGACCCCGGCCGAGCGGGCCGTCCTGGTGCTCCACGAGACGTACGGCCGGCCGCTGCCGGAGATCGCCGGCCTGCTCCGGACGACGCCGCAGGGGTGCGAGGGTTTGCTGCGCAGCGCCCGGCAGCGTACCGGGCTGCCCCGCGTCCGGCACGAGACGGGGTGGGACGAACGGCGGCGGGTTCTGGAGGAGTTCCTCGCGGCGGCGGTCGACGGCGACCTGGCCGGCGCGGCCGAGTTCCTCTCCCAGGACGTCGTGGCCTGGGCGGACGGCGGCGGAGTGATAGACGGCGCGGCCCGCCGCCCGGTCCTGGGCGCCGAGAAGGCGGCCCGCTACGTCTCCGGGGTGCTCGCCCGGGCCCCGCGAAGCGTCCTGGAGCTTTCGGTGGCCGAGGTCAACAGCGAGCCCTCGGCCGTCGCGGTGCTCGGCACCGCGGTGGTCGGGGTGCTGGTGCCGGAGTTCGGCCCCGACGGCATCGTGGGGCTGCGCAACGTCCTCAACCCGCACAAGCTGGAGTTCATCGGCCGCCAGTGGGCCCGGCTCCCCACCGGGTAGCCACGAGGCCGCTCCCCTCCCGTGTCACATTCCGGCGGCCCCGTCTGTCCCCCCTCCGGAAACTGATCACCACCGGAAGGACGGCGAGATGAACGACACCACCTTGGTCACCGGCGGCACCGGGGTGCTGGGCACCGCACTGGTGGCACGGCTGCGCGCGGCGGGCCGCCCGGTACGGGTGCTCAGCCGCCGTCCGCCCGCCCCCGACGCCGTCCCGCTCGAGGGCACCGAGTGGGCGGTGGGCGACCTGACCAGCGGGGCGGGACTGGCCGCGGCGCTGGAGGGAGTCGGCACCGTGGTGCACTGCGCGACCGACAGCCGGCGCTGGAAGAACGATCCCGTCGCGGCCGAACGGCTCGTCGAGGCCGCCCGCGCGGCCGGTTCCCCGCACCTGGTGTACATCTCGATCGTCGGTATCGACCGGGTGCCCTTTCCCTACTACCGGGCCAAGCTCGCGGTGGAGCGGATCGTCGCCGGCTCAGGGCTGCCGTGGACCGTGCTGCGCACCACCCAGTTCCACGACCTGCTGCTGGCGGTCGCGCGGCAGTTGACCCGGCTCCCGGTCGCCCTGGTGCCGTCCGGGGTGCGGATGCAGCCGGTGGACGTGGCCGACGTCGCCGCCCGCCTGGCCGACCTCGCCGCCGGTGCGCCGGCCGGCTGCGTCCCCGACATGGGCGGACCCGAGGTGATGACGCTCGCCGACGCCGTCCGCGCCGTGCTGCGTGCCACCGGTGGCCGCCGCCCGGTGCTCGAGGTGCCCCTGCCCGGCGGACTCGTGCGCGCCACCCGGCACGGCGGACTGCTGGCACCGGACAACCCCGCGGACGGACACCGCTTCACCGACTTCCTGGCCGAGGCGTCCTTCGACTCCCGGCGGTACGGCGCCGCGAGCCGTGGGGGAGGACAGTCGTAAGGGGCCGGCCCGCGTGGCCGCTGCCGCGGGGCGGCTACCCGCCGGCGTCCGGGACCGCCATCAGCCGGCGCAGCGCGGTGGTGAGTTCCTCGGCGAGCTCGGCGCCGACCGGGGCGTGGCGGCTTATCAGCCGGTACCACATCGTGCCGAAGGCGAAGTCGACCGCGAGCTCCAGCGAGCACTCGCGGTCGCTGAGCCGGCCGCTGAGCACGCCCTTGCGCAGCACCTCGCGCAGCGCCGCGCGGCGCGGACCTGTCACCGTGCCCTGGAGCCGGGCGGCGAGCTCCGGGTCGTTCTGGGCCTCGGCCATCAGGCCCACCACCGCGTTGCCGGTGACCTCCCGGGTGAAGGTGAACGTGGCGGCGAGCAGGACGTGCACGTCGCGGAGGGCGTCACCGGTGTCGGGTGCCAGCCGGGGGCTCTCGCGCAGCGCCAGGTCGCGCAGCGCCTCCAGCAGCACCGCCTGCTTCGTGGGCCACCACCGGTAGACGGTCTGGCGGCCGACCCCGGCCCGCTCCGCGATGCCCTTGATGGTCAGCGCCTGGTAGCCGTCGCGCTGGCACAGTTCGAGGGCCGCGTCGAGGACCGCCCGGCGGGCCACCTCGCTGCGCGGTCTGCCCCGGGCCACTGGTTCGGTCATGGCGCCACTCTACCCCCTTTACAAGACATCGTGTCTCGCATATTCTCAACGAGGCACGGTGGTTCGTAAATGGCTGTCGCCGACTGGCCCCGGCCGTCGGCGAACGCCGCCACCGGCGACCGTCACGCACCGGCCCGTCACGCGGGCCGCCGGCAGGGGGAGACGCGGATGACCGAGCGCGTTGTGATGATCGGTGGCACGTCCGGGATCGGACTGGCCGTAGCGCAGGGCCAGTTGGCGGCGGGGCGGGAGGTCGTGGTCACCGGACGCGACGCCGCCAAGCTCGCCGCGGTGGTGGAGAGGCTGGGCGCCGGCGCTTCCGGCGAGGCGGTGGACGCCCGCGACGAGGAGGCCATGCACGCCTTCTTCGCCGGCCTCGGTGCCGTCGACCACGTCGTGGTCACCGTCACCGGTCACAGCGCGGCCGGAGCCTTCCGCGACCTCACGGCGGACGCGCTGCGCAGCGCCGGCGAGGGCAAGCTGATAGCCCAGACGATCGCCGCCCAGGCCGCGTTGAAGGTGTTGCGCGCGGACGGTTCGCTGACCTTCGTCACCGCGGGCTCCGCCGGTGCCGCCAGGCCGGGCACCGCGGGGCTGGCCGCGGTCAACGCGGCGGTGGAGGCCATGGTTCCGGTCCTCGCCGTCGAGCTGGCCCCGGCACGGGTCAACGCCGTCTCGCCCGGCATCATCGACACCCCGTGGTGGGACTGGATGGACGCCGAGACGCGGCAGCAGACGTTCGAGAACTACGCCCGGGCCACCCCGGTCGGCCGGGTGGGTCGCGCCGAGGACGTCGCCGAGGCGATCGGCTACCTCATCGGGGCCGGCTTCGTCTCCGGTGTCGTGCTCGGCGTCGACGGCGGCTCACGGCACCGCCCGACCGCCCTGTGAACCTCCGCCCCCGGCGGGCGCCCGCTTCCGGTATCGTCCGGCAGGCCGTCCGGCGCCCACCCGGGACCCCTCCGGGGCCGCAGGTGAGATTGGGCACAGGGTGATTGACCCTGATGGGGGGTGATGTCAGAGTTTCCGTCGTCATGACCGTTGATCCCCTCTTTTCCGATCGGTACGATCGCGCCCTCGCCAGCCTCCGCGGCCTCTCCGTGGGGGATGCCCTCGGCTCCCAGTTCTTCGTCCCCGCCAACTACCCGGCGCTCCGGAGTGGCGAGCTGCCGCCAGGGCCGTGGCAGTGGACCGACGACACCGAGATGGCCTGCTCGATCGTGGCCGTCCTCGCCGGCCACGGCCGGATCGACCAGGACGCGCTGGCCGACTCCTTCGCCGAGCACCACGACACCGACCGGGGATACGGGCCCGCCGTCAGCCGCATGCTGCGGCTGATCCGGCAGGAAGGCGCCGACTGGCGTGAGCTGGCGGCGGCGCTCTTCAACGGCCAGGGCTCCTGGGGTAACGGCGCCGCCATGCGCATCGCACCCCTCGGCGCCTGGTACGCCGACGACCCCGTACAGGCGACCCACCAGGCCGAGATCTCCGCGTACACCACCCACCAGCACCGTGAGGCGGTCGTCGGCGCGATGGCGGTGGCCGCGGCAGCCGCCCTGGTCGCCGCGGCGGACGGCCCCCGGGACCCCTCGGCGCTGCTCGGTGAGGTCATCGCGCTGATCCCGCGCAGCGCCGTGCACGCCGGGCTGCGCCGCGCCCGCGACATGCTGGACTTCGCCGACGTGGCCACCGTCGCCGCCGTGCTCGGCTGCGGACGTCGCACCAGCGCGCACGACACCGTGCCGTTCGCGCTGTGGGCGGCGGCCCGGCACCTGGACGACTTCCCGGCCGCCTTCTGGACCGCCGCCCGGGCCGGCGGTGACATCGACACCACCTGCGCCATCGTCGGCGGGGTGCTCGCCTCCCGCCCCGCCGGTCTGCCGCCGGAGGAATGGCGGGCCCGCACCGAGGAACTGCCCGGCTGGCTGCCCAGCCTCCGGCACCCCGGACAGTGACCGCCGCCCGCCCGCCGCGGACCGCCGGCGATTGAAAAGAACCCACTACTGCCGCGCGGGAAGCGGGGCGTAGTCTGGTGCCGCCATGGCATACGAACCACCCACCCACAGCGTCGAGCGCTCGATGCGGGCCACCCTCGGTGTCAAGGTCGTCGCAGGCATCGACGAAGTCGGCCGCGGCGCGTGGGCGGGACCGGTCACCGTGTGCGCGGCCGTCACCGGGCTGCGTCGTCCGCCGGAAGGGCTGACCGATTCCAAGCTGCTGACCGTCAAGCGCCGCACCGCACTGGCCGCCACGCTCGCCGGCTGGGTGACCGACCACGCGCTGGGCCACGCCTCGCCCGAGGAGATCGACGACCTCGGGATGACGGTCGCGCTCCGCCTCGCCGCGCTGCGTGCCCTCGAAGGGCTCTCGGTGCGGCCGGACGCCGTCATCCTGGACGGCAAGTACGACTACCTCGGCGGTCCGTGGCGGGTGCGTACCGTGATCAAGGGCGATCAGTCCTGCGTCCCGGTCGCCGCCGCCTCCGTGATCGCCAAGGTGCACCGTGACGCGATGATGGGCGAACTGGGCCTGGAACACTCCGCGTTCGGTTTCGCCGAAAACGCGGGGTACCCTTCGCCGGTGCACCGCGCCGCGCTGGAGGAGTTGGGTCCCACCCCGCACCACCGGCTGTCCTGGGCGTATCTCGACGCCCTGCCGCGCTGGCGTCACTTGAAGAAGGTCCGCGGCACCGCGGAGCAGGCCGAGCAACTGGGCCTGGACCTCGGGCCCGTCTTCTGACCCACCCGCCGCTGTGCCCGCACAGCGCGTTTGATAGACAACTCACCATGCCTCTCATCCCCGAGGAGCCACAGATTCACGAGAGTGTCCCGGGTACGCGCCCCGCCACGGGGGGTACCCGTACGCCGCAGCCCCCGCGTCCCGTTCCGGCTCCCGGTCCCCGGCCCGGTCCTCGTCCGGGCCCGCCCCGCGCGAACCGCACCCATCCCACGCCGGGCCGTCCGGGCCCCGGCCGGCCCGCCGCACCGGGGCCCGCCGTTCCGGCCCCGGCACGTCCCGCCGACGACGCCGTCCAGATACAACTCGTCCCGGCCACCGAGGAAAGCGCGGTGACCGCGGCCGACGAGGCCGTCGACGTGCTGCTCGACTCCGGCCGTGCCCCGGACGACATACTGGTCCTCACCACCGGCGAGCAGCACCCCTGGGCGCAGCACGAGCTCTCCTTCGGCGAGGACTCCTACTGGCGCCAGCAGGACGAGGGCGGCGATGTCTTCTTCGCCCACGCCACCGCCGAACGCGCCGCCAAGCGCCCGGTCGTGGTCCTCACGGTCAACGGCGGCACGGACGAGGACACCTCCCGTGCGCTGCCCGCCGCCATGGCCCGCGCCGGAAGCCTGCTCATCGTCTGCGGCGACCCGGAGCGGCTGCGCAACCTGTTGTGACCCCGGACGGCCCGACGCGACCACGGCCTGCCGCATCCCCACGTGCGGCGGCCCCTCGGTCGACGGGCCGCCCGCGGTCAGCGGGCCACATGGCGGCGCACCGCCTCCGGCACGCCGTCGCCGACGGGCAGCACGGCACCGCCCCTGGCGGCCCGCTCCGACCAGGAACCGGCATGCGGTCTGCGGCCACCGCGTCCGTCGCCGAGCACCAGCCAGCCGTGCGACGTCAGCGTGACGTAGGCGCCGCAACGCAGCCCGTGCAGCGTGCACGCGTCCCGCAGCCCCCACATCCAGGCGCCGTCGGCCGGCGTCCAGCCCGGTATGCCGTCCCGGCAGACCAGCAGCACGGCGGTGCGCACCGGAGAACGCAGCCGCAGATCGTGCGGTATCACCCGGCGCAGATGGTGCAGGATCGCGTTGCGGTGCTCCCAGCCGTCCCGGCTCCCGGCGGGGGCGGCGAACGAGGCGCTGGCCACCGTGCGCCCGGTGGGGTCGAGCACGGCGATCACCACCGTGGACGGGGACGGCAGATGGCGGTCGCAGACCTCCTTCACCAGATCCCGCGGACTGTTCAGCGAGGGGATCGCGGACGCCGCCCATTCGTCGGCTCCGAGGATCCGGCTCAGCCGGGGGGCGGCCTCGGCGGTGGTCTGCGGAGCGAAACCGAAAGCCATGGTCCTCCCTTCGTGCCGGGGTGCCCGGTGGCGCCTCACGGTGCCCGGGCGCACGCCGTCGTGCGGCTCCGCGAGCCGTCCGGGGGTCCCGTCCGATTCTCCCCGGTGCGGCCACGCTCGGCAACGAGCAAATGACGCCGCGCTGTTGACGTCATCCGGACACCGCGCGACCACGTCGGTCCACGCGGAGGTGCCGTGGTCGGCCGGCCCGCGCCGTCAGCCCTGCACGGCCAGGACCAGCGGCAGCACCGCCGACGCGCCCGAACGCAGCAGGAGACGAGCGACCACCGCCAGCGTCCAACCGGAATCCGTCAGATCGTCGACGAGCAGCACCGGACCGGGGTTGGCCGCCAGCGCCGCGGCGAGCTCCGGCGGGACGGTGAACGCCTCGTGCAGCGCGCGCAACCGCTGCGCGCTGTTGGACCGGGCTATGCGCTCCGGCGCGGCCTGCGGCGCGTAGCCGACCCGGCCGAGCAGTGGCATCCGGCCCACCTGCGCCACGCGTGCCGCCAGCGACTCGATCAGCCGTGGCCGGGTGTGCGAGTCGACGGTGACCACGCCCACCGGCCGGGCGGGGGCTCCGGGCGTGCCGCCGGCCCAACCCCCGGGCCCCTTGGCCCAGTCGGCGAGCACCGTGACCACGGCGTCCACCACGTCGTCCGGCACCGGCCCGTCGGGCGCGCCCGGGGCGAACATCGGCCGCAGCCGGTTGCCCCACCCGATGTCCGACAGCCGGCCCAGCGCCCGCCCCGCCGACGCCTGCTCCCCGGCCGGGATACGCCCCTTGAGGTCGACTCCGATGGCCGGCATGCCGGTCGGCCACATCCGACGCGGTTCGACCTCGACACCGGGCCTGCCGAGGGCCGCCCGCGCCGACTCCAGGGCGGCGGCGGAGACTTCGGTGGTGAAGCGGGCCCCGGCGCAGTTGTCGCAACGGCCGCACGGCTCGGCCGTCTCGTCGTCCAACTGCCGCCGCAGGTATTCCATCCGGCACCCGGTGGTGGTGGCGTACTCGCGCATCGCCTGCTGCTCGGACTCGCGCTGCCGGGCCACCCAGGCGTACCGCTCGGCGTCGTACGTCCACGGCCGGCCGGTCGCCGTCCAGCCGCCGCGCACCCGGCGTACCGCGCCGTCCACGTCGAGGACCTTCAGCATCGTCTCCAGCCGCGACCGGCGCAGTTCGACCATGGCCTCCAGGGCCGGCAACGACAGCGGGCGGCCGGCGTCGGCGAGGGCCTGGAGGGTGCGGCGCACCTGCTCCTCGGGAGGGAAGGCGAGCGAGGCGAAGTAGCGCCAGATGGCCTCGTCCTCGGCGCCCGGCAGCAGCAGGACCTCCGCGTGCTCGACCCCGCGGCCGGCCCGTCCCACCTGCTGGTAGTAGGCGATGGGGGAGGAGGGCGACCCCAGGTGGACCACGAAGCCCAGGTCGGGTTTGTCGAACCCCATGCCCAGGGCGGAGGTGGCCACCAGCGCCTTGACCCGGTTGGCCAGCAGGTCGGCCTCGGCGGCGCGGCGGTCGGCGTCCTCGGTGCGGCCGGAGTAGGCGGCCACGGTGTGTCCGCGCTGCCGCAGGAAGGCGGCCACCTCGTCGGCCGCGGCCACGGTGAGGCTGTAGACGATGCCCGAGCCCGGCAGGGTGTGGAGGTGATCGGCGAGCCAGGCCAGCCGGTGGGCGGCGTCCGGCAGGCGCAGTACACCGAGCGAGAGGGATTCGCGGTCCAGCGGCCCGCGCAGCACCAGGGCGTGCGTATCGCCCCCGCCCGCGTCGCCGTCCGCGCCGGTGGTGCCCAGTTGCTCGGCCACGTCCGCGGTGACCCGGGCGTTGGCGGTGGCGGTGGTGGCCAGCACCGGGGTGCCGGGCGGGAGGTCGGCGAGCACGGTGCGCAGCCGCCGGTAGTCGGGGCGGAAGTCGTGGCCCCAGTCGGAGATGCAGTGGGCCTCGTCGACCACGAGCAGCCCGGTCGCGGCGGCGAGCTTGGGCAGCACCGAGTCGCGGAAGTCCGGGTTGTTGAGGCGTTCCGGGCTCACCAGGAGGACGTCGACCGCGCCGGCCGCGATCTCCGCCTGGACCTCGTCCCACTCCTCGGTGTTGGCCGAGTTGATCGTGCGGGCCCGGATGCCGGCCCGCTCCGCCGCCTCGATCTGGTTGCGCATCAGGGCGAGCAGCGGGGAGACGATCACGGTGGGACCGCCGCCGCGCTCGCGGAGCAGAGCGGTGGCCACGAAGTAGACGGCCGACTTGCCCCAGCCGGTGCGCTGCACCACCAGGGCCCTGCGACCCTGCGCGACCAGCGCCTCGACCGCCCGCCACTGGTCCTCACGCAGGGCCGCGGTGCCGGTGGGGTCGCCGACGAGCCGGCGCAGGACGGCGTCGGCGCGGGTACGCAGTGGTTCGTTCATGTCTCCATGCAACCCGATGCCACCGACAACGCGCGAACCCGGCCGCCGGGCCTGTGGAAAACCGGTCACTCGATCCAGTGACGAATTTTCCGGCTCCTAAACCCTACTAATACGAAAATATACGGAAGTTATCCACAGGGCTGGTGGAATCGGGGCAGACGCGGAATCTTTCCGGACATGACTCAGCACACACAGCCCACCAGTGACCTTCTGGAACCGCACGTCACCCTGCGCACCCCCGCCCAGCTCGCGGAGGCCCTGCCCTACCTGCTGGGCTTCCACCCCGACGACAGCATCGTGCTGATCGCGATGCACGGCGGACGAGGCCGCTTCGGCGGACGGCTGCGGATCGGCATCCCCGAATCCGAGACGGAGTGGCCGCACCTGGCCGCCGAACTCGCCGACTGCCTGGTGAACGCCCCGAGCCGGTTCGGCAGGCCGAACGGGATCGCCGCCTTCCTGTGCCAGGACCCGCGTGGCGACGAGACCCCGGCCAGGACCATGGAACGCCTGCGTCCCCTCGCCCAGCACCTGCGCACCGCGTGCGGCGCCCAGGACGTCCCGGTCTTCGAGGCGCTCTGCGTCAGCGGCGGGCGGTGGTTCTCCTACTGCTGCCCGAACCCGGCCTGCTGCCCGCCCGAGGGCGGCGAGATCAACCGGGACGGCACCTCGGTCATGGCGGTGGCCGCCGCCTACGCGGGCATCCGGGTACGCGGCAGCCTGCGTGAGATGCGGGCCCGCTTCGCCCCGCTCACCGGGGCGCGGTCCGAGGCCCAGGAAACCGCGCTCGACACCGCCTGCGGCGAACTCGTGCCGCGCATGCTCGACGGCGGCGCCGGCTCCGGCACCGTGCGGGAGGAGACCATCGCCCTCGCCGCGGCGGCCCTCCAGCGGTTCAAGGACGCCCCCGCGGAGCACGACGACCCCACCGGGGACGCCCACGACGACACGCTGCTCGGCGACGAGGAGGCCGCGGCCGTCCTCATCGGCCTCCAGGACCGCGACACCCGCGACATCGCCGCCGAATGGCAGGAGGAGTGCGACCAGGCCGCCGCCCTGCGCCTGTGGCGGGCGCTGGCCCGGCGCTGCGTGGGCGCCTACGCGGGCTACGCGGCGCCCCCGCTCACCCTGGCCGGGCTGGTCTGCTGGCTCGCCGGCGACGAACCCTCCGCCCGGGTCGCCTTCGGGCTGGCGCTGGAGGCCGACCCCGACTACGTCTTCGCCCAGCTGCTGCACGAAGCCTGCAATCACCACGTCGACCCGGAGCCGCTGCGCCGGCGGCTGCGGGAGGAACACGCCAAGCGGTCGGCCCGTCCGGCCCGGCCGCCGCGTCCCGGTCGGGCCGGCACCGGGCCCAAGGGCCGGCCGTCGGGCGACACCCGCCCGGTCACCCGCACCACGGCCCGCCCCCGCACCCGCCGCCGGGTCCGGGCCGACGGGGACGAGCGGGCATGAGGGCGCGCGCCCCGGTCGCGCGGCTGTCGCGGTTCCGGTCGCGGCAGAGGCGGTGGCCGTGGCTCGTGGGCCGGGCGGTCCGCCGTGGCGGGCGGTGGTCACACCTCGCCGCGCACCATCCGGATCAGCCGGTCGAGGACCCGCCCGCCGCTGGCGCGCAGGCCGTCGTGCTCGTACTCGTCGGTGACCCAGGTCCGCAGGGAGTTCACCGCGCGCGCCGTGGCCAGCGAGTCCGCCGTGTCGACGTACATGTCGTCGTGGTAGACGGCCGCGGCGACCGGAACCTCGTTGCGGGCGAGCCGGTCGGCGTCGTAGAGGTCGGGCCAGTCACCGCGGGCCGCCAGCTCCTCGGCGACGCCACGCAACGGCACCAGCGCCGGGTCGGTCTCGAACATCCAGGGATAGATCATCTCCCCGGTGAAGAGCACCGGTTCGCCCGCCGACAGCGCCCGGTCGGCGTCGAACCGGGGGAACTCGTCCCGCACCGACTGCGCGGCCCAGCCGGTCGCCGCCCGGGAGACCGAGCGCTGACCGTAGATCGCCTCGTGGAGCACGGCGTACAGCGGCCGTTGCGCGAACGACAGGTGCTGCTGCGCCTGGTGGAGGAAGGAGTCGGACAGGGCCGCGTCGCCCGGCCCCGGGAGGAAGGCGTCCTCGAGCAGGTAGTGCAAGGTGTGCGAGCCGGTGCTGGAGCCCAGCATCATGCCGAGCGACTGGAAGGCCGGCACGGTCAGCAACCCGCCGTCCGGCAGCCGCACTTCACGCTCGGCCAGGTGCCGGGTGATCTTCCGGACGGCCTCGACGTCCTCGGGATAGCGCCGGTAATGCCCGTCGTTCTTCCGCTCCACCCGCGGATACGCCGACCGGTACACGTCCCGCGCGCTCACGCCGAGCCCCGCCAGGCCGCCGGTGACGAACGCCTCGCGCAGCCCCTCCGGCGCGAACGACAGGTACGTCAGGGTGCAGAAGCCGCCGAAACTCTGGCCCAGCAACGACCACTTGGCGTCCTCGCCGAGGAGCTGACGCCGGATCAGTTCGCAGTCGGCCACGATGGAGTCGGCACGGAAGTGCGACAGGTGGTCGGCCTGGGCGGCGGCGTCACCGCGACGCGGCAGGGTCTGCCGGTTCACCGGGGTGGAGCGTCCGGTTCCGCGCTGGTCGAGGAGGAGCACCCGGTAGTCGTCGAGCGCCCGCACCAGCCAGCCGTCCTTGCCCAGCGGTCGCGGGGAGCTGCCGCCCGGGCCGCCCTGGAGGAAGAGCAGCCACGGCAGCGAGTCCTTCTCCCGGCCCGCCGCCACCACCTCGCGCGCGTAGACCTCGATGCGCTCCCCGCCCGGATCCGAGTGGTCCAGGGGGACGCTGAAGACGTGGTCGGTCAGGACGGTGCCGGGCTGGCGGTGGACGGCCATCGAACTCCTCGGACTGCTCGGTGCGGACGGCGGCCCGGGTGGCCGCCGGCCCTCCGAACGGTAGACCGAGCCCCGGCGACGGCTCGCGCGGGGCGCCCCCGAGGGTCCGCGGCGGCGGGTGGCGCCGGGCCGTGGCGCCCGGGCACTGCGGCCCCCGAGGGTCGCACCCCGCGCCCGGGTCCTCCGCGTCCGGCCCCGCCCGCTGGGACCGGGCACCCCCTTCGCCCCGCCGTCACACCGGCCGTGCCGTGCGCGTCCCGGCGAGCGCGACCGGGGGGGCCGGGACCACGCCACCGGGGAAGCGGCCGAAAGCATCACGCGTGCCCTGGAACCTCCTGTTTATCGTCAGGCAGACGACTATGATCACCACATGCCCCCCTACGACCCGTCGGCCCACCCGCCGTTCGCCGTCACCGTGGACCTGGTCGTGCTCACCGTGCGCAGGCACGCGTTGTGCGCGCTCGTGGTGCGCCGGGGCGAGCCGCCGTTCCAAGGCCGTTGGGCGCTGCCCGGCGGATTCGTCCGGCCCGACGAGAACCTCACCGAGGCCGCCGCCCGCGAACTCGCCGAGGAGACCGGGCTGCGGGCCCAGGTCGCGGTGGGGGCCGGCGGCGCGGAGGCGCCGGATCCGTACGGTGGTGCGGGGGCCCACCTGGAGCAGCTGGCCACCTACGGCGACCCGCACCGGGACCCGCGCATGCGCGTGGTGAGCGTGGCCCATCTGGCGCTCGCCCCCGATCTGCCGGCGCCCCGGGCGGGCGGTGACGCGCGCAGCGCCCGGTGGGCACCGGTGGACGAGCTGCTCCAGCGCGACGGGGCGCCCGGCGCGGAGGGCGTCGCGCAGCTCGCCTTCGACCACGCCAGGATCCTCGCCGACGGGGTGGAGCGCGCCCGGTCGAAGATCGAGTACTCGTCGCTGGCGACGGCGTTCTGTCCGCCGGAGTTCACCGTGGGCGAGCTGCGCCGGGTGTACGAGGCGGTGTGGGGCGTTGCGCTGGACCCGCGCAACTTCCACCGCAAGGTCACCGGCACCCCCGGCTTCCTCGTCCCGGCGGGCGGGACGACGACGCGGCAGGGCGGCCGTCCCGCCCAGTTGTTCCGGGCCGGCGGTGCCACGCTGCTCAACCCGCCGATGCTGCGTCCCGAGGCCTGAGCGGCGCGGCGGCGGTGACGGCCGCCGTCCGACCGTCGTCCGCCCCGGCGCCGCCGGGCGCGCGCGGCGCGGTCAACTCGCGGACGGGCGCGCGCAGTTGTGTCCGGGTGGTCCATGGCGCCTGGCGGGGCGTGGTTTTGGGGCGGGTGACCGCGGAGTGCGAGCCGAAGTGTTCGTAACTCTGTTGAGAAAGTGCGTTTCTTTCCGATAAAGCGTCAATTGTGCGGAGAGGGGCGATCACCCTTTCGTGTGCTTTTCAGCAAAGCCCTCAAGGCCGTCCGGGTCATCGCCGACAAAGGATGCGTGAGTACCCTTGCGCACACCATGATGACCGCGGCCCGCTCCGCCGACACCGGCCTCGCCGGGCCGGGGGACCTGGACCGATACCCGTTCGCCGACGCCCCCGGCGTCGACCGCGCCGGACCGCCCAACTGGGACGGCGCCGAGACGGAGATGGGCCGGGTGGGCCGCCGCGCGGGCGGCAGCCGGGGCCGTGGCCTCCACGGCCAACTCGTCCAGCAGCTCGGCCAGATGATCGTCTCGGGCGATCTCGGCGCCGACCGTCCGCTCGTCCCGGAGGAGATCGGGCAGCGCTTCGAGGTCTCCCGGACCGTGGTCCGCGAGTCACTGCGCGTCCTGGAGGCCAAGGGCCTCGTCAGCGCGCGCCCCAACGTCGGCACCCGGGTCCGTCCGGTCAGCGACTGGAACCTGCTCGACCCCGACATCATCGAGTGGCGGGCCTTCGGACCGCAGCGCGAGGACCAGCGGCGGGAGCTGTGCGAGCTGCGGGCCACCATCGAGCCGCTGGCCGCCCGGCTCGCCGCGGGCCACGGCCGCGAGGACGTCCAGCAGCGCCTCGTCGACATGGCCGGGATCATGGGCCACGCCGTCACCCAGGGGGACTCGCTGACGTTCTCCCGCGCCGACGCCGAGTTCCACGCCCTGGTCCTCCAGGTCACCGGCAACCGGATGCTGGAGCACCTGTCCGGCATCATCTCCGCCGCCCTCCAGGTCTCCGGCGGCCCGGTCACCGGCTGCGACCGGCCCAGCGAGTCGACCGTGGCGCTCCACACCGGGATCGCCGAAGCGCTCGCCACCGGGGACGGGCCCGGCGCCGAAGCGGCGATGCGGCAGCTGCTCACCGTCCACCCCGAGGTGGAGCACGTCGTACCCGCGCCCCGGGAGCACTGACCCGGAGCACCGACCGCCCGTCTCCCGGGAGCGTCGACCGTCCCGCCTCCCGGGACGCCGAGGCCGCCCCTCCCGGGAGCGCCGGCCGCACCGCCCGGCCGTCCCGCGCGCACGCCGGCCCCGTCTCCTCCGGACGTCCGAGGGAACGGCGCCGCCTCCGCCCCGGGCCGCCTCCCGGCCGCCCCGCCACGTACGTCCAGGCGCTGCCCGTCCGTCGTGCACCGGCAGGCCCCGGCTCGCCCGTGAGCGCCCCCGCCGCCGTCGGCGCCGTCACGTGTCCGCCGCGCCTCCGCATCGCGTCCCCGTACCCCCGCCTCCCGTCGCGTCGCGGCGATTTTCCGCGCCCACCGGGTTTCCCGCACCCCGTGGCCTGGGAGGAATGCAGGCGTACGCACTGGTTTACGGGGAAATAGGGTGTGACGCGGGCCACGTAAGAGCCGCGTAACACTCTGCGGGGAGGCGCGATGACGTAAGAGGTGGTGCCACGAGTAGGAATACGGTCAGCCGTCCCCGGCGCTGTAACCGACACGCGGACCCGCCCTACTGCCGGTCCCATCCCCGCCGGCGGCCGACGGCCTTGCCGAGTGCAGGCGCGGTCGGAAGTCGTTCCCATCGTTCCGAGAGGTTGTTCGTGTCGGCCAGCACATCCCGTACGCTCCCGCCGGAGATCACCGAATCCGAGTCTCTGATGGCGCTCATCGAGCGGGGTAAGGCTCAGGGCCAGATCGCAGGCGACGACGTACGTCGGGCCTTCGAGGCGGACCAGATTCCGGCAACCCAGTGGAAGAACGTCCTGCGCAGCCTCAACCAGGTCCTCGACGAGGAGGGTGTGACGCTGATGGTCAGTGCCGCGGAGGCGCCCAAGCGCACCCGAAAGAGCGTCGCAGCCAAGAGCCCCGCCAAGCGTGCCGCCGCCAAGCCCGTCGCCACCACCACGGTGACCAAGCGGACCGCGGCGGCCAAGACCGTCGCCGCGCCGGCCGCCACCGCCGAGGTCCCGTCGGACGCGGGCGAGGAGACCGCCCCCGCCGCCAAGAAGACCGCTCCCGCCAAGAAGACCGTGGCCAAGAAGGCGGCGGCCAAGAAGACCGCCGCCAAGAAGACCGTGGCGAAGAAGGGCGACGACGAGCTGCTCGTCGAGGGCGAGGACTTGCTGGAGGACGTGGCGCCCGGCAAGGGCGGCGAGCCCGGGCCGGACCAGCCGGAGTCCGAGGGCTTCGTGCTCTCCGACGAGGACGAGGACGACGCCCCGGCGCAGCAGGTGGCCGCCGCCGGAGCCACCGCCGACCCGGTCAAGGACTACCTCAAGCAGATCGGCAAGGTCCCCCTGCTCAACGCCGAGCAGGAGGTCGAGCTGGCCAAGCGCATCGAGGCCGGTCTCTTCGCCGAGGACAAGCTCTCCTCCGCCGACAAGCTGGCCCCCAAGCTCCAGCGCGAGCTGGAGATCATCGCCGAGGACGGCCGCCGCGCCAAGAACCACCTGCTGGAGGCCAACCTCCGACTGGTGGTCTCGCTGGCCAAGCGCTACACCGGCCGCGGCATGCTCTTCCTGGACCTGATCCAGGAGGGCAACCTGGGCCTGATCCGCGCGGTGGAGAAGTTCGACTACACCAAGGGCTACAAGTTCTCCACGTACGCCACCTGGTGGATCCGGCAGGCGATCACCCGTGCCATGGCCGACCAGGCGCGCACCATCCGCATCCCGGTGCACATGGTCGAGGTCATCAACAAGCTCGCCCGTGTGCAGCGCCAGATGCTCCAGGACCTGGGCCGCGAGCCCACCCCGGAGGAGCTGGCCAAGGAGCTCGACATGACCCCGGAGAAGGTTATCGAGGTCCAGAAGTACGGCCGCGAGCCCATCTCGCTGCACACCCCGCTCGGCGAGGACGGCGACAGCGAGTTCGGTGACCTCATCGAGGACTCCGAGGCCGTGGTCCCGGCCGACGCGGTCAGCTTCACCCTGTTGCAGGAGCAGCTCCACTCCGTCCTGGACACCCTCTCCGAGCGCGAGGCGGGCGTGGTCTCCATGCGCTTCGGCCTCACCGACGGCCAGCCCAAGACGCTGGACGAGATCGGCAAGGTCTACGGGGTCACCCGGGAGCGGATCCGGCAGATCGAGTCCAAGACCATGTCCAAGCTGCGCCACCCGTCCCGGTCCCAGGTCCTCCGCGACTACCTGGACTGATCCGGCCGCCCGCGTCACCCCGCATCGACGCCGTATCGCCCGTACGTGGTGAACGGCGTCTGTCGGTGGGGTGACGGGGCCCTGGCGGGGTTGACGCCGACGGTGGACCGCCGGTTACCGGGGGCGCCCGGCTCCGGCCGGGAAACGGCCTGTTGAGGGGGTTGGAGCCGGGTCCGGTTCCGACCCCCTCTTTCTGTCGGTCTTTCGATCGTTCCGGATGCGCCCGCGCCCCGGGTGGACCACGCTGAGTGTTCCACCAGTCGCGGAACGTCAGGAGACCGTATGCGTATCCGACCACCCCGTCGCGTCGGCGCCGCCGTGCTGGGCGCGTTCGCGTTGATCGCGGCGGCATCGCCCCTCGTCGCTCCCGAAACCCCGGCAGCCGCCCGTGGGCTGGTCGTCGGGGGACGCCCCGTCGACATCGGAACGCATCCGTGGGCGGTGGCGCTGTCGAGCCGGCAGCTCTTCGGGGCCGGACGGGCGGGTCAGTTCTGCGGCGGCGCCGTGGTGGGGCCGCGAACCGTGGTGACCGCGGCGCACTGCTTCGGCCACGAGGTGCTCGGCTCCGACTGGCACGTGGTGCGCGACCTGCGGGTGCTGGCCGGCCGGGCGGATCTGCACAGCACCACCGGGCGCGAGGTGCGCCTGCACGACGTGTGGATCAACCCCTCGTACGACGACCGCACCAACGCCGGGGACATCGCCGTGGTCACCCTGGCGCAGGAGCTGCCGCGCCGCTGGGCCGTCCCGCTGGCCACGGCGGCCGACCGGGAGGCGTACCGGCCGGGACGGCGCGCCAGGGTCTACGGCTGGGGGGACACCACCGGCCACGGCACCTACGCCACCGTGCTGCGCTCCGCCGAGGTCGCCGTGATGCCCGACCAGCGGTGCGCCCAGGCGTACCCGGGGACGGCCGAGGGGGTCTACACGGCCGCCTCGATGATCTGCGCCGGGGATCCGCGCGGCGGCCGGGACGCCTGCCAGGGGGACAGCGGGGGCCCGCTGGTGGCCGACGGTCGGCTGATCGGGCTGGTCTCGTGGGGCACCGGCTGCGGGGAGGCCGGGCACCCTGGGGTCTACACCCGGGTCTCGGCGTTCGCCTCCGCCGTCGCGGAGCAGCTCTGAGTGGCCGCGGCCCTACCGGGAGTACGCGGGAACGGCAACGAGTGGGCCACCCCTCGGCGGGGGTGGCCCACTGCGTTTCCGGCTGCCGCCGGATCGAGCTCGTCGTGTGCGAGTCGTGCGATATGTGAGGTCGGATGCGGGACGCCGGCGCGTCCCGGAGGTCAGTCCTCGGCGGCGGGGGTCGGGGACGCGTGGAGTCGTCCGGTCTCGTCCTGTATTTCCGCGGCGATCTTCTTGAGTTCGGGTTCGAACTTGCGCCCGTGGTGTGCGCAGAAGAGGAGCTCGCCACCGCTGATGAGCACGACGCGCAGGTAGGCCTGGGCGCCGCAGCGGTCGCAGCGGTCTGCGGCGGTCAGCGGACTCGCGGGGGTCAGAACAGTAGTCACGTCGCCTCTTCTCTAGCTCGACGAGCTGTCGTACCAGGGTCAACATCCAACCAGCCCGAAAAACTTCCCGCTCGTGGCTTTTTCTCGAAAGTCGGTCCCGAGGCGGTTGGATGTCACCGGTTGGCGGCGAATGGGGCCTTGGTGCGTCGCGGGTGGTCTTTGAGGTCGGCTGTCGGTCAGGTCCGGGTCGGCAGGGTTGCCGGTTGTTGCTGAGGACGTGCCCGGAGCCTAAACGGTTCATGCCTCCTTGGGAACGTGATGTGCCTATCACCCGAAGGAGGGATCGAACGTACGATCGACCTGGGTCTAGCATAAGGGGGCGTAGCCGGGTCGTGGCGATCGCCGACTTCCCGGCATCGGTACCCTCTCTTCGGGCCAGGAGCGCCCTTCAAGGACCCGGTTGCAAGAACTGCGAGGAGCTGCCCGCGTGACCGCCGACACATCAGCGCCGTCCACCGCCCTGTTGAGTGGCGCGGACCGTGACGGATCGAACTACACCGCGCGGCATCTGCTCGTCCTGGAGGGCCTGGAGGCCGTCCGCAAGCGTCCCGGCATGTACATCGGCTCCACCGACAGCCGGGGCCTGATGCACTGCCTGTGGGAGATCATCGACAACTCGGTCGACGAGGCGCTGGGCGGCTACTGCGACCACATCGAGGTGATCCTCCACGACGACGGCTCCGTGGAGGTCCGGGACAACGGCCGGGGCATCCCGGTGGACGTCGAGCCCAAGACCGGGCTCTCCGGCGTCGAGGTGGTCATGACCAAGCTGCACGCCGGCGGCAAGTTCGGCGGCGGCTCCTACGCGGCCTCCGGCGGCCTGCACGGCGTCGGCGCCTCGGTGGTCAACGCCCTCTCCGCCCGTCTGGACGTGGAGGTCGACCGCGGTGGCCACACCCACGCGATCAGCTTCCGGCGCGGCGTCCCCGGCATCTTCACCGAGCAGGGGCCGGACGCCCCGTTCGACGCCGGCAGCGGTCTGCGCAAGGCCAAGAAGGTCCCCAAGACCCGCACCGGCACCCGGGTGCGCTACTGGGCCGACCGCCAGATCTTCCTCAAGGACGCCAAGCTCTCGCTGGACACCCTCCACCAGCGCGCCCGGCAGACCGCCTTCCTCGTCCCGGGGCTGACCATCGTGGTCCGCGACGAGCGGGTGGCGGCCGACGCGGAGGGCGACGAGAAGCCGGTCGAGGAGATCTTCCACTACGACGGCGGCATCGGGGAGTTCTGCGAGTACCTCGCGCCGGACCGGGCCCTCAGCGACGTCAAGCGGCTGCGCGGCGAGGGCACCTTCAAGGAGACCGTGCCCGTCCTCGACGAGCGCGGCCACATGACGCCCACCGAGGTCACCCGCCACCTCGGGGTGGACGTCGCGCTGCGCTGGGGCGCCGGGTACGACACCACGCTGCGCTCCTTCGTCAACATCATCGCCACCCCCAAGGGCGGCACCCATGTCTCCGGCTTCGAGCGCGCGGTCACCCGGACGTTCAACGAGGTGCTGCGCGCCACCAAGCTGCTGCGGGTCGCCGAGGACGACGTCACCAAGGACGACGCCATGGAGGGGCTCACCGCCGTGGTCACCGTCCGGCTGGCGGAGCCGCAGTTCGAGGGGCAGACCAAGGAGGTCCTGGGCACCTCGGCGGCCTCCCGCATCGTGGCCAACGTGGTCGCCAAGGAGCTGAAGGCGTTCCTGACCTCCACCAAGCGCGACGACAAGCAGCAGGCCCGCGCGGTGCTGGAGAAGGTGGTGGCCGCCGCCCGCACCCGCATCGCCGCCCGCCAGCACAAGGAGGCGCAGCGCCGCAAGACGGCCCTGGAGTCCTCCTCGCTCCCGGCGAAGCTCGCCGACTGCCGCAGCGACGACGTCGAGCGCACCGAACTCTTCATCGTCGAGGGCGACTCGGCGCTGGGCACCGCCAAGGTGGCGCGCAACTCCGAGTTCCAGGCGCTGCTGCCGATCCGCGGCAAGATCCTCAACGTCCAGAAGTCATCCGTCTCCGACATGCTGAAGAACGCCGAGTGCGGGGCGATCATCCAGGTCATAGGGGCCGGTTCGGGACGCACCTTCGACGTCGACCAGGCGCGCTACGGCAAGGTCATCTTCCTCGCCGACGCCGATGTGGACGGCGCCCACATCCGCTGCCTGCTGCTCACCCTCTTCCAGCGCTACATGCGCCCGATGGTCGAGGAGGGCCGGGTCTTCTCCGCGGTGCCGCCGCTGCACCGCATCGAGCTGACCAACCCCAGGAAGGGGCAGGACAAGTACGTCTACACCTACTCCGACAACGAGCTGCGCGAGACCCTGCTCGACCTCCAGCGGCGCGGGGTGCGCTACAAGGAGAGCATCCAGCGGTACAAGGGCCTCGGCGAGATGGACGCCGACCAGCTCGCGGAGACCACCATGGACCCGCGCCACCGCACCCTGCGCCGGATCAACATCAGCGACCTGGAGGCCGCCGAGCGCGCCTTCGACCTGCTGATGGGCAACGAGGTCGCGCCGCGCAAGGAGTTCATCACCAACTCCGCGGCCACCTTGGACCGTTCCCGCATCGACGTCTGACCGCCGCCGGGCCGCCGTCCGCGGCGGACGGTCCCGGGCCGCGCCGCCCTCCGCGTCGCGCCGGTCTCCACCCACGGGTGGAGACCGGGTTCCACCCCGGTTCAACCCGGGCGCCGATCCGGGCGGCGGCCACGCTCCGTAGCGTCGGGGGTGTTGGAAACCCCTAGCGCGGAGTACGGAGAGTTCCCATGTCGGGTCTTGTCGATGCGGTCGCGATCGTCGCGGTCGTCGGGCTGGTCGTCAGCCGTCAGCTCAAGCCGCAGAAGGTCGCCGACGCCGACGCGCGGTGGTGGCTGATGCCGGTGGTGCTGGTGGTGCTCGCGGTACGCCAGCACGGGCTGACCGACCCGCACCACCAGGTGCTCTCGGCGGTCCTGCTCGCCGCCGGGGTGATGGTGGGCGCGGGGATGGGCGCCGCCTGGGGGTTCACCACCCGGGTCTGGGCCGAGCGGGACGGGACGGTGTGGTCCAGGGGCACCAAGGCCACCGCGGCGGCCTGGGCCGGCGGCATCGTGCTGCGCGGCGGCCTGGCGGCGGTCGGGGCGATGCTGGGCGTGCACCAGGGCAGCGGATCGATAATGCTGGCGTTGGCGGCCACCCTGCTCGTCCGCACCGGCGTGGTCGTCTGGCGCGCCCGGGAACTGCGGTCGGCGCCCCGGGCGACCGTCCTCGGGTGAGGTCCACCGTGGCGGGCGCCGGGCACCGGGTGCCGCGTGATGCGGAGGGAGCGCAGATGCCGATGAGCCAGTGGACGGCGTGGCCGTCCCGGGAGGCGCTGACCCGGGAGTTCCGCCACCCCGCCCACCGGGGGCTCTCGGTCTTCGTGCGCGTGCTGATCTTCGCCGGGCTGCTGTGGGGGGCGTTCAGCGGCGCCCCGCACCACGGGCTGGCGCGGCTCTGGCTGGCGCTCGGCTCGGTGGGCGCCGGGCTCGCCTTCTGGGGGCTGATCCGCTGCACCCTGCACCACCGGCTGTGGCCCTCGCTGGCGCTGCTCGCCGTCATCGTCGCCGGTGCCTTCGGGGCCCAGTCCGCGCAGGCCACCTTCGCCGCCATAGTGCTGTGGTGCGCCTCGGCGATGGTCGCCATGGAACGGATGCCGCTGGCCGCCGCCGTCCCGTTCACCGCGCTCGCGCTGGGCGCCTACGCGGTGGCCGACAACGAACGCTGGATGGCCACCACGCTCACCACGATCGGGCTGGGGCTGGCCGGATACGTCCTGCGGCTGGACGCGGAGGCCCGCGGCAACGCCCGCCGGCTCCTGGACCAGGAACGGGCGGCCCGGGTGGCGGAGGCCGAGACGGCGGCGCTGCGTGAACGCGGCCGGATCGCCCGGGAGATCCACGACGTGCTGGCGCACAGCCTGTCCGCGCAGCTGGTCCACCTGGAGGCGGCCCGGCTGCTGATCGAACGCGGCGGCGAACGCGACCAGGTGCTGGAACGGGTGGTCTCCGCGCGCCGGATGGCCCGACAGGGGCTCGTCGAGACCCGGCAGGCGCTCTCCGCGCTGCGCGGCGAGATCACCCCGGCCGAGGACTTCCTGCGCGAGCTGGCCGCCTCCGAGTGCGTCACCTTGCGCATCGGCGGCGAACGGCGCCGGCTCGGCGCGGAAGCCGGCCTCGCGGTGCGCCGGGTCGCCCAGGAGGCGCTGACCAACGCCCGCAAGCACGCGCCGGGCTCCAAGGTCGAGATGTCGTTGGACTACGGTGCCGGTGAGGTGGAACTGGTGGTGCGCGACACCGGCGGCCGGGCCCCCGACCCGGCGCTCGGCGCTTCCGGGGCCGGCTACGGGCTGCTCGGGATGCGGGAGCGCGCCGAACTGCTGGGCGGCACGCTGGAGGCCGGCGTGGCCGAGGAGGGGTTCACGGTGCGGTTGCGGGTGCCGGCATGACGGCCGGGCGGACGGTGACGGTGCTGGTCGCCGACGACCAGACGGTGGTGCGCGAGGGCATCGTGATGCTGCTGCGGCTGATGCCCGGCCTCGACGTGGTGGGCGCCGCCGCCGACGGCGACGAGGCGGTGCGGCTGGTGGCCGAGAAGGACCCGGACGTGGTCCTGATGGACCTGCGCATGCCCCGCTGCGACGGGATCGAGGCGACCCGGCGGATCCGTGCGGAGCATCCGCGTACCCAGGTGGTGGTGCTCACCACCTTCGACGACGACGAATGGCTCTTCCCCGCGCTGCGTGCCGGAGCCCGCGGCTACCTGACCAAGGACGCCGGTGAGCGGGAGATCCTGCGGGCCGTCGAGGACGTGCTGGCGGGCGACGCCGGGCTCTCCCCGAAGGTCCAGCGCCGGCTGGTCGAACGCCTCTCCCAGGCCCCCGCGAAGCCGGCCGCCGGCCCCGGCGCCGCGCTGCCCGACCCGCTGCCGGACGGGCTGACCGCCCGCGAGGCCGAGGTGCTGGCGCTGGTCGCCCAGGGGCTGTCCAACGCCGAGATCGCCGCCGAGCTCTACGTCAGCCAGGCCACCGTGAAGACCCACATCAACAACCTCTTCGCCAAGACCGGGGTACGGGACCGGGCCCAGGCGGTGGGGTACGCGTTCCGCAAGGGCATCGGCGGCACCTCGGGTCAGGCCACCGAGCGGTAACGGTGCTCGGGGCGGCCGGTCGTGCCGTACCGCAGTTCCAGCCGGGCCAGCCCCTCACGGACCAGGTAGGACAGGTAGCGCTGCGCGGTGGCCCGGGAGACCCCGGTGGCCGCGGCGACCTCGGCGGCCGACAGATCGCGGCGCGCGGCCCGTACCGCGTCCCGCACCAGGGCCAGGGTGGGCGCCGAGTGGCCCTTGGCCGGCACCGGGGGCAGCGCGGTCGGGCGGGCGGCGCTGAACAGCGCGTCCACATCGGCCTGATCGGTCTCGGCGGCCGGGTCGAGCGCGTCCACCCGGTGCCGCAACCCCCGGTAGGCGGTGAGCCGTTCGGTGAGCGCGGCGGAGGCGAACGGCTTCACCAGGTAGCCGACGGCGCCCAGTTTGAGCGCGGTGCGCACCGAGGTGACGTCCCGGGCCGCGGTCGTCATGATCGCGTCGGGACGGGCGCCCCCGGCGTCCTCGGTGAGCCGGCGCAGCACCTCCAGGCCGCTGCCGTCCGGCAGGTACACATCGAGCAGCAGCAGATCCGGAAGGGTCTCGCGGACCCGGTCCAGGCACTCGGCGACGCTCCCGGCCCGCCCGGCCACCTCGAAGCCCTCGGTCCGGGCCACGTAGGCGGCGTGGATGGCGCTCACCCGGAAGTCGTCCTCCACCACCAGCGTCCTGATCACCGGTCGGCTCCCTTCGCCGTCAGGGCCGCACGGCGGTCGTCCGCCGGATCCGGTACCGGCAGCACCACCGTGAAGACCGCGCCCCGGCCCTCGCTCACCTCGATCGTTCCTCCGTGCCGCCGCACCAGCCGGTGCACCAGCGCCAGCCCCAGCCCGCGCCGCGCGGTGCCCCGCCCGGGCCGGGTCGACCAGCCGTCCTCGAAGATCCGCGAGCGCGCCCACCCCGGCACCCCGGGGCCGGTGTCGGCCACCCGCACCCGCACGGCCGCCGCGTCCTCGGTGAGCCGCAGCGTCACCTGGCGCGGACCACCGGCGGGGGGCGGGCCGTCGGCCGCGGCGTCGACGGCGTTGTCCACCAGGTTGCCCACGATCGTCAGCAGCCGGTCCAGATGCGGCGGTGCCTCGCCCAGCTCCGAGGCCGCGTCGAGGGCCAGCCGCACCCCGCGCTCCTGGGCCACCGTGGTCTTCGCCATCACCAGCCCGGCCATCAGCGGGTTGCCGATCCGGTCCCGTACCGACCCGGCCAACGACGGCTCGGCGCCCGCCGATTCGACCGCGAACTCCAACGCCGCCTCGTGCTCGCCCAGTTCGAGCAGGCCGGCCAGGGTGTGCATGCGGTTGGAGAACTCGTGCTGCTGGGAGCGGAGCGCGTCGGTGAGGCCGCGTACCGAGTCCAGCTCCCGCAGCAGCCCGACGAGTTCGGTGCGGTCGCGTACGGTGACCACGGCGCCGAGTTCGCGGCCGTGCAGCACCACCGGCATCCGGTTGACGGCCAGGCAGTGGCTGTCGGTGAGCACGGTGATGTCGTGGCCGGCCAGCGTGCCGTCCAGGGCGCGGCGCAGCCGTCCGTCGGGCAGCACCTCGGCCAGGGTGCGGCCGAGCGCGGTGCCCAGCCCCAGTAGGCGCCGGGCCTCGTCGTTGACCACGGTGATCCTCTCCCGCCGGTCGAAGGCGAGCACCCCTTCCCGGATGCCGTGCAGCATCGCCTCCCGGTCCTGGAGCAGCTCGGTGATCTCCTCCAGCTCCAGCCCGAACGTGGAGCGCTTCAGCCGCCGGGCCAGCAGCACCGAGGCGCCCGCGCCCACCGCCAGCGCGACCCCGGCGAAGAGCCCGAAGACCGGCAGCTCCTGCCAGAGCTGGTCGACCACCGTACGCTCCCGGATCCCGGCCGAGACCTGGCCGACCAGGTCGCCCGCCGGACCGTACAGCGGCGCCCGGCCGTTGGCCGAACGGCCGGTGGAGCCGTTGTCGACGCCCACGTGGGAACGGCCGTCCAGCCGGGTGCCGGGGGCGTCCACCCGCACGCCGACCAGTTCCGGGTGCGGATGCGAGTGGCGGATGCCGTGCCGGTCGATCACCACGACGTAGGAGGCGCCGGTGGAGGCCGCGATCCGCTGGGTGACCGCCTGCACCACGTCGCCCCCGGTGCCGTACGCGATGGCCTGCCGGATCTGCGGCTCGGCCGCGGTGGTGGTGGCGATCGCCAGCGCTTGGCGCTCGTACTCCCGGTCGAGCTGGCCGCGCTGCGCCACGGCGAAGAGGACGAAGCCGATCGCGCTGGTGAGCCCCAGGATCGCCAGCTGGCCGGCGAGGATGCGGCCGGAGAGCTTCCGGTTGCCCCGCGGCCGGCGCGCCACGGCGGTGACGGCGCGCGTCAGCCGTGCCCGGGCCGTGGCGGCGGCCCTGGCCGGTGGCCGGTCGTGGGCCGGTCCGGGCGCGCGCATCGGCATGTGCTCTTCCGTCCCCGCGGCTCGTCGTCGCTGCGGGCGGACGCGTCGTCCCACCGCCGCGCCCGCCGCCGGGTGCGGCCCTGCCCCGCACCACGATGCGCAGATTGTGCCTGGCAGCGGGCCGTCTGCCCACCCCCGGGGCGGTGAGCACAACGAGCAGAACCCGCGCAACGCGGGAAAGCCGCGCAACGCGGGGAAGGCTCCCGCCCCGCCCCCGCGCGCCCTAACGTCCCCGGCACCCGAACCCCTCGCCCAAGGCGGTGCCAGCACACAGTGAACGAGACAGCCACCGGCCCGGTTCCGGCGATCGAGCTGCGGGCCACCACCAAACGCTTCCGCACCCCGTCCGGCGGCGTCCACACCGCCATCCGCGACCTGAGCATGACGGTGGCGCCGGGGGAGTTCTGCGCCGTGGTCGGCCCCACCGGCTGCGGCAAGTCGACCACGCTCTCGCTCGTCTCCGGGCTGGAGCGGCCCGGGAGCGGACAGGCCCTGATCCACGGCGAACCGGTGACCGGCATCGACCGCCGGGTCGGCTTCATGTTCCAGACCGACGCCGTCTTCCCCTGGAAGTCGGTGCTGGACAACGTCGCCGCCGGACCGCAGTTCCGCGGCACGGCACGCAAGGACGCCGTCGAGTCGGCACGCGACTGGCTGCGCCGGGTCGGCCTGGCCGGCTTCGAGGACCGGCTGCCGCACCAGCTCTCCGGCGGCATGCGCAAACGCGTCGCCCTCGCCCAGACGCTGATCAACGAACCCGAGATCCTGCTGATGGACGAGCCGTTCTCGGCGCTGGACGTGCAGACCCGGCAGATCGTCCAGGACGAACTGCTCGCGCTGTGGGAGCTGACGCGGCCCGCCGTCGTCTTCGTCACCCACGACCTGGAGGAGGCGATCGCCCTCGCCGACAAGGTCGTGGTGCTCACCGTGGGCCCCGGCACCGTCAAGGACGCCTTCCGCATCGACCTGCCACGCCCCCGCAAGGTGCAGGAGGTCCGCTTCCACCCGCACTTCGTGGCGGTGTACGAGCGGATCTGGCGCAGCCTGCGGGACGAGGTGCAACTCGCCTACGAGCGCACCGCGGGCACCACCGCGGCACCCGGCGGCCCCGGGGAGCCCGGCCCGCCGGCCGACACGCGCACCGGCGACGCCGTGGGCACCGGACAGAACCTCACCGACGCGACGAAGGGGCACCACCACTGATGGCCACCGGAACCCTGGCCGCGGCGCCCGGCGCCGAGGCCGACGAGACCGCGCTCGCCCGCACCGCCGCCTCCCGCCGGCGCCGCCGCGGGGCGCTGGTCCACACCGTCCAGGCGCTGCTGGTCGTGGTGGTGGTCGGCGGCTGGCAACTGGCCTCCGCGCGGGGCGCGTTGGACACCTTCACCTACGGCTCGCCGGGCGGGGTGGTCCACCAGCTGAAGACCTGGTTCACCGACGGCACCCCCACCGGCTCCATCTGGTACAACATCGGCATCACCATGGAGGAGACCGTCCTGGGCTTCCTCATCGGCACCGCCGCCGGGGTGGTGCTCGGGGTGGCGCTCGGCCGCGTCCAGGCGCTGGCCGAGGTACTGGCGCCGTTCATCAAGGCGGGCAACTCCATCCCGCGCGTGGTGCTCGGCTCGATGTTCATCATCTGGTTCGGCCTGGGCCCCTCCGGCAAGGTGGCGCTCGCCGTGGTCCTGGTCTTCTTCTCGGTCTTCTTCAACGCCTTCCAGGGCACCCGCGAGGTGGACCGCGACCTGATCGCCAACGCCCGGGTGCTGGGCGCCTCCCCGTGGCGGGTCACCTCGCAGGTGGTGCTCCCCTCGGCGATGACCTGGATCGTCGCCTCGCTGCACGCCGCGTTCGGCTTCGCGCTGATCGGGGCGATCGTCGGCGAGGTGCTGGGCGCCCAGGCCGGGCTCGGCCAGCTCATCCAGCAGGCGCAGCAGACCTTCAACGCCAACGGCGTCTACGCCGGCATCGTCGTCATCGCGGTGCTGGCGCTGGCCGCGGAGTTCCTGATCACCCGGTTCGAACGGCGGGTGCTGCGCTGGCGTCCCACCCAACTCGCCGGTGACTCCGCCGGGTTGTGACCGGCCGTCCCCTCCGCTCCCGTCCCCCCCCGTTCCCACCCGCTCGTTCCCACCAGAAGGAGACCAGCGATGACGCCGGTCAGAAAGTCCGTGCTGACGGCCGCCGCCTGCGCGCTCGCGCTGTCGCTCACCGCGTGCGGCGGCGGTGCCGCCAAGACCGCGCCGAAGAACGCCGCCGGGCAGTCCACCGTGAGGATCATGGTGGGCGGCCTCGACAAGCAGATCTACCTGCCGGTGACGCTCACCCAGAAGCTCGGCTACTTCGCCTCCGAGGGGCTGGACGTGCGCCTGTCGGACGAGCCGGCCGGGGTGGACGCCGAGACCGCGATGGTCGCCGGGCAGGTCGACGCGGTGGTGGGCTTCTACGACCACACCATCGACCTGCAGTCCAAGGGCAAGTCCACCGAATCCGTGGTGCAGTTGCTCCAGGCGCCCGGCGAGGTGGAGATGGTCCGCGCCGACGAGGCCGGGGCGATCCGCTCGCCCGCCGACTTCAAGGGCCGCAAGCTCGGGGTCACCGGGCTCGGCTCGTCCACCAACTTCCTCACCCAGTACCTGGAGGAGAAGAACGGCGTCAGGAGCAGCGAGGCCACCTCGGTGGCGGTGGGCGCCGGCTCCACCTTCGTCGCCGCGATGAAGAACAAGCAGATCGACGCCGGGATGACCACCGAGCCCACCATCTCGGTGCTCCAGCGGCAGGGGCTGGCCCGCCCGCTGGTCGACATGCGCACCGTGGCCGGCGCCAAGGCCGCCCTCGGCGGCACCTACCCGTCCTCCTGCCTGTACATGACCACCGACTACATCCGGAAGAACCCCGAGGTCGCGCGGAAACTGGCCGTCGCCTTCGTCCGGACCCTGAAGTGGATCCAGGGCCACAGCGCCGCGCAGATCGCCGACCGGATGCCGGCCGGTTACTACGCGGGCATCGGCAAGGAGCTGTACACCAAGGCGCTGGAGGACGAGAAGGGCATGTACTCGCCGGACGGGCTGATGCCCGCCGACGGCCCGCGCACCGTCCTGTCGGTCCTCTCCGCCTGGGACCCCTCGGTCAAGGGCCACCGGGTGGACCTGTCGAAGACCTACACCGACGAGTTCGTCAAGCAGGCCCGGTAGCCCGGCCCGCGGTTCAGGGAACGGGAAACTCCCGGGGGAGGGACGGGGGTTGCCCCCGCACCGAGGTCACCGTCATCCGCTCCGGGGTGCCCGGGGCCTTCCCGCAGCTCTCCGGACGCGGCGGCGCGGAGACCTCCCGGGCCACCCGTACCGACCAGCGGCGGCCGTCGCGGTGGAGCACGTCCACCGTCCAGCCGCCGTCGTCGGCCGGCATCGGCGGCCCGGCGGTCAGCGCCTCGGCGTCCGCCTCGCCGGTGAGCCCGCGTACCGCCAGCTCGGCGGCCTGGCCCGGCCGCTCCCAGGTCGAACGGCCCCGGCAGTGCCGGTGCACCATGCGGCCGTCCCGCGCCGCGCGCAGGATGCGTTCCGCGTCGGCGACGGCGAGCCGGGCGTAGGCGTAGCCGTACGGCAGCACGAGCATGGTGGGCGCGAAGCGGTGGCCGCCGAGGTGGGTGACCTCCCAGACGTCGCCGAGCCCGGTGCCGGCGAGTCCGGCGGCGAGCGGCCTGCCCAGCAGGGCGCAGCAGCGGTCGCGCCGGCCGTTGGTGCACACCAGCGCGAGCGGGGCGCCGTGGTGCGGGGTGCCGAAGCCGTCGTGGTGTCCGGCGCCGAGCCGTGCGAGGTCCAGCTCCAGCAGGTCGCGCGGGTCGTCGACGACGGCCTCGCGGATCCAGCCGCGCCCGGGCGCGGTGTGCGCCACGACGACCCGGCGCGAGCCCGGCGCCCGGTCCGCCCCGGACTCCCGCCCCGGCCGCCGGACCAACGCCGTCCGCACCCCCGTCCCGCCCGCCGCCGACTCCAGCGCGCGCCCCACCTCCGGATCGAGCCGGCTCCCGGTCAGCGCCTTCGCCCCCCACGGCCCCGGCTGTTCCACCAGTACCCACGTACGCGCCACCGCCGCCGTGGCGGCGGGCGGCTCGGCCAACTCCCAGGAAACGGTTGCGCAGGTAGTCACAAAGGGGAGCCTAACCCGCCCTTCACGCCCCCCTGAGCCCCATTCCCGCCATCCCCTCGGGCCCGGTGTCCGGCGTGGCCGCGGATCCCGCCGACGCCCGGGTGGTCCGGCCCGGGTGGGGTGCCCTGGCGGGGGCGGCGCGCCGTGTGCGGACGCCGCCCCGCGTACCGGGGCCTACCCGGGCCGGCCGCGGCCCAGGCGCAACCGCCCCCGGGCCCCGGGTGACCGGCCAGGCCGGAGCCGCGCCGCGGCGGACCCCGCCCGTGCGCGGGTGGTCCGGCACGCCGCGCTCAGGCCGACGCACCCCGTGGCACGCCCGGGGCGCCGGCGGTCACGCCGGGCCGGCCACCGCGGTGATCGGCTTGCGGAGGGCGACGCCCGAGCCGTCCCGGCGGGGATCGGGGTCGGGGAGGTCGGCGGGGGAGCCGTCGGCGGCGCAGGCACGGGCCGGGGCGGGGCCGGCCCAGGCGAACGCCAGGCCGTCCTCACCGCGCAGGAACCGCTGGCAGCGCACCCCGCCGGTGGCCCGGCCCTTGCGCGGATACTGGTCGAACGGGGTGAGCTTGGCGGACGACTGCGTCGTACCGTCCAGCGTGCCCTCGGCCCGCGCCACCGTCAGCACCACCGCGTCCGAACCCGGATCCACCGCGGTGAACGAGATCACCTTCGCCCCCGCGCCCAGCTTGATCCCGGCCATGCCGCCCGCCGGACGCCCCTGCGGCCGGACCTGCCCGGCCGGATACCGCAGCAACTGCGCGTCGTCGGTGACGAAGACCAGATCCTCCTCGCCGGTACGCAACTCGGTGGCGCCGACCAGCCGGTCGCCCTCCTTGAGCGTGATCACCTCGAACTCGTCCTTGTTCCCGGGGAAGTCCGGGACCACCCGCTTGACCACGCCCTGTTCGGTGCCGAGCGCCAGCCCCGGCGACGACTCGTCCAGCGTGGACAGGCACAGCACCCGCTCGCCCTCGGCCAGCGACACGAACTCGGTGACCGGCGCGCCCCCCGACAGCGTGGGCGCCGCCTTCTCCGGCAGCACCGGCAGATCCACCACCGACACCCGCAGCAGCCGGCCTGCCGAGGTGACCACCCCCACGTCACCCCGCGTGGTGGCCGGCACCGCGGAGACGATCACATCGTGCTTGCCGCGCTTGCCGCCGGCGGGCTGGAACTCCTCGTCCCGCTCGGTGCGGGCCAGCAGCCCGGTGGAGGAGAGCAGCACCCGGCACGGGTCGTCGGAGATCTCCAGCGGCACCGCGGCCACCGGCGCCCCGGCCGACTCCAGCAGCACCGTGCGCCGGTCGGTGCCGTACTTCTTGGCGACCGCGGCCAGTTCGCCCGAGACCAGCTTGCGCAGCTCGGCGTCGGACTCCAGCACCTTGGTCAGCTCGGCGATCTCCGCGGTGAGCCGGTCGCGTTCGGACTCCAGCTCCAGCCGGTCGAACTTGGTGAGCCGCCGCAGCGGGGTGTCCAGGATGTACTGGGTCTGCGCCTCCGACAGCGAGAAGTGCGCCATCAGCCGCTCCTTGGCCTGCGCCGAGTTCTCACTGGAGCGGATGAGCCGGATCACCTCGTCGATGTCGACCAGCGCGACCAGCAGCCCCTCCACCAGGTGGAGCCGGTCGCTGCGCTTGCCGCGGCGGAACTCGCTGCGCCGCCGCACCACGTCGAAGCGGTGGTCGACGTAGACCTCCAGCAGCTCCTTGAGCCCCAGCGTGAGCGGCTGGCCGTCGACCAGCGCCACGTTGTTGATGCCGAAGGACTCCTCCATCGGGGTCAGCTTGTACAGCTGCTCCAGCACGGCCTCGGGGTTGAAGCCGTTCTTCACCTCGATCACCAGCCGCAGCCCGTGCTCGCGGTCGGTGAGGTCCTTGACGTCGGCGATGCCCTGGAGCTTCTTGGCGCCGACCAGGTCCTTGATCTTGGCGACGACCTTCTCGGGGCCGACGTTGAAGGGCAGTTCGGTGACGACGATGCCCTTGCGGCGCGCGGTGACCGTCTCGATGGTGGCGGTGGCCCGGATCTTGAAGGTGCCGCGGCCCGTCTCGTACGCGTCGCGGATGCCGGACAGGCCGACGATGCGCCCGCCGGTGGGCAGGTCGGGGCCGGGGATGAAACGCATCAGCGTGTCGAGGTCGGCACCCGGGTGCTTGATGAGGTGGCGGGCGGCGGCGACGACCTCGGTGAGGTTGTGCGGCGGCATGTTGGTGGCCATGCCGACCGCGATCCCCGAGGCCCCGTTGACCAGCAGGTTGGGGAAGGCCGCGGGCAGGGTGACCGGCTCCTGCTCCTGGCCGTCGTAGTTGGGGGCGAAGTCGACGGTGTCCTCGTCGATCGAGTCGGTCATCAGGTTGGCCGTCGGGGCCATCCGGGCCTCGGTGTACCGCATCGCGGCCGGCGGGTCGTCGTTGCCGAGCGAACCGAAGTTGCCGTGGCCGTCGACGAGCGGGACGCGTTGCGAGAAGTCCTGCGCCATGCGCACCAGCGCGTCGTAGATGGACGCGTCACCGTGCGGATGCAGCTTGCCCATCACCTCGCCGACGACGCGGGCGCACTTGACGTACCCGCGGTCCGGGCGCAGGCCCATCTCGTTCATCTGGTAGATGATCCGGCGCTGGACGGGCTTGAGTCCGTCGCGGGCGTCCGGCAGCGCGCGGGAATAGATGACGGAGTAGGCGTACTCCAAGTAGGAGCGCTGCATCTCGTCGACGACGTCGATGTCGAGGATGCGCTCCTCGAAATCGTCCTCAGGCGGGGTCTTCGTGCTGCGGCGGGCCATCGCGCGGCTGCTCCTTGGGCGGGACCGGAACGGATGTCTGACGCGGTCCATTGTGGACCGCACCACGGACAGCGCCGACCACCACCCGGTGCGGCGGCGGGCCCGAGGGCCGTGGACGCCCCGCCACACGGGCCCTCGGGCACGCACGGGTGACGGGAACTTCGCGTGGTGTCCATGCGCTTGCCTAGAGTGGCACCACACGACGTAGCGACCGGAAGGACAGCTTGCCCATGGGTCACACGGCCACGCCGGAGGCACGATCCGGCGGCCTGACAGCGACCGAGCACCGCCTGGCCAACGGCCTGCGTGTGGTGCTCTCCGAGGACCACCAAACCCCGGTCGCCGCGGTCTGCCTCTGGTACGACGTCGGCTCGCGACACGAGGTCGCCGGCCGCACCGGACTCGCCCACCTCTTCGAGCACTTGATGTTCCAGGGCTCCGCCCAGGTGCCCGGCAACGGTCACTTCGAGATGGTGCAGGGCGCCGGCGGTTCGCTCAACGGCACCACGAGCTTCGAGCGCACCAACTACTTCGAGACCATGCCGGCCCACCAGGTCGAACTCGCCCTGTGGCTGGAGGCCGACCGGATGGGCAGCCTGCTGTCCGCGCTGGACCAGGAGAGCCTGGACAACCAGCGCGACGTGGTCAAGAACGAGCGCCGCCAGCGGTACGACAACGTGCCCTACGGCACCGCCTTCGAGCGGCTGACCGCCATGGCCTACCCCGAGGGCCACCCCTACCACCACACCCCGATCGGCTCCATGGCCGACCTGGACGCCGCCTCGCTGGAGGACGCCCAGGAGTTCTTCCGCACCTACTACGCCCCCAACAACGCGGTCCTCGCGGTCGTCGGCGACATCGACCCGCAGCAGACGCTGGCCTGGGTGGAGAAGTACTTCGGCACCATCCCCGCGCACGACGGCAAGCCCGCCCCGCGCGAGGGCGCGCTGCCGGGCACCATGGGCGAGCAGAAGCGCGAGGTGGTCCACGAGGACGTCCCGTCCCGCGCGCTGATGGCCGCCTACCGGCTGCCGCAGGACGGCACCCGGGCCGCCGACGCCGCCGACCTGGCGCTCACCGTCCTCGGCGGCGGCGAGTCCTCCCGGCTCCACAACCGCCTGGTCCGCCGGGACCGCACCGCGGTCGGCGCCGGCTTCGGCATGCTGCGGCTGGCCGGGGCGCCCTCGCTGGGCTGGCTGGACGTCAAGGCGTCCAGCGGCGCCGAGGTCGCCGACATCGAGGCGGCGGTCGACGAGGAGCTGGCCCGGCTCGCCGAGGAGGGCCCCACCACCGAGGAAATGGAGCGCGCCCAGGCCCAGTTGGAGCGCGAGTGGCTCGACCGGCTGGCCACCGTGGGGGGCCGCGCCGACGAGCTGTGCCGGTACGCCGTCCTCTTCGGCGACCCGCAGCTCGCCCTCACCGCGGTGCGGCGGGTGCTGGAGGTCACCGCGGAGGAGGTCCGCGAGGTGGCCGCCGCCCGGCTGCGCCCGGACAACCGCGCCGTGCTGGTCTACGAGCCGACCGGCGGCACCGAAGAAGACGGCCCGGCCCAGGGCGAGGAGAGCTGATGACCGGCACCACGGCCCCCACCATGACGTTCCACCCCAAGCCGGCCGGCGGCCCGGCCCGGCCGTGGGCGTTCCCCGCGCCCGAACGCGGCACGCTGCCCAACGGGCTCACCGTGCTGCGCTGCCATCGCCCCGGCCAGCAGGTGATCGCGGTCGAGGTGAGCCTCGTCGCGCCGCTGGAGGCCGAGCCCGCCGGGCTGGACGGGGTGGCCACCATCATGGCCCGGGCGTTCTCCGAGGGCACCGACACCCTCAGCGCCGAGCAGTTCGCCGCCGAGCTGGAGCGGTGCGGCGCCACCCTGGACGCGCACGCCGACCACCCCGGGGTGCGGCTCTCCCTGGAGGTGCCGGTCTCCCGGCTGGAGCGCGCCCTCGGGCTGCTCGCCGACGCGCTGCGGGTGCCGGCCTTCCCGGAGGACGAGATCGAGCGGCTGGTGAAGAACCGGCTGGACGAGATCCCGCACGAGCTGGCCAACCCCGCCCGGCGCGCCGCCATGGCGCTCTCCGCCGAGCTCTTCCCGGCCGACTCGCGGATGTCCCGCCCCCGGCAGGGCACCGAGGCCACGGTCGCCCGCATCGACCGGGCGGCGGTACGGGACTTCTACACGGCCCATGTCCGTCCGGCCACCGCCACCGCCGTCGTGGTCGGCGACCTGACCGGGGTCGACCTCGACGCGCTGCTCGGCCGCACCCTCGGCGCCTGGACCGGGGACACCGTGGCCCCCCGCCCGGTGCCGCCGGTCACCGCCGACGACGCCGCCCGGGTGGTCGTGGTCGACCGGCCCGGCGCGGTCCAGACCCAGCTGCTCATCGGCCGCACCGGCACCGACCGGCACGACCCGGTCTGGCCCGCCCAGGTGCTCGGCACCTACTGCCTGGGCGGCACGCTGACCTCCCGGCTCGACCGGGTGCTGCGCGAGGAGAAGGGGTACACCTACGGGGTGCGCTCCTTCGGCCAGGTGCTGCGCTCCGCCCCGGACGGCACCGGCGCCTCGCTGCTGGCCATCAGCGGCTCGGTGGCCACCGACGTCACCGGCCCCGCGCTCGCCGACACCTGGCAGGTGCTGCGCACCCTGGCCGAGGAGGGCCTCACCGACGAGGAACGCGACGTCGCGGTGCAGAACCTGGTGGGCGTCGCCCCGCTGAAGTACGAGACCGCCGCCGCCGTCGCCGCCACCTTCGCCGAGCAGGTCGAGCAGCACCTGCCCGACGACTACCAGGCCCGGCTGTACGAGCGGCTGGCGGCCACCGGCACGGTCGAGGCCACCGCCGCCGTGGTGCGCGCCTTCCCGCCGGACCGCCTGGTGGTGGTCCTGGTCGGGGACGCCGCCGCCATCGAGGGCCCCGTCGCCGAACTGGGCATCGGTCCGGTCACGGTGGTCAAGGGCTGACGCCCCGCCGCCCGGCCCGGCCCGCGCGGCCCCGGTCCCCGTTCCGACGGGGCCGGGGCCGCGCCCGTTTCCCCGCCGATTCCGTCCGGAACTCCGGGGTGCGTTTCCGTCGAATTCCCCGGCGCCGGGAAAATCCCGGCCGTTCTCGAATAGAGTCACGGCACAACGGGAAAGGGGAAACCGGCGATGCGGGACGCGAAGTGAACGGCGAGCGGGCGCGCGGCCCGCGGGACTTGGCCGGTACGGTGCCGCCGGCGCGACGCCCCACCGCGCGGCGGGACTTCGGCCGCACCGTGTGCGCCGCCATCCGCGCCGACATCGTCAGCGGCCACTTCGCCCCGGGCGGCCGGCTGACCGAGGAGCTGCTGGCCAAGCGGTACGGGGTCTCCCGGGTGCCGGTGCGCGAGGCGCTGCGGGCGCTGGAGTCCGAGGGGTTCGTCCGCAGCCGGCGGCACATCGGCGCCTCGGTGGCCGAGCCCACCGAACAGGAGGCCCGCGACCTGCTGGAGATCCGCGCGCTGCTGGAACCGCTGGGGGCCGCCCGCGCCGCGAGCCGCCGCACCGAGGCCCAACTGCGCGTCCTGCGCGGCCTGGTAAGGCTCGGCCGGGACCGCGTCCGCCAGGGCCATCTGCCCGAACTCCCGGCGCTGGACGCCTGGTTCCACGAGACGCTGGCCCAGGCGTCCGGCAGCCCGAGCCTGGCCGCGCTCCTGACCCAGCTGCGGCAGAAGATCTGCTGGATGTACGCGGTCGAGCCGGCCGGCCGCGCCGCCGCCTGCTGGGACGAACACGGCGCCCTCACCGACGCGGTGGTCCGCGGCGACGCCGAACGGGCCCGCCGGCTCGCCGCGCTGCACGTGGAGCGCTCCAACGCGCTCTACCGGCTGCGCCGCCGTTCCCGCACCCCGCCGGAGAACGCCCCGAGCCGAAACATTCCGTGAACACGGCGCGCGACCGGAATTAACAAGGGTGCCGCACAATACCGCCGCACGGAATTGTGGCCGCCTTTTCCGGGCCCTACGGAAAAGGCGGGCCGTCCTCCGGGACGTTCCCGGAAAGGCGGACGGCGGTGTTCCCCCGGTGCGGGACCGGGGGAACACCGCCGTGGGCCGCCGTACCCGGCGGAAGGGGTCAGACGGTCTCGGGAAGCTCGTCGCGGCCCTCGGAGACCAGCTGGGCCAGCCGGTCCAGGGCCGACTCCGCGCCCTCGGCGTCGGAGGCGAGCACGATCTCCTCGCCGCCCTGTGCGCCCAGGCTGAGCACGGCCAGCATCGAGGCGGCGTTGACCGGGGAGCCGCCGGGCTTGGCGATCGTCACCGGGACGCCGGCGGCGGTCGCGGCGCGGACGAAGATCGACGCGGGACGGGCGTGCAGGCCCTCGGCCCAGCCGACGGTGACGCGGCGCTCAGCCATGGTTCAACCCTTCTGGTGGTTCTGGTTGTCTAGACCAGTGTAAGCACGGTCGCGGGGTGTTCCGGTGCCCTTCCCCGCCCGGCCCCGCGGCACACCCGAACAGGCCCGGGGGCGTCCGCCCCGGCGGCGGCCTACCCTTACGCCATGGAGTCCACGCCCACGGCCGCGTACCCGGTCCACTGGGAGGCCGACGTGGTGCTGCGCGACGGCGGCATCGCCCATGTGCGCCCCATCACCCCGGACGACGCCGAGCGCCTGGTCAGCTTCTACGAGCAGGTCTCCGACGAGTCGAAGTACTACCGCTTCTTCGCCCCCTACCCCCGGCTCTCCGACCGGGACGTGCACCGCTTCACCCACCACGACTACGTGGACCGGGTGGGGCTCGCCGCCACCGTGGGCGGTGAGTTCATCGCCACCGTCCGCTACGACCGGCTCGACGACGGGGTGGCCGAGGTCGCCTTCCTGGTCCAGGACGCCCACCAGGGGCGCGGCGTCGCCTCCGCGCTGCTGGAACACATCGCCGCGGTCGCCCGGGAGAACGGCATCCGGCGCTTCGACGCCGAGGTGCTCCCCGCCAACCGCAAGATGATCAAGGTCTTCACCGACGCCGGCTACACCGCGCAGCGCAGCTTCACCGACGGTGTCGTCCGCCTCGAACTCGACCTGGAGCCCACCGAGGCGTCGGTGGCCGTCATGCGCGCCCGGGAACAGCGCGCCGAGGCCCGTTCCGTCCAGCGGCTGCTGGCCCCCCGCTCGGTCGCCGTGGTCGGCACCGGCCGCGCCGAGGGCGGCGTCGGCCGCACCGTCCTGCGCAACCTGCTCGCCGCCGGATTCACCGGCCACGTCCACGCCGTCAACCGCAACTTCCCGGCGGTGCCCGGCGTCCTGGAGCCCGAGGGCGTCCCCGCCTACCGCCGGGTGGCCGACATCGGCGAGCCGGTCGACCTCGCGGTGCTGGCGGTGCCGGCCGAGGCGGTCCCCGAGGCGGTCGCCGACTGCGGGGCCCACGGCGTCCAGGGGCTGCTGGTGATCGCCAGCGGCTACGCCGAGTCCGGGCCGCACGGCCGCGCCCGCCAGCGCGAACTCGTCCGCCAGGCCCGCTCCTACGGGATGCGGGTGATCGGACCCAACGCCTTCGGCATCCTCAACACCGCCCCCGAGGTCCGCCTCAACGCCTCGCTCGCCCCGCAGCAGCCGGCGACCGGACGGCTCGGCCTGTTCACCCAGTCCGCGGCCATCGGGCTGGCGCTGCTGAGCGGACTGCACCGGCGCGGCGCCGGACTCGGCGCCATCTCCACCTTCGTCTCGGCCGGCAACCGCGCCGACGTCTCCGGCAACGACCTGCTCCAGTTCTGGCACGACGACCCGGCCACCGACGTGGCGCTGATGTACCTGGAGACCATCGGCAACCCGCGGAAGTTCACCCGCCTCGCCCGGCGCACCGCCGCCGCCAAGCCGGTCGTCGTGGTCAAGGGCGCCCGCCACTCCGGCAGCCTGCCGCCCGGCCACACCGTGCCCGCCACCCGGCTGCCCGACGCCACCGTCTCCGCGCTGCTGCGCCAGGCCGGCATCATCCGGGTGGAGACCGTCACCGAACTCCTCGACACCGGGCTGCTCCTGGCCCACCAGCCGCTGCCGGCCGGCCCGCGCGTGGCCATCCTCGGCAACTCCGAATCGCTCGGCCTGCTCGCCTACGACGTCTGCCTCACCGCCGGGCTGCGCCCCGGCCCGCCGCGCGACCTGACCACCGCCGCCGCCCCGGAGGACTTCCGCGCCGCGCTGCGCGACGCCCTCGCCGACACCGGCACCGACGCCGTCGTGGTCACCGCCATCCCCCGGGTCGGTGCCATCGACGCCCGCCATCCCGACTCCGGCGACGACCCGCCGCTCGCCGACGCCCTGTTGGAGGCCGCCCGCGGCGGCGCCGGCAAGCCCGTCGTCGTGGTCCACCTCGCCCTCGGCGGTCTCGCCGCCCGCCTCGGCGACCCCCCGGCCGCCCCCGGCGACCAGGTGGTGCGCATCCCCGCCTACCCCTCCGCGGAACGGGCCGTCCACGCGCTCGCCGAAGCCGCCCGCTACGCCCGCCGGCGCGCCGAGTCTGCGGTGCCCGGCCGGGTACCCGAACTGGACGGCATCGACGAGGCGGCGGCCCGCGCCCAGGTGGAGCAGGTCCTGGACGCCGCCACCCAGCCCGGCGCCCTGCCGCCCGGGGCCGCCCACGCGCTCACCCTCGACGACACCACCGGCCGCACCCTGCTCGCCCGCTACGGCATCCCCGTGCTGCCCACCCTGCCCGCGCCCGACGCCGACGCCGCGGCCGACGCCGCCCGCCGGCTGGGCTACCCGGTCGCCCTCAAGGCCACCGCGCCCCATCTGCGGCACCGTGCCGACCTCGGCGGGGTCCGCCTCGACATCACCGGCGAGGCCGGGCTGCGCCGCGCCTACCAGGAGATGACCGACCGCATCGGCCGCCCCGCCGAGGTGCTGCCGGTGGTCCAGCGGATGGCGCCGCGCGGCGTGGACACCGTGGTACGGGCGGTGGTCGACCCGGCGGTCGGCGCCGTCCTGTCGTTCGGCCTGGCCGGCGCCGCCTCCGAACTCCTCGGCGACCTCGGGCACCGGCTGGTGCCGGCCACCGACCGGGACGCCGCCGAACTGGTCCGGTCGATCAAGGCGGCCCCGCTGCTGTTCGGCTGGCGCGGCGCCGAGCCCGCCGACACCGGCGCCCTGGAGGAGCTGCTGCTGCGGGTCTCCCGGCTCGTGGACGACCTGCCCGAGGTGGTCTCGGTCGCCCTGGAGCCGGTGGTGGTGGCCGGCCGGGGCCTGAGCGTGCTGGGCGCCACCGTCCACCTCGCCCGCCCGCCGGCCCGTACCGATCTCGGCCCGCGCGCCCTGTCCGCGCTGTGACCCCCGGCCGGTGGCGCGGGCCGGGCGGGCGGCGGGAGCCGGTCCCCGCAGCGAGGCGTTCGACGCCCTCGGGCCGACATAAGATGGTGCCCATGGCGAAGACCGGTACGACCACCCAGGGCCTGCGTGCGGCCATCGAGCGCAGCGGTTACTACCCCGCTCTCGTCGCGGAGGCCGTGGAGTCGGCGGTCGGCGGCGAGTCCGTGGTGGCCTACCTGGTCAACCAGGAGACCACGTTCGACGCCAACGAGGTGCGGCGCCACGTCACCGTCCTCGTCCTCACCCCGACCCGCTTCCTGGTCAGCCACACCGACGAACAGGGCGCCGACGACACCTCGCCGACCCCCTACGCCACCACCTCCACCGAATCCGTCAAGATCGACCGGATCTCCTCGGTGGTGCTCAGCCGCGTGGTGGCCAACCCCGAGTCGTACACCCCGGGCACGCTGCCCCGCGAGGTGGTGCTCACCATCGGCTGGGGCGCGGTGAGCCGGATCGACCTGGAGCCCGCGGCCTGCGGCGACCCCAACTGCGACGCCGACCACGGCTTCACCGGCTCCTCCACCGCCGACGACCTGTCGCTGCGGGTCAGCGAGGCGGGCGACGGCCCGGACGCGGTACGCCAGACGCTCGCCTTCGCCCAGGCGCTCTCCGAAGCCACCACCGCCGCGGCCCAGCGCTGATGGCACATCCGCTCGTCACCCCGCGGCCCGGCCCCGAACCCGAGCCGCTCGACCCGCGTACCGCGCCCGCCCCCCGCTACGGCACCGCCTCCCTCGCCGACCTGCTGCCCGCGCTCACCGCCCCGCACGCGGTGCCCGGCGTCGCCGCCACCGGCCTGGAGCTGCCCGGCGCCGACCGCAACTGCGTCTTCCTGGTCGACGGCATGGGCTGGGAGCTGCTGCGCGCCCACCCCGACGAGGCGCCGTTCCTCACCTCGCTGCTGGCCACCTCGCTGGGCGGCAGCGGAGAACCGCTCACCGCCGGCTTCCCGGCCACCACCGCCACCTCGCTGGCCTCGGTCGGCACCGGGCTGCCCTCCGGCGCGCACGGGCTCGCCGGATACTCGGTGGCCGTCCCCGGCGAACGGCGGCTGATGAACCAGCTGCGCTGGCAGCCGTACACCGACCCGCACCTGTGGCAGCCGTACCCCACCGTCTTCGAACTCGCCCAGGCCGCCGGGATCGAGTCCTGCCAGGTCTCCTCGCCCACCTTCGAGCACACCCCGCTCACCAGGGTCGCCCTCTCCGGAGGAACGTTCCTGGGGCGGCTCACCGGTGAGGAGCGGATGGACCTCGCGGCCGAGCGGCTGGCCGCCGCCGACCGCAGCCTGGTCTACACCTACTACAGCGAACTCGACGGCATGGGCCACCGGTACGGGGTCGACTCCGACGCCTGGCGCGGCCAGTTGATGACCGTCGACCGCCTCGCCCAGCGCCTCGCCGAACAACTGCCGCCGCGCTCCGCGCTCTACATCACCGCCGACCACGGCATGGTCGACGTGGCGGCGGAGGACCGGATCGACTTCGACGAGGACTGGGAGCTGCGGGCGGGGGTCGCCCTGCTCGGCGGGGAGGCCCGGGCCCGGCACGTCTACGCGGTGCCGGGCGCCGCCGCCGACGTGCTCGCCGTCTGGCGCGAGGTGCTGGGGGACCGGATGTGGGTGGCCGGCCGGGACGAGGCCATCGCCGCCGGCTGGTTCGGCCCGTACGTCGACGAACGGGTCCACGGCCGGATCGGCGACGTCGTCGCGGTGGCCGCCACCGACGACATCGCGGTCACCGCCTCGCACAACGAGCCGGGGGAGTCCTCGATGGTCGGCCTGCACGGCTCGCTCCACCCGGCCGAGCAGCTCGTCCCGCTGCTGGAAGTCCGTACCTGACGCGGCGCCGACGGCCCGTCCCCGCCCGCCCCATGCCCCCTGTGTCGAAAGGCCCCCGGCCCCACCATGTCCGAGCTGGTCTACTTCTGCGGAACGATGGACTGCGGCAAGAGCACCCTCGCCCTCCAGATCGAGCACAACCGCTCGGCCCGCGGCCTGCACGGCATGATCTTCACCCGCAACGACCGGGCCGGCACCGGGGTCCTCTCCTCCCGCCTGGGGCTGTCCACCAAGGCCGTCGAGGCCGGTGACGACCTCGACTTCTACGTCCACGTGGTCGACCACCTCTCCGGCGGCGGGCGGGTGGACTACGTCATCGCCGACGAGGCCCAGTTCTTCACCCCCGAACAGGTCGACCAGCTCGCCCGGGTCGTCGACGACCTCGGCCTGGACGTGTACGCCTTCGGCATCACCACCGACTTCCGCACCCGGCTCTTCCCCGGCTCCGCGCGGCTGGTGGAACTCGCCGACCGCATCGAGGTGCTCCAGGTCGAGGCGTTGTGCTGGTGCGGCGCCCGCGCCACGCACAACGCCCGCACGGTGGACGGACGGATGGTCGTCGAGGGCGCCCAGGTGGTCGTCGGGGACGTCAACGGGTCGGCCGGCGAGGTGGGTTACGAGGTGCTCTGCCGCCGCCACCACACCCGGCGCATGACCGCCGCCACCGCCCGGGCCGCCGCGCTCTCCCCCGACGTGCTGCCGGTGGACACCCCGGCGGCCCGGGCCATGGAGCCGGTGCCCGACGCCTGAGGCCGCCGCCTCACCCCGCCGCCGTCGGGCGGATCACCGTGAAGACCGCCCCCTCGACGTCGGCCACGGTGGCCTGCCTGCCGAAGGCGCGGTCCGCCGGCTCGTCGAGCACCCGGCCGCCCAGTTCCACCACGCGGGCCGCGGCGGCGTCCGGGTCGGCCACCGCGAAGTACGTCATCCAGTGCGCGCCCCGGTCGGCCGGGAGCGCTCGGCCCACGCCGTGGACGCCGGCGACCCGCCGCCCGTTCAGCCGCAGCGTCAGATGGTCGGCGGCCGTGGCGCCGCCGGTCGCCTCCGACTCGTAGCCGAAGACCGCCGTGTAGAACTTGGCGACCGCCCCGGCCTCCCGGGTGACCAGTTCGCTCCAGGCCAGGCTGCCGGGTTCGCCGGAGACCTGGAGGCCGGGGTGGAGGCCCGGCTGCCAGACGCCGAAGACGGCGCCGGAGGGGTCGGCGGCGATCACCATCCGCCCCGCCTCGTCGTCCGCGTCCAGCGGCCCGACCGCCACCGTGCCGCCGCACACCCGGATCAGCTCGGCGGTGGCGTCGGCGTCCGGCGAGGACAGATAGGTGGTCCAGGCGATCGGCAGACGGCGGCCTCTGGGGGCCTCGCCGATCCCCGCCACCATCCGGCCGTCCAGCGTCGCCCGTACGTACGGGCCGAAATGGCGTGGCCCCGGCTGGAACTCCCAGCCGAACAGGCCGCTGTAGAACTCCTGGGTCACCGGCAGGCTGCGCACCATCAGGCTGACCCAGCAGGGGGCGCCCTGCGGTCGACGGGTGGGTACCTCGGTCATGGGGAATCTCTCCTCGCGCGACGACGGTCGGGGGACGAGCCAGGGGTCGATATTCGCACTGTGCGGCGCGTCGCGCGCCCCGGCCGCGCCGGTTCCGTGTCCGGGGGCCGACACGGTGTGACGGCCCGGCGGAGGAATGCCCGGTTCCTCATGTCCCGTCCGTTTCCGCCGCGTTGCCCGCCCGGCGTGGCGGTGGCGTCCGCGGTCGCACACCGCGGGAGGCGACAATGACCCCATGAACGCCATCATCTCCGCGGCGGACCTGCGGGCCGGCACCGCCGTCCGCGAGCCGGTCCTGCTCGACGTGCGCTACCGGATGGGCGGCCCGCCCGGCCGTCCGCAGTACGAGGCCGGGCACCTGCCCGGCGCCCGCTACGTGGACCTGGAGTCCGAACTCGCCGGGCCGCCCGGGGCCGGGGGCCGCCATCCGCTGCCGCCGCTGGAGGTGTTCACCACGGCGATGCGCCGCGCCGGGGTCTACGACGGCGGCCGCCCGGTGGTGGTCTACGACGGCGGCCAGGGATGGGCCGCCGCCCGCGCCTGGTGGATGCTGCGCTGGGCCGGCCACCCCGACGTCCGCGTGCTGGACGGCGGATTCGCCGCCTGGGACGGCCCGTTGGAGACCGGCGCCCTGCCGCCCGCCGACGGCGACTTCACGCCCCGGCCGGGCGCGCTGCCGGTGCTCACCGCCGACCAGGCCGCCGAACTCGCCCGCACCGGGCTGCTGATCGACGCCCGCGCCGCCGAGCGCTACCGCGGCGAGACCGAGCCCATCGACCCGGTCGCCGGCCACATCCCGGGCGCCGTCAACGCCCCCACCACCGAGAACGTCGCCCCCGACGGCACGTTCCTGCCCGCCGAGCGCCTCACCGCCCGCTTCGCCGAACTCGGCGCCACGAAGGCCCCCGAGGTCGGCGTCTACTGCGGCTCCGGCGTCTCGGCCGCCCACGAACTCCTCGCCCTGCACATCGCCGGCGTCCCCGCCGCCCTCTACGTCGGCTCCTGGAGCGAGTGGACCCGGGATCCGTCCCGCCCGGTGGCCACCGGTCCGACGCCGTAGGAACGGCCGTCACGGCGCGCGGAGACCCGGTCCGCGCGCCGTGCCAACGGGCGTGCGCCAACGGTGGATCGGGGTGCGCGGGCGCTCGCGCCGCTCGGAGCGCGCCCGGGCCCGCCCGAACGCGCCCTCCTCACACGTCAGTCCTGCTTCTTGCGGCGGCTGCCGAAGACGATCTCGTCCCAACTGGGCACCGTGGCACGGCGTCCCGGGCGCACGCCGTCCGCCTCCGCCTGGCGGTCGGTGGTGCCGACCAGCCGGTCGCGGTGGCCGGCGACCGAACGCGGCATCAGCACGTCGGCGTAGGCGGAACCGGCGCTCGCGGCGGGGGCCGGGGGCGCCGGCTCCTCGACCGCGGCGGCGCTCTCCTCGGCCTCCTCGGCGGAGGGCACCGCCGGTTCGCCGGAGGGTACCGAGGGCACCACCAGATCGCCCCGGAAGCTGGGCACCGCCTCCAACAGGCTGGTCAGCGAGTCCCGTTCGTCCTCGCCGCGCTCGGCGCGCTGCTCCTGGCGGTCCGGGTCGCGGGGGGTCTGGCGGTCCAGGGCGCGGTCGAGCCCGCGGTCCAGCGGCCGGTCCCGGGGGAGCCGGGCGATCCGCGGCACGAACGGGTAGCTCGGCTCCGGCGCCTCCGGCACCGTCTCGCCGATCAGCGTGCGCGCCTCGTCGTCCACCGCCTGCACCAGCCGCCGCGGCGGGTCGAACGTCCAGCACGCCGAGTGGGTCTCCCCGGCCACCCGGTAGGCCAGCAGCACCTCCCAGGTGCCGTCGTCGCGCCGCCAGGAGTCCCACTGGGTGCTGTCCTTCTCGGCGCCGCGCAGCAGCAGCCGTTCCGCGACCGCCTCGCCCAACTGCGGCCCGGTGCTCTCGCCGGACCGGCGCACGGGGGTCTTGCGGGCGCGCTCGGCCATGAACGCGCGTTCGGCGAGCACCGGCCCCTCGAACCGCCGCACCCGCTCCACCGGGATGCCGGCCAGCTGGGCGACCTCCTCGGCGGAGGCACCGGCTCGTATCCGCGCCTGGATGTCCCTGGGGCGCAGGTGGCTCTCGACCTCGATCTCGATCTGGCCCAGCCGGGCCCGGTCGTTGCGCACGGCGGCGCGCAGACGCTCATCGATGGGGAGGGTGTATTCCGTGTTGTCCGCAGCTTTGAGCACCAGTCGTGTGCCGTCGTTGCTGACGGCCACGACACGCAGATCGGGCATGGGGACCTCCCGGGTGGTGCCTGCCGACGTCACGTGCGTCGCTGCTCCCGAAGAACGAGTGTGGCCTGCCCATCTGCGGCCTGCCACAACCTTGCCGAGTTGCCCGGCGTGTCGGGCGCCTTCCCCGACCCGCCGTTATGGCACGGTTACCTTTTCGCAACGATGCGTGACAAACCTCGTCACTCCTCGTTGCGAGCGCCGGTCCTGGGCGACGGTGCCAGGCTGGTCTCGGCACCTTCGGGCCCCCTCCCGCAGGATCCGGGCAGCCGGACGGGAAACCGGTGCACGGGCTGGCCACAGTACTCCATTCGGGCCATCGGAGTGCAGCACCGCGCCGCCGATGTTGCCGGGAGACGTGCGACTCACAGTGGTGATATTCACACCATCTTCATAACTGGAACTGACGCCTTCGGTCATCTGTCTCGTCCTTGTGCAAGATGGAAGGGAACGCCAACCAAGGGACGGGGATGGATGACAAGGGCGAAACCCGAACGAAAACCACCGACAAGCGCATCGACCTCAGCCTGACACAGGTCGCCGGCAGCGCCGCCGCCGCGGTGACGGCGGCCGTGCTCGCATCGTTCCTCGGGGTCTACGGGACCGTCATCGGGGCCGCCGTGGTCAGCGTCGTCGCCACCACCGGCGGCGTCATCTACCAGCATCTGTTCCGGCGAACCGGCGAGCAGTTGCGCGAGGTCACCGTGTTGACCCGGCCGCAGCGCCGCGGGCGGGCCGACGACGGCCGGACCGGGGCCACCGGTCCCGCGCCCGCCGCCGAGGAGCCCGGCACCGTCCTGACCGCCTCCGACGCGCCGTACGGCGACGGGCGGACGCCCTGGTACGACTCGGGCTACGGCGAGGGCACCGTGCACGGCACCCGGTGGCGCGGCTGGCGGCGCTCGCTGGCCGCCGCGGGGGCCGTCTTCCTGCTGGCCATGCTGGTGATCACCGGTATCGAACTGCTCACCGGACCGGTCTACGGCTGGTTCCACCACGGCGCCGGCGGCGGCACCAGCGTCGGACGCGTCTTCGGCGGCGGCAGCGGCAAGCCCGCGCACCCGCCGGTCCACCGGCCCTCGCCCGGCGACCTGCCGAGCGGCGGCGGCCACCCCACCACACCGGCCGGCGGTGCCTCCTCCGCCCCGGGCCGCGACGGCACCGGCGACGGCGCCTCGCGCAGCCCCGGCACCGGGCAGACCCCCGGCACCGGCGGCGACTCCCCGTCGCCGTCGCCCTCCGGCCACCCCTCCACCGGCCCGACCCGGGACGAGGGCGCCGGCCAGGGCGGTCAGGACAACGCCGGGCCAGGCGCCGGCGGCACCGGCCAGGCGGCGTCCCCTCCGGCGGCCCAGCCGTCCGGCGCCGGCCAGTGACCGCCACGCCCGCTTCCGTACCTCCCGCGCGCCTGGCTCATGCGCCGGGCGCGCGGCGTGCGTCCAGGCGCCGGAGCACGCGCCGGCGCCTGGACGCTCACTCGCCCAGCACCCGGCGCAGATACCCGTTGGCGAACCGCCGTTGCGGGTCGAGCCGGTCGCGCACCGCGGTGAACTCGGTGAACCTCGGGTAGACCCGGGCCAGATCGCCCGCGTCGCGGGTGTGCAGCTTGCCCCAGTGCGGCCGGCCCTCGTGGGCGGTCATGATCTTCTCGACCGCGGTGAAGTACTCCTGGTAGCGCGTGCCGCGGTACATGTGCACCGCGATGTAGGCCGACTCCCGCCCGGACGCCGTCGACAGCGCGATGTCGTCCGCCGGGGCCACCCGCACCTCCACCGGGAACGCCACGCGCAGCGCCGAGCGCTCCACCATCGCCTTCAGCTCGCGCAGCGCCGTGGTGGCGGCGGCCCGCGGCACCGCGTACTCCATCTCCACGAAGCGCACCCGCCGCGGGCTGGTGAACACCTTGTAGGCGGTGTCGGTGTAGCTCCGGGCGGAGAGCGCCCGGCTGGATATCCGCGCCATCCCCGGCACCGCCGCGGGGACCGCCTTGCCGAGCGAACAGACCGCCTGGAAGAGGCCGTTGGAGAGGAACTCGTCGTCCAGCCAGCCGCGGAAGGCGGGCAGCGGGGCGGCCGGACCCATGCTGCGGTTGTTCCGCTTGGTGATGCAGCCCTCGGTGTGCGGAAACCAGTAGAACTCGAAGTGCTCGTTCTCGGCCACGAGTTGATCGAAGTCGGCGATGACCCGGTCGAACGTCATCGGCTCCTCCCGGGCGGACAGGAGGAACGACGGCTCCACCGCGAAGGTCACCGCGCTGATCACACCGAGCGCGCCGAGTCCGATCCGGGCGGCGGAGAAGACCTCGGGGTTCTCCCGCGCGGAGCAGGTGAGCACCGACCCGTCGGCGAGCACCAGTTCGAGCGCGGTGATCTGGGCGGCGACCGACGCGGAGTCGCGGCCGGTGCCGTGGGTGCCGGTGCTGACGGCGCCGGCCACCGTCTGCTCCATGATGTCGCCCATGTTGGTCAGCGACAGCCCGGCCGCGTCCAGCATCCGGTTGAGCCGGTGCAGCGGCATCCCGGCCTCCACGGTGACCGTGCCCGCCGCGGCGTCCACCGAGCGCACCGCCGCCATCCCCTCCGGGCGGATCAGGACGCCGTCGGTGGCGGCGACCGCGGTGAACGAGTGCCCGGTGCCGACCGCCTTGACCGGCAGCCCGTCCTCGGCCGCGGCGCGGACGGCGGCGGCCAGCTCGTCCACCGACCTCGGGGAAACGATCCTGCTCGGCCGCGCGCCGACGTTCCCGGCCCAGTTACGCCACGTGGCCGTCCCGCTGGTGGTCTTCGTTCCGGTGGTGCTCGTGCTCATCGCGGCGCTGCCCCTCCCGCTCCGGCGCCGGCCGCAGCCGGCGGTACCCGAGGAACGCCACCGCCACGGCCAGCGCCCCGGCCGCCGCCGGCACCACGTAGCCGGCGCGCGCACCGGACGCGTCCACGACCGATCCGGCCACCGACGAGCCGATCGCCACGCCCACCGCGAGCCCGGTGCTCGTCCAGGTCATGCCCTCGGTCAGCTTCGCCCGCGGTACCAGCCGCTCGACCAGGCCCATGGTGGTGATCATCGTCGGGGCTATCGACAACCCGGCGACGAACAACGCCACGGCCAGGGCGGGCAGGTTCCCCACCAGTTGGAGGGGGATCATACTCACGGCCATCCCGCACACCCCCACCACGAACCGGCGGGCCGGGGAGCCGCTCAGCCTCAGCAGCCCGAAGACCGCGCCCGCCACGCACGACCCCAGCGCGTAGACCGAGAGCACCAGGCTGGCCGCCGCCTTGTGGCCCTGGGCCTGGGCGAAGGCCACGGTGACCACGTCGACCGCGCCGAAGATCGCGCCGGTGGCGGTGAAGGTGGCCACCAGCACCCGCAGCCCCGGCGAGCGCAGCGCGGAGCCGCCGCCGTGGTCGGAACGCGGGTGCGGGACGGGCTCCGTGGCGCGCTGCGCGGTGAGCCAGTGGACGCCCACCGCCAGGAAGACCGCCGCCAGCAGCGGACCGGCCTGCGGGAACCACGCCGTGCTCAGCCCGATCGACAGGATGGGCCCGAAGATGAAGCAGACCTCGTCCATCACGGACTCGTAGGAGTACGCCGTGTGCAGCGTCGGCGAACCCCGGTAGATGGCCGCCCAGCGCGCCCGCACCATCGAGCCCACGCTGGGGGTCGCGCCGGCCACCGCCGAGCAGCAGAAGTACGCCCAGTCCGGCGCGTGCAGCTCCACGCCGACCAGCAGCCCGGCCACCGCGGCCACGGTGACCAACGCGGCCGGCCGCAGCACCCGGCGCTGCCCGAACCGGTCCACCAGCCGGGACACCTGCGGCCCGAGCACCGCCGCGGAGAGCGCCAGCGTCGCCGACAGCCCGCCCGCCAGCCCGTACCTGCCGGTGACCTGGCTGATCATCGTGACGATGCCGATCCCCAGCATCGACAACGGCATCCGTCCGACGAGCCCCGCCATGGAGAACGCCAGCGTGCCGGGGGCGGCGAATATAGCGCGGTAGGGGGCGAGCACGGGCGCTCCAAGGCAGGCGAAGAGGAAAGCGGGACACAACGGGATGAGCCGTGCACGCCACCGGGGGCCCGGAGGGGTCCGGTAAGGCGCATAGAGGGCTTATACAGCTTACGCCGCCCGCGCAACGGATTTTCCGGCCGATCGCGGCCCGGTCAGGCCGCCCGCGCCCCGGCGACCGGCCGCCCACCGGCCCGGACAGGCGGGCGCGCACCGGGGGGTGGCAGGATCGGGGGCATGGCCGATGAGCTCGATCCCACCCCCTACGACGCCCTGCTGCTGCTCTCCTTCGGCGGCCCCGAAGGCCCCGACGACGTGGTCCCGTTCCTGGAGAACGTCACCGCCGGGCGCGGCATCCCGCGTGAGCGGCTGAAGGAGGTCGGGCAGCACTACTTCCTGTTCGGCGGCGTCAGCCCGATCAACGCGCAGAACCGGGAGTTCCTCGCCGCGCTGCGCGCCGACTTCGCGGCACACGGCCTCGGCCTGCCGGTCTACTGGGGCAACCGCAACTGGGCCCCGTACCTCACCGACACCCTGCGCGCCATGGCCGACGACGGCCACCGCCGCATCCTCACCCTGGCCACCAGCGCGTACGCCTCGTACTCCGGCTGCCGGCAGTACCGGGAGAACCTCGCCGACGCGCTCGCCGCGCTGGAGGCCGAGGGGCGCCCGCGGCTGGAGATCGACAAGCTGCGCCACTACTTCAACCACCCCGGCTTCGTGCGCCCCATGGTCGACGCCGTGCTGGCCGCCCTCGACGAGCTGCCCGCCGACGTCCGCGACCGCGCCCATCTGGCGTTCACCACGCACTCCATCCCGCTGACCGCCGCCGACACCTCCGGCCCCGTCGAGCGGCACGGCGACGGCGGCGCGTACGTCGCCGAGCACCTGGACGTCGCCACCGTGGTGGCCGACGCGGTGCGCGAGGCGACCGGGGTGGACCGCCCGTGGCGCCTGGTCTACCAGTCGCGCAGCGGCGCCCCGCACATCCCGTGGCTGGAACCCGACATCTGCGACCACCTCCAGGACGAGCACGCCGCCGGGGCCCCGGCCGTGGTGATGGTGCCGATCGGCTTCGTCTCCGACCACATGGAGGTCAAGTACGACCTCGACACCGAGGCCACCGCCAAGGCCGCCGAGCTGGGCCTGCCGGTCGCCCGCGCGGCCACCGTGGGCGCCGACCCGCGCTTCGTGGCCGGTATCCGCGAGCTGGTACTGGAGCGCGCCACCGCCGAGCGCGGCGCGCCGGTGGAGCGGTGCGCGCTGGGCGCCCTCGGCCCCAGCCACGACGTCTGCCCGGTCGGCTGCTGCCCGGCCCGCACCCCCCGGCCGGCCGCCGCCGGCCGCGACTGACCGGCGCCGCACCGCCGCACCACGCCGCCCGCCCCGCACCGGACGAAGGGAACCCCGTGACCGACCTGGACCACGAACTGCTCGACATCGCGCTGGAGGCCGCCCGCCGGGCCGGCGCCATGCTGCGTGACGGACGCCCCGCCGACCTCGGCGTGGCCGCCACCAAGAGCAGCCCCATCGACGTGGTCACCGAGATGGACATCGTGGCCGAGAAGCTGATCACCGGCTACATCGCCGAGCGGCGCCCGGACGACGGACTCCTCGGCGAGGAGGGGGCCAGCCGCGCCGGAACCAGCGGCGTGCGCTGGGTGATCGACCCGCTGGACGGCACCGTGAACTACCTGTACGGCCTGCCGTCCTGGGCGGTCAGCATCGCCGCCGAGGCCGACGGGCGCACCCTGGTCGGGGTGGTCGAGGCCCCGATGCGCCAGGAGACCTACCGCGCGGTGCTCGGGCGGGGCGCGTTCGTCAACGACAAGCCCGCCGCGTGCCGCCCCGCGCCGGTGTTCGAACAGGCGTTGATCGGCACCGGGTTCGGCTACCTCACCGAGCGCCGCGCGGCCCAGGCCGGCGTGGTGGCCGCCCTGCTGCCCCGGGTGCGCGACATCCGGCGCGGCGGCTCGGCCGCCATCGACCTGTGCGACCTCGGCTGCGGACGTCTCGACGGCTACTACGAACGCGGCCTCAACCCCTGGGACCTCGCGGCCGGGGAGCTGTTCGCCCGGGAGGCCGGTGCCCGTACCGGCGGCCGTCCCGGGGCGGTGGCCGGGCCGGAGCTGACCGTGGCGGCGGCCCCGGGCCTCTTCGAGCCCCTCCAGGCGTTCCTGGAGGCCGAGGGCGCCTGGCACGACTGAGCCGCCCGCGGGGCCGAGGCCGGCGGTCCCGCGCCCATGCGAACGCCCCGGTACCCGCCGAAGGGTCCGGGGCGCAGGCCCGATGGAGTACTAGGCGACCCGGGAAACCGACTCGACCTCGACGCCGTGCTCGGCGGCGAGGCGGCGCAGATCGTCGAGCTCGGCCTGCTCCACCTCCACGAGGAAGTCGTCACCCGACTCCCGGGCGCGGTCGAGGTCGTACTGGGTGCTCCGTATGCGCTGCATGATGCCGGTGGTGAACGCGTCCATGGGCGCCCCCTCGTCTTCGTCGGAACAAGGTGAACTTGCGGCTCGGCGCGATCACGCGGAGAAGAGAACGCCGAAACGCGCAAGGTAGGGCGTGATCGCGGGGTTGCACTCGTCTTCCCCAGCCCCGACACGGCGAAAACCTCCCGCACCCCACCAATTCTCAAATGGATCTCAAACGGTCCTCCGATCCGGTCACCCGCCGCGCGGACATCCGGCCACCCGGCCCGCCCGGATCCGGCCACGCCCCCGTCCGCCACCGCCCGCGGGGCCCCGCCCACCGCCGGTCGCCGCCGGGACCCTTACCGCCGGTTTAACCGCATCCGAGGCAGGATGGGTGGCAGACCGATCGTTCTACCTGGAAGGACCTGCGCCGTGCGCGTACTCGTCGTCGAGGACGAGCAGCTACTCGCCGATGCGGTGGCCACCGGCCTGCGCCGGGAGGCCATGGCCGTCGACGTCGTCTACGACGGTGGCGCCGCGCTGGAACGGATCGGGGTCAACGACTACGACGTCGTCGTGCTCGACCGGGACCTGCCGGTGGTCCACGGCGACGAGGTGTGCCGCAAGCTCGTCGCGCTCGGGATGCCCACCCGGGTGCTGATGCTCACCGCCGCCGGTGACGTCAGCGACCGCGTCGAAGGGCTGGAACTCGGCGCCGACGACTACCTCCCCAAGCCGTTCGCCTTCAGCGAACTCATCGCCCGGGTCCGCGCCCTCGGCCGCCGCACCAGCGTCCCGCTGCCCCCGGTGCTGGAGCGCGCCGGCATCAAGCTGGACCCCAACCGCCGCGAGGTCTTCCGGGACGGCCGGGAGGTCCACCTGGCGCCCAAGGAGTTCGCGGTGCTGGAGGTGCTGCTGCGCAGCGAGGGGGCCGTGGTCTCGGCCGAGCAGCTGCTGGAGAAGGCGTGGGACGAGAACACCGACCCGTTCACCAACGTGGTGCGGGTCACCGTGATGACGCTCCGCCGCAAGCTGGGCGAGCCGCCCGTCATCGTGACGGTCCCCGGCTCGGGTTACCGGATCTAGAGCCGATGCCCATGACCACCTCCCCGGCCCCCGGACCGTCCGCGACCACGCCGCCCCGGCCGACCTGGGACCCGCGTCCGCCGGAGACCACCGCGCCGTGGCTGCGGCCCACCATCCGGATCCGCCTCACCGTGCTCTACGGCGGCATGTTCCTCATCGCCGGCGTGCTGCTGCTGCTGATCATCTATCTGCTCGCGGCCCAGGCGATGCACCAGGGCGGCGAGGCGCCGTTCCGGCTGCTCGGCGGCAACGTACAGGTCAACAGCAACGCCTGCCCCGGGCTCTCCGACCCGAGCCTGACCGCCTCGCACTTCAACGACGTCCTCGACGCGTGCATGGCCCAGCAGCGCCAGATCGCCCTCAACAACCTGCTGCGCCGCTCGCTGCTGGCGCTGCTCGGGCTCACCGTGGTCGCCTTCGCCTTCGGCTACGTGATGGCCGGCCGGGTGCTCTCGCCGCTGGGCAAGATCACCCGCACCGCGCGCGTGGTGGCCGGCTCCGACCTGTCGCGCCGCATCGAGCTCGACGGCCCGGACGACGAGCTGAAGGAGCTCGCCGACACCTTCGACGACATGCTCGACCGGCTGGACCGTTCCTTCGAGTCGCAGCGCCGGTTCGTCGCCAACGCCTCGCACGAGCTGCGCACCCCGCTGGCGATCAACCGCACGCTGCTGGAGGTGCAGCTCGCCGACCCGGACGCCTCGCCCGACCTCCAGCAGCTCGGCAAGACGCTGCTGGCCACCAACGAGCGCAGCGAGCAGCTGGTGGAGGGGTTGCTGCTGCTCGCCCGCAGCGACAACGAGGTGGTCGAGCGCAAGGCCGTCGACCTCGCCGAGGCCGCCGCCCAGGCGCTGGAGCAGACCCGTGGCGAGGCCCAGGCCAAGGGCGTGGAGCTGCGCAGCGAGGGGCTGCGCCCGGCGGTGGTCCAGGGCAGCGGCGTCCTGCTGGAACGGATCGCGCTCAACCTGGTGCAGAACGCGGTGCGCTACAACGTGCCGGACGGCTGGGTGGAGGTGGCCACCGGCGTCGAGGGCGGCCACGCGGTGCTGACGGTGGCCAACACCGGGCCGGTGGTCCCCGCCTACGAGCTGGACAACATCTTCGAACCGTTCCGGCGGCTGCGCACCGAGCGCACCGGCAGCGACAAGGGCGTCGGCCTCGGGCTGTCCATCGTCCGCTCGGTGGCCCGGGCGCACGGCGGTGCCATCACCGCGGTGCCCCGGGAGGGCGGTGGCCTGGTGATGCGGGTCTCGATACCGTTGTGACCGCCGCGCCGAGGGTGAGCGGCGTGACCGGTGCGGCAGGAAATGTGACCGATGCGACCACGCCCGGAGCGTGTTCGCTTCACGCGAAATAATCCGGTCTGTCCCGGCGCTGCACCACCTGTGACTGATCGCACATGCGATTTGTGTCATGCCTACGCAGTGTGATCGGCAGTCTTGCGGAAAAAGCCGAAAAATCCATGTTTCCGCAGGTCCTGATCACGGGAAGTACCCGTGACGGTGCCAGTGAAGTGCGACATTCGGACCGTGTTCGGTCATGATCGACAGCCCACATGATCACCTCTTCGGAGGTGCGGTTGGGTGTCGATTGAGTAACAGGGCTTGATGTGAGGCAAAATCTCCGCCTCGGGTCGGGCACAAGTCCGGCCCCTCGCGCGTTACGTGCGCTGGAGATACCGCAAACACCCGGAGGGGGAGAGCGCCATGGCAACCGATTACGACACGCCACGCAAGACCGACGACGACCTCAACGAGGACAGCATCGAGGAGCTGAAGGCTCGGCGGAACGAGAAGTCGACCTCCGCCGTCGACGTCGACGAGTTCGAACAGGCCGAAGGCCTGGAGCTGCCTGGCGCCGATCTGTCCAACGAAGAACTCTCGGTGCGGGTGCTGCCCCGCCAGGCCGACGAGTTCACCTGCATGAGTTGCTTCCTGGTCCACCACCGCAGCCAGCTGGCGGAGGAGAAGAACGGCCAGCCGATCTGCCGCGACTGCGCGGCCTGACGGTCGGGCCGGCCGTGGCGGGTCCCGTACCGTTCCGGAAGCGACGCACACCCCGCACGACGGGCGACGAAGCCCCCGCCCCGGGTCCGGTCGAGCCGTACGACGCGCTCGCACCGGAGCCGGACGGGGCGGACGCGCGCCCGTCGCAGCGGCGGCGTGTCCCGCCCGCCGTCCGGACGGTGGCGGACGGCGGGCGCAGGCTCGCCCACCGCACCGCGCGCGGCGCGCGGACCGGCGCGACGGCGCTCGCCGAGCGCCTGATCGAGACGGCCCCGCGGATCCCGGTCCGGGACCTGGCCACCTTGCGCCGGCACTTCCCCGGCCTCGGTCCCGAGGAGATCGCCGACCGGCTGACCACCGCGGCGATCAAGGGCAGCTCGGCCGTGGGCGCGGGGGTGGGCGCCGCCGCGATGCTGCCGGTACCCCCGGCGATGACGGCGGAGCTGGCCGCCGAGACGCTGGCGGTGGCCGCCGTCGAGTTCAAGCTGATCGCCGAGCTGCACGAGGTCTACGGACTGCGGGCGCCCGGCACCGCCCGCGAACGGGCCGCCGCCTACCTGGCCGAATGGGCCGGCGAACGCGGCATACACCTCACCCGGCCGTCCAGCGTCAACACCGCCCTGAGCGGCCAGGCCAAACGCGAACTGCGCCAGCAGATCCTCAAGCGCGGCGCCCGCCACCTCCCGGTGCTGACCCCGTTCCTGGTCGGCGCCGCCGTCGGCGCGCTGCTCAACCGCCGCGACACCCGCAAGATGGCCCAGCGCGTCCGGGACGACCTGCGCGCCCGGCAACGCCCCTGGCCCGACGACCCGGCCGGGCCGGCGCCCCACGAGCCCCCACGGGGCCCGCACGACGGGCCCGACGACGCGGCCCCTACCGGTCGGCCCTGACCGCCTCCAGCGCCGCCGCCAGCCGCCGCGGCGAGCGGGTCGACAGATACAGGTACGGCGTCGGGTCCTCCGGGTCGGTCACCTCGACCTTCAGCGCGGTCGGCACGTAGGACCGCAGCAGCATGAAGGCGCGGGTGTCGGCCTTGTACGTCCGCCACGCGCGGGCCTGCTCGGCGTCGAGCTGCACCGCCTCGCCCAGCGCCGTCACCGGGATCCTGGCGTCCCCGGCCACCAGCGAGCCGGCCACCACCCGGATGCGCACCGAGCCGTAGGAGCTGACCAGCACGCAGAAGAGCGCCGTGGTCACCGCGAAGGTGCCCAGCAGCGGCAGCGTCCCGAACGGCAGGGCCACCAGGCCGCAGCAGATCCCGGCCAGGACGGCGATGACCCACCAGGATCGGGGGGCGGTGAGGCGTTCGTCGTAAGGCTGCATGACACCAGCTTGGCACGGCCCCGCCGGGCGGCCCCGAGGCACCGTCCCGCCGCCGTTCCCGGGCGCTGCCGGGCAGGTCCCGGCCGCACACGGGAGGGGAGGCGGGCCCCAGGAGGGTAGGGTTCGGGCCGTGAGTGGAGCCAATGCAACCGACAGCGGCCGGCGTGAGCCGCTGACGCCGCCGCCGGACGCCGGACGTCCGGTACGCCACCCCGACGCCCCCGCCCCCGGCGAGCTGCTGGGCGCCCACTACGACCAGTGCTTCGGCTGCGGCGACGGCCAGTCGCACGGACTGCACCTGGCGGCCCGGGCCGGGGAGGGCGTCACCGTCACCGCCGAGTTCACCGTCCGCCCCGCCCACCAGGGCGCGCCCGGGCTCGCGCATGGCGGGGTGCTGGTCTCGGCGCTGGACGAGACGCTGGGCTCGCTCAACTGGCTGCTGCGGGTGATCGCGGTCACCGGCCGCCTGGAGACCGACTTCGTGCGCCCGGTGCCGGTGGGCGCCACCTTGCACCTGACCGCCCGCTGCACCGGGGTGGCCGGCCGCAAGATCTACGGCTCCGCGGAAGGGCGGATCGGCGGACCGGACGGCCCGGTGGCGGTCCGCGCCGACGCCCTGTTCATCGAGGTCGACCTCGGCCACTTCACCCGCAACGGCCGCCCCGACGAGATCGAGGCCGCCCTCGCCGACCCCGACCAGCTCAAGGTCGCCCGCGCCTTCGAGGTGAACCCGTGAGCCGCGCCCCGGTCGACGTCCTCATCCGCCGCCTCGACCCCGAGGTGCCGGTCCCGGCCTACGGCCACCCCGGCGACGCCGGGGTCGACCTGGTGACCACCGAGGCGTGCCAACTCGCCCCCGGGGAGCGGGCGTTGCTCCCCACCGGCATCGCCATCGCGCTGCCCGACGGCTACGCCGCCTTCGTCCACCCCCGTTCCGGACTGGCCGTCCGCTGCGGTGTCGCCCTGGTGAACGCCCCGGGCACGGTGGATGCCGGGTACCGTGGGGAGATCAAGGTGATCGTGGTCAACCTGGACCCGCGTGAGAGCGTACGGTTCGAGCGGTTCGACCGCATCGCCCAGCTTGTCGTCCAGCAGGTCGAGAAGGTCCGCTTCCACGAGGTGGCGGAACTGCCCGGCTCCGCACGGGCCGCGGGGGGCTTCGGTTCCACCGGCGGGCACGCCGCGGTGGACGCCCCGGTGGTCGGTGCGACGGACACCAGTGTCGGTAAGGGATACGCTTCGGTCGCCGCAGACCGGACCTCAGACGGGGAAGGACAGTGACCGTGTTCCGTCGTCGCCGCAAGGAGCGCGAAGACGCCCTCGACGAGCCTGTGGAGGACACGGGCCCGGACGAGTCGGCCGAGGAGTCGCCGGACGCCGAGCGGCCCGGCCGTTACAACTTGCCGCCGGCGCCGCGGCCGGACGGCCCGTGGGACATCGGTGAGGTGGACAACCCCGCCGAGGGCCGGGTCGACCTCGGCGGCGTCCTGGTGCCAGGGGTCGAAGGGATGGAGCTGCGGGTCGAGGTGGCCGGTGACGCCATCGTCGCCGCGACCGTCGTCCTGCACGACAGCGCCATCCAGCTCCAGGGGTTCGCCGCCCCCAAGTCGGAGGGCATCTGGGGCGAGGTCCGCGAGGAGATCGCCGCCGGGATCACCCAGCAGGGCGGGGTCGTCGACGAGGTCGAGGGCCCGCTGGGCTGGGAGCTGCGGGCGCAGGTGCCGGTGCAGCTGCCGGACGGCACCAACGGGGTCCAGGTGGTCCGGTTCGTCGGCTGCGACGGCCCCCGCTGGTTCCTGCGCGGCGTGATCTCCGGGCAGGGCGCGGTGCAGCCGCAGGCCGCCGGGGTGCTGGAGCAGATCTTCCGGGACACCGTGGTGGTCCGCGGCGACGCGCCGATGGCCCCCCGGGACCCCATCGTCCTCAAGCTGCCGGACGACGCCCAGATGATGCCCGAGGGCATGGCCCCCGAGCAGGGCGGCGCCCCCGGCAAGTTCTCCGACGGCATCGACCCGATGCGCCGCGGACCGGAGATCAGCGAAGTGCGCTGAGCCGTCCGCTCCCGCCCGCCCGTCGAGGGCCGGCGGACCACCGCCGCGTGCCCGGCCGGGACCACCCCGGCCGGGCACGCGGCTTTTCCACGCCCGCCCCCGCCGCGCCCCCGCGCCCCCGCCGAGAACCGGCCACCCGGCGCCCGGACCGCGCCACCGCACCCGCGTAAGGAACCCGTCAGGGGCCGCCCGGCCGCCGTACAGAAGGCGTCAACGGCGGCGGGAAGGCCAGGTTCCGGCGATTCACTCGACGGTGTCCGAAAAACGATCCCGATCGAGGAGCACACGATGGCCGACCTGGCCTTCGTCCTGACCACCCTCGTGGTCTTCGCGCTGGTGGCGCTCGTGGCCCGGGGGGTGGCCAAGCTGTGAGCGCCGAGAACATCGTCGGCCTTGTGGTGGCCGTCGCACTGCTGGGCTATCTCGTCGTCGCCCTCGTCCTTCCCGAGAGGTTCTGAGCGATCCGATGAGTCCCACAGCAGCTGACGTGCTCCAGGTCCTCGCGCTCGTCGTGGCGCTCGCCCTGGTCCACCGCCCGCTCGGCGACTACATGGCCGCCGTCTACACCTCCCGGCGGCATCTGCGTGCCGAGCGGTGGATCTACAGGTGCATCGGCGCCGACCCGGACGCCGAGATGCGCTGGCCCGCCTACCTGCGCGGGGTGCTGGCGTTCTCCGTGGTGAGCGTCCTGTTCCTCTACCTGCTCCAGCGGGTGCAGAACCACCTGCCGGGGTCGCTGGGGTTCGCCGCGGTCACCCCGCAGCAGGCGTTCAACACCGCCGCGTCGTTCGTCGCCAACACCAACTGGCAGTCGTACTCGGGCGAGTCGACCATGGGCCACGTGGTGCAGACTGGCGGCCTGGCGGTGCAGAACTTCGTCTCGGCCGCGGTCGGGATCGCGGTGGCCATCGCGCTGGTCCGCGGCTTCGCCCGCTCCCGCACCGGTGAACTGGGCAACTTCTGGTCCGACCTGGTGCGCACCACGGTGCGGATCCTGCTGCCGATCGCCTTCGTGGCGGCGGTCGTCCTGGTGGCCTGCGGCGCGATCGAGAACTTCGCCGGATGGCACGAGGTCACCACGGTGACCGGCGCCCACCAGGCCATGCCCGCCGGGGCGGTGGCCTCCCAGGAGGCCATCAAGGAGCTGGGCACCAACGGCGGCGGCTACTTCAACGCCAACTCCGCCCATCCCTTCGAGAACCCCACCGCGTTCACCAACCTCTTCGAGATCTTCCTGATCCTGGTGATCCCCTTCTCGCTTACCCGTACCTTCGGCAAGCTGGTCGGCAGCCTGAAGCAGGGGTACGCGATCCTCGCCGCGATGGGCGTGATCTGGCTGGTCTTCACGGTGTTGATGACCTGGTCGGAGTCGGCCCATCCGGGCGCGGCGCTACAGGCGGCGCACGGGGCGATGGAGGGCAAGGAACAGCGGTTCGGCGTCGGGGCGTCCTCGCTCTTCGCCACCAGCACCACGCTGACCTCCACCGGCGCGGTGGACGCCTTCCACTCCTCGTTCTCCGCGTTCGGCGGTGGCATCGCGATGCTGGGGATGATGCTGGGCGAGATCGCGCCCGGCGGCACCGGATCCGGCCTGTACGGCATGCTGATCATGGCGGTCATCGCGGTCTTCATCGCCGGACTGATGGTCGGGCGCACCCCGGAGTACCTGGGCAAGAAGATCGGCAGCCGGCAGATCAAGTACGCGGCCTGCTACATCCTGATCACCCCGGCGCTGGTGCTGGTCTTCACCGCGCTGTCGATGGCGCTGCCCACCCCGATCCGCTCCGCGGCCAACCCCGGCGCCCACGGCTTCTCCGAGGTGCTGTACGCGTTCACCTCCGCGGCCAACAACAACGGTTCGGCGTTCGCGGGGCTCAACGCCAACACCGACTGGTTCAACACCACCACCGGGCTGGCGATGCTGCTGGGCCGTTTCCTGCCGATGGTCTTCGTGCTGGCGCTGGCCGGCTCGCTCGCCGAGCAGCGGCCGGTGCCGGAGACCGCGGGCACCCTGCGCACCGAAAAGCCGCTCTTCGCCGGGCTGCTGGTCGGCACGGTGATCATCGTCACCGGGCTGACCTACTTCCCGGCGCTGGCGCTCGGCCCGATCGCTGAAGGACTGTCATGACAACCGCTACCCCCGTACGCAGCGACCAGCCGGACGGCAGCCCGGCACCGGACGCCGGACCCGGCCGGGTCCGGGCCGGCGTCTTCGACCCCAAGCAGCTGTGGACCTCGCTGCCGGACGCGCTGCGCAAGCTCGATCCGCGGGTGATGGCCAAGTCCCCGGTGATGTTCGTGGTGGAGATCGGCTCGGTGCTCACCACCGTGCTGGCGATCGCCCACCCCGGCGCCTGGTTCGGCTGGACCATCGCGGCCTGGCTCTGGCTCACCGTGATCTTCGCCAACCTGGCCGAGGCGGTGGCCGAGGGGCGCGGCAAGGCCCAGGCGGACACGTTGCGCAAGGCCAAGACCGACACCGTGGCCCGCCGGCTGACCGGCGACGGCGCGGCCGAGGAGTCCGTCCCGGGCACCGCGCTGCGCGTGGGCGACCTGGTGGTCTGCGAGGCCGGCGACGTCATACCCGGCGACGGGGACGTGGTCGAGGGGGTCGCCAGCGTCGACGAGTCGGCGATCACCGGCGAGTCCGCCCCCGTGATCCGCGAGTCCGGCGGCGACCGCTGCGCGGTGACCGGCGGCACCAAGGTGCTCTCCGACCGCATCGTCGTGAAGATCACCACCCGGCCGGGGGAGACCTTCATCGACCGGATGATCAACCTGGTCGAGGGGGCGGCCCGGCAGAAGACGCCCAACGAGATCGCCCTCAACATCCTGCTGGCCTCGCTGACCATCGTCTTCCTGCTGGCCGTGGTCACCTTGCAGCCGTTCGCGGTCTACGCGCACGCCGAGCAGTCGATGACCGTGCTGGTGGCCCTGCTGGTCTGCCTGATCCCCACCACCATCGGCGCGCTGCTGTCGGCGATCGGCATCGCCGGCATGGACCGCCTGGTGCAGCGCAACGTGCTGGCGATGTCCGGACGGGCCGTGGAGGCCGCAGGCGACGTCTCCACGCTGCTGCTGGACAAGACCGGCACCATCACCTACGGCAACCGGCAGGCCACCGAGTTCGTCCCGGTACGGGGCACCACCGCGGCCGAGGTGGCCGACGCCGCCCAGCTCTCCTCGCTGGCCGACGAGACCCCCGAGGGGCGCTCGGTGGTGGTGCTGGCCAAGGAGCGGTTCGGGCTGCGCGAACGCCACACCGGCGAACTGGCGCACGCCACCTGGATCCCGTTCACCGCCCAGACCCGGATGTCCGGGGTGGACGTGGACGGGCGCATGGTCCGCAAGGGCGCCACCGGCTCCGTCCTCGCCTGGGTACGGGAGCGCGGCGGCGAGGTCGCCGAGGACGCCCAGCGGCTGACCGACGAGATCTCCCAGGCCGGCGGCACCCCGCTGCTGGTGGCGGTGGACGACGCCGACGGCGCCCGGGTGCTCGGGGTGATCCACCTCAAGGACGTGGTCAAGAACGGCATGCGGGAGCGCTTCGACGAACTGCGCCGCATGGGCATCAAGACCGTGATGATCACCGGCGACAACCCGCTGACCGCCAAGGCGATCGCGCAGGAGGCCGGGGTGGACGACTTCCTCGCCGAGGCCACCCCCGAGGACAAGATGGCCCTGATCAAGCGGGAGCAGGCGGGCGGCAAGCTGGTCGCCATGACCGGTGACGGCACCAACGACGCCCCGGCGCTGGCCCAGGCCGACGTGGGTGTGGCGATGAACACCGGCACCTCGGCCGCCAAGGAGGCCGGGAACATGGTGGACCTGGACTCCAACCCCACCAAGCTCATCGAGATCGTGGAGATCGGCAAGCAGTTGCTGATCACCCGGGGCGCGCTGACCACGTTCTCCATCGCCAACGACGTGGCCAAGTACTTCGCGATCATCCCGGCGATGTTCGCGGTGGCCTACCCGGGGCTGAACAAGCTCAACATCATGGCGCTGCACAGCCCTCAGTCCGCCATCCTGTCCGCGATCATCTTCAACGCGCTGATCATCGTGGCGCTGGTGCCGCTCGCCCTGCGCGGGGTGCGCTACCGCCCGATGAGCGCCGACCGGATGCTCCGCCGCAACCTGGCGATCTACGGGGTCGGCGGACTGATCGCCCCGTTCATCGGCATCAAGATCATCGACCTGCTCATCACGCTCATCCCCGGGATCGGGTGACCGGCATGAACGCCACCTTCCGCAACACCGCACGCCTGACCTGGGCCGCGCTGCGCGCGCTGCTCGTCCTCACCGTGGTCACCGGGGTGCTCTACCCGCTGGCCGTCTTCGCGGTCGGCCAGGCCGCCTTCCACGACAAGGCCAACGGCTCGCCGGTCGGCGCCGGCGGCCACGTGGTCGGCTCCAGCCTGCTCGGGCAGAGCTTCGACCTGCCCGGCAAGCCGGGCACCCCCGACCCCCGGTGGTTCCAGCCGCGCCCCTCGGCGGCCGGGCAGAACGGGTACGACACCCGTGCCTCCGGCGCCTCCAACCTCGGCCCCACCAACCCGGCGCTGGTCAAGACGATCGAGGAACGCCGCACGCAGGTCGCCGCCTTCAACCGGGTGGCACCCTCCGCCGTCCCCGCCGACGCGGTCACCGCCTCCGGCTCCGGCCTGGACCCGGACATCTCCCCGGCCTACGCCAGGATCCAGACCGACCGGGTCGCCCGCGCCCGCCACCTGGACCCGGCCGAGGTCGCCCGGCTCGTCGCCGACCACACCGAAGGACGCCAGTTCGGCTTCCTCGGCGAACCCACCGTCGACGTCCTCCAGCTCAACCTGGCGCTGGCCCGGCTGGCGGGGTGACCACCGGTCCGTACCACCGCCGTGTCCCCGCCGCCCCCGCCGTCGTCCCCCGGCGGGGGCGGCGGGGGCGTCTGAGAGTTCGGTCACAGCGGGTTTCGCCGCTGTCGAGTTGGGAATTGGCGAAATCCTGACGCTTTCCTAACGCGTTCGCAGGCTGCTGCGGGGTCATCGCCTGCGAATCCATGCCTAGGATCGCGTCCCGTGACCATGCTCCCCAAGCAGTTCCTGCTGGGCCGGCCGCTGCGCACCGCGCAGATGGGGGAGACGCTTCTGCCGAAGCGCCTGGCCCTGCCGGTCTTCTGCAGCGACCCGCTGTCCTCCGTCGCCTACGCCACCGAGGAGATCCTGCTGATCCTCGCCCTCGGCGGCACCGCCCTGCTCCACCTGGCCTGGTGGGTCGGGGCGGCGATCGTGCTCCTGCTGGTCGTGGTGATCGCCTCGTACCGGCAGACCTGCCACGCCTACCCGGGCGGCGGCGGGGCCTACGTGGTCAGCGCGGAGAACCTGGGGCGCAACGCGGCGCTCACCGCCGCCAGCGCGCTGCTCGTCGACTACGTGCTCACCGTCGCCGTCTCCGTGGTGGCCGGCGTCGCCGCGATCACCTCGGCCGCGCCCTCGCTCGCCAAGCACGCCGTCGCCCTCTCGGTCGGCTTCGTGGTGCTGCTGACCATCGTCAACCTGCGCGGCCTGAAGGAGTCCGGCAAGGCGTTCGCGGTGCCCACGTACGCGTTCGTGCTCGGCATCTACGTGATGTTCGGCTTCGCCGCGGTACGGATGGCCACCGGCACCCACATCCGCGCCGAATCCGCCCACCTGCCGATCCACGCCATGGGCACCTACGGCGGGCTCGGGCTGGTGCTGCTGGCGCTGCGGGCGTTCGCCTCCGGGTGCACCGCGCTCACCGGCGTCGAGGCGATCAGCAACGGCGTCCCGGCGTTCCGCGCGCCCAAGGCGAGGAACGCCGCCAGGACGCTGGCGGTGATGGGGCTGATCTCGGTCACCATGTTCGTGGGCATCACGTTCCTGGCCATGGTCTACCGGGTGCACGTCACCGACGACCCCACCCAACTGGGGCTGCCGGCCGGCACCTCCACGCCCACCGCGCTCGCCCAGATAGCCAAGGCGTCCTTCGGGAACGCGACCTTCCTGTTCTACTACGTCCAGGCGGCCACCGCCGGGGTGCTGGTGCTCGCCGCCAACACCGCCTTCAACGGCTTCCCGATGCTCTCCTCGATCCTCGCCCAGGACCGCTACCTGCCGCGGCAGCTGCACAACCGGGGCGACCGGCTGGTCTTCTCCAACGGCGTGGTGCTGCTCGCGCTCGCCGCGATCGGCCTGATCGTCGCCTTCGACGCCGACACCTCCTCGATCATCCAGCTCTACATCATCGGCGTCTTCGTCTCCTTCACCCTCTCCCAGGCCGGCATGGTCCGGCACTGGAGCCGCCGGCTCGCCGAGACCGCCGCGCCGGCCGAACGCCGCCGGATGCGCCGCTCCCAGGCGATCAACGCGCTCGGCGCGGTGCTCACCGGGGTCGTGCTGGTGATCGTGCTGATCACCAAGTTCACCCACGGCGCCTACATCGTGGTGATCGCCATGCCGCTGCTCTTCCTGGCCATGGTCGGGGTGCGCCGGCACTACGACCGGGTGGCCGAGGAGCTGGCGGTGGCCGACGACTCCCGCCCCGAGGCGCCCGCCCGCAACCACGCGGTCGTCCTGGTCTCCACCGTCCACGCGCCCACCCTGCGGGCCGTCGGCTACGCCCGCTCGATCCGTCCCGACACCGTCGAGGCGGTCACCGTCGGAGTCGTCCCCGAGGACGCCGAGGCGCTGCGCGCGCGGTGGGACGCCCACGACATGGGGGTGCCGCTGAAGGTGCTGGACTCCCCGTACCGCGAGATCACCCGGCCGGTGCTGGACCACGTGCGCGCCCTGCGCCGCGACAGCCCGCGCGACGTGGTCACCGTGGTCATCCCCGAGTACGTGCTGGGCCGCTGGTGGGAGCAGATCCTGCACAACCAGAGCGCGCTGCGGCTCAAGGCCCGGCTGCTGTTCACCTCCGGCGTGATGGTGATCAGCGTGCCCTACCTGCTCGGCTCCGCCCAGCGCCGTACCGAGCGCGAGGACGCCCGCCGCGCGCCGGCTGCCGCCCGCTGACCACCGCGCCCGCGCGGATACCCTGGTCACCCGTCAGGATCGTGTCAATACGGCCCTGACGGGTGGCTTTTCTCCGTTTCGCCGGTTTCGCGCTGCGTACGCTCGGCGATGCCGGACCGTTTCGACGCTACGAAGATGGAGCCATGGCACGCGGCAGACTGCGTATCTACCTCGGGGCGGCCCCCGGGGTGGGAAAGACCTACGCGATGCTCTCCGAGGGGCACCGGCGGCTGGAACGCGGCACCGACCTCGTCGTCGGCTTCGTCGAGACCCACAACCGGCCGCGCACCGAGGTGATGCTGCACGGGCTGGAGCAGATCCCGCGCCGCACCCTGACCTACCGCGGCTCGCGCTTCACCGAGATGGACGTGGACGCCGTCCTCGCCCGCCGCCCCGAGGTCGCCCTCGTCGACGAGCTGCCGCACACCAACGTCCCCGGCTCCCGCAACGCCAAGCGCTGGCAGGACGTCGAGGAACTCCTCGAAGCCGGCGTCGACGTGATATCCACCGTCAACATCCAGCACCTGGAGTCGCTGGGCGACGTCGTCGAGTCGATAACCGGCGTCCGGCAGCGGGAGACCGTCCCCGACGAGGTGGTCCGCCGCGCCGACCAGATCGAACTGGTCGACATGTCGCCACAGGCGCTGCGCCGCCGCATGGCGCACGGCAACATCTACCAGCCGGACAAGATCGACGCGGCGCTCGCCAACTACTTCCGCCCCGGCAACCTCACCGCACTGCGCGAACTCGCCCTGCTGTGGACCGCCGACCGGGTGGACGAATACCTCCAGCAGTACCGTGCCGAGCACCGCATCTCCTCCACCTGGCAGGCCCGCGAGCGGATCGTCGTCGGCCTCACCGGCGGTCCGGAGGGGCGCACCCTGATCCGGCGCGCCGCCCGGCTGGCCGCCAAGGGCTCCGGCAGCGAGATCCTCGCCGTCTACGTGGCCCGCAGCGACGGCCTCGCCTCTGGCTCCCCCAAGGAGCTGACGGTCCAGCGGACCCTCGTCGAAGACCTTGGCGGATCGTTTCACCACGTGGTCGGCGACGACGTCCCCACCGCCCTGCTCGACTTCGCCCGCGGCGTCAACGCCACCCAGATCGTGCTGGGCACCTCCCGCCGCAAGGCCTGGCAGTACGTCCTCGGCCCCGGCGTCGGCGCCACCGTGGCCCGTGAATCCGGCCCCGACCTCGACGTCCACATCGTCACCCACGAGGAGGCCGCCAAGGGCCGCGGACTGCCGGTGGCCCGCGGCGCCCGGCTCGGCCGCGCCCGGATCGCCCTGGGCTGGCTGGTCGGCTGCGGCGGCCCGGCGCTGCTCACCCCGTTGCTGCTGGCCTTCACCCCCGGCCTCGGGCTCGCCAACGACATGCTGCTCTACCTGGCGACCACGGTGGCGGCGGCGCTGGTCGGCGGGATGCTCCCGGCGCTCGCCTCGGCGGCCGTCGGCTCGCTGCTGATCAACTACTTCTTCGCCCCGCCGGTCCACCGGTTCACCATCGCCGACCCGCACAACATCGTGGCGATCGTGATCTTCGTGGCGGTCGCCGTCTCGGTGGCCTCGGTGGTCGATCTCGCCGCCCGCCGCACCCACCAGGCCGCCCGGCTGCGCGCCGAGGCCGAGATCCTCTCGCTGCTGGCCGGCAACGTCCTGCGCGGCGAGACCTCCCTCGACGCCCTGCTGGAACGGGTCCGCGAGACGTTCGCCATGGACAGCGTCGCGCTGCTGGAACGGAACGACGAGTACGCCCCGTGGACCCGGGCCGGCGGGGTGGGGCCCACCCCGTGCGGCCGGCCCGACGCCGCGGACGTGGCGGTGCCGGTGGGCGACCGGATGTCGCTGGCGCTCAGCGGCCGGGTGCTCCCGGCCGAGGACCGCCGGCTGCTGTCCGCCTTCGCCGCCCAGGCCGCCGTCCTCCTCGACCGCCGCCGGCTGGTGGGCGAGGCCGAGCAGGCCCGGGAACTCGCCGAGGGCAACCGCATCCGCACCGCCCTGCTCGCCGCCGTCTCCCACGACCTGCGCACCCCGCTGGCCGCCATCAAGGCCGCCGTCTCCTCGCTGCGCTCCGACGACGTCGCCTGGTCGCCGGAGGACGAGGCCGACCTGCTGGAGGCCATCGAGGAGGGCGCCGACAAGCTCGACCACCTCGTCGGCAACCTGCTGGACATGTCCCGCCTGCAGACCGGCACCGTCACCCCGCTGATGCAGGAGGTCGACCTGGACGAGGTGGTGCCCATGGCGCTCGGCGGCGTACCGCCCGACTCGGTCGCCCTCGACATCCCCGAGACCCTGCCGATGGTCCTCGCCGACCCCGGACTGCTGGAACGCCTGGTCGCCAACGTGGTGGAGAACGCCGTGAAGTACAGCGGGGACGCCGAACGGGTCCTGGTGGCCGCCAGCGCCCTGCGCGACCGGGTGGAGCTGCGCATCGCCGACCGCGGCCCGGGCGTCCCCGACACCGCCAAGGAACGCATCTTCGAGCCGTTCCAGCGGTACGGCGACGCGCCCCGCGGCGCCGGCGTCGGCCTGGGCCTGGCGGTCGCGCGCGGCTTCGCCGAGGCCATGGGCGGCACCCTGGTCGCCGACGACACCCCCGGCGGCGGGCTGACCATGGTCCTCACCCTGCGGGCGGCCGGCGCCCTCGACCCCTCCGCCCCGGAGCTTCCCGCCGAGGTCACCTCATGACCGTCACCGGGAACGAACACCTCATCACGCGAAAGGCAGGTTCCATGCCCCAGCCCTCAGGGGGGCAGCCCCGTACCCCGGTGCGGGTGCTCGTGGTCGACGACGAGCCGCAGATCGTCCGCGCCCTCGTGATCAACCTGCGGGCCCGCAAGTACGAGGTGGACGCCGCCCCCGACGGCGCCACCGCCCTGCAACTGGCCGCCGCCCGCCACCCCGACGTGGTCGTCCTCGACCTCGGCCTGCCCGACATGGACGGCACCGAGGTGATCAAGGGGCTGCGCGGCTGGACCCGGGTGCCGATCATCGTGCTCTCCGCCCGCCAGGCCTCCGACGAGAAGGTCGAGGCGCTCGACGCCGGCGCCGACGACTACGTCACCAAGCCGTTCGGCATGGACGAACTCCTCGCCCGGCTGCGCGCCGCGGTACGCCGCGCCGCCCCGGGCGGCGACGGCGAGGAGGCGGTCACCGTGGAGACCGACTCCTTCACCGTCGACCTGGCCGCCAAGAAGGTCAACCGGGACGGCACCGACGTACGGCTCACCCCCACCGAGTGGCACCTGCTGGAGGTGCTGGTGCGCACCCCCGGCCGGCTGGTCAGCCAGAAACAGCTGCTCCAGGAGGTCTGGGGCCCGGCCTACGGCACCGAGACCAACTACCTGCGCGTCTACATGGCCCAGCTGCGCCGCAAACTCGAAGCCGACCCCGCCCACCCCCGCCACTTCATCACCGAGCCGGGCATGGGCTACCGCTTCGAGCCGTGAGGGAGATCCGGGGGGCCGGGGGTACGGGGGTCGTCCCCCGGAAGACTGCAGCATCACCGAGCCGGGCATGGGCTACCGCTTCGAGCCGTGAGGGAGATCCGGAAGACCGCGGCACCGGGGTGGCGCCCGGTAACCTTGCCCTCATGAGTGGTGCCACCCGTTCGGGCCGTCCGTCCGGCGTCTTCCGCCGGTTCATCGACCGCATCGCCCCGTCCCAGGAGGAGCTGGACTCCGAAGAGCTCCGCAAGGACACCGCCTCGGTCGGCTGCGTCCGGATCCAGGACTGCCAGGACCGCCAGGTCGTCACCGTCACCGGCACGCTGCGCACCGTCACCCTGCGCCCGCGCGCCGGGGTCCCCGCGCTGGAGGCGGAGCTGTTCGACGGCACCGCCCCGCTGGACGTGGTCTGGCTCGGCCGCCGCAACATCGCCGGCATAGAACCCGGACGCAGGATCATCGCCTCCGGCCGGATCGCCCTCAACCGGGGCCGCCGGGTGCTCTTCAACCCCAAGTACGAGCTGCGTCCGATCGGACAGGAGTAGCCGGTGGCGTCCACCAACGAACCGACCGGGCAGATCATCGACGAGGACCGGCGCGCCGCCTCCAAGGCGGCGGCCGACGCGGCGCTGCTGGAGGCGTTCGGCGGCGTGTGGGGCATGGTGGACACCACCGTCCCCGGGCTGGTCTTCGTCGCCGTCTTCACCGCCTGGCACGACATCACCACCTCCGCGGTGGCCGCGCTGGCGCTCAGCCTGGTGCTGGCCGTCGCCCGGCTGGTGCGCAAGCAGACCCTCAAGCACGCCTTCAGCGGCGTCTTCGGCATCGCCTTCGGTGCGTTCTTCGCCATGCTGTCGGGCAACGCCAAGAACTTCTACCTGCCCGGCATGCTCTACACCCTGGGTCTGGCGGTGGCCTACGTGATCTCGGCGCTGGTGCGCTTCCCGCTGATCGGGGTGCTGCTCGGGCCGATCATGCGGGAGAACCTCTCCTGGCGTACCCGCAACCCCGGCCGCTTCCGCGCCTACACCCGCTCCACCTGGGCCTGGGGGATCATCCTGCTGGTCAAGTCGGCGATCCTCTTCCCGCTGTACTGGTTCGGCGACGCCACCCAGCTCGGCTGGGTCAAGGTGGCCCTGGGCATCCCGCCGTTCCTGCTCGCGGTCTACCTGACCTGGATCTTCCTGGCCAAGGCGCCGCCGCCGATCGACGTGATCGCCGAGATGGAGGCCGCCGAGAAGGCCGAGGCCGGACGCGAGGCCGCGTAACCCCGGTACGCCACAGGGCCCGGAACCCCCGCACGGGTTCCGGGCCCTGCCGCGTCCGGTCGGCGTTACCCCTCGGCGCCCGGCTCGCGGGTGACCGACAGCAACTCCTCCAGCTGCTCCTCCCGGTCGGGCGCGGCCACGAAGAGCAGCTCGTCCCCGGCCTCCAGGGCGTCCTCCTTGGCCGGGGTGAGCACCCGGTGGCCGCGGATTATCGTCACCAGCGAGGTGTCGGTGGGCCACTGCACCTCACCGACCCGGGTGCCGACCAGCGCGGCCTCCGGCGGCAGCGTCAGCTCCACCAGGTTGGCGTCGCCCTGGCTGAAGCGCAGCAGCCGCACCAGGTCACCGACGCTGACGGCCTCCTCCACCAGGGCCGACATCAGCCGCGGGGTGGAGACGGCGACGTCCACCCCCCACGCCTCGTTGAACAGCCACTCGTTCTTGGGGTTGTTGACCCGGGCGACCACCCGGGGCACCCCGTACTCGGTCTTGGCCAGCAGCGAGACGACCAGGTTCACCTTGTCGTCGCCGGTGGCCGCGATGACCACGTTGCAGCGCTGGAGCGCCGCCTCGTCCAGCGAGGTGATCTCGCAGGCGTCCGCCAGCAGCCACTCGGCCTGCGGCACCCGCTCCACCGAGATGGACGACGGGTTCTTGTCGACGAGCAGCACCTCGTGCCCGTTCTCCAGGAGCTCTCCGGCGATGGACCGGCCCACCGCGCCCGCTCCGGCGATCGCGACCCTCATGAACGACTCTCCTCGGGGCCCTCGGCGAACGCCGCCTCGACCTTCTCGACCTCGTCGGTGCGCATGATCACGTGCACCAGGTCGCCTTCCTGCAGCACGGTGGCGGCCTCCGGCAGCACCGCTTCACCCAACCGGGTGATGAAGGCCACGCGCGCCCCGGTCTCCTCCTGGAGCTTGCTGACGCGCTCACCGACCCACTTGACCGAGGTCTGCACCTCGGCCAGCTGCACCCCGCCGCTGGGGTCCCGCCACAGCGGCTCGGCGCCGGACGGCAGCAGCCGGCGCAGCATCTGGTCGGCGGTCCACCGCACGGTGGCCACCGTGGGGATGCCCAGGCGCTGGTAGACCTCCGCGCGCCGCGGGTCGTAGATCCGGGCGGCCACCTTCTGGACGCCGAACATCTCCCGGGCGACCCGCGCCGCGATGATGTTGGAGTTGTCACCGCTGCTGACCGCGGCGAACGCACCGGCCTCCTCGATGCCGGCCTCACGCAAGGTGTCCTGGTCGAAGCCGACCCCGGTCACCCGGCGCCCGGCGAACCCGGACCCGAGACGGCGGAAGGCCGTGGGGTCCTGGTCGACCACAGCGACCGTATGACCCAGCGCTTCCAGGCTCTGGGCCAGGGTGGCTCCCACCCGCCCGCAGCCCATGATTACGACGTGCACGCCTGTCCTTCCGGCTGTTGTCACTCGTCCGAGACCTTCCCAGCGTCTCAGACCGCGGCCAAAGCTACACACGCACGGGTGACACCGTGGCGTTGCCCGCGGCAGGAAGGGTGCCGTGCCGGGAGAAGGGGGTGGGGGTTGCCCGCCATTATTGACGAACCCTTAACATCCTCGGGTGTCCAAACTGACCGACCTGCCGAAACGGATCTTGATCGGCCGGGCGCTGCGCAGCGACAAGCTGGGCGAGACCCTGCTGCCCAAGCGCATCGCCCTGCCCGTCTTCGCCTCCGACCCGCTCTCCTCCGTCGCCTACGCGCCGGGAGAGGTGCTGCTGGTCCTCTCCGTGGCGGGCGTGTCGGCCTACCACCTCAGCCCGTGGATCACCGTCGCCATCGTGGTGCTGATGTTCACGGTGGTCGCCTCCTACCGCCAGAACGTCCACGCCTACCCCAGCGGCGGCGGCGACTACGAGGTGGCCACCACCAACCTCGGCCCCAAGGCCGGGCTCACCGTGGCCAGCGCGCTGCTGGTCGACTACGTGATGACGGTGGCCGTCTCGATCTCCTCCGGCATCGAGAACCTCGGCTCGGCGGTGCCTTTCGTCATCGAGCACAAGGTGCTCTGCGCCCTGGTGGTCATCGGGCTGCTCACCCTGATGAACCTGCGCGGGGTGCGCGAGTCGGGGACGATCTTCGCCATCCCGACCTACGCCTTCGTCGGCGGCGTCTGCGTGATGATCATATGGGGTGCCGTCCGGGCACTGGCCTTCTCCGGCCACATGAAGGCCCCCACCGCCGACCTGACCGTCCACGCCGAGGTCCACGGCATCGGCGGCTTCGCCATGCTCTTCCTGCTGCTGCGCGCCTTCTCCTCCGGCTGCGCCGCGCTCACCGGCGTGGAGGCCATCAGCAACGGCGTCCCCGCCTTCCGCAAGCCCAAGAGCAAGAACGCGGCGACCACGCTGGCCCTGATGGGCGGCCTCGCCGTGGTGATGTTCATCGGCATCATCACCCTCGCCCTCTACACCCACGTGCGGATGGCCGAGAACCCGGCGACCGACCTGCTGCGCGACGGCCACCCGGTGGGCTCCGGCTTCACCCAGGACCCGGTGATCACCCAGGTCGCCGCCGCCGTCTTCGGCAACGGCTCGATCCCGTTCGTCTTCCTGTCCGCGGTCACCGCGCTGGTGCTCTTCCTGGCCGCCAACACCGCCTACAACGGCTTCCCGGTGCTCGGCTCGATCCTCGCCCAGGACCGCTACCTGCCGCGCCAGCTGCACACCCGCGGCGACCGGCTCGCCTTCAGCAACGGCATCGTGCTGCTGGCGCTCTTCGCCGGCCTGCTGGTCTACCTCTACGGCGCCGACTCCAACCGGCTGCTCCAGCTGTACATCGTCGGCGTCTTCGTCTCCTTCACCCTCAGCCAGACCGGCATGGTCCGGCACTGGAACCGCCACCTGGCCACCGAGACCGACCCCGCGACCCGCCGCCGGATGATCCGCTCCCGGGCGATCAACACCTTCGGCGCCTTCCTCACCGGCCTGGTCCTGGTCATCGTGCTGCTGACCAAGTTCACCCACGGCGCCTGGGTGGCGGTGCTCGGCATGGCGCTGTTCTTCCTGCTGATGACCGGCATCCGGCGGCACTACGACAGCATCTCCGACGAACTGGCCGCGCCCGTCCCCGGCCAGGCCGACGACGACCTCGCGGTGCCCTCCCGGGTCCACGCCATCGTGCTGGTCTCCAAGGTCCACAAGCCCACGCTGCGCGCGCTCTCCTACGCCCGGCTCTTCCGCTCCGACACCCTGGAGGCGCTCAGCATCAACGTCGACCCGGCCGAGACCAAGTCCCTCCAGGACGACTGGGAACGCCACGGCATCGACGTCCCGCTGAAGGTCCTCGACTCCCCCTACCGGGAGATAACCCGACCCATCATCGAGTACGTCCGCGCCCAGCGCCGCGCCTCGCCGCGCGACGTGATCAGCGTCTACATCCCCGAGTACGTCGTCGGCCGCTGGTACGAGCACCTGCTGCACAACCAGAGCGCCCTGCGGCTCAAGGGCCGGCTGCTGTTCACCCCGGGCGTGATGGTCACCTCGGTGCCCTGGCAGCTCGACTCCAGCGAACGGGCCCGCAAGCGGCTCAAGCGGCGCCACGAGTGGAGCGCCCCCGGCTCCGTGCGCCGCGGCCAGATCGGCCCGCCCCGCAAGGAACCGCGCGCCAAGGAGCCGGTCGCGGGGGAGTGACCCGCCCCGCCCGCCGGTGGGCCGGTCCCCGTCCCGCACCGGGACGGGACCGGCCCACCGGCACGTAGACTGGAGGGCTGTTGCCACGGGGCGAACCGCCCCGACCCCACCTGCCTTGGAGCACCACCGCCGATGACCGACCGCTCGCGTGTGAACCGTACGAAGGACCGGACGGCGGCCTCGCTGGTGGGCCGGCGGTACGAGGTCGAGGTGGGCCCGGTCGCCCACGGCGGCCACTGCATCGCCCGCCACGAGGGCCGGGTGCTCTTCGTCCGCCACACGCTCCCCGGGGAACGGGTGATCGCCGAGGTCACCGAGGGCGACGAGGACTCCCGCTTCCTGCGCGCCGACGCCGTCGAGGTGCTCACCGCCGCCCCGGACCGGGTGGCCGCGCCCTGCCCCTACGCCGGCCCCGGCCGCTGCGGCGGCTGTGACTTCCAGCACGTCGCCCCCGGCGCCCAGCGCCGCCTCAAGGCCGCCGTCATCACCGAACAGCTCGCCCGCCTCGCCGGGCTCACCCCCGAACAGGCCGGCTGGGACGGCACCGTGGAGCCCGCCCCCGGCGACAAGGTGGCCAAGGGTGAGGTGCCGGCCTGGCGCACCCGGGTCCAGTACGCCGTCGACGCCGACGGCCGCGCGGGGCTGCGCCGCCACCGCTCGCACGAGGTCGAACCGGTCGACCACTGCATGATCGCCGCCCGGGAGGTCAGCGAACTCGGCGTCGAGGCCCGCCAGTGGCCCGGCATCACCGCCGTGGAGGCGATCGCCGCCACCGGCTCCTCCGACCGCCAGGTCGTCGTCACCCCTGCCCCCGGCGCCCGGCTGCCGCTGATCGAGCTCGACCGCCCGGTCTCCGTGCTCCGCGTCGACGACCAGGGCGGCATCCACCGGGTGCACGGACGCCCTTTCGTCCGCGAACGCGCCGCCGGACGCACCTGGCGGGTCGGCGCCGGAGGCTTCTGGCAGGTCCACCCGCGCGCCGCCGACATCCTCGTGGACGCCGTCCTGGCCGGGCTCAAGCCCCGCCCCGGCGAGACCGCCCTCGACCTGTACTGTGGCGCCGGCCTCTTCGCCGGAGCCCTCGCCGAGGCGGTCGGCGAACGCGGTGCCGTCCTCGGCATCGAGTCCGGCAAGCGCGCCGTCGAGGACGCCCGGCACAACCTCGCCGACCTGGACCGGGTCCGGATCCAGCAGGGCAAGGTGGAACAGGTGCTGCCGCGCACCGGGATCACCGAGACCGACCTGATCGTCCTCGACCCCCCGCGCTCCGGCGCCGGCCGCGCCACCGTCGACCACCTGACCACCCTCGGCGCCCGCGCCATCGCCTACGTAGCCTGCGACCCCGCCGCCCTCGCCCGCGACCTCTCCTACTTCGCCGCCTCCGGCTACCACCCGGTCTCCCTGCGGGCGTTCGACCTGTTCCCGATGACGCATCATGTGGAGTGCGTGGCGGTGTTGGAGAGAGTGGAGAAGGAGGCCTCGGGGGCCGCTCGCCACTAGCCGTCGCAAGACGGGGTCTGCCGCGTCGCCGGTGCCGTTCCCCGGCCGGCCGTACGGGGCCGACTGGTCGCTCAGTCGAACAACGGCACCAGCGCCTGCGGACCCGCGAGAACGCGCCAGGCGGGGACGCGGACAACTCGCTGGACGTCGTCGGCCTTCGCACCCCGGCCGCCGGACGGCAGTCCTGTCAGCAGGCCGGCCCGCTCGTGCAGCAAGCGCAGGTGCCGTGCCGGATCGCGGCCCTGGGGCGGCCCGGTGTCGATCAGCACAGCCGTGTTGCCCTCGGCCGCGGTGTACAGCAGGTCGACCTGTTGCCCACCGACCACGGCGTCCCGTTCGAGTTCGGCGACGCCTCGTGAGGCGAGGAACCGCTGCACCATGTCGGCGAGATGCCTGCGGCGTGGGTCCTGCCGCGGGCCCGGCTCGGGTACGGGCGCGGGGCCCGCGTCGACGGCCCGTCCCCGGTGCCACAAGACCGAGCGCGACGACAGCAGATGTGGCAGACCGGTCTGCTGCTGCCAGTAGCCGTGGTCGCCCACAGTGATCAACTGAGATCTTGCGCGGGTGATCGCGACGTTCCACAGGTTCACCTGGCTCGCCACCCAGTAGGCGGTCCTGGGAGGCGTGTTGGTGGTCGCCACCGGGCTGAGAACCATGACATCGCGCTGACCGCCTTGGAAGGCGTGCACCGTGCCCACCCGCACCCGGTCGCTGCCCACCATGCGTTCCAGAACTTCCTTCTGCGCGCGGAAGGGGGTCACCACACCTACCGTCGCGGATTCCGGCAGGCGGCTCAGCAGCTCGTTCACGATTTCGGCCACGGCTGCAGCTTCGGAGGGGTTGCGCCACGATTTTCCGCCGGGGCCGCGTGCGGACTCGCCGGCAGGAACGTCCGCCCAGGCCAGCACGGGACCGGTTACGTCCTTGCCCATGAGGTCGATCGCGGGTACTTGCCGGCGTACGTCGGTCAGGATCTCAAGGGCGCCGGAGTAGCAGTAGCGGTTGACGATGTCGGCGATCTGCGGATGGCAGCGGTAGTGCTCGTCGAGGAGCAGGGCGGAGTCGCCGTTCTGCGCGGCGGCTTGGTAGGAGGAGTGGACGTGGTAGGCGAGCCGTCGGTCCTCCAGCCATGCCGCGCTCAGCCCCGCCCTGACACGCGCCTGACGCTCCTGCTCCGGTGAGATGCCGGGGATGTGGCTCAACTGCATCGGATCACCGATGATCAGAGCTCGCCGGGCTCGGAAGAGCAACGGCAGGACCGCGGCGATCGAACACTGGCTGGCCTCGTCGATCACGACCAGGTCGAAGAGGTTCGGGGTCAGCTTCAGCTGACGCACCGCGTGCGTGGTGATCGCCCAGCCCTTCAGGTGGCGCAGCAGATTCAGCTGACTGCGCTGGGTACCCGATCGCTGCCGCAGCGACTGGAGGCGCTGGTTCACCAGCGATCGCCCGCGGCTCAGCGCCTCGGCCGACACCGCCGCGCACAGTTCCGCCGACAGCTCGGCGCGCGTTCTGGCGCAGTCGCTGCGGGCCTGACGTACGGCCTCCTCGTCGTGGGTGAGCTGGTCGCGAGTGAGTTCACGCACCCGCCGTTCGAGGTCCGTCACGTCCGCGAGATCTTTGAGGACCTCCCCCGCGACGGGGCGTTCGCCGGCCCACGTCGGCAGCCCCGCGGCCACCTCGGGGCCGGCAGCGGCGATGAACGCCCCCATCGCACGCTTCCGCCGCCAGCGTCCCCACCAGCCCCTTGCCGTGGCCGCCGCCCGGGCCCGTGTTTCCCAACGGGCCAGTGCGGAGCCGTCCTCCGCCGGCCACATCTGTGACAGGAGTGGTACCGGAAGGCCGATCTTCTCGGCGTGCTTCGTGCGCTGCTCCAGAACCCCGGCCAGTCGCACCTCGCCCTCGACACATCGCCCGGCCTGGTCGCGCAGGGCGTCGGCGTGGGAGCCGAGGTTGCGCAGCTCACCCGCCACAGTGGCCGGGCTGCGGCCAAGCCGCGGAGGCGGGGCCGAGAGCAACTCCTCGAGCTTTCCGGCTTCCTTGACCAAGGCGTCCACGTTCCCGGTACGCATCAGCAGGCCAGGAGCGATCTCGTCGCACCTTCTGGCGACGACGTCCACGGCTTCGTTGTTGGTGGACGCCACAAGAACCGACTCCCCGGCCGCGGCGCACGTGGCGACCACCGCGGTGACGACCTCGCTCTTTCCGGTCCCGGGCGGCCCGGTCGCCACGGTCAGGGGTTGCGTCATCGCGGAGACGACCACCTGCTCCTGGCTCTCGTTGGCCGGCCCGGCGGCGACCACGAGTACCGGATCGTTCTCCGAAGACGGGGCGGCGGGGTTCAGCAGCGCGTCCAGAGCCGTGCCGGGGATCTCCTCCGTGCGTGTGGAAATGGTCAGCAGATTCTCCACCAGGCCGTCGGTGGCGAACCGTTCGACGCTTGACGGGGCAAGGATCACCGCGGCGTTGTGGGCGCCGGGGCGCAGGGCCTCGTTGACGGAGTCCGCACGGAGCGCCGAGGTGTCGAGTGGTTCGAGTTCTGGCAGCCCAAGCTCGGCGAGCAACTCCCTTACCGCCTTGAGCATCTGCGCGTCATTGCCCTGCTGCCAGGTCGGCTGCCAGCGGGCGAGCAACTGGGCACCCTCGTCCTCGGAAAGAAGCTCGGTGACCACCTTGGTGTGCAGGGAGGGCACCCCGCTCGGAATGAGTACCGGGCGTCCGCTCTCGTCCGGAACCAGCTCCATCTGCTGGATGAGCAGCGGTGCGATGCCCACGTTTGTGCGCCGCCCGCCCGCGCCGCGCTGGGGGAGCGTTACGGCGGGGTAGCCGTACCAGTACTCGCGTTCATCGGCGGCCCCGCCTGACCGGCCTTTCGAGACGACGTCCTCGGCAGCGCGCGCACCGGGCAGTTGTGGCGGGGCCGGCAGCTCCGAGCCCAGACCGGACTGAATGGTCTCGGGCCCCTCGTCGACGAGGAAGTACTGCGAATTCCGTCCGGCCCGCCGGTCCGGCAGCATGCCGGCGGCAGCCTGGGCGCTCAGGCACTGGGCGTAGTAGCGGAGCAGCCGCTGCCAGTCACTGGCGCTCTCGGCGTCGGCCGCAGCGCGCTCGCGGGCTTTGAGCTGAGCGGTGGACACGGCAGGCGACTCGTCGGGTGGCGTGGGAAGACTCACCGGGCGCGCCACGGACCTGGCGAAGTAGAGCGTGTGGGTCGCGCGGATGGTCGACTTGGTCGGGCGCTGTTCCTTCGGCAGACCCTTGCGCACCATCCGCGCGGTCAGATACTCGAAGAGGTCGTCCGGCGAAATCCACCCGCTGTCCTTGATCCGTCCGTTCCGCAGCCCCTCGACGATCTCACCTGTGAACCGGGAGGTGCCCAGCGTCGAGCCTTCCGGAGCCATGGCGGACGCGGGCTGCAGCGCGTCGGAGGCGGTGATGAAGTAGACCCCGGTGGGACGCAGCAGAGTGCTGTGATCCGTTGCTTCCGGCACGGAAGCGTCCGCACCTTTGGCGCGCCAGCCCTGAACGACCGAGCCGCTGGCGCAGCAGTCGAGCAGCACGATCTTGGACGCGGCCCGGCAGGACTGCAGCGTTCGCTCGAGGAACTCCGCCGACACGGCGGTGCGGGGCAGATCGGCAGGGTCGCTGTCGCGGGTGAGGAAGTACAGCTGACCGTCGGCCTCGCAGAACTCCCCGTGCCCGCTGAAGTACAGCAGCGCGGTCTCGCTCTGCTGGCGCTCTTCGAGGAACGACTCGATCGCGTGCAGCATCTCGGCGCGTGTCGGCTCGGTGACCACGTCGCATTCGTTGTACAGACCGATTTCCGTGTGCTGCAGGACTGCCTGCATGTAGTGCAGGTCGGCGCGTACCGCTGGAAGGTCGTGGTACGCGTCGCTGTCGTAGGTGGAAACGCCGATCAGCATGGCGTACCGGTCGTTGTCGAGCACCCTCGGTCAGCCTGCCGCGGAGGTGTCGTTCCGGCCCGGCGTCCCTTCGTCCGCGCTGACCGTCATGGGCCGGTCGCCGGTCAGGAAACGTTCGAGAAGCTCCTCGTCCTCCCGGGCCTCGCGACCCGTGATCCGCAAGCTGGTCCCGTCAGGGCGGGTCGCGACGATGGTGCGCTGCGGCACCTTGGCGAGCCACACCTGAACGCAGGCGGCTGCCAACGAGCCGGCGTTCAGGGCCAGATCGACGACCCCCAGGACGTCGGCCCCTTTGAGGGTGCCCGGGGAAGGAGTGGCCGAAGGCAGGCGAAGCGCGGCCGTCGGGTCGGTTGCGGACAGTTCGGCCAGAAGTTCCCGGGCGTCGCTGCGCGCCCTCAGCGGGTCGTCGTCGATCACAGAGATCAGCAGTTGTGGCCGTTCTTCGCCGGTGTTGTCGTCGCTCACGCCTCTCCCTTGCCCCGTCTGCGGTCGCCTTCGATCCTCTGGCAAGTTACTGGAGCGGTGACGAGAGGGAACACTCAATTTCCGAAAATCCGCCGCTGGTTGACGCGATTCTCACTTCGACCGCGCGACGCGGGACACCGTTCCGTCCCCCCGGCCGCACTGAGCAGTCTGCGGTGCCGGGCGCCGATGCCCGTATCGGACAGCGTGAGGGAGGGGCGATTCCGCCGGGCTCGCTCGCATCGGCGGCACCAGCGCGGAGCGACGCCGCCGCTGTCCAGTCGAGGCCGCCGGCGCTGCCCCTGGCTGTGGCGCGGCAAGGCTGCGGTGGCCGGCCGCCCCGTCACGTGACGGAAGGCGGGAGGCTCACCCGGCGGAGAGACGGAACGGCGAGGCGTGCCGTTCCGTCCCCCTCACCCCTCCCGCACCGCGGACTCCTCCCCCTCACCCCCGCTGCGCTCCGGGATCGCCGAGGTGCGGACGCCGGCCCATTGGCGGAGGTCGTCGGGGCCGGGGAAGTTGGCGACGTTCTTGTCGAGGGGGTTGCTGCTGTACTGGTGGAAGAGCCAGGGGTGTTTGATGCGGGGGTGGCCGGGGGTGGTGTAGTCGGCGATCCACAGGCCGTCGGCGCAGGAGGAGTCGGTGTCGACGGAGAGCCAGTTGTTGCGGTCGCAGTAGAGGATGACGCGGTGGCCGGGGCACTTCTCCTTGACGTGGCGCAGCCAGGAGTCCTTGTAGGTGCGGGCGTCGGCGTCGGAGACGTTCTGGCCGTACCACTCCCAGTCGAGGCAGAGGACGTCGCCGTCGGCGAGTTCGAGCTGCTTGAGGAAGTGATCGGCCTCCGTCACGGCCGAGTTGGCGATGTGCGGGTAGTGGTAGAAGCCGGTGACGATCCCGGCTTTGCGGGCGGTGGCACGTTGGGCGACCCATTTGGGGTTGACGTAGGACATGCCCTCGGTGACCTTGATGAAGACGAAGGCCAGCCCGGAGGCCGAGTAGTCGGTGGGCTGGTACGAGCTGACGTCGATGCCGTTGAGCATGGGTGTGCGCCTCCTCGTTCGTGGGGGGGTGAGGCGGGGCGGGCCGCCACGGGGCGTGGCGGACGCTATAGGGGTTTGACGGTGGTTTACCCCGTCACGCGGCCACCGTAGCCCGTTCGGAGGAGCGCGGAGCAGGCGGAACGGTTCCGCTCACTCGTGGGTGGCTACGGTCGCTTCCGTGACCGTCAGTGACAGGCCGGATGTCGGGGAAGCGCGGGGAACGGCCGCGGGTGCGCGGGCGGACGGGGGCGGGGTGCGGCCGGTCCTCGCCGAGGTGCGGTTGTCGGCGTTCAAGCGCCATCGCGGGGCGGCCTTCGGGCTCGCCCCGGTCACCGTCTTCGCCGGGCCGGGCGGCAGCGGGAAGACCAGTGTGCTGGAGGCGCTGTCCCTGCTGGCGCTGCTGGGCCGGGGCGAGGCGGTGGAGGACGCCATCGCGGCGGTGGTGCGCGGTGGCGCCGGCGCGTGCGCCCCGCAAGGGGGCGCGTCGGACGGACAAGGGCGCCGTGGCTTCCGCCTCGGCTGCTCGGTGGCGGGCCCGCAGGGCACCGTGCGGCTCGACCTCGCCGTGCAGACCGAGCCCGAGGTGCGCGTCGTGGGCGAACGGCTCACCGCGGGCGACCGCGTGCTGCTGTCCACCGCGTTGCGGGACCCGGCCCGGCGGTGCGTCGAGGCGGTGCGCCACACCGCGGACGGCGCCCCCGGCGCGCGGACGCCGTTGCCGGACGACCGGCTGGTCACCGCCTCGCTGCCGCTGCGGGTGGCCGGCAGCACGCCGGGACAGCGGCTGGTGGTGGCCGCCGCCGAGCAGGTGCTGGTCGCGCTGCGCTCGGTCTTCCCGGTGGATCCGCGGCCGGAACGGATGCGCGGGCCGGTGCCGGTCGGGGACGGGCGGTTGCGCGGCGGGTGCGACAACCTCTCGGCGGTGCTCCACCGCACCCGGGACGAGTGCCGTACCCGGCACGCCGCGCTGGTGGCCGCTGCCCGGGAGGCGTGCGCGGGGCCCGTCGCCGGGGTGGTCACCGTGGAACGCGGCGGCAGCGGCCGGGTGATGGCGGCCCTCGACCGCGGACCGCTCGGGCTCACCCCGTTCGACCGGCTCGGCGACGGCGAACTGCGCTTCCTGGCCATGGCGTTGGTGCTGCTCACCGGGCCCGACGTGCTGGAGATGGACCACGCCGCCGAGGTGCCCGCCGCCCTGCAGGCCATGACCGTCCTCGCGGACGGCCTCGACACCGGCATGGACGCCGTCCAGACCCGGCAACTCCTCTCCCTGGCCGCCCGCGCCACCGCCCGCGGCCACGTACGCGTCGCGGCCACCGCGTACGGCACCGGGTGGGCGGGGGAGGGGGCCGAGGTGATCGAGCTGGGGGAGGCGGACGGCGAGTGAGCGGAGGTGGGCGTACGGGACGGGGGCGCGGGCGTACGGACGGGTCGCGGGGGCGCTGACGTACGGGACGGGGGCGTGCGCGGCGCGTCGGCGCCGTGCGGTACACCTGATGCGGTGACCGATGATCTCAACGCCCTGCGGCGCCGGCTCGCCGAGTTCGCGGCGGCCCGCCGGTGGCAGCCCTACCACACGCCCAAGAACCTCGCCGCCGCGCTCAGCGTCGAGGCGTCGGAACTGCTGGAGATCTTCCAGTGGCTCACCCCCGAGGAGTCGTCACGGGTGATGGCGGACCCGGACACCGCGCACCGGGTCGAGGACGAGGTCGCCGACGTGCTCGCCTACCTCCTCCAGTTCTGCGAGGTGCTCGGCGTCGACCCGCTCGCCGCGCTCGCCGCCAAGATCGACCGCAACGAACGGCGCTTTCCGCCGGTGTGACGGCCGGGGCGCGCCGGCCGGTGTGCGGGTTCAACGCGCCCTGCCCGCCCGGGGTTCCCGCTTCGTGGCGCCGACAGGTTTCGGTCACCTGTTCGGGTGAATATCGGTCTTCGTGGGGCTGCTGGGGAATCTTCCCGTGATCCTCGGGAGTTGATCGCGGCGTAAGGGGGGAGACGGATCCGGGGGGAGTGACCGTCAGGTGAACAAATATTCACAAAGTGCGACAAACGGTGCGTGTCGCCCGCGATCGTGGTGCAGTGGTCTCGTTGCTGAGAGACCCACCGTCGACCGACAAGGGGGCGAGGCGATGCCGGAGAAGTCTCCGGGCCGCGCCGGACGAGACCCGGCGCAGCGCACAACGACGACCACCGCTCAGGGCCCACCGCCAGGCTCTCCGGTGCCCGCACCGGACACCGCCGGGCCGGCCGGAACCGCGCCACCGCGGCTGACGGCGCCCACGGCCTCCACCGCCCCGCCGGACCGGCTGGGCGCGGTCACCGGTGCGGCACCGCGGGGTGCCGACAGGGCCGCGTCGGCCCCGGGTGCGCCCGGCGCGAGGTCGGGTGCGGTCGCGGCCGTACTGCGGACCCGCCCGCGCGTGACGGTGGCCGGGACGCCGGAGCCGGGCGGGACGGGGCCCGGCGCGGGGGAGGTGACCGGGGACGAGCCGATCACCTTGGCCGAGGCGGAGGAACGGGCCCGGGGGATCTGTTTCAAGAACGGCCCGCCCAGCCGTGTCGGCGTCGAGCTGGAATGGCTCGTCCACGACGCGGCCGACCCGGCGGCACCGGCCGCCCCGGAACGGCTCGCCGCGGCCTTCGACGGGCTGCGGACGCTCCGGCTCGGTTCCGCGCTCACCCGGGAGCCGGGCGGGCAGATCGAGCTCAGCTCGGCCCCCGCCGCCTCCCTCACCGCCTGCGTGGACGCGATGGCCGCCGACCTCGCCCAGGTCCGCGAGCGGCTGCGGGACCACGGGCTCGTCCTCGCCGGATACGGTCACGAACCCCGGCACCGGCCCCGCCGGGTGCTCGACCAGCCGCGTTACGCCGCGATGGAGAGCTACTTCGACCGCCACTGGCCGGTCGGCCGGGCCATGATGTGCGGCACCGCCTCGGTGCAGGTCTGCCTGGACGCCGGCCACGACGACCACGGCCCGCGCGGTTACCGGCACCGCTGGCGACTCGCCCACCTCCTCGGGCCCGTGCTGATCGCCGCCTTCGCCCACTCGCCGTTCAGCCGCGGCCGGCCCACCGGCTTCCGGTCCACCCGGCAGGCGGTCTGGATCGCGCTCGACCCGTCCCGCACCTGCGCCCCGCCCGGCATCGCCGATCCCCGCACCGACCCCAGGGACGCCTGGGCGCGGTACGCGCTGGACGCACCGGTGCTCTGCGTCCGCCAGGACGACGGACGCTGGGAGGTGCCCGACGACGGGATGACCTTCCGGCAGTGGATACACCGGGGCGGCGGGCCGCGCGGCGGCCACCCGGGCCGGACGGCGACCGCGCCACGACCGCCCACCGCGGACGACCTCGCCTACCACCTGACCACGCTCTTCCCACCGGTCAGACCCCGCGGCCACCTGGAGCTGCGCATGATCGACGCGCAGCCGGGCGCCGACGGCTGGATCGTGCCGCTCGCGGTCACCACGGCCCTGCTCGACGACCCCGAGGCGGCCACCGCGGCCCACCGGACGCTGGCGCCGCTCGCCGACCGGGTCCGCGGCGACGCCCCCGGCGGCCCGCTGTGGCGGCGGGCGGCCCGGCACGGTCTCACCGACCCGGTGCTGCGGCGGGCCGCGGTGGCCTGCTTCGCCGCCGCTCAGGAGGGGCTGGAACGGCTGGGCGCGTCCGCCGCGATCCGCGCCGCCGTGGACGAGTTCACCGAACGCCATGTGGCGCGGGGCCGATGTCCCGCCGACGACCTGCTCGACACGTTCCTCGCGGAGCGCCGGACGCCCGTCCGCCCGGCCCCGCCCGCCGGAAAGGACGGCAGCGCGTGACCACCCCGTACCCCGCGACACCCCGCCCCGGGGCCGACGGCATCGATCCCGAGCACCAGCGGCGGCGCGCCGTCGAGGTGCTGACCGCCGCCCGCAGCCGCACCGCGGCCCTGACCACCTGCGTGGACGACCACGACCTGACCGCCCAGCACTCTCCGCTGATGTCCCCCCTGGTCTGGGACCTGGCGCACATCGCCAACCAGGAGGAGCAGTGGCTGCTGCGCACCGTCGGCCGGCGTGCGGCGATCCGTCCCGACATCGACCCGATCTACGACGCCTTCGAGCACCCCCGGGCGGACCGTCCCGGCCTGCCGCTGCTCCCGCCCGGCGAGGCGCGCGGCTACGCCGCCGAGGTACGCGGCCGGGTGCTCGACGTGCTGGAGGGCGCCCGGTTCACCGGCACGCCGCTGCTGGAGGCCGGGTTCGCCTTCGGCATGATCGCCCAGCACGAGCAGCAGCACGACGAGACCATGCTCATCACCCACCAACTGCGCCGGGGCCCGGCCGCGTTGAGCGCGCCGCCGCCCCCGCCGGCCCCCGTCGACGCCGCCCTGCTCCCGGCCGAAGTGCTCATCCCCGGCGGCCCGTTCACCATGGGCACCGACACCGAGCCGTGGGCGCTGGACAACGAACGCCCCGCCCACCAGGTCGAGGTGGCCCCGTTCTTCCTGGACACCGTGCCGGTCACCTGCGGCGCCTACCAGCGGTTCATCGAGGACGGCGGCTACCACGACGAGCGCTGGTGGGAGCCGCGTGGCTGGGCCATGGTCCGCGAACACCGCCTTGAGGCACCGCTGTTCTGGTCCCGCGAGGGCAACGGCTGGATCCGCCGCCGCTTCGGGGTGACCGAGCCGGTGCCGGCCGACGAGCCGGCGCTCCACGTCAGCTGGTACGAGGCCGACGCCTACGCGCGCTGGGCCGGCCGCAGACTGCCCACCGAGGCGGAATGGGAGAAGGCCGCCCGCCACGACCCGGCCACCGGACGCTCCCGGCGCTTCCCCTGGGGCGACGCCGAACCCTCCCCCGACCACGCCAACCTCGGCCAGCGCCATCTGCGTCCCGCCCCGGCCGGCGGCTACCCCGCCGGGGCCTCCCCGCACGGGGTGCGCCAGCTCATCGGTGACGTGTGGGAGTGGACGGCCGGGGACTTCCTGCCCTACCCCGGCTTCCGGGCGTTCCCGTACCGGGAGTACAGCGAGGTTTTCTTCGGCGGCGACTACAAGGTGCTGCGCGGCGGCTCCTTCGCGGTCGACCCGGTCGCCTGCCGGGGCACCTTCCGCAACTGGGACCACCCGGTCCGCCGGCAGATATTCGCCGGCTTCCGCACCGCCCGCGACGCGGCCCCGGAGCGCACCTGATGTGCCGTCACATCGCCTACCTGGGGCCGGAGATCACGCTCGGCGAGGTGCTGGTCGAGCCGCCGCACTCGTTGTACCGGCAGTCGTGGGCGCCACGCCGGCAGCGCTACGGCACGGTCAACGCGGACGGCTTCGGCGTCGGCTGGTACGCGCCGCCGGACCCGGTGCCGGCCCGTTACCGCAGGACGGGGCCGATCTGGGCCGACCCGTCGGTCAAGGATCTGGCCCGGGTGGTGCGCACCGGCGCGCTGCTGGCCGCCGTCCGGGACACCACCGACGGCTCCGCCCCCGACGAGTCCGCCGCCGCCCCGTACGGCGCCGGGCCCTGGCTGTTCAGCCACAACGGCGCCCTGCCGGGGTGGCCGGAGAGCGTGGCCGGCCTCGTCGCCGAACTGCCCCCGGAGGACCTGCTGCGCATCGAGGCCCGCTGCGACTCGGCGCTGGTGTGGGCGCTGGTGCTGCACCGGCTGCGGGCCGGCCAGCCACCCGGCGAGGCGCTGGCCGACACCGTCACCGCCGTCGCGGCGCACACCGACGCGCGGCTCAACCTGCTGCTCACCGACGGCACCGCCATCGCCGCCACCGCCTGGGGCGACACCCTGTGGCACCGACTGGAACCGGGCCGCCAGGTCGTCGTCGCCTCCGAGCCCCACGACGACCGGCCCGGCTGGACGGAACTGCCCGACCGCGCCCTGCTGCTCGCCACCCGCGACGGCGTCGACGTCACCCCCCTCAAGGAGCCTCCCGCATGAGCGCGTTCACCCTGACCAGGCTGCTCCCCGCCGACGCCGCCGGGGCCACGCTCCGTGCCGACGTACGGGCCGGACTGACCGCCGACCCCAAGCAGTTGCCGCCCAAGTGGTTCTACGACGCCCGCGGCAGCGAGCTGTTCGAGGAGATCACCCGGCTGCCGGAGTACTACCCGACCCGGGCCGAGCGCGCGATCCTCCGGGAGCGCTCCGACGCCATCGCCGAGGCGGCCGGCGCCCGTACCCTGGTCGAACTCGGCTCCGGATCCTCGGAGAAGACCCGGCTGCTGATCGACGCCCTGCGCCGGCGCGGCACGCTGGAGCGGTACATCCCGGTGGACGTCAGCGACAGCGCGCTCGAACAGGCGGGGCAGGCGCTCCTCGCCGACTACCCCGGGCTCACCGTGCACGCCGTCGTCGCCGACTTCACCGAACGCCTCGACCTGCCGCCGGGTCCCGGGCCCCGGCTGGTCGCCTTCCTCGGCGGCACCATCGGCAACCTGCTGCCCGCCGAACGCGCCGCGTTCCTCGGCTCGGTGCGCGCCGCGCTGGGCCCGCGGGACGCGCTGCTGCTCGGCACCGACCTGGTGAAGGACGAACGCACGCTGGTCGCCGCCTACGACGACGCGGCCGGGGTGACCGCCGAGTTCAACAAGAACGTGCTCTCCGTGCTCCGCCGCGAACTCGGCGCCGACCTGACCCCGGAGGACTTCGACCACGTGGCGCTGTGGAACCGCGAGCAGGAGTGGATCGAGATGCGGCTGCGCGCCCGCACCGCGCTCACCGCGAAGATCCCGGCGCTCGACCTCGCGGTGCGCTTCGCGGCCGGCGAGGAGCTGCGCACCGAGGTGTCGGCCAAGTTCCGCGAGGCCGGGGTGCGTACCGAGCTGAAGGAGGCCGGTCTCGAACTGACCCACTGGTGGACCGACGAGGAGGGGCGTTTCGCACTGTCACTCGCGCGTCCGCTCGGCTGAGTGGTTCGCGTTCCACGGGTCGGGCGGGTGCAGGATTGAGGCATGGATCTGCGCATCTTCACCGAGCCCCAGCAGGGGGCTTCCTACGACACGCTGCTGACCGTTGCCAAGGCCACCGAGGATCTCGGCTTCGACGCCTTCTTCCGCTCCGACCACTACCTGCGCATGGGCGCCTCGGACGGACTGCCCGGCCCGACCGACGCCTGGATCACGCTGGCGGGTCTCGCCCGCGAGACCCGCCGGATCCGGCTGGGCACCCTGATGACCGCCGGCACCTTCCGGCTGCCCGGCGTCCTGGCCATCCAGGTCGCCCAAGTGGACCAGATGTCCGGCGGCCGGGTGGAGCTGGGCCTTGGTGCCGGCTGGTACGAGGAGGAGCACACCGCGTACGGGATCCCGTTCCCGAAGGAGAAGTTCGCCCGGCTGGAGGAACAGCTGGCCATCGTCACCGGGCTGTGGTCCACCCCGGTCGGCCGGACGTTCAGCCACTCCGGTACCCATTACCACCTCCAGGACTCGCCGGCGCTGCCCAAGCCGGCCCAGAAGAAGGTGCCGGTGCTCATCGGCGGCCACGGCGCCAAGCGCACCCCGCAGCTCGCGGCCCGCTACGCCGACGAGTTCAACATCCCGTTCGCCTCGGTGGAGGACACCGAGCGGCAGTTCGGACGGGTCCGAGCGGCGGCCGAGGAGCACGGTCGCAAGGGGGACGACCTGGTGTACTCCAACGCGCTGGTGGTCTGCGTCGGCAAGGACGACGCCGAGGTGGCCCGGCGCGCCGCGGCGATCGGCCGTGAGCCGGACGAGCTGCGCGCCAACGGCCTGGCCGGCTCCCCGGCCGAGGTCGTGGACAAGATCGGCCGCTACGCGTCGGTCGGCTCCTCCCGCATCTACCTCCAGGTGCTCGACCTCCACGACCTCGACCACCTGGAACTGATCGCCTCCGAGGTCCAGTCCCAGCTCTCCTGACCGGTGCCGGGCGCGGGCCGGCTCCGTCCGGCCCGCGCCGATCCGTACCCCCGGGACGGCCCCGGGGAGCCGTACGTCCGCAGGGCGCGGCACACTGGGGGCACCGATCCGACACAGCGAGGGGTGTTGCGGGTGTCCTCCGTTCCGCTGGGCGACGCGCTGATGGCCGGGCCGGTCGTGCTCGACGGCGGTCTGTCGAACCAGTTGGCCGATCAGGGGTGTGACCTGTCCGACGCGTTGTGGTCGGCGCGGTTGCTGGCCGACGCGCCGGAGCAGATCGAGGCGGCGCACGCCGCGTACCTGCGGGCGGGGGCGCGGGTGCTGATCACGTCGAGTTATCAGGCGACGTACGAGGGGTTCGCCCGGCGGGGGCTGGAGCGGCGGGCGGCCGGGGAGCTGCTGCGGCGGAGCGTGCGGCTGGCCCGGCGGGCGGCCGGGGGGCGGGACGACGTGTGGGTGGCGGCCTCGGTCGGCCCGTACGGGGCGATGCTCGCCGACGGCAGCGAGTACCGGGGCCGCTACGGGCTGAGCGTCGCCGAGCTGACCCGGTTCCACCGGCCCCGGATCGAGACGCTGGCCGAGGCCGCCCCGGACGTCCTCGCGCTGGAGACGGTGCCCGACGCCGACGAGGCCGAGGCGCTGCTGCGCGCGGTGGAGGGCACCGGGGTGCCGGTGTGGCTGTCGTACACCGTGGCCGGCGACCGTACCCGGGCCGGGCAGCCGCTGGCCGACGCCTTCGCGCTCGCCGCCGGCGTACCGCAGGTGATCGCGGTCGGGGTGAACTGCTGCTCCGCCGAGGACGCGGGCCCGGCCGTCGCCCTGGCCCGGCAGGTCACCGGCAAGCCGGTGGTGGTCTACCCCAACAGCGGTGAGCGGTGGGACGCCGAGGCGCGCGCCTGGCGGGGCGGCGCCACGTTCGACCCGTCCCGGGTGGAGGGTTGGACGGCGGCCGGGGCCCGGCTGATCGGCGGCTGCTGCCGGGTCGGGCCGCGGCGGATCGCCGAGCTGGCGTCGGCCCTGCGGCCGGCCCCGCGCCCCTGAGCACGGCCACCGCCTGCTGGACGACACTGGTACAGGGGATAGCCCCGAGCCCTCTTGGGGGAAGGTTTCTGCATGGGCTTCCACGTGGATTCCGAGGCCGGACGGTTGCGCCGGGTCATCCTGCACCGGCCGGACCTGGAGCTGAAGCGGCTCACCCCGTCCAACCGGGAGCAGTTGCTTTTCGACGACGTGTTGTGGGTACGCCGGGCCCGTGCGGAGCACGACGGGTTCGCCGACATACTGCGGGACCGGGGGATCGAGGTGTATCTCTTCGGGGATCTGCTGCGTGAGACGCTGGAGGTGCCGCAGGCGAGGGCGCTGGTGCTGGAGCGGGCCTTCGACGAGAAGGAGTTCGGGCCGCTGGCCACCGAGCACCTGCGGGCGGAGTTCGCCCGGATGCCCTCGGCGGAGCTGG